>NZ_JAWRXD010000015.1:0-91902 GCF_046535215.1 Priestia sp. SIMBA_032 | reverse complement strand
GTCTTTTTCTTTATATTTATCTTTTTTGTCTTTAGACTCATATTTGTCTTTTTTGTACTTGTACTCGTCTTTTTCTTTATATTTATCTTTTTTGTCTTTAGACTCATATTTGTCTTTTTTGTACTTGTACTCGTCTTTTTCTTCATATTTATCTTTTTTGCACTTACAGTCATATTTGTCCTTGCTAGCGTCATGGATGACTTTTAAATCGTAATGCGGGCCTTCTTTTTTGTTTTTATAAGATTTACTCATATTGCTTTCCTCCTTTCATATTATATTCTATTTTTCTACAGTAAAATTGCTTGTACTATACGGAAAAATATTCAACATTACAGCCTATTTTTTAATCGTTCCGGAGAGTCATTTTTAAATGTCTCTCCGGAACGATTGTTATTTATAGAGATTGATAACTTACTTTTTATATATCAATCTATTCCTAATTCCCTACCCCAAATTGCTACTTTTTCCAGATGATAACCTAGTAACTCGCCTCCACGGTTATCAAATATTCTTCGTAATTGGGTGTGCAATCCTTTTTCTAATGTTCTTTGTAAATAAGCCATTTTGTAAAGATCTCTTGGATCAGTTTTAAATTTAATTCCATGCTTTTTCATTTCGTTAACGTAAGTTACTATACAATGATTTCGAATTTCTTCGGCGTATTTTTGCCAATCTGCTCTGAATCCCAATAATATTTCTACTAAAACTACCATATCAAACCATGTTGGAGCATATCTTGCTGACTCCCAATCAATGAACTGAATATTCCAAGGATAATCTTTAGTAACATCTTTACTACATATATTTTGCATGTGAAGGTCTCCATGTGTAAGAGAAGAACCATTTTCCAGTATTTCAGGGAAAAAATCCGGACCTTTACTATATAGTTTTATTAAGGGCTTATAATAAGGTTTTATTAAATCTTTTGTTCTGTCATCGCTAACTGCCTCATCGAGAAAAACGACCGTTTTTTCAATGTATTTTTCTCGTTCCTTTCTTGCTGATGCGGAATCATAAGTTGGAAGCCAAGAACTCCAAGCATCATTATATTTTTTGAATCTGTCTTCGAATGTGCGAGCATGAAGTTTAGCAACCGTGGGAATAATGTAGTCTAAATGTTTTGGGGTAAATTTTAATTGACCGCGTATTTGATTAACAAATTCCATGAAAACCCAATCTTCATTTGAATTCCTTTCTATGAGGTAAATTTGAGGTAAAAATTCTTTCAGCAGTGGGTGGAGTTTCTTATATATATTAATTTCAACTTCATTTTTTTGAGTTGTTGAACTATAGACCTTAAAAATAATTGGATAGTAACCACTTTTTTTTCGAAGTAATAATTTATATATGCTGCTTCTTTTGGTTGATTTCAGACACTCTATTTTAGTTGGATCAATGATAACTTTTTCGCCCATGGAATAAGAAAGCTTTTCGGAAATCTTTAATTTCGTAAATAGTTTGTATAATAATTTAGGTTCATACACAATTTTCATTCCTTCCTTTGTTATTTCCAATGTTGTTTCCAAGCGTTAACCAAGTGGGAACATGTACTTCTAATAAATGGCATTGGGTCATTCCATGCAAATAGGGCGAACTCTTTTTTTCCTTGAAAACCTTTATAAAAATCAATAAAACTCATTTCTTTTCTTTTTCTTTTTTGAAGAAAAGTCAGATAATATCTTACTAGATATATCCATTTAACCCCATCTATTTGATAGAAGATGGGCTCGGGATTTTGTTTAGTTAAATATAAATAATACATATAGACAAAATTAATACCAGAAGGTTCTGTTAAGCTATGTGTTAGCCAGAAACGTGGGTTTATTTCAATGAATTTGTAAATACCATCTCGAGGATCCTTTTTGAATTCAGCCATACCAATGCCTTTAAGTTCAATTTCTTCAAAGAAGGGTAAACATATATCGAAAAGCTCTGGAACTCGCTTACTTATAATATGTGCACCCGTTCCAAACTCTGCAGGAAATTGGTGATTTTTTTGTAAGGAGAATAATGCCATTAATTTCATATCGTCATCATAGAAAGTAGCGACTTTATAAAAACAATTATCATCTCCAGGAATAATTTCTTGAATAATTAGCTTTCCATATTCCCTGTAGGTCTGGTAATCAGCTTTTAATTGGGCTAAATCATTTATTAAGATAGCTTTTTTGTTAATGTTTTTTCTGAATTCATGGCCAAGAACTGGCTTGAGGATACAAGGAAAATCAAGATTAGCAATCGCTTCTTCAAAGTGGTCTTCATTTTCTACAATATATGTTTTAGGACATGCGATATTATGCTTTAAAGCCAATTCATATGCCTTCTCTTTGTCTAAAACTTCTTCAATTAAAGAGTGATCTGGAAGTAAGAACAAAAAGTATCTAGACAGTACTTTGCGGTTTCTTGAAATAAAAACAATATAATCATCAGAACCTGCATATAATATAGGTTTTTTTCCTATGCTTTGGGAAAGATTGATTAAAAACATAAGCAATTCATTTTCTTCGGTTAAAGGATTGGGACATATATTACAAGTCGCTAAACGGGATTTTCCTATCTTATAAGCTCTCTCTGTATCAAAAGCATATATTTTTATCCCTTTTTTAGATAAACTTCGAATTATTCCAACCCCATTTGCGCTCAAATCAAGCACAACTGCACAATGTTCATGTTTCATAAGGTTTAGCCACCTTTAAAATTTATTATATATACTTTCTATTTTTCTTATCATTCCATCTGTGGTTAAGTGTGTCTTAGCAAAATTAAATGCATTAGTACTAGCTTTATCTCGAGCTTGTTTATTAACAATGAAAAATCTTAATGCTTGTGCTAATTCTTCTGTATCTCCAGGTTCAACAATAATTCCTGTTTTACCATGTTTAACAAGTTCTGGAATGCCACCGCAATTTGTTGAAATTATTGCTGTCCCACTATGCATGGCTTCAATAATCGCAATCGGTAAACTATCGTTAATTGTTGGAAGTACAAAAATGTCTGTTTTGCTTAAAATATAAGGTACATCGTCTCTTGAACCTAAAAAATTCACCATAGGTAAATCTAAGGAATGCACTTGTTTCTCTAAAGTTTCTCGCATTTCACCATCACCAACTATTAATACTTCAACATTATTTGTATATTGCCTAATATGCGATAATGCACTTAGTAAATAGTTGTGCCCTTTTCTTGGTCCTAATCTAGCCACACATGTAATTACAAGTTTTTCTTGTTGACCCAACTTTTTCTTGTAGTATTTTTCTGGATAATTAATACCTGTTATTACTGTTGTCATTTTTTCGTGTTTTGCTCCTAATTCTGTTAATGAATCACGGAACGAGTCACTAAGAATAATGAGCTGACTAGCAAACTCTATTGCTTTCCTCTCTAGCTCTTTATAATAGGTTTCTTCAATAGAACCCTTTTCCATTAAATTGAACTTTAATCTTTTAAAAGTGAACATTCCATGAGGGGTGAAAAATAAAGGCTTGTTGTAATTTGCATTAAACCTTCCTAGAATATTTGCTGTAAATATATCTTGTGCATGAAAGATGTCGTATTTCTCCAAATCCATTTTTTGAAGCATCTGTTCATATATATATAAGAGACGACTATTAGATAAGATTTTTTTATCATAACTTCCATATCTTCTAAGGAAGAATTCTTTTAGTTTAGGGGTAATATGCTCTCGTAAATTTTTTACTGTTGCACTAGGGAATAAATTAGGGGAGATAATGTCAACCCTGTGACCTTGTTTTTTTAAACCTTTACTAAGCTCTGTAATATAGTTGGATAATCCTCCTATATGAGGGTAGTCCCAAAATGTAGCGATTAGTATAGTGAGTTTCTTTTTGGAAGGCCGTTTTTGAGGGCTTTTCTTTGTTCTATAGTCTTCCCTAACTTTTACTGGCGGGAGGTTAGGTTTATAGTATTCATCCATCTTTTCAATGATATAAGGGTAAGGGAAAATAAGATCTCTTATCATTTCCAAACCCTTCTTATCACTTCAAAAGCTTCTGCATACGGCACCCCAATAGTCATGCCTCGAACTCTGCCTAGATGTTTAACGCCTTCGTAGGAACGGGGATGAGGGAAATTTCGCATTTCAACGTCATAATATTTAAGTGCATTAATCTTAGCATCAATATTATTTGTGATGTCAACAAAATAATTTGGTTTAAATAGGTTATCAGAAGTAGAGGCATTCCACTCGCTAGAGGATACAGTTTCAAATGTAATTAACTCTATTGGTTCCTTGTTAGGGAGAGGTCTAGTTGCTGTTAATACTGCCTTAAATGTAATCTGATGATCAATATTTAGATCACCATAATGATGGGTAAATATTTTACTAGGTTTATATTTTTCAATCAATTTTTCAATTTCCTTCGTTAATAAATGAAGAGGAATTGATTCTAACTCTAAATTGGGATGTCCAAGGAATATTACTTCATCAATACCAAGCTGCTTATTTGCAAGCTGTCCTAATTCTTGAATGTGGTGTGCTTCTTCTTTTCTTCCTAAAGCCACAACGATTGAAATTACTTGATGGCCTTCATCTACAAATCTTTTTAAGGTTCCTGCTGTTCCTAAGAGTTCATCATCAGGATGGGCTCCAATTACTAATATACAATCTCTCATTTTCTTTCCTCCTGGTTCCGTATTATATTTAATATATGAGGTACTTGTACTTTTAGAAACTGTCATTGGCGGAGAACTAATAGTTATAAATTTAGAAATTTCCTCGATGACAGTAACCTAGAACGATTGTATATTTTTAAATTTTTACATAACAAATAATTATGAATGGAAAAGAGGAGGAAATTGAAAAACGTTAGTTCATAAACAATGGCTTGAGTAATATATATAGGTGCTTTTTTATAAGCACTAAATTAACACGAGAAATATGTAATTTTTCTTGGTTATCCCTTAATTAGTCTAGGAGCACACAAAAAAAGCCAGGGCTCTCCAAACCTATGGCTTTTTAATCCACTTATATAAAAATTAAATTTAATTTTGACGCGAATCTTATAGTATAGTAGTTAACTCTTATTTACTTACTATATCCAGAGATACGCTGCTTAAAAAGGAATTTTGTGATACCTAATTAAATGGTATTTTAATACAAATATTATCAATATACTTATAATAACATGCCCAATTTTATATATTTTTGTCTAATCATTAAATTGTTACTCCTTATAAATTTTATAAGGTTAGATTATTCTAAAGAAAGGTCCTCATCGATGTTAGCCATAGGAGATGTTACTGGAACAGTAGCAACTACAATATTAGTTAGTCCATCAATTACAGAGATTGTATTTTCTACTTCATGTGTCACATAGATCTGATTATTGGATGAGTTAACCTCTATACCGGTAGGCTGATTTCCTACAGGAATAATAGCCATTACAGTGTTTGTTATTGCATCAATTACAGAAACAGTATTACTTCCCCTATTTGAGATATAAATTCGATTAGTGGCCGAATTTATACCTATACCAGACGGTTGAGATTCTACTAAGATCGTGGAAATTACAGTATTAGTTAACCCATCAATTACAGAAACGGTATTCTTAAATTCATTTGTTACGTAAATTCGATTGATATATGGATGGACATCTATATCAGTTGGGTAAGTTTCTACTGAAATCGTGGAAATTACAGTATTAGTTAACCCATCAATTACAGAAACGGTATTACTTCCCCTGTTTGAGATATAAATTCGATTGATATATGGGTTGATCCCTACACCGGCCGGTTGAACTCCTACTGGAATGATAGCAATTACAGTATTAGTTGCCCCGTCAATTACAGAAACCGTTTGGCTCCCCCCATTTGTTACATAAATCCGATTGTTATTTGGATTCCCATTTAGGCTAACTGGCTGATGCCCTACAGGAATAGTAGAAACTACATTATTTGTTGTTGCATTAACGACAGAAATTACGTTATTATTCTCATCTATTACATATAGCTGATCGTTAGAAGCTCCACTATCGCTAAAATTAACATTTATTTTTTTTGCTTTCTTCGCCATTTTCACCAACTCTTTTCATAATTACTGTAAGAAAATTGTTGAAAACATAAGGGGAATATCTTATGTATAAATATATGATATTATTATTTTTTTATTATTCAAAAAAAAAACTTGACCTTATTATAAGATAAATTTCTCCACATATACTTTTAACCCTATATTGGATATGATATACCCCTGGCATCATTTTAAAACTTATAATATTTGGAAATAAAGATCGAACTCAGGAGTTTCCTTTTGTGCAGTAAATACATATAGTATTATGGCAAATATCATGAAAGGAGCAGGTAACTTGAATAATTCAAACCAAAAGCCCGGGGAAACCCCTAACAAACTTATGGAATTAATGATGCTAAACATTCTTCAAAAACACGGTATTACAAAAGAGAACGTTAAAGGGAAAGTAACTGATGAACAAAAACAACTAATCTTCGATTTATTAGAAGAATTAAAACAGCAATCCAGTTCACTTGTTGATAGGGCCAAGTCCACTTCTCCAAAAACGAAACCAAAGTAATTCCGTTTCTTCTTAAAAACGCCTCTTTTAGGCGTTTTTTCTATTTTAAAATTGGACATAGGCTCATAGGGTTTAGCCCAATCTTATTCATTCAAAAAATCATATATTATTTCATATAAGGAAAGGAGTGTTAATCATGCCAACTCATAAACGCTATGAGTCTCGTGAAGTAAAGAAAAGAAGTAAAAAGAAACATTCTGATCATGACCACAAAAGTCGTTTCGAATTAGAAGAGGATGATCATTTTTCCCATTTATTTGAAAGCGATAATCATTTTGAGGACGAGAGTAAAGAGGATGCAGTTATTGAACAAGAAGCAGATGCATTTTCATTTGTAGATCAAGAATCTACTGAATTAATTTGGATTAAGGATTCATGTGACATTGAAGTTACTACAACAGATACTCAGGTAGCTGTGCAGCTTCAAGTTGCTATCCAAGTAGCTCTTGGAGTAGTAATTTCCATTCTTTCTGCTAATGTTGCAAATTCTGAAGTTATAGCTCAAGACTTACTAGCACATGCTAACCTTGAGCAAACTAACAAACAAAAAATTGTCATTGTAAATTCAAAAGATGTCAAAATTACAACAACTGATGTAGATGCCGCTGTAAACATTCAGGTAGCAGTTCAAGCACTAATTGCAGTATTTGTTTCTGTCCTTAGTTCTTAATTCTTATTTAATTAAAAATTTAAAGAGGTGAAATAGTATGGGTGAACAAAAATGGAGAGCACTAGACCATTGTAAAACTGGAACACATAATGGAGCAGTTATCGATCAGGATGCAGAAGCAGCAAGTTCAATTGAACAACAATCCTTTGAATGGATTATTGTTAAGGATTCTGAATGTGTTGAAGTAAACACAACAGATGCACAAGTAGCGATACAATTACAAGTTGCTATTCAGGTAGCTATTGCAGCCGTTGTAGCCATTCTCACAAGTAATGTCAATCAGGGTGAAATTGTAGCTGAAGAAATGACAGCACTATTAGGGACTAAACAACGGAATAGTCAAAAAACAGTTATTGAAGGATCAATAAATGTAAAAGTTAATACAACTGATGCAGATGTTGCTTTAAATATTCAAGTAGCAATTCAAGTGTTAATCGCAATATTTGTTTCTCTACTTAGCTCATAATTATGAGTTATTTTTTTAACGCTACAAATTAAAATAAAGAGATAATCGTAATAATCTTGGATTTTTTTATCTATTAAGAGGTTACTAGCAGAAAAAGAGAGGGATAGTCTAAAAAACGGTTCCCTCAGTTAATAGTTTTAGAGTAGACCAGAATTATATAGAGTTCTAAAGATTATTACGTCATATTTAAACTCATGGATATATTTAGCTAAATTTATTCGTTATTTACTTTCCTGAGAATAGGAAAAAAGCACTTTTCTTGTGGAAAGTGCTTTTTATATTTTATAGATGAAATTATTAAATGAACAAGGGAATTAAACAATTCTAGTGTTTAGATTCACCATCTGAGGGGGAAAGTGACAAGATTTTTATTTGATATTAGTCTGAGTAAGCAATACCATTAAAACTCTCTGGTCCCACTCTCACGGTTCCTAGGAGATTTGAGCCAATAAATGCCGTATAGACTAAAAGGCCAGAAGCTGGTGCAGGGATGTTAAAATCAGAAGCTGTGAAGGTAAAAAGTTGGGGGCCTAATAGATTTATATTTAAGGATTCTGAAGAGGAATAAATGACAGTATCAGTGAGGGCAGTTCCTCTGACTATTGTAATAGTAATCGTTGTTGCTGCAGGTAGTAGAGGTAATTGGCAAGCAACTGTCCCGCTCAATTGAGTGCGGATAGGGCCTGTAGCTCCTGAAACATTAAGCCCAATTTGTCCAAATAATCCCGGTTGCGAGAGAATAGTAATAGGAATAGAAATAGAGTTAGCAATGCTAGCATTTTGGGATGTTCTAGCATCTAATAATCTAGTCATGTAATGACCTCCTTTCTATGTTATTTATTATTATATGACAAGTAAGTTTTTACGCTTGGACAAACCAATTAGTTTAAGTACAACTTCAAATCTTAACTAATGGAATGAAATCTAATCAATTATACTTCCCTAGAGTAAAATTTACATACATTATTTAATATCATAAAGAAGTTAAAGTACATATGAGTAACCTTATAAATAATTACTTTTTAATTTCGTTACAAATATTGTAACGAAATTTTATAAGATAAGATATCTTCTATACAAAAATTAAATTAGAATGTCGTCTTATTAATGACAGTAAGCTTATAAAAGTATCAATACCCCCGTTATTGGAATATTTATAATCAGTATCTTGTATAATGGAGGTTAATTTATATCATGAAAGATATTCAAGTCATTTTACTGAGTTATTCTAACTCAAATGCATTACAGCAGGCCTTAACGTCTTTAAATCTTATTATCAATCGAGTAAAAGAGGTCGTAGTTATAGATATACCTGACCTTTTGTTAAAGGTAGCTGATTCTTTTACTACGCAAGTGAAAATCGAATATGTGAAACTAAATAACAATGATTTGGGAAGGGTATTAAATAACTATATTAAAGAGCTATCTTGTGAATATGTTTTATTTCTTTACGACCAAGATTATTTAAATTCAAACATAACAGAGATACAATTAGAATTAAACAATGAAAAACAAGTGATGACTTATCAAAGTACAATTAAAAATATAACAATTCAACGGCCTTTTTTTGTAAAGACGTATTTCTTAAAACAAAATATATTTTTTCAGGATAACGAAGTGCCTTTTAAAGAAGCAATATTACCTTCATGGCTATCTCTAGTTGATCATTATCACCTTATACTAGAGAATAGAGGTATTATTAGTCAGTACTCTAAAGATGCTTCTACAAGTAATATTGAAAAAATAAAATTTATAGAAAGGTATCAGTTGAAAATACCTAACCATATAGCTCAACCCTCCGTAGCAGTAATGGTATCAAATTATAATATGGCCAACTATGTAGGAACTGCTATTAATTCATGTTTCCTACAAAATAGTCCACCAGAACAGGTATTAGTAGTTGATGATGGCTCGACTGATGAGTCTTATAAGATTTTAGAAAAATGGATTTACCATCCTCGATTTAAACTTTTAACTAAAAAGAATGGTGGAAAGGCCAGGGCCTTGAATGAATTACTCCCATACATTGAGACAGATTTTATAGTTGAACTAGACGCTGATGATTGGCTAGACCCTGATGCGATTTTTGTTATCAGAGATTATTTAAGGAGCTTAGCAGACGATGTTGCCGTTCTTTACGGTAATTTAAGAGCTTGGAAACAGGTGAACCCAGGGAAAGTAAAATACAAAGGTATTAGAAAAGGAAGTCAAGTGTTTAATAAAATGGAATTGCTTTCATATACGTTTCCTTTAGGTCCTCGCATCTATCGGACATCGTCTCTAAAAGAGAACAAAGGATTTCCAATTATAGACTTTGAGGATGGTCGTATGTATGAAGACGTTAGTATATTAAATCATTTACTAAGAGAAAATCGTTTACTATATAAAGATTTTACGGTTTATAATGTGAGGGAGCATAAATTTAGCATCACAAAAAAAAACCCCTCCAATTGGAGCGATTTTTTAAAGTTTCTTAATTAAGCAACTGGGGAAAAAGTAACAAAGTTAATTGCAGGGATAGATATAGTTAGTGGAGTAGTTGTAGTACCATAACCATATCCAACCGTCTGAAGGATAGTAAGAAGGTTACCTGTAACAGAAGTAATAATTCCTTCCACAAAACCATCAGACATGGCAATTTCCACTGGTGTCCCAATACGTTTTGTTAATTCTGCCGCTAAAAAGCTTTCAAACATATAATAAACCTCCTCCTTAAAGTGATGCTACTGTTTCAATTTTGCTTAGGTTTACAAAGTGCATCGTTCCATCACTTTCGACTAAAACAACATAATCTGATAGAACAGCAAGTAAAACTCCTGTAAGTGTCTCATACTCTGTTGACAATTGTACTGTTTGGTTAAGGCGATTTGTTAAATCATTACGTAGAGCGTTTAAACTAGGTAGAAGTCTTAGTCTTAGAAGGTCAATTAAAAGGTTAGTAGTCGCTGTAGTTGTAGTGCTTAGAAGGCCAGTAGCAGTAGCAGTCGTAGTGTTTAACAGGTCAGTAGCACCGGCGGTAGTAGTGTTTAACAGGTCAGTTACATTTGTGGTAGTAGTATTTAATAGATTAGTGATTAAAGAAGTATCCACAAGACCATTAGTATTTAAAGTGTTAAGGAGCTCAGTTACATTAGTTGATGAATTAGCAGTATTTAAAAGGTTGTTAGTTGTTGAAGTCGCTGTAGTGGGTAAGGTTTGTAATGTCCCAAGTAGGTTGAGTAACCTTGCTTTAGCTTCACTTGATAGTGCCAATATAATCATCCTTTCTTAATTGCATTTTTTTACATTATTGTCTATGTTTTATAATATGCTTATCCGATTTTTTCGGTGCTCAGCATTTTAATTATTTTAGTCAGGGGTTGAATAATCTTTTATGTGTATTTGAGGGGTGTATGCAAGAGAGAAGTGTATTACAAATGTTCTGTGTTTATATTTAAATTTTTTAGTATGAAGAATAAACTTAACAATTTGTTTTGGTAAAGTAACTTTTAGACTGTGAATATATCAGGTATTGACTGCTCAAAGGTATTGTTGTTTATCAACTTTCTTTTGCTATATATTCTGTGATTAGTTGCGTAAGAGTATTTTTATGGCGGTCAATGACGACTTTATTTTCTTCCTTAATAAAGGAAGCATATTTTTTAGTGCCCATATTTTCATGGATTCTAGATAATAAAAGCGGTTCGGAAAGATAATGAAGATCAAATTTTTGAATGATTCGCGCCCATAAATCATAGTCATGAGTATAAAGGAGTGTTTCATCAAAAAAGCCTACAGAAGTAAACACATTTTTATTTATCATTGTAGAACAGCCATTAATAATGTTTCCCTTGCTCATTTGTTTTAGTACTTCAAGCTTATTTGAGGGATGAAATCCTATAGGAGGAGTTATAATATTACCTTTTGCATTAATAGCGTAGTAATTTGTATGGCTAAAAAAAGCATTGTTTATAATCATGAATTCTAACTGGAGAGCAATCTTTTGTGGATAATAAATATCATCTGAACTAAGCCAGCATATATAATCTCCGGTGGCCAACTTAATACCCACATTTAAGGCACTTGCTGTTCCTCCATTTTCTTTTTCTGTATATATAATTTTATCTAAATAAGGAACGATCTTTTCTTTATATTGAGTGGATCCGTCATTTATCACGATAATTTCAATATCATTGTAGGTTTGATTTAGTAAACTATCCAATGCATGACTAATAAATGGACAGTTGAAGAAAGGTACAATAACAGATACTTTTAACATATTTAATTCTCCTTTCAGATAACATTAAACTTATTAATATCCTATTTGATTATTATCTTATCTCTAATACCTTATTGAATAATATTACATTTATTAAGATATGAAACATATTTTAAATATGAAATAGATATTCGTTAGATTAATTTTACTCACCATTTAAAGTGAATAAAAATTTTAATTTAATAATATTGGTAAGTTAAGTAAAAGAGCAGTTCAATTTATGCATATTATTTATTAGAGTGACCTTTATTATCTTAAGGTTTAATATACGATCTATAATTTTTGTTTTTAAATTAATTTACTAAATGGGGGTAAGAAATGAATATATTGTTTGTATTCTATGTCCCAAGTGGTGGTGTAGAGACTTTAAATCGTCAAAGGTGTAAGGCTCTTAAGAAATATAATATTAATGCCGACTGTCTCTATTATGAAAATAGAAAAAAGACAATAAATGATCATGGTACTCAAACGTTTGTAACAAATGAAGACACAGAGATAAAAAAAATATTGGATGATGGAAATTACAGTCTCATTGTGATCGTTTCAGATTTCCAAGCTTTACCTAGATTTAAATCACTAGGTTATCGGGGAAAGATGATTATAGAAATACAAGGATACGGTCCAAAAAGCACCGCAAGAGCTGCCCTTACAAATGCTGTGCCTCTTGTAACTAAATACGCTTCTGGTTTCCTTAACCCTAAAACCCCTCACATTATGCAGCTGTTAGATGAACTTTATCCCTCATTCCCTGTTTTTAGTTTTAACAACTGTTTTGATACTAATGAGTTTTCATACCGATCCGTACCTGAAAGTCATACTCCACATATTGCATGGATTGGAAGAATTGAAGATAATAAGAATTGGAGAGAATTTTTAAAAATAGGCAGTGAATTAGTTCATAATTATAATTCAGGCATACAATTACATATGTTTGAAGATCCTACTATAAGTGAACCAAAAGAAAGAGCTGAATTTAAAAATTTAATTAAAGAATTAAATTTAGAGGCAAATCTTCTGCTTCACGCAAATGTCCCTAACAATGAAATGGCAAATTATTTTTCAATGATCGGTGAATCTGGTGGCTTTTTATGCTCTACCTCTAAAGTGGAGGGAGCACCTTATTCGCTTCTTGAGGCAATGAGCTGTAAGTGTCCTGTATTGACGACAGACTCTGATGGTGTAAAAAGCTCAATTATTCATAATCAAACAGGAAAATATTATACGTTAGGTAATGTTGATGAAGCTGTTAAAGAAGCAAAAGAGTTGATGTTGAATTCTCAATTAAGAGAATACATACGTGAAAATGCTCTCCAGCATGTAAAGATAAACTTTAGTCCGGAATTATACTGTACAAATTTTATTGCTATGATTAGGTCTCTTGGAATATGATAATAAATAAAATACCAGAGTCTTTACATGCTCTGGTATTTTATTTAGGTTGGATTTTCATTTTCTGTTTCTAAACCTTTAGCCTGTTTGTACAGTGATAGAACATTATTAACCATGGTATCAAGAGACCATCGCTCTTTCGCCCATTCCTTAGTACAGCCAGCCAGTTGTTTACGAAGAATATTATTTTCAAGTAAATATCTTAACTGATCATATATTTCATGGATGTTTCCAACAGAGGAAACTAACCCGCTTCTACCAACCTCAACCATTTCAGGTAAACCTGCTGTATTGCTTACAAGAACCGGTAAACCTGCGAGTTGAGCTTCCATGACAGAATAAGGCTGGGTATCATGTATACTAGGATGAACAAAAATATCTGCCTCTCTGAGAAAATGAGCAACATCATTAGAGATCCCTAAAAATCTAATGTGGTTACTAAGCTCTAAACTTTGGCATTGTTCTTGCAACTCCGCTTTTAATTCTCCTTCTCCGAGTATCCAGCATTCCCAATCATCTCTATCCGTTTTTAAAAGCGCAAGTGCATCAAGTAGATGATGAACACCCTTTAAATAAACGAGCCTCCCCATAAACAGAATAATTTTCTTTCCCTTTTTTGGTCCAATAATAGGGTAGCTCATAGAATCTTCTTGAAAATTTTTAATATCTAATCCGTATGAAAAAGTTATTATTTTATCCGGGGAAATAGAAAAGTTATCTATAATATTATTACGCATCCAAAGCGTAGGACTATGAATCAAATTACTAGATTGATATCCTAGACGTTCAAGGGTTTTATGATATTGATATTCAAATGTATCTTGTAGTTGTTGATCAGTTTTTTTTCGATGCATGGTCTTAAGGGTAAAGAAAATATCCCTTGATAGGTTACCCAGTGCACTAGTAACAAGGGGAATGTTCGAAGGTTTAACTCTACTTATAGCTCTTGCTGCTGTTACATCTAGTGCATGAATAATGTCATATTGTTGGAGATTATAATATGCTGCCGATAGTTCCAAGCTATAACGAAATATTTCAACATTATATATCCAGCTGTTTATAGGTAATGAAGGCATCTCTGTTACGATCTTTTCTTTAATATAAGGAGAAATATCATCAATTTCTATTTCTGATTCTTGCCCTATAATTCGATATTTGGTTGTATCAGGGGTATGACTGAGTACATCGACAGAATGCCCCAAGTCTTCAAGCGATTTTTTGAGTAATGATACAAACGTCCAAACTCCCCCGGTATAGGGGAGTGGATAATAGGAAACCAATAAAATCTTCATTTATAATCATCCCTTAATTGTTTTGCATATATTTTGGTATTGGGTGTGTAAGCTTATAATAACATTGTAGAAAGCTAGACTAGCTTACTTAGTATATTTAAAAATTATATTTATAACCTGAGGATCAGGAATTTTATAGTCTGGATGCAATTTGGTTTTTATCTCATCTAAGAAATCAGTAAGGTTTTTATCAAATGATGAAGTATTTTTGTCTTTCATTTATTATTAATTCCCTTCTTTCTTAAAAAACTAGGCCAAAAATAATATCCAACTTAGCACATTTATAGGAGGTTAAATAAATTTATCTTAGTTATATAGACTTCCCTTAATGTATAATATGTGAGAAATTTTTAATTGATATGGAGGGGGCTTATTCCTTTAATATTTCAATTAGAGATGTATGTAACAAGATTTAAATGTATATAGGTGTAAAGAGACTAAGAATAAGGGGTAGCACTACTTGTAAGGGGGAATTTTAATTATTTGGATAGGATTCATAATTCGAACAAGTAGTGAAGTAGCTTATTAAATAAGGTTGAGATAGGTATTGGTGGGCATAGAGAATTATAAACTTATACACACTTTATAACTGGTCTGACTGAAGCGATTTTATATATTCTTTTAAAAGAGGACGGTAATGATATTCAATAATTTTCATCTCTTTTTGCATTTCAGGTTGATATTTACGTGTTCCCGAATTCTCATGTGAGCGAAATTTTGTAAGGGATTCATCAAAGTAATGAATTTCATAGCCATTCACAAGCATGCGGAACCACATTTCATAATCGTGTGTATAACGAAAGTCTGGAGAAAAAACCCCTACTTTATCAAAAAATTCCTTTTTTATAAGGATCGTACAGCCATTAATAGCATTATAAGTTAGAAAAGCATTATATACATCATCAAGATTGGTAAAGCGTTTAGTACACCAAGGAATTAAAACTTGATTGTCTTTATTAATGTAATCAAAATTTGTGAAACTGGCATCTATTTTCTTTTTAGTCATGAATTCTATCTGTTTAGAAACTTTTGTAGGAACAAAATAATCATCCGAACTTAACCAAGCAATATACTCGCCTGTAGCAACAAATAAGCCAGTGTTAAGAGCAGTAGCAGTTCCTCCGTTTTCCTTCCTTATATAAATAATCTTGTCTTTAAATGGCATAATTTTTTCCGTATAGCTTGTAGAACCATCGTCTATTACCACTATCTCTATATTTTCATATGTCTGATCTAAGGCACTTTTAATTGCCTGATCTACGTAAGGACAGTTATAAAAAGGAATGATTATTGATACTTTTGGACCCATTATTTACCCTCCAAAAAATAAATTGTGTTCAGGGTATATGACTCGCTTATTATCCATGCTTAATCTAAATTTCAACAAAATGATAGCTTTAATTTAAGCAATAGAAATTATAAGTTATATACTTTACGGAATATTAAGGAACCCATTGGTTTGAAATTACCTTATTTAATTCCTCAATTAGAATATGCAAAGAACTTGTTAAATGATATGAAAACTCTCTAAAAAACACCTTTCGTATGCCTACCTCTAGTGAGAATATGGAAAAAGGTTCGATTAAAGTAAATCTTAATTAATTTCACACAAGAGATTTTATAAGAAGCAGCAAAGGACTAATTAATAAAGTAGCCATTTTCCTTTCACTAGTTATTAGGACCATCTACTTGTTGACGATAAAAATCAACAATGTTCTTTATAGTAGTTTCCAGAGGGATTTTTGGTTGCCACCCCAATTCAATTAAAGATACAGGGTGCAAATCAACATGATTAACTATAGGGCTTTGATTATCTAATTTTGTTTGAAATGGAATATCCGTTGTTTTCCTAAACATGTTTATAATTTCACCTAAGGAATGGCTCTTACCAGAAGAGACATCATATATGTCACCAGACTTCCCTTTCTTGAGAAGACAATCATAAGCTTTCACTGCATCTCGTACATCTAAAAAATCTAAACGATTATTTAAATTACTAACATTTAAGAATTTTTCTTCTTTCTCTCTTTCCATATTTACAATCCTCTGAGCAAAAATTGAACAGACCCCTGTAGAGAATCCCGGTCCTACTAAATTTGATGGCCTAGCAATGACAATATGCATATTATATAAGGTAGCCCAAAATTGAGAAAAAATGGATTGTATCGTTTTACTTAGGCCATAGGGATGATTAAAGGTGGGGATAGATGTTGGATTAAATTGGAGAGCTGAACTCACAATGACTGTCTTGCAATCTGGTGCTTCTTGTCGGAGAGCCTCAACAAGATATGCTGTCCCCATTGCATTCACTTCTAGGGAATTAAGAGGATCCTCCCATGAACGACCTACCGCATTCTGTCCTGCTAAATGGAGAACATAATCAGGCTTTATTTGTTTAATAAGGTCTTTTATTCCCTTTTTATTAAATAAATCGCATTGTTTTGTTTTAACTTTTTTATAACAAAAGTTTCTCTTGTTAGTTATCGCTATAATATCCAAGTCTAATTTTGAAAAATATTCACACGCATGTTGTCCAGTAAAGCCGCTTGCTCCGGTAATTAATAATTTATGTTTTGCGTTCATCAGTTTCACATCCCACCCAATGTATTTAAACTTCCCACTAAATTAAGCTTAATATTAGATGTATGCTAAAAAAAACAAATCTTTCATTTAGAGCCTTTATGCTACTGTATTAAAATATTGTTTTTAAAATAAAAATGGTAGTTTATAACATTAATCAGCTGCATGAATACCTATATATAAGGGGATTTGGGAGCGCTGATGTTATAAAAAGAGGAGAGAAATTTATGAAAATATTACTTGCTACATTTTGGGAAGTCCCTCATGTAGGTGGTGTTTGGAATTATATGCAACAGTTAAAAAAAGAACTTGAAGCATTGGGACATGAAGTAGACTTGCTTGGTCATGGAGCAGGGAATGAATCAGTTCATATTGTTAATAAAAATCAAGAATTTATTAAAGATGAGCTTTCATTAGTCACAAAGTTAGCTCAAAAAGAGAAAAATCAACCTCTCCTATATAAAGATGAAGTAGTTAAATTTTATGAGAAGCAGCGTCTGGGTTATATGGAAGGAATTACGAATCTAGGCATAGATCAATACGATATAATTCATACACAAGATGTAGTGTCAACTGCCTGTATTAGCCCGCTAAAACCTAAAAAAACAGCATTAGTAGCAACTATACACGGTTGTGTGGCTCACGAATTAAATCACTACGTTAAAAATACTTTGAAATCCTCTACCGCCGATATAGCATGTAAGTATTTTAATGAGCTTGAGCATACAGGTGCTATGTCTGCTGACTGTACAGTGGTCGCAAATAACTGGCTTAAGAATATTTTAATAAAGGAATTTCAGGTTCAAGAGCAAAAGCTTACAGTATTTCATTATGGATATGATATTGATTCTTTTCTTCAGCGGATGCAGAATCCCTCAACTCTTCGTTCACGCGTTGGTCAACAAGTAATTATTTATACGGGAAGATTAGTTGAGATTAAGGGAATTCATCATTTATTATCGGCCCTCAGTGAATTAAAAAAGTTAAAAAAAGGATGGGTATGTTGGATAGTTGGGGATGGGGATAAAAAAGCTGAATTAAAAGCTCAGAGCAGAGCACTAGGGCTAGGAAAAAGAGTTGTTTTTTTAGGCAACAGAAATGATGTCCCTTCTTTACTATCTCTTGCTAATATCTTTGTACTTCCTAGCCTTATAGAAAATCAGCCCCTATCCGTAATTGAAGCGCAACTTGCTGGCAAACCCGTAATAGTAAGTGATGCAGGGGGATTGCCAGAAATGGTTCAACATGATTCAACAGGAGTAATCTACCCTGCTGGAGACCCAAACTCACTATGTAAAAATATTTATAATTTATTAATAAACCCAGAATACAGGGATAGCTTAGGGGCTAAAGCTCAGGAATGGGCCTTAAATCATTGGTCACAAAAAAAAGCAGTTGATAAGGTATTGAACGTTTACGAAAAGGTTCTCTCACACCGGAAGTAAACTTATAACTTTTAGTAGTGTGGCAAAGGTAAATTAATTCATCTTTTTAACGAAGTATTGGGTATGGAACTTACACAGTGACCTTTTTGATGACATATACTATTGAAACTTAAAGAGGAGAGAATAGTATATGAAGGCTATAGTAACTGGAGGGGCGGGTTTTATTGGTTCCCATCTTGTGGAAGAACTTATTATAAAAGGATTTGAAGTTCATATAATTGATAGCATGATCTCAGGAAAGCAAGAGAATATACATCCTCTTGCTACTCTTCATGTTGAAGATATATGTAGTAAGCAGACTAAACAAATTATTCTCAAAGAAAAGCCAAATATAGTGTTTCATCTGGCTGCTCAGGCGGATGTTTCAAGATCTATCAATGATCCCCAGTACGATGCTGATGTAAATATAAAGGGGACTATCAATATACTTGAGGCTTGTCGAGATGCTTCTGTTGATAAAATTATATTTGCATCCACTTCAGCTGTTTATGGAGAGTTACAAAAAGATTTAATTACCGAGATGGATCCTACAGTACCCATTTCTTATTATGGGTTATCTAAGCTAGCAGCCGAGTCATATATACATCTATTTTCGCGTTTATATGGACTATCTTATACAATTCTTCGTTATGGAAATGTATACGGACCTAGGCAGACCCCAAAGGGTGAAGGAGGAGTAGTTGCAGTATTTTTAGATAGACTAAATAAAGGAACTATGCTAAATATTCATGGTGACGGCGAACAAACCCGTGATTTTGTTTACGTAAAAGATATTGTTCAGGCAAATATAGCTGCTATTGACAAAGGCCACCAGGAGGTTATTCATGCTAGTACTACGCAGAGAACCTCTGTGAATCGTCTATTAAAGGAGCTTGAGAAGATTCATGGTTCTAAAATTAATATAAGCCATACGGAAGGACGCCCTGGAGATATTAAACATAGCTGTCTCGATAGTAAAAAAGCGTATAAGCTATTAGAGTGGCAGTCTCAAGTTTCTATCTTTAATGGCTTAAAAGAAACATACAAATTTTTAGAAAATAATAAATAACATTTATAAATATGATTGTTTAATAGTTAGTCGATTTACTCACTTGACTTAAAGCTTCTCTATGACTCACCCATAATCCTTTGTGTGAATGCTTATTTTATTAGATTAGTAGTTACTAGCCCTTCCTTTTTTTAGATTTGTGCATTTAATATAATATATAAACTCGTACAAATTTTATTTTAAGGGGAAAATAGTATGAATTTAGAAGGTATAAAAGGGCACTACGACGCTATTTTCAGTTTAGGGGATTTGTGTTTGACTTCACTTCAGCTTAAAGATAACAACTTAAGAACATTTTCCGGAATCTTAGATTGGGTCTCATCTCCTTCTTTAAAGAATGTTAATGTTCTCTTACAGAACCGATTTGCTGATTTTTTGAATCTAAAGAACCTTAGAATTATAAAATATATATCAGAATGGGACTTATTAGTATGGGATGAAGTTTATAATATAGGGTTTAATCATGATTTTAAAACAGATAAAAATACACTTACCCATTTAGGTGGCTATGCTGAAGTCAAAGAAAAATATGATAGAAGAATTCAGCGCTTTTTAAAGAAGTTGTCCACAAGTCAAAGAATCCTGTTTATAAGAACTGAAGCAAGTTTTGAGGAAGTTGCTGAGCTTGAAGCTATCTTATCTGGAATGATTGCCAATGATTTTAGAATTCTTATTGTTAATCATACGGATGTGGACCATTTAGTTGAAAAGAGTTGGTCTCTGCAAAGAGTCTGTGCTGTTGAACTGCCCGATCATGATAAATGGAATGCAAACAATCATTATTGGAAAATGATACTAGCTGATATTACCCTTTTATAATTACATGAAGGAGCTTTTTCTTACCTAATTATAAAGGGGGTAATTTTTATATAATTATAAAGTTTTGCTGTTAGTAAGAGCAAATATTAAATTTAAAAGGAGGATATGCCTGAGGTATTAGTGTAAATACATAGAATTTATTCTTTATTTTGCTCTAAGTCAGTTATACCCTATAAATTGTTTTCCCTAAATATAATTAACATGAAGATTATTGGACAAGTTGAAACGAATCTTTATTCAATTTCATTTAAGGCACCTCTTCTAAGGATGTTAGGGTGCTTTTTAGGAGTGCCCTTACCATGGTAAAGAGTAACTGTGATAAATCTGTTTGTAACTAAGTATTTAAATTAACTTATCCTTAGTTATAAGTAAGGAGGGCTGTATTATGGATAATAATCGCTTTGAAGAGAGTCATAATAGTAATGATAATAACTCCAATCAAAAACAACGTTACCGCTTAATAACAGGAGCATTTAACGATAAAGTAACAGCAGATCAAATTGCAACTGAAATAAAAGAGCGTTATGGTTTAACAGTGTATGTAATTCCTGAACAAGTTAAAAGATCTAGCTCTTCCCTTTGAATGGGTTATGCTAAGTTAGCTTTTATAATTATAAGAGTTACACAACAAATAAGGTATTATAAAAAGAGACAGCTAATTAGCTTCATTTTGAAATAATTGGCTGTCTATTACCCCTTTAATTTAATTATTTAAAAATGAATGTTTAAATAAATCACAAAACTTCAAACAATAGGTGGAGATAAAAAAGGACATCATTTTTAGTGTGGCTTCCTTTATCATTTCTATTATTTAGAGGGAATTATTTAGACATCCATTCTTTTAATTCATTTAACATCTCTCTGTACTCTAGAGGGGTGTAACAAAAGTCTGTGCGGGTACTAATGATTGTTCGGTCCAATACTACTTCCTCGTCGGGAATTATTTCAATATCATCCTTCTCAAAAACTTCTTTAAACAATTCTAATAATGTTAATTTTGATAACTTTTGCTTTGAATGTAGATGATATAATCCCGTAACATTATTTTCTATAAAAAATTCAATGGCCTTAGCTAACTCTAAGGTTGTTACTCCGTTCCAAAAAACTTTTTTATACCCTTTTATTATTCCCCGTTGGTTCATGAACCAAAGAAATAGACCAATTCCACCTTCCTTCAGTTCAGGACCTATTATTGAAGTACGGATTGTTAGGTGCTTATTATCAACAATTTCACCAAGTTGTTTAGATTGAGCATATACCGATGTACCATCTGGAGAATCGTTTTCTGTATAATCCCCTTTTAATCCTAAAAATACGCAATCTGTGCTAATATGAATTAACTTACCTTGATAACGTTCAATTAATTTAGCTAATTGATGCGGTAGTAAGCTATTTATTTGAAAAGCACGCATAGGATTATTACTTGCGTGTTCATTTAAGACTCCAATGCAATTGATAATAATATCTGGCTTTATAGTGTCGATAGTTTCCTCGAGCCTTTTAAAATTTGTTATATCCAAGTAAATTCCATTTTTATCCTTAGGATCTCTTGATGTATAGGATACATCATAATTTGAATTTAGCATGAAATACCTTGTGATTACATGCCCTGCCATTCCTTTTCCACCAAGAATCAATAATTTCATTTAAATAAAACCGCCTTTCAGCAACATTTCTCTAATTGCCTCTTTGCTAATTGTTTCTTTACTTGAATCATATTTTTCTAGGTTTACAAGGGTGTATGGTGCGTAATATTCTTTTAAGCCTTCAATATGGATTGGAGGTAAAATAACGAAATATTCATCATCATATGTGACAGTGGTCGTACTCTCATATTCAGATAAAAGTAATTCGTGTATTTTCTCTCCAGGTCGTATACCTAATGTTTCAATTTCAATCGTTTCTTTACCAGAAGCCTCTATCAATACACTAGCTAGGTCAATAATTTTGCAAGTAGGCATTTTCATAACAAAAATTTCTCCGCCCAGACTTTCAAATGTCGCCTTAAAAACAAGTTTTATTGCATCTTCTAAAGTTAGAAAGAAGCGGGTCATATTCGGGTCCGTAATGCCGATTTTCCCTTTCTCCTGAATTTGCTTTTTAAATACATGAATAACACTCCCGTTTGTTCCTAGTACATTACCGCCACGGATACAAACAAATTTAGTTTTAGTATTTAATGTGTTAGCATGAATAATTAGTCTCTCTCCCATCGCCTTTGATAAGCCATAGAAGTTGGCGGGATTTGATGCTTTATCAGTAGAAATATAGACAACTCTATCTACATTGCAACTTATAGCTGCGTCTATTACATTTTGTGTTCCATGTACATTTGTTTTCAATGCCTCAATTGGCTGATCTTCACATACTGGAACATGCTTTAAAGCAGCTAAGTGAAAAACATAATTCACATCTTGACAGGATTCCATTATTGCTTCTCTGTCTTTAATATCACCAATTATGAAGCTTAATTTAGGATGGTTGTCAAACTCTTGCTTCATTGTGAATTGGTTAGACTCATTTCTTGAAAAAACGCGGATTTCTTTAGGGTTATGTGTTAATAGTTGTTTAACTAATTCGTATCCCCATGAACCTGTACCGCCTGTCACTAAAATAGTTTTATTTTCAAACACCTTTTATTCCTCCTAATACTACTTTAATCACTTTATCTGAAACGTTTAAATGAGCGTACCCCTCGGGGTAAGACCAGTTTTTTAATTGATTAACCATTACATGAACACAGTTTAAAATTTGATCAGCATTTATTCCTGAAAGCATATTACTTCCACATTCAATTGTTTCTGGTCTTTCGGTTGTTTTACGAATGGTTACAGTAGGAACGTGAAATAAACAGCATTCTTCTTGTACTGTACCGCTATCTGTCAAGACACAGTAAGCGTTTTTTTCAAGTTTTACAAAATCAAAAAAGCCAAATGGCTTATGAAGTTCTACTAGTGGGTGAATGTTAACAAGTGAACTATGTTCTATTCGAGACTTTGTACGAGGATGTATGCTACATATGACTCTTTTTTGGTAATATTCGGCCACCATGTTGATCCCTTTAATAATTTCCAGTAATCGATCTTCATGATCAACATTTTCCGCACGATGAGCTGTAACTAAAAAGTAGTCTCCTTCTTTTAAGGACAATTTGTTAAGAATCTTACTATCTTCTATTCTAGATTTGTAATACGTTAAAACTTCATTAATTGGGTTTCCAGAAACAATAATTCGATTAGAGGGGATACCCTCTCTAAGTAAGTTTTCTTTACTTTGGGGAGTATAAGGAAGATTGAAACTTGAAATGGAATCAATAATTCGTCGATTCTTTTCTTCAGGCACTTCTAAGTCAAAGCAACGATTTCCAGCTTCCATATGAATAACTGGTATACCCATTCTTTCAGCTAAAATCGCACTTAGACCACTATTAGTATCACCTAATACTAAAATTTTGTCCGGTTTTTCTTTCAAAAATATACCTTCTAGCTCTTTGTACATTTTTGATAACTGTTCTCCCAGGGTAAGCTGTTGGTTAGCCAATACATAATCTGGTTGGCGAACATTTAATTCTTGGAAAAAAACTTCGCTTAATGAAGCAGTAAAATTTTGTCCTGTATGAACCAAAATGTGTTCTGTAGCGTAATTATCTAGTTTTCTGATAATGAGGCTTAAACGTATAATTTCGGGTCTTGTACCCAAAATGGTCATAACTTTCATTGTATACACGCCCTATTCATGTTATTTAAGCATAAATACCTGCTCTATTTCGTATTCGCCCCCTTATTTATTAAAATATGCTCACCCTTGTTTCTTGCTATAGGCTAATCTATTAATCTTCCCAATAAAAACTTAGCTACCCAATTTATAAAACTTTTTAAGTGAAGTGGGAGAAAGGCGGTATAAACATAAAGATTTCTTTAGAGCTTATTATTCTTTTGTAAAACTTTAAAAATAGCGTTAAAAAGAGTTGCGTATTGGGCTTATAAATAAATTTAAAAGGGATATTTATTTATTCAATCATTATAAAGAAAAACAGCAGAAGCTTTTTAGGAAGTTCTGCTGTCTTTCTTTATAATGACTCTTTTTTTTATCTTCATTATCATGGTGATAAAAAAGGTATGCTCTATCTTAAATGTTAATCCCAATAATTACTCAAACTTACTCCGTTTAATACATAATCCCATACTAGTTCATTATTTGGGTCATCCATAGGTACTTGAACAGAACAGACCCCATCAATCGTCCAATGCATATCAATAACGTTTTTAAGTCCCTCTGCCGGCTGAAGGAGTAATATATTAAACGACCCTTTTGTCAACCCTGATATTACAGATTTTAATTCTATAGCTTCTTCTGGACTAGCTGCTCCCCATCTAATAAATAAAATGGAGGAACTATTTTCGACTTTCTCCAAAAATCTAGCTATTCGCTGATAGAGTTTCTCTTTATAGGAAGGGTACATTACAGTCCAATCCACGTTTGGAATGATAGGGAAATCATGGACAGAAATGATATTGTAGTAAGTATCATGAATGAAGTGAGCATTAACTGGTTCAGTTCCTCCTTCTTCAGGAAAGATTGCTACGCCATCATCGAGAAAATGAGCATAACCGTCAGTTCGCTGTAAGTTTTGAAACTCCATAAATCCAGTAAATCTATTTCTTAGCAATCTACTCACATCAGAAATTGAATTAGATATCATCCAGTCTAAAGGGAACGAAAATCTTCTCCAATTATGTCTTCTTAAATTAAGAGAGGGACCACACCAGCTGCCTAACCCTAACATTAAATCATAAGATCCTCTAATATCTTGTAAATTCAATATAATCATCCCTTTACTTTTAACAGTTCTATTACAGTAAATGCTAAATCATTTATTTTTGCTTGGACAAAGTAACTACAGACTTAGAGAAACTTAATACTAATAGGTCTTAAGTAACTAAGAAAAGTGGATAACTATCTAAAAATTATCCCCCACTTATTTTAAAATTTAGGGTATATAGCTAAATACGTTCAGATGGCAATTTGTTTAGTTATTTCTAGATTCATGTTCATATAAAGTATTAATTTACACTAAAATATAAAAAGCACTGAATATTCCTACAAGTTCAGTGCTTTTAAAAGTGTTTGGTTATATTTTTTACATTGGTAGTGGTATTTAATATGCCAATAGTTTTTTCATTAATTTAGAAGAGTTAATGAACTGCTCGATTTGCATTGATTCTTCCGTAAGTCCAATATAAGCCTGTACCTGGTACTGGATCACAGGTAGATAAAATAGTATTTTTAATTTGTACATTATTTTTCCCTTGAGCTGCTAATAATGCTGCTAATCCAGCTACGTGGGGGCAGGCCATCGATGTACCACTTAAATACGCATAATAACTTCCTGTGTAAGTGGATAAGATAGTTGAACCAGGAGCTGATACTTCTACCCAAGTACCATAATTAGAAAAATCAGATTTTTGATCGTTTATATCTGTAGAAGCGACAGCAATTACGTTCTGATAAGCAGCTGGATATGTTAGTGTATTAGAAGCTTCATTTCCAGCCGCAGCTACAATAACCACCCCTTGATTCCAGGCGTGATTAATGGCATTCTCTAAAGTAATTGATCCTTGAGAAGAGCCTAAACTCAAATTAATTACTTTAGCCCCTGCATTTGTTGAGTAAGTAATTGCATTTGCAATATTACTCAAGGTTCCATTTCCGCTGTTATCAAGAGCACGAACAGGTATTATAGATGCTGAAGGAGCTATCCCTGCAATACCTAAACTATTTTCTGTAAGAGCTCCAGCAATACCAGCTACATGAGTTCCATGACCATTACCATCGTTAGGATTTAAATTCCCCTCTACAAAATTATAACCAGGCCAAAGCTTAATAGCTAACTCAGGATGGTTTAATTGAACTCCTGTATCTATAATAGCAATTTTTATATTTCCGTTACTCGTAGTAACATCCCAAGCATCAGGAGCTTGTACTTTTTGAGGGCCATACTGATAGGCGAAAAAAGGATCATTGGGTGTATAGAAGGCTTTCAACATATGATTTGGTTCTGCGTATTCCACCTCTTCTAATTTATTATAAATTTTAATAAGTGTATTAATATCCCTTTTAGAATATAAAACTTGAAAGTCAAGTTCCTTGTTGTGGTCTAAAATTGTACATTTATGCTTATGATGAATTTTTAGCTGTGTTTCTTCACACACATCTTCTTTAAACTTAACGATTATTTGAGTGTTCTTAGTAAATTCTGAAGAATCTAACTGTAAGAGTATCACTATATATTTCACAGTATAAAATAACAGTATAATAACGAATAGAGATGAGACAGTAACAAGCCAACTAAGCACCTATTTCCCTCCTAAAGAACTGAGTACTTATAGAATATTCATGTTCCGTTAGAAAGGATTGGACAAACGTATTACTTATGAAAACATTAATTGAATTTATAAATTCAGGTTAAAATATGTATAAAGATATATTCGTAAGCAATGTATTACTGAATTCTTTAATTACAGTTCTGTAGACCTCGGTTTGTGAAAATACTGATCCTCAAGGAGTGGATAAATCAATAAAACAAAAACAACTATCCTCAAATGAAGACAGCTGTTTTTTTCTTATAAAATTTAGTTGAATGTCTCAACGCTTCTTGGCAATTTTGCCTGAATTATTTGATGTTAATGTTAAGAAAATTTTCGTTTTATTACCCACAGATTTTCTTGCTTTTTTCATGGCTAATCCCCCTCTTTATATTTATAATGATGTCACATTGACTATTATAGAAAAAATCATCAAGTTTGCCTGGGCTATTTTTAGTAAATTAGGATTGTGCCCTCTTTTAAATTAATGTATAAAAATTACATTTTATAATAAAAGCATATAGGAAAAGTGCGTTTTATAATTTGTGAGGAAAGATATATAAATTACATTATGGTGATAAAAAAAGATTTCGGTTTAGGAAGAAAACTTATTCCAATTACCTGGTTTATTATAATGTCACTAAAAATTACCTTAATTATGGTTCTTACTTTTTCATAATTAGATAATATTCTTAGATGGTACTTCTTATCTTAAGGTGTGTATTCAGTATAATATATACGTATTTCCAACTCTTTTGTTCCATAATAAGGATTTTTAGTCTTTTGGGATTATACACTTTATAATATGTAAGATAAATACAAGTTTTTGAACAAGTTTTAATACTCTAAAAAAATATTATGTGATTAGAATGATTTAATAAGACTAAATAAGTAGAGTAGAACTAGATTATTTAACCATTTTTAGTAAAACAAATAATAATTGAGCTTTTTGCTTATACAGATTTCAATTTTTTTCATATCATGTAGTATCTCTTTTAGGGGGTGATTGCATGCCAAAACATCGTACTTCTGATGAGCGTCGTAGCTCACGACGTACTTCTGACGAGCGCCGTACTTCTTCAAGTAACCGTGGGACATCTTCGAATGGTTTTCGTTTGGATGGTTTAAGACAAGGTGATAGAATTGAAGTTTTTTCTGCTGGAAATCAACTTAACGGAGTTGGTACATTTATCCGTATACGCGATGGATTTTTAGTCTGGGTGAATGAAGATGGTAATATTACTTCAACTAGCTTAGATACTATTAGTATCAGTAGAGTATCTGGAACGTAAAGTATCTGGAACAATGTAATTTGGACGGGCTATTTGCAAGATTTTAATAAATTAGAAAACTAAAAAAACTACTGTGTTAAGCCAGTAGTTTTTTTCTTTTACTATGAAAAGGATCTTGGGATATAGCAGTCTACTGCCTGATTGGTGTAATTAGAATTTTGTATGTCTGCATTATTTTATGCACAACTAATTAAGGGGTCTGTGCAAAATTTTAGCTTTTAATTCAAGGAAATTTTGCTCAGTACGAAGAGCATTAACCTCTGAGAACAAAGAATTTCTTACAGCTCTCCTTTGTGAGGAGGCTTAGGGATATTATAGAATACATAACCAAATTGTATTTGAAAAGATCACTTCTTTATAGAAAAAGTAGTTATTTTCTTTTTTTAGTTTCCGCAAGTTTAAATAAACTAAAGGTAAACAGAGTAAACATAAAAAGACCCTCACCTCTCAGGAGATAAGGGTCTTTTCAGTTACCTTCACTTACATACTATTATTTAACATCCTAGAACATTTTTGTATTTCATTACACAGTATTACGTTTTTTCGTGCAACTTGGCCGCCTAGAGGAATATGGTTAGATACTATACCCATAGAGTTTTCAACCGCGGAAAATCCTATGCCAAAAGCTTTTAGGTTTTGATTCTAGGTTTTCCTGAGCAGCTGCAATTAGTTTCTTTGTATCACTAATTTCTCGAATAGCATTAGTTAACTTCTCGTCCCTTTTTTCTAGATTATTTTCAATATATTTATCTTGAGAGGATAACTTTTCTGTAAGCTGTCTTATAAGCTTGCTTTGTTCATCTAAACGTTGAATAAGTGCAAATTGAAACTGCTCATCTTTTTCAGAACGATTAAGTAATTCTTGAACTTTATCTTCGAGAGATTCCACCTTTTTTTCGAGCTTTGATTGAACCTCGATAGATTCTGGTATGATTTCTCCCTGAAGCCATTGGTTAATCATTTTATAACTCCAATTTTGCTCTTGTATTCTTTTCTTGATTTCAATTAGCAAATCAATATTCTGTTTAGTATATCTTCGGTGGCCTCCCTCTGTTCTTTGAATCTGGAGATTAAATTCTTTTTCATACAATCTAACTAAATCAATACTTAATCCAGTTAATTTCACCGTATCTTTCAGAGTGTAAACAACTTCTTCATCTAAGTTATTGGACATTTTTCTAGACTTCTCCTTTCTAAATAAAAAATCTAGATGGCATATAACATTGTTACAAAAGGATTATTCGTGAATCTAGAACCTAGATGTACAAGATATTAATCAAGATTTATATTTCTGGTTTAATTCTAGATAAAAGCAAAAAATTCTTTTTTTATTTATTGATATTCTAATTCTCTGGAATAACGTTTATACCTTCTTTCTTTTAATTCTAGATAAAAACAGGAAATTTTCAAGGGGGATATTTATTTTATATATTAATGAAATGCCTATTATTCTCCTCGAAATCTCTTATATATAATTCTTATAAATGTACGAGATAGAATTACTTGGAGATCTTTACATACTTTATATACATGAGAATTATTTTTAAATTATCTCTGATATCTAGAAAACTAGAGTATTTGCAAATCAATCTACAAAAGGCTTTTTGGCGATTCTAGAATGCACTTACACTAGTTTTTATTCCAGATTGAAAGTTACTTTCAAAACCATATATTTTAGTGGAAAATAAAGTGATATTATTCCTTATTGTAAATTAATGAAACAACTAGTTTTTTTATATGGTCTCCATTCCCCAGATGTATAGATAAGCTCAACTTCTTCATAGATTGCTCTATTTATGTTATTAGATATTTTTCAAGTATTCTTGTTTGTAAAAAACTAAATCTTGAATTGATTAAAGTCTTGGTAATTAAGGCGTGATAATGATTCTAGAATGTACTTTATCTAGCTTTAAATCAAGAATAGAAATTCAATTTAAATTCCAGAATGATAACCATTTAAATATAGATGCGTATCTAAGATATTTTTAAAATATCTTAGATTAATGCTTTATTATTAATCTATCTAACCAACAAATTTCGATTTAATAAAAGTGGCTGCATTTATTCCAAATCAATAAGTTGAACTTAAGTTTAACTCATTGTTTTTTTTAGAGTTAGGCACAATAAAAAGAGAATATAAGTTGAACTCATTATATAAAAATACTTTAATTTAGCGATTTTAATAGAAAATAAGTTTAACTTAATAAAAAAATTCATTTTGAACCAAAATAGGAACTTTGCTTATTTTGTTTTTAGGTATTTCTTATATCGATACAAAGCATGGCGACTAGACAAACCAAAGTAGGTGATAAGGTATTCATTTGAATATCCTTCACAGATTTTATTTAGTATACAACTGTTTCGAAACTGTGTTGATCTTGCCTTAGCTTGTATACCTGAGCGTTTAACTTCTTTCTCAATCATCCGCTTTACACCAATTAGACTAATTCTTTTAGGCTTGTTTAAATTATAATCGTACCAATAAACCATCTTCTGAGGATGAAAAGAAAGAAACAAAGGGTCGTCTGTATAATCTTTAGGTTTAAATAAGGCAGGTATGTTTGAAAAGTAATTGTATATTATTTTTTTATCATCTTTAGAAAGGTTTAAGACACGTTTTCCTTTGTTAGTTATAATAGTTAATTCATTTTGGCTAAAGTTAATATCGTTTATATTTAAAGATACCACTTCATTAAGTGTAAGGCCGTAATGAAGCATTAGAATTAAAATTGAATAATTACGAGGAGCTATATATTTATGTATTTGCAATTGAGTTTCTGTCAGATTTTTTTTACTGACAACAGAGTTTAAAAGCGAAAAGGTATCCTTTTCAGTTATAAAGTCACTGTCAACTAAATCCCTCTGCTTGTTTGTTGTAGCTTTAAGCGGTCCAAATTGATCCGTTAAATTATGATATTCTAATAATCTGTTCAGATGGGAAGCCACACGCCTTAAATTGGCCTCTGATAAGTTTTTATCTTTCAGATAGGTAAGGTATTCTTCGTAACAAGTTTTCTCTTCTGGCAAGGTTCCTGGCGTTATATCAGGGGGGTGTTGATTTAACCATTTGAAGAACGCCATCAAATCATGTTTATACATGGAAACTGTAGAATGTTTTTTCCCTGTTTCATGTAAATGAATAAGGAAATGTTGAACAAGAAGAGGAATATCCATATAAAACACCTCCATAATCGGTAAATTTAATATACTATAAATATATATAAAAATCAAAAATGCCAACTAGATTAAGTATTATATATTGTATATTAAATTTACCTTTTCGCACAAAAAAAAGGCCGTTTAAAAACATTAAAACACGCCCATAAAGGCGTGCTAAATAACACTATTTTTTATTAAACTTGTTTATGCAAGAAGGTTCGATATATTTCCCTTAGTTCTTTATTTTCGAAGTCATTTATCAGCCTTGGCTTGAGGCCTACTTCTTCACGTTTTTTTAAGTCCTCGTTCATATTTCGTAGTACTTCCTGGACTGCTGCTTCTTGAGCTTTTCTTAATTCTTCCTGATTAGGCTCCTCGGAATTTAAAACTAACATTTTTCTTAATTCTTGAAATTGTAAAAGCCTTTTTTCAAATTCTATTTGATTTCCATTTTCTTTATAAAATAATTCTTGTTTTTCCTTTAATGTAAGGTTTTCAAGAACCATTTCTTTATCTTCAGCTTCTATCATAAAATCTGGAACTAACTCTTTTCTAGTAGACTTTTTAGGTGTAGAAACCTTTGATTCTTGTGATACTTTTGCATAGTCTTTTTGAATGGCTTTTATTACATAAGAATGCGGATGAGTGATATCTCCAGTAACTAAACGACCCTGCGTGTATTCTACATTTCTTTCAACTTGTTCTTTTGTAAATTCTGATAAAACCCACTCGATTTTTTCAGGCTTAACTCCTAAGCTCATTAAGTTATGGTACAATCCATTTTCTTTTTCGTTATCTAATAAATCCAATGAAGATTGGGTTAATTTAAGTTTCGTCTCTTTGGAAGAACTAGTACCATTCAAAGCAGACGAACTAGTAATGATAAACTCTATAGAGGTTACTTTTCTACCTGTTTTTATTTCTACAAATTCAAAGTAAATATCTGTTTTATTATTTATTTCTTTTTGAGCTACTGCTAATACTTTGCTCTTAAAATGGCCATACTGTTTGTATTTAGTAGACTCAATAGCTAAAAAATGACGTAATTCTTCAAGAGTTAGTTCTCTTTTTCTCAAACGCTCGTATTGCTTAAGAAGTTCATAAATACGAATTGAATAAACCGAATTAAGCCTCACAACATTTTCTAACTGGTACGAAGTAAATTTTTCCTTAAGCTCTAAAAATAAATATTTTAGACTAGGGTGAAATTGTAATGTTATATATCCTTCATTTTCTTCGTAAATCGAGGTAATAACCCAGTTATAGTTTCTTTGTCGGCCTTTTTCCTTTATGGTAAGAATTTTTGTTTGAAGACCATTCACAATTTCTTTTAAGTATGAGTAGAATCCTGTTCCTTTCTTATTTCCCACTATTTCTATAAAATCTTTAGCTCGGAATCTATATGTCTTTAATGTTTCGTCATTAGGTTGAACTTTAGACGCCATAATCAACAAAATCCTTTGTTCCTGCAAGGATAATTTATATGTACTCTCAATTAAAATGTTTGACTTAGTTACCCAGTTTTTTATGTTTATGCTTTCCAGATCATATGGTTGAACTACATTTGATTTCTTCATAAAATCCCCCATATTTTTCTAAACTATCACTAAAATATCATAAAAGTGATACTGTGTAAATTGCATGTTTAAGAGCAGCCTGTCCTTGCAATTTAAATATCACGCAAAATTAGTGATAGTTCAGGAGGAATTTTAACCCTAAAAACATAACTCAACCTTAATTTATTACCTTATATTTTAATTTTGATGCGCAAAATTGGTGATACTTAAAGCATGTCTACATTTATCACGCAAAATTGGTGATACTTAAGCTGGGTCTGCATTTTCCACGCAAAATTAGTGATACTTATAAACGTATAGAGATAAATACGCAAAATTAGTGATAGTTCGCGCAAAATTAGTGATAGTTTCACGCAAAATTAGTGATAGTTTCGCGCAAAATTAGTGATAGTTCGCGCAAAATTAGTGATAGTTCGCGCAAAATTAGTGATAGTTTATGCTTCTAAATGCTTTAATATAAGTATCTACAGAGGGTCTAAAACAATAAAACAATAAAACAAATATATAAAACAATATATAAAACAGTAAAACAACTGTAGTGTGTATTATATTTTAAGATTATTATTTGATTAGAAAGAAAATACTATTCTTAGAGTTGTCACTTTAATAGCATATCCAATTGAAGTGATTTTTAATCATAAGTGAAGGGATGTTATATTATTTTACTGAGGACTTGGTGAATTTTTATTGAATTACAAGATTAATAGACGTTATAATAGAGTCAACAAAACAGTGCGGAATATAAAAAGACTCCAACGTGTGCAAGTGGTGCGCCAACACCCTTACACCGTTAACCCTAAACAGCTAGGGAAAACACCTGTCGAAGTCCTAATACATAAATTTAATTACGCCTTTATTTTATAGGATAATTAGATTTATTTCAAGGGCGTAGTCTGTCAAAAAATCCGACATCGTTTTCCTATTTTATGGGATGCGATGTCTTTTTTTGTTCCTGAAAAGGAGAGGATAGACTGATGTCTACTACGCGTATGCTTACGGCAAAAGAATTTGATTATATGAAAAGTTATCAGAGTTTCATAGAAAACCGTTCTCAACATCAATCATTAAAACGAAAATTACTTAAAGAAATTATTAACCTTTACGGAGAAAAGTTTTATCGTCTCCACGAAGGAACTAGAAAAGCTTTAGACCGGCTTTGTTGGTTTGCTGCGGAAAGAGGATTTTGCTTTCCTGGTAGTACATATTTAGGTAAAACATATGAAAAGTCAAAAGGAACAATTGATCGCCATCTAAGTGAGCTTCGCAAGCAAGGACAAATTGTTACAGTTTATCGGCGTTGTCCTCGTAATAATGGAAAAGGCAGTCCTGTACATCTGTTTGTAAATCATCCTTATTTCAAATATTGGGTGAACTATTTACAACTCAATTTGGCTAAGAATGTTGAAACAGATGTTAAAGCAGAAAAAGACGTAATCCCCTGTGAGAGTAAGAAAGAGCTCTCTAAAAATTCTTCTACCTATAATTTATCTTTAAAAGATTTAAATAAATACATACGTAAAGAAGATACAAGTATTAAACTTTCACAGGATTATGTACCATCTTTTATTCCGAAACCGTTCAAACAAGCAGTAGCTCCATTCTTTAGGAATGCAGATGATATTTATAGCTTATGGGGAAAAGTCCTGCTAGCTTATAAAATTAGTGGCTTAGAAAAGCCTATAGAAGACTTAGTTTCTATTGCTGTGCAAGGTTTTAGGGAAACTCTTTTCGCTTACAAAAGAAAACGAATAAAAACTGTCTTTGAAGCCTACTTTTTTGGGACATTAAGAGGTTTATTTAGTGCTGAACGTAGACGAGAGGTTCGGCAAAATTTCGTTAATCCTTTATTTTTTAATTTTTTAGAAGCATAATTTTGCTTCTTATCTTCTTGCTTAGTATAGAATCCTAGGAGTTTGTAAGTAGGTAAAGAGTAAACATAATTATTATTCTAGATATCAATATTTTAAAATTAATTTTCTTTAAGTACTGTTAAAAAATAGTCTAATTCAATAAGACAAGCATACAATCACCTTTGCTATCAATGAATAAATTATAAAGATAAATAAAAAAGAAGGTGATTACAATAAAAAAATACGATGGTGAATATAGTAAACAGTTAAATAATCAACAAATAACAAAAAAATGTAAAAAAGGTAAAATTTGTATTAATATCAACATTTACAACCATGCCGAAACTGGAGGACAAATTAGTGGTAATGGAGGACAAAACGCTAATCAAGGTGGTCAGATTGCCCAAACGGGTGGACAAAATGCCAATCAAGATGGTGTGGTTATTAGAAAATGTGGCAAAAAAAACAAAGATAATAAAGTGAAAAAAATTAATTTCGAAGATAATATGAAATAATTATAGGGCTTCCTAAGCTGAGGAGATACTTTGCTTAGGGGTGCTGAAATTACAATAAGCATCAATTACAGAGTTAATATTATTTTTATTCTTATTAGGTTATTACAAATGGATACTAAAAGAAGAAAATAAACTTTTGATCTTGAGCAAACTGGACAAGGTACCCTCAGGTATCTATCCCTTTTTTTAGTTGGATTTAGCGCAGAAAAAATCCCGACTGCACAAGGGGTTTTTCTGTTATTTAGTTGTATACAATCTTAGTTACGCAGGGTAAGGTAGGGGCAGTACTGCCCCTACCTTACCCTGCGTAACTGTGCGGATCCCTTTTAAGATACATTGGTTCAAAAATAAAGGGGAAAGAAAATGATAAAAGAACATTTTTTTAAGGGTACAAGCAGCCTTTCATTTATTGAATAAGATATGAAGTAAGTTATAAAGAAAGGGTGATAAAAATAGTTAAGAAAAATAAAAGTAATGTGGACAATTATTGCTTTAATCCCCCAAACCAACCGGGACTTCCATCGGCTATTACTGTCAATTTGGCTGTTGTGGGTGATAGCCATGTGGGGTTTGGAAATAGCCAAAGTATGTTTAATAATCTTTTACAGAATGTGGTGAATAGTGGTAACAAAAGGTATGTTATTTTCGGGGGAGATGATGTACACGCTGGCGGGGTTTCAACAGCAGAAGCTACAAGGCGTTACCAACAATTCGCAAGTATTATAAATAATGTTTTAGGGACAAATATCCCCTATAGATCATCTATAGGAAACTGGGAAGATTCTACTGCAAATTTATTTAGAAGGTATGTCAACCGTTATCTAACTGGATATGTGGGTATTCCAGGAACGCAGGGATTGGTACGGCATCTCTGGCTAGATAACGCTAATCGAAGATGGAGCCAGGATAGTTTAAACCTATTAAGAAGTTTGGATCCTAATTATTATTATATTATCGATTTTCATTGGCCTTTGAGAGTTCCTGGGATAACTAATGAAATACATGACGACCACCTTATGACACAAGGAGAAACAGATATGTTTTTCAATGCAATACCTGCCAATGTGAGAAATAGAATTTTGGCTATCTTCACTCATCATGCACATAAACTTTTTTCAAATTCAGTTCCTATTAATCCTAGCTTTCCTAATACGCCATTTTATGTGACAGGATGTTCAGGCGATTATGCATGTAAGTCTGTTGATAGAGGTTATTATGATTTAAACTTAACTATTCAAAATAATATAGCCACTCTACAGACTACGCCAATAAGAGTCCAGTAGCTTGTAGAGTGAGGAAATAAAAAAGAGCTTAATTGTAGCTAAGCTCTTTTTTCTATGGAAAATATGTTAGTTTTTTTATTAGAGAACATTAAGTCCTGAGATTACATGGCCGCCCGAAGGCGGATCAACTTTTAGGCGTTCCTAATGTGTGCATCTTGTATCTCCCTACGACACAATTTTGCTTCAATAATTCCGGGAGATACCCCTCTTATCTCTTTTTACTTAGCATGATTTAAGTATGTAAAAAAGCAACCTCGGCTAGGCGAGATTGCTTTCCAAGAGAGGGAATTAGAGAGTGCTTTCTGCTTAACTGAACGTTGTTTCCCACACTGTCACAAGTAATTATAGTTGTAATAGGCCCCTGTGTAGTTATATTTCTTAATTCAAGTATTGAGTTATCTGGAATAGATAGAATAGTGTCTCCAGCAATCGGTCCTTGCATATTAAAAGGACATGCAGTTCCAGTTAGTACTGTTACAAGACTAGTATTATTGAAAAAATTACCGTAAGCAGGGCAAGACTTAGGTGGGGACTTTGGATATGAGGATGAACAAGGCTGAGTACAGCAAGAGTCATGCTTTCTTTTTTTAGATGAAGACATATCATAACCTCCTTTTCTCAATATACTATATTTAATGTTGATTATTTTTTTTGCTTGTATGCTTGTCTTTTAACTAATGGTAATATTTACATAATGTAAATATTAATAAGTTTTTGTAAAGGAGATTGCTTTAGCTAAAACGCAGCATATATATAAAGGACAGACTTTTTATACATCTTCCTTCCACCTGGATCCTGGGAAAAATCCGTTATATCAGGGATGTATAAAAAATTGTTTAGTCAAAAAATCTATTCTTCCTGAGAATCCTTATCTTGGTGAACAAGGGTTCTTTTTTTGTTAAAGATTGTAAAAGAGCTGCAAAAAAATACATCGGCATATCAAAATGAACTGAAACCAAAAAGTTAGGTACTTCATTTAGGCAGCTGTTGTACTTGTCAATGCATGATTTCCTCCCAAGTCCTAAGGTGGAGTGCTATGAATATAGGGAGGAGCTGGTTTTAATTTTTGTTTACCTTCAAATCCTCTTAGACACAATACATATTGAAATACACCTTTTCCTTCTATACTAGGTCTACTGGCTTATTCTTTAGTTGTACTCTTTTATTTTCAAAGAAATTAAAAAGAACATGTGGTTATAAGGTGAAACCCCTTAGATTTAAGAATCTATAGGGCGGTGAGTCTTACGTAGGGGTTACTTTACTAATCATATATGGTTTTTATGACTACTTAGAAAGACCATTATGGTAACTTGAGTTGAAATCCTCTTATGATACACATTAGGTACTTAAAAATGAAATTAAGCTCACTATGATTTGTGGGACGAATTCCTGTCTAAATTATTATACTTTATATTGAAAAAGCAGAAGGAGAACATGAAGAGATAACAGTTAACGCTGCAACGCCCACATATTTAGCGAAAGCTTTAGGTAAATCTAGAGCACCATTATCAGTCATTATGAATGATCTTTTGAAAAAAGGTATTTTAGGAGTAGCAGAAGCTGGTATTACCACAGAAGAAGGACGTAATTGTACTTCTCGAACTTGGTTTGTTAATCCGAATATTCTATGTTGTGGTCCTAAAAATAAAATTGATAGAGCTACTCGACAAATATTTCGAAGATCTTTGAAGAATTTTACTGTGGGAGATACTAAGAAAAAACACAAACTACCAATTTATTTATTTTAGAAATGCTCTTGCATTACTTTTTTTTTATCTTTTTTACATTTTTTAGGTGTTAGTTTTTTCTAACACTTCATATCTTACAAACCTTGATATAACAGTATTCTTGTATCTGTCCCTTCTCACTCTATATAAATAGCAATTCGCTGATAGAATTGCAAGAGTCTTTTTATAATTTTTTTCGCTAAAAAAATTATAGCCTAAAGGCTAAAAAAACCATCTCAAGACGGTCATCTTTTAATTAAAAAACTACTCAATCAATTTGAGTAGTTTAAAGTAGTTTAATCTAGCCATATTTGCCACCATTTCTTTTTAGCTTGATCTTTTGACAAGCTAGTAGCTATTTCTTTTTGGGATTCTTGGACTTCCCTCAATGTTGTAATTAATGTCTTATCTCGTTGTTCTAAACTATCTTTTATGTATGCTTCTTGTTTTAAAAATTGTTTTTTAAAGTCCTCTTGCTGTTTTTCTATAATCTCATTTTGATTTTTTACTAACTGTTTTAACTCATCTAATTCAGACATAACGGTTGTGACGTGTTTCGATATAACCGTTATGTCTTCTGTTGTAGCAGTTATATCCGTTATATCAGTTGTGTCCGTCATAACTTTATCTTTTATAATTTCTTTTACAGCCTTCGGAACAGTCATGCCTTTTTCATTTTTTAAAAGCATTAATTCTTTAAATAAATTTATATCATCTTGTGAAAACAAGAGTTGTCCTTGTTGATTACGTTTAAAGTTATAACCATGTTCTTCAAAAAGTAAATAATATTTTTTGACAGTTGAAGTAGTAACTCCAATAGCTCTTGCTAACCCTTCTACTTTTTCATAGAATTCCATGTACATACCAGTTATAACCTCCAATTTATTTAAGATTATAACTAGTATAACACCATCTTAATTTAATTTCGTAATTATCAAATTGGATAATTACGAAGCAAGTATTCAACTCTTAATAATAAAGGGTCTTTTTACGTCAAAGACTTTTCTTTAATCTAAAGGGATGCTTAAGGGGATGGTGTAGTAGATCTCTATAAATAATTAAAATTGAAACATTCAGCCCAGCATTACAAATTTTAATATCTATAATCTCAAAATTATTATTTTGAAGAAAGTCATTCAATTGTTCTTCATATTTGTCAAAGCTGGTTGTTAAAACATAAGTTTTTAATGTTTTAGAATTACCTAACATAATATCATACACTTCTTTCTATATTTGTCTTATTACAGTGTATGAAGCTTGTACATAATGGAAAGTGCATTTACTACGGTTTATTAATATTTTTATGCCTTATTCGTTTAGAAAAAACATGTGCCTAAAGGCTTAAAAATAAAGGTGATTAACCTCATTAACAAAATAAAAAACAACCTCAAGTGTTCAACTGAGGTTGTTTTTTAGGGAAATTTAATATGAGCTGAGCTGGCTTTACTATATCTTTCGCATACACATGATTATTTACGGGGGGAATATCATATGTATAAAAGGTGCACTTTTTATACATTCTTCTTCTAAGTCAATAATGAAGAAACCTTGTGACACCAAGGATGTATAAAAAGCTTCATATCCGATAAAAGTGTTCCTCACCACAGCCCTTGCCTACCAAGGGTTCTTTTTTTGTATGTGTTCCGGAAAGAGTGATTATGTTAACTAACCTTGTATATCATATACAGCTTAAAAACAGAAAAAACTACCTCACTCGAATAAGATAGTTCTTCTGGTGAATGTTCTAAATAGATGTATTTGATACTTTGCAGTATCTTGGGTAGTTTGCTCACTATATAAAACAATATTCATGATGGAAAAGTTTCTTAATGATAGCCCATACTATTTTCTTAAGTTTTGGACAATCCTACTAAAAGGTTATCTTAGTGAAAGGAGAAGATAAAAAATACTAGTAAATATTATTATGGGATTCATTTTCCCCTGGATTTTTGGTTTTATATTATACAAAAAAGAACCTATAATTGTTCTTCTAATTGCACCAATGGGAATCACAATAGCTTTTATACTAAATGATTTGGGGAGTAATTACTTTTGGCAATTCAAACCGACTTTTAAAAATCTAAGTTTATCAGCACTCCCTTTAAATATAGGTTTCTACCCTGTTTTATCTGCTTTTTTAATTTATTTTAAGGCGAAAAAGCAGATTAATACGATTTTCCTTTTACTTTGTTTTACCCTCTTTACTACAGGTTTTGAGGGTATGGGTTTAGTTCTAGGAAAAGTAGAATATTTTAATGGATGGAATATTATTGGCACTTTTATAAGTTATTTAATAGCGTATTTTATTATTTATGGCTATTATCGAAGTTTAGTAAAACATCATGTTTTAAAGGATTAAGCTTTTCTTTATAAAAATTTAAAGGTTTCATGTTTATTTGAGGCCTTTGAATTTTTATTTCCGATAACATCTATTATGTTAACTAACCTTGTATACCTTATACAGCTTAAAAATACAGAAAAAAACTACCTTAGAGTTAGGGAGAAGGTAGTTTTTTCTAGTCGTAAAATATAGATGTTAGCTGATACCTCGCGGCGTCTTGGGTAGTTTGCCCGAGTTGCTATTTATTATTCGCTTTATAATCTTAAATAAAAAAAGAAACAGATCTAAAAAGACTGTTTCTTGTAAAATTCCAATCCATCATAGTACTTTACCCCTTTGATCAAAAATGAAACATGAAATGTGATTATTTTTGATTAACTAGTTTGGGATAGATGTCTAAACATTAAATCCTTATCTTACATAAGATACAAGTACTAATCAATGATGCTACTATCATTTAAATTTTGGTTAACAGCAACCTCCATAGCCATAGCTACTGTATCCATATGGAGATCCATAACCGTAACCACCATACCCGCCGTATCCATATGGAGATCCATAGCCGTAACCACCATACCCACCATATCCTCCGGAGAATAAAGAACCAGCTAATAATCCACCTGCTAATCCACCTATGAACGGACCACCAAAACCAAAGCCGAAACCAGGTCTGCCAAAACCAAAACCCGGTCTACCAAAGCCGAAACCAGGCCTGCCAAAGCCAAAGCCTGGTCTACCAATAAATCTTTCATCTAAATTCATGAGAGAAACCCTCCATTTTGTTTTCTTATCCAATCAAGAATATGCATTAACCTAGATTCTCTCTTGGGCAAGTGTCTTTATTTGGTGAAAAATAAGTAAAAAGTAATAGAAGAGAAAAGCCTATTTTTTAAATAAAAAATTTTAAGCCATTCTATCTGTTGATCCATAGAATAATGCAACCTATGGAAAAAATGTGTTTCTATTTCCCCTTTAGGGGTCTTATATCGTTATAAAAAAGAGTGTTTTGTAATGTCTAATTGTGTTGAATTTGGATCTGGTTTTGCTTTATTAGTTGTTTTATTTATCCTTCTAATCACCATTGGATGTAGTTGTTATGGTGGCGAATACGGGGGTTACTAATAATAAAAAGAGCCTTTCTTATTAAGAAAGGCTCTTTTTTCAGAATTACTTTTAATATGTAGTGAGACTGATTAGGCGGATCTAATCAGTCTACTATGGGGCAAATAAACTCACATATGGGATCTTAGGTTGATTCATTGTATGTGAAAGAGACTAAAAGGTTATTGTTTTTATTAATGATTAGTATGATACATAGTTTATTTGCTTTGGGGAGCAATTTTATTTTTCAGTCATATCTTAAATGTATTCAGAATATGGAGGTGAAGACTATGTTCTTTGGTGGCTATGGAGGCGGCTGTGGTGGTTATGGTTACGGTGGAGGCGGCTGTGGTTTTGGCAGTGGCTTTGCTTTAATCGTTGTGCTGTTTATCCTATTAATCATTATTGGTTGTTCTTGTGGGGGAGGATTTGGTGGTTGCTAATAATTAAAGATCATCCTTATTTTAATTATTAGTTTCCTTTATCTTCCATTTTAAAAAAGCTAGCTTCATGTTAGCTTTTTTATTTGTCCTTACTGTATATACATAGCAATTGCCGATAATCTCCACTAGGTTAACTAACTTTGTATATCCTATACAGCTTAAAAAACCGAAAAACCAACCTCTGATTCCTAAAGGTTGGTTTTTTTGCTCTTGGAGAAGAGATTCGTGTTGGATATTGGATGCCTCACGACATCATGAGTAGTTTGCTCAACATGTTATTTATTATTCATTTTTATAATTATTAAATAAAAAGAAACAGACTTGTTAGGAAGTCTGCAACTGCAACAAGAAATAAAGCTATTTACATACAACAGGTATTGTATATGATCTAACGAACTTTAGCAGTGTGCCCTATTAAGGAGATTCTATACTTTATTGATCTTACTTATGTAGACTAGATTTGTATACCGTATATATCTTTAAAAAAGAAAAGGATACCTCTTCCCAGTCAAAGGAGGCAGCCTTTTTCTATACAGTAATTGCAATGTTGTGTCGACGCTTTGTCGCATCTTGAGTAGTTTGCTCATCATAAAAGAAAATATTCATGGTGAACAAGTCACCTAAAATAAATACAAAGAATATAATAAAATGAATTCAAAAATCAGAACATGATAAAAGGTTGGATGACATGAGTGGCTGTCATAGTATTTAGCATAAGCGGGGCTAATACAAGGGAACAGGACATATAGGAAATGTCCTTTTTTATTTGGATGAAAATATTTTAATAATTAATAGATTAGCTGTATTAAGAAGGAGGAACATTAATAATGCCTCATAAACAAAACGAAAATCTCATTAACAAGACAGAAAACCTTTCGATTTCCAATCAACCTTTAGTTAATGAGAAAAGAACCCCAGAGTATGAACCTACTTTTCTTAATCCCTATTTATAATAGGCAAGTTACCTAATCGATAACAAAAACATATAGTGTAGTAAGAATAATTTAGATGATGGAATGAATAACTCTTAACCTCCGTTTTTTTGTACCTCCTTGATTTATATAGTTAAAGATAGAAAAACCTATCTCTTCTTAGTCAAAAGAGATAGGTTTTTCTGTAGCAGAATTCAGTTATATGAGTCGATGCTCGGAAACATCTTAAGTAGTTTGCTCTAATTATTTTTGTGTTATACATCTGGACAATTTGCTTAGTAATGGGTAGCAACATATATTATGTATGACAAATACCACAACTCTTACTCTATTTTCATCCTTTGTAAGGATGGCAAAAAGCCCATGAACTAATTCATGGGCTTCTTTCTAGTAGCAATATATGAACTAGAGATCTATTTGAAGAGCAAGGAGGTTGCTCAATTCTTTAATTATTATTCTTTAATAAATATCAACTTGAACTACAGTATCAGTTGTACCTGTATTTCCTCCTGTTATTACTGCTAATGATAAACTATCTCCAGCTTGAAATGTAACTGAATGATTGTTATTTATATTGGAAGTTTGTGTACCGGTTAGTGAAATAGTGAGGGATGTATTAACACCATTTTTTCGAACTACCCAAGTATCTATAATAGAGCCTCCTGGTCCCGTTAAAGACCTTATACTTAATGAATTTATAATACATTTTTGACTTAGTCGTATAAACACTTCAGTAGTGGAAACCGAAGCTGTCCCTGGTCGGTAGAAATGAGTAGAAGTAGTAGGTAAACGGCCTGGGTCTGACCAAATAATTATAGAAGGCTGTAAGAGAGGGGAAAAACCTAAACTATTAGCATTAGAATTTATTAAATTTGTTGAACCAACAGTTATAACCCCAGATGTTTGGGATATATCTGCTGTAGCTCCTTGAATGGATGCTAATCTTAGACCTAGTTGGGCTCCGTTTTGATTAACTTCAGCCCCAATAAATGATCCAGATCCCGATGTACGATTTACTACCAAATTAATGTCCCGACAATAAAAATTATGTGTATTTGTATTAACTAATAATGCTCTTTTATTCCCTAGTCCGGTCGAGTTTACTGTAGTCGTTATAGCCCTTATAGCACTTGTACTGTCATTAGGAAGGCCTATTCCAAATGAATGAATACCGTAAATATTGGAAGTTCCATTTGCAGGAGCAGTGGAATTGTCTACGGTTATGGTAGCAGTCCTTAATTTAGCTGTTTGTGAAGTTGTTCCAGGGAAAGCGACTGCAGTTAAATTTACGTGGTTTGTAGAAGTTAATATGAGGCTAACATCTTCTACCCTTGTATTTTCCCCCATAGTCAATAGGGTTGTATTTGACGTTACATTTTGTCTGCGAATTGTTACAGTTAATAAGCTTACGCCTTTTAAAGAATTCCCAGGCGGCATTATGATGCTTTCATCATAAATACCTGGATAGACAACAATGGTAATACCAGTAGCACCTGTATTATTAATTGCTGATATAGCTCCATTGATTGTTTTAAAAGGGTATCCGCCTATAGCTCCACTATTGTCATCCCCTTGTTTGCTGACTATGGCAGTGTTGGGTTGGGGGACTAATAATCGTATTATTTTATCTATCATACTCACCTCTCATCATAAAAGATGCCTATGGTATTAGGATATGCAGTTAAATGAGAAGGGTTTGGACATGTTGTAATATAGAAAAAGCCATTGGACTCAATAGTTCCAATGGCTTTTAATTCCCATAATTGTGATTATGTTAACTAAAGATGTATACCATATACACCTTAAAAACAGAAAAAACTCCACAGCCGGTAGGGAGTTTTTTCTACATACATTTGTTGTTAGGACGATGTTATGTGACATCATGAGTAGTTTGCGCTGGTTATGATGTTTTAATTCATATAAAAAGCAAATAATCCATGAATACATTCTATTCATGGGTTATCTACTAGTTCAATTCATGAGCACGTTGGGTACCTTTTTAGATTATATGCTTGTCCTTAAAGTTCTATGACTTGTTTCTGTCAAAAAAAACTACCCCTCCCTCCTAAGTCATTTAGAAGATATCGAGGTAGTTTGTTAGGTGTAATGGAGAGAGAGTAGGGTTTATAAAAGGAAGCTCTCCATGTTGTGTAGTTTGCTCAAATTATTAGGCAGTATTCATACTAAGAAATTAATTAAAAATAAGTCCATAAATCGATTATTTATTGCTTGTCCTGTTCTTTTTCAATATTAGTGGCTATTTTATTAATAGCTTCTGTTAAATGATCTATTTTCTTTTCAAAGCGTAATAGAAGATAAAAAGTAACAACAATAGGAAAGCCAAAATTCCCAATAAGGTTAAGCCATTGTTCTATTTTACTTACCTCCTTTTAGATACCGTTATTTTATATATTATGCAGCCCAATTGAAAACGTTTGGACATGTTCTAGTGCCTTTTTGTTCCGGCAATTTTGGTTATGTTAACTAAGGTTATATATTATATAAAGCCTAAAACAGAAAAAACTACTGAAACTTGTCAGTAGTTTTTCCTCTAAGGTCATCATCTAATGCAATGGGAGCCTTTAGGCTTCTTGAGTAGTTTGCCCAATAAGCTAGTTTACAACAAACTCAACCACAATAGGGGTGGCAGCACCAAGTGTATCTCCGTCTGGAATAGTAGTGGTAGTGGTAGCTGAAGTATCAGCCGTTTGAATTTGTCCGTTAATATAGAGATTATAATATGCAGGGGAAGATGGAAAGGCAGTAGCAGCTGCACCAGCATCAGTAGTAAAGGCTGTGGCAAGAATGTTATATGCAGCACCAGTACCTGTACCTGCTCCTGCTGTAGTGCTAAATCTTAAAGAGTTCATAAAAGGTTTGACAATAGGCATTTATCTTTCCTCCTTTTTTAAAGGTCTTTTATCCGTTTTTAGAGGGATTCTTTTTCTAAGAACAACAAAACAAGTAGATAAAACCATATAGATGTTCTTATCTACTTGTTCTTTTATAAAGCTTGTTCTCTATTTATTATTCTCCCCTTTTAATTTAGAAACGGCATAAGACCTAGTATGGAGGATTATTTTATAAATTTAATAAGAGATGGACTACCTATCTAGATATTTGCCAGTTGCAGATAATAAAAATTTGATTATGAATAGATAGAAGGAATATTTAGCATTCTTTCTATCTCAAATGTTTTAGAGAGGAGGGAAAGATATATGCCTATTATTAAACCTGTTTATACAGCCACCAGTACAGTTACTGGGGATGTTACGGTAGCAACGACAACAAGTCTGACTCCTGCACCCGCAAGATTTACAGTATTCGTAACAGCACCAATGGTTGCTGGGGGAATCACGTCGATACCTGCAGCGAGTTTTATTGATGATACAGGAGCAGCAATCACAACTTTGCCTGCTGTAACAGCCAATTCTTACGCTAATGTATATATTAATGGAGTCATACAGCCTACCAGTGTATATACTCTGTCAACAACAGCTTTAAATATTGATGATGAGGTAACAGTTGGAGCACCTGTAATTGTAGAATTTGTAACTCATACTGCAACCTCTACTTCAACACCAACTAGTACTTTGGGTGTTACTACTGTAATTACCACTTAATAAAGTTTAAAAAAGGAAACGTAACAAAGCTTAGCTTTGTACGTTTCCTTTTCCTAGTATTTTCGATAATCAACTAATTGGTTAATGTTACCCCCTTTAAGACATGATCCCATGTTACATTACTATTTGGATCGTTGGGAACGTTAACTACACAAGTTTTACTTAATCCCCAATCTACTTCACTAATTCCTTGTAGAACTTCTACTGGATTAAGGATAAGAACTTTAAAGCTCCCCTTCATTAGCTGAGATAAAGTAGATTCTAATTCAACTGCTTCTTGATAATTAGCTACCCATCTAACAAATAAAATGGATGGACTATTTTTAACCTTATCTAAAAATCTATCTATCCGATAGTTGAGTGTTTTTTTAAAAGGTGGATAGGCTAAAAACCAAGGTTGATTCGGAATAATAGGAAAATCATGGGCAGAAAAAATTTTATAAACAGTATCTAGTACTAAATAGGATTTTACAGGTTTGTGAAGCCCTTTATCCGGAAAAACAAAAACTCCTTCATCAGCGTACATAGAAACTCCCTTATCATTTATGACACGCATGTTTTTAAGTTCCATAAATCCATTAAATTTATTTTTTAACAATCTATTTACATCAGAAAGGAATGGGGAATAGTTCCAATCAAGTGGACTTGATGTAAATCTTTTTAAATCAAGGCGTTGAAATTGAAGAGCTGGATTACAAGCACTTCCTAAACTAAAAACAGCATCATAGGATCCCCTGATATCTTGTAAGTTCAAATTAATCATTCTCCTACTTTTCTTTTGAATTTCTTTTATATAAGATCCTTAGTTGAGTAAATTTGTTTGGACAATTACTTTTATGTAAATCATATACATCCTAGAAACAGAAAAAACTACTGTTTGCCCTAAAAGTAGTTTTTCTCTAACTAAGAACCCGAAGTCTATTGGAAGAGCAAGGAGGTTGCTCAATATTATAGTATGCAAAGTAATGAAAAGGGTTTGGACAGGCGCTCAGTTTATCTAAGTTTTCTACTGTTTTTGTGTCTAATCCCTAGAAAATCCATTATGTTAACTAAGGTTGTATATGATATACACCTTAAAAACAGAAAAAAACCTATCTCTTCCCAATCAAAAGAGGTAGGTTTTTTCTGCTAAGAAAGAAAATTAGTTGTAGATGCCGATTCGGAGGGCATCTTGAGTAGTTTGTTCAAATGATAAAAAATTATTCGTAATGGACAATTAACTTAAAGGTGGTTTGCTGAATAGAGTGTAAGTATTATTGAGTATATTTCGGCATCAAGATTTGATATGGCCACCCGTCTTTCTAAGAAAATGACGTTCTTAATGATTTATATAAATCTGCTCTATACATAGAGGATATGGATTATTTATTAGACCATATCTTCTTTTGATACAAAGTAGGTGATTACGTGTTTTATTCATCTTTTTACACTCCTTTTCCTTATACTTTCTACCCTTATTTTGTCCCTTCTTTCGAACGACCTACTGGTTTTGTACTCGATTCTAGTGGAGAAGTTAATAGTTGGTGGGGGAATTATCCATTGGGGTATCCAGCTAAAGCGCCGAAGTATTATGGTGCAGGAGAAGCTCCTATTTCCGGACCTCTCGTACCTTTCAGTTTAAGGTATTATTATTAAACATAAGTAATTAAAAGGTACTCTTTGAGGAGTGTTATTCCAGGCTTGTTGCTACTAACATGTCTACTTATTTAATTTATAGTATAGGGAGAGATGTAAATGCCATCTGTTGTAGGCGCAGTCAATATCGGTAGTTTATTCGGCTCAGCACCCACTGTTGAATTTGGTGATTGTTTTAGGATTGCACCAAAGAGTACGGCTATAGCTGAAGTAGGAGCTGGCTCGGGTAATACAGGTAACTTTATGAATGTTATTAACGAGAAAAATTCAACTAATACTAAGAATGGCAGTATATTTAGTCAGAATATATCTGGTAACCTCTAACCTAATTCATATAATTAAGGAACCCATAGAATAAATTATATTTGGATTCTTTCCGATAAAATTCATTATGTTAACTACTGTTTTATACCATATACAGCTTAAGAACAGAAAAACTCCCTATTTCCGTAGGGAGTTTTCTGTCGTGCACCATTATTTTTGAGAAGATATTTTGTTGGAAACATCTTTAATAGTTTGCTCAATTTACTATTTATTATTCTCTCTATAATTATCAAAATGTGCGGTTTTCCTGGATGCTTGTCCCTTTCGAATTAGTAGATGGCACATACATTAAATATTATAGGACAAGTTATTTATTCCTAAATACAATACTTTTGGAAAGGAAGACTGCTTAATGAATTGGGAAAACCGAAAATGTCTATGCCAGGATTTTGCTAGAATTCTAGGCGGAATGGGTAGTTTAGATGAAAACGGTGTTTGTTTGGTACAAAAATTTCGTACAATTCGTTTTACAATCTTAGGACGTCCAACACGTTCCCCGTTAGTTAGACCTCAATTTTTCTCTTTCGAAGATGTAGATAGTAGGGGGAGAGCCCTAAATTTAGGTGAAACAGTACTTTTACAAGAAGAGGTAAATCCATTATTAACTGAACTTAGAAAACGAGACATTATTGTTACTGCAGTCCATAATCACTGGTTATTTGAAGAACCTCGAGCAATGTATATGCACTTTGAATCAGTTGAACCACCATTAGAATTTGCACGAAAAGTGAGAGAAGCATTTAGAGTGTTGAGAGACTAATAAATAGGTTTTAATGTAATAATGAAATTTGATTATTGTGATTACCGATAATGGTGATTATGTTAACTAATCTTGTATATCATATACAGCTTAAAACCAGAAAAACCTACCTTGGAGTTGGAAAGGTAGGTTTTTCTGGTTCATGAATGGTAATCACCGGTTATCTGACGTTGCAGAACGTCTTGAGTAGTTTGCTCAGAGTATCAAAATTTATCCTTGTTTTTCGAATTTCCTGTTTGAAATTTTGCTCATTCGAGTTAACTGTAAAAAAAATAAAAAAATGTTTAACATATTATCTACTTTGTAATACTATATAGTAGTAATAAGTAATACTTAATACTGGTGATACAGAGTACTAAAAATATAAGTGAAATAAAAATGGGGGAAAAACATTTGGAAAATATCACGGAAATGCTGAAAGGGGTGCTTGAGGGTTGTGTCCTTGAAATCATCAGCCGTGGCGAAACTTACGGCTATGAAATCACACAACAACTGCGAGAACTCGGTTTCACTGATGTGGTTGAAGGCACAGTTTATACCATTACCATGCGGCTTGAGAAAAACAATCTGGTGGACATAGAGAAAAAAACATCCACTAAGGGACCGCCGAGAAAATTTTACACACTCAACGTAGCAGGGCAAGAGCAACTTGATATTTTTTGGAGAAAATGGGGTTTCATCTCAAGCAAAATTAATGAACTCAAGAGTAATAAAATCCAAAGGAGAGAAGTAAAATGAATCTTTTTGAAAAAATGATCGGAAGTCTAGATGACAAGCGGGAATGGAGGGCGATGGAGGCACGGGCAAAGTCACTTCCAAGTGAGTATCGCAACGCTTACAAAGCTATCCAAAAATATATGTGGACTGCTGGTGGCCCAACGGATTGGAAGGATAGCAGTCGTATCTTTGTCGGCATTCTCGAACTTTTCGAGGAAGGAGCAGCGGAAGGCAAGAAAGTCACTGATCTTACGGGCGAGGACGTAGCTGCTTTCTGTGACGACCTAGTGAAGGATGAGAAAACTTGGAAAGATAAGTATCGGAAGAAGTTGAACGATACTATTGGTCGTGGCTAACGATAAAATCCTAATGCTTGGTTCAATGAATTTTATAAAATCGAGAATATAACTCCAAGCTTACAAAAGTTTGTGAAACAATGTAATTTAGTTAACTGGTGCTTTACTTCAATAAAAAACATAAAAGGATCTTCAATTGAAGATCCTTTTTTTAATACCGATAAACTACATTATGTTAACTAAACATGTATATCTTATACAGCGTAAAAACAGAAAAACTCCCTATTTCCGTAGGGAGTTTTTCTGTCGTGCACCATTATTTTTGATGATCCATCTATCGTGAGTAGTTTGCTCTAATTATTTTTGTTTTATTCATGTGGACAATTCACTAAAAGTAAGCTAATGAATATAATTTATTTGGTAGACAACATAATCATCCTTTTAAGTTCCTTCAAAATACACTCATCACACATCAGAATCCTCTTCAGTTATTCATTGCAGAGGATTTTAATGTTGATAAAAAACATTATATGAACTAAAAGTTTATACTATATATATCTTTAAAATCAAAAAAACTACTGGTGCGTACAATCAGTAGTTTTTCCCCTTATTTATAGGAGAGATAGAAGATGCCAGTGCATAATTTATGATATGTAAAGTAATTGCAAGTGTTTGGACAAGTGCTGACATTATTTTTCATGGATAAATAATTTATATTTTTAATCATTTTATAGACATTAGTATAAGCCGTCTTACTAATTTTACATAGGATATCTTAGCATCACATAAAGACATCCCATTTCCTTACCAGGACCTGTTACTAACACCGCCTATGTAACAGGTCTTTTATATGGGTTTCTTAAGACACTAATAAAGACATAGAAATTGGTCAGGCGTGGATAATTCTACTTTTACCAGTTTGGGACGAACATTTTTCCTTCTTGTACATATTTTAAAAGTAGAAACATATGGGGGTGAGAAATATGTGTTGTTTCGGAGGTTATAGCGGAGGCTACGGCTACGGTGGAGGCTACGGCTACGGTGGAGGCTTTGGTAGTAGTTTTGCGTTAATTGTTGTACTCTTCATTTTATTAGTTATCATTGGTTGTTCTTGTTTTAGTCATAAGGGCTACTAATAAGAAGCTATGTATAAAAACAGAAAAAACTAGCCGATCTAAAATTGTTCGGTTAGTTTTTTCATTCCATACTCGAAATGTTTTTGATGATTTAAAGCAACTTGTCTTTGGAGCTCAATTTTCAAGGACAGGGAAAACACACTGACTATCCGGAAAAATAGTTAGTGTGTTTTTTATTTCTTATTATTGACTATTAAGAGTTACGAACAAATACAGCGATACCAAACACACCTAATCTTTCATTTGTTATCTGCTTAAAACCATTATCAAGTAAGCATTCTGCTGCAGTTCTGTAACGTTTTCCATTTTGTAATAATCGTTGACAAGGTCTAGCATTTCCAATTACCGTTGCCTCTACAATTGTCCGTGGAGCTCGTCTATCTAGTGGATTTCGCTGCCAAAGAATAGTGACAACATCCGGAGGACGTGGAATAGATACATTTTCTTTATAGTTTTCTATATCAATCACCTCTTTTCTTTATTTCTCTATAGTAGATGCAAGAAAGAGAGTGATTGCTTGTACATATGCTGAATCCTGAATAATATGTGTTTGTTTTATTACTAATTGTTGATTGCCCTTGTTTTAAAAATGGTTAACTTGTTAAAAACATGGAAACAACTTTTAGTTGTTTCTAATAGCCTGTGCCACACACCTCAAAAAAAAGGAGAAAAAGAACCCAAAGATAAAATATGTCCAAGCTAACTTATTTCTTTTCTATATAATATTTAAAAAGGAAGTGAGAAAATGAAAAAAAATAAGTATAGCTCCCAAAATAAGGATGAAGTAAAAGTGAGAAAAAATAAGTATAGATCTTCACGCAAAGATGAAGTGGGAGTGAGTAATAATGAGCATAGTTCTTTAAGTGAAAATAAAGCAAGAGTAGGATCGTCACATCAAGAGTGTATTGACCGTGCCTATCGTATTCCCATATTTTTAAGTACGACAACTCATTTAAATGAAAACCAACAACGGTTTCTAGACCGTCTAATTTTAGAGATTGAGAATGCTTTGCTTTTTCCTCGTACATTACCTTTAAGCGAAAGTTACCCCGAATCCATTTTAACTGATATTCGTCGGCTAGTTTCATCGAGCTATGGAATGTTGGCATTAAACCTTCGCCGTTTTAAAATTCAAACAGTTGACGTCAATACAGGCCCCCTTCCACCATCCAATCCATTTTGGGTAGGATCAGTTTATTCACAAGTAGAACCTTCAATGGCTTTTCAATTTGGTCTACCCCTATTATTAGTAAGGGAAGAGGATACTGACGAAAATAATGGAATTTGGGCAGGAGGAATTGCTCCACTCAACCTATTTATAGTTTGGCATTCTGAAACTCAAACTGTAGATGAATTCTTTAACACTCCTGAATGGAGATCAGCCTTTGCAAATTGGAGTGCACAAGTAAGAAATGCTTTTTATATTCAGACCAAGCCTAAATTTAAGTACAGTTGTGAATGATAAACCGGTACTTTTACATCAAGCCGAAAATATACAAAGCTTGTTCACCCTTATATATCTTCGGGTTATTCAAATAATGTCTTAAGGCGATTTTTGGTTTAACTACCTAACAGCTAAGATCTGGTCCGTGATTTTTCGATCTATTTATATTTGTACTTCTAATTCTTCTTAATTGATGTCTTTGTTGAGCTTGTTCTTCGCTACGAGTAGCCTGTTTAATAGCATTAAAAACGTTATTAAGAGCGTTTATGTTGCTCTCATGTGTTTTTATTTCTTTTTCTAACCATGGGACGACTGTTTTCTCCATTGTGTTCATACGGCTTTGTTGTTGCTGTAAATCTTGTTGTCCTTTATAGCCCAGTTCTCTTAAGTTTTCATGTCCATATTTAGCTTCGCTTTGCAATTCTTCATAATCTTGACGGGCTTTTTTTGAGACAAGTCGTTTGGCTTTTTCTCCTGGGCTTCTGTCTAATTCTAGAAAACAAATTTAAACATCTTTAACATATTTTAATTCGTTCTTTCCTACGACTATAGAGGACTAAATTTTTATTAGTTTGTTTAATTAAAGAAGGTAGTATACGGTTTAAGTGTGTTTTTGGTACCTAGAAAATCCATTATGTTAACTAACTTTGTATGGAGTATACAACTTCAAAAAGAAAAGCCTACTGCTCCTGAACAGTAGGCTTTTCTGTGACGTAATTAGGTTTTATGAGTGATACCTCATTATATCTTGAGTAGTTTACTCAAATAGTCGATTCCTATCCGTTTTATTTTTAACCAGCAGCCTTTGAACCCGAATTAGATCCTAAGTTCCATAAACTAAATATAATCGTGATTAAACCAAGAACTACGCTTGACCAAACCTCTCCATTTGTTAATGAGTAGATGAATGGGAAAATTACAAACCAGACACCAGTAATCACAGAGATCCAATTTTGCCATGAATTCCAGCCAGGTTTGTCATAGCCCCATAACGATACAATAACTTGAATGATTCCAAAAACTATACTTGACCATAAAGCTCCTGATTGATCTGAATAACCGATAGCCCAAGGTGCGATAATAAACCAGACACCAATTAATGCATTTAAATTACCCCTTAATTTCATAATTACACCTCCTCTAAGTTTAGGAATCTTTAAAGATTCCATTGTTAGATTATATGTTTAGAAACTATAGGGATTAACTCAATATATAACAATTAAATAAACAGAATATTTAAACAATAACTTTGCTTTGTAATCGCTTTCATTTATAATGAAGATAGGTTGGATGGCATGAGTGGCTGTCATAGTATTTAGCGTAGGTGGGGCTGATACAAGGGATCAAGGCATAAAAGAAATGTCCTTTTTTGCTTTGAAAACATTTATTAAGAAATGGAAAGCTTTTATTTTTTCACTTAGTTGATTAATTAGAGAGGTGTTTTATATGAATGAAAATATTAACGTTTTTTTATTAATGTTGTCGGTGATCTCTATTTGTGGGGGATTGTTCTTAACAAATGTTTTTATTTATTCTCCTCTTATTGGTTGGCTTGTAGCAGTATTTTGTTTAATAATGAATTTTATTTATAAAGAGGAACAACTAAAATATAGAAAAAGAGAAGATTGAGAATAGAATCTTCTCTTTTTTATGGATTCTTATAACGTGTTTTATGCTAACTAAAAGTGAGCATCGTGTTTCAAATAAGAAGTAGATGATTTTTTAAAATCTTGATTTGTTTTAAGTATTATTTTTTCACACCTAGGCTTGCATTATCATAATATGTACCTACTAAACTGAAGAAAGGGATGGGATAGCAATGCCAGGGTTCATTAACATTGGAACTACAAGAATTAATAGCACTTCTAGTAATGGGTCTACGAATTTTGGTGAAGTAATTCATAATGGTCACACAGCACATACTAAATCAACTGGAATAAATAGGACATATGGTGACATTTCTTTCTCTTCAGCTAAAATGAAAAATACTCAAATAGATTCAGATATTAGTGATCAAACAGCTATTGCAAACGTTGATGGAATAAATGGAAATCAACAATAATGATGATGGTGATGAAACTCCTTGAAAATGGAAAAACTACCCGATCTAATTGTTCGATTAGTTTCGAAGGGTAGTTTTTCTGGCTTCTTATTGTTAACTTGAATTAATGAGGATTACCAAACGGAAGCTTCACAGCGTCTTTTGTGGTTTGTTCGATTTATGATATTTTAATTCATATTGCAAGTATATTTTCATCATTTAATTTGAACAATATACATATAGTATATGGACGGAAAAGCAAGGCTGCTTGTCTTTGGAATTTCATTTCGAAAGACAAGGAAAACACACTAACTATTTAGAAGGTAGTTAGTGTGTTTTTTGTAACGTAATTAGAAGAGAATATTGATACGAGAAAGTATCTCTATTAGTCTGTCTTGAATGCTGGACTTTATTCATTTTAAGCTTTAAAGAAGTAAACATGCTCATAAATGTTTACGGATACATATAATATGTCAGCCCATGTGAATTATGTTCCTACTCCTTTAGTTTTACTCAAACCTTATAAAAGGAGTGATAGTATGTCTAGTTATGGTGGATGTGGACTTGGTGGAGGTTTTGCCCTTCTAATTGTCTTATTTATTCTTCTTGTCATTATTGGATGTAGTTGTTTTAGTGGTGGCTACGGTGGCTTCTGCTAATACAATAAGAGCCTTTCAATTGAGAGGCTTTTACATAAACTAATATATTTTTAAATACTTTTTACGATGGGCAAGTTACTAAAATATTATTAATACATAGGATATAGTCAATGCACTCCAATACTTCATTAAATGAGTACCCTTTGTTTTTGGATGTATTCCTTACTAATTTAAAAACCTCCTGATCTTCGCTAAAATCAGGAGGTTTTTTCCGTTCATATCAAAGTATTTGGAGGTGGTTTTATGCAAGGAAAGCGTAGTGGTGACCGTCGTACCGGTAGTCGTCGTACTTCTTCTCGTACTCGTTTAGATAATTTTCGAAGAGGAGATCGAATTCAGGTGTGTTCTGCTGGAAGACAAATTGATGGCAACGGAATTTTTATTCGTGTAGAAGATGGTTTTTTAGTTTGGAATGATAACCCAGGTAATAGAAATACTACTAGTCTAGAAGGTATTAGCGTTCGGGGATTGAGTAGTGGCAACTGTTACTGATTTTTTGGACGGGCTCTAATCTAATATTAATTCAAAAAGCTCTCTACTGCCTAAGAGAGCTTTTTGAATTAGTAAGATTTTAAAAAGATAGTAGAAATAAAACAATAAACTATATAAGTAGAGCTAATTTATTTACATACACAGGGTCAACTTAAGTTGACTGAAAGTGCCTTAAGGCACAGTTGTTTTAGGCTGATATTTATTTTATTTGTGTTAGGCAAGTTACCTAATAAAGAATGGAAGCATAAATTACAATAAGTGTTCAAAAGAGAAAGGAGTAGGTTTATGCCTTATTCTATTATTGTTGGTAATGTATTGACCAATGGAATTACACAAAACGGAAATCTAGATTTTGGTCATACAGTACACAATAGTCATACAGCTAATTCAAAATGGGTAGGAGCTTGTATTTCTATGGGTAATTTCTCTCCTTCTACGTCTTGGATGGCTAATGGGAATTTTGATCCCGACTTTAGTGACCAAGATCAAATTGCTAACCCTTCTATGCCGATATCAGGGCAAGTTTAATAATAAAGGAGTACATTTTTTATGCCATGTAATATTAATGTTCAAAACTTTAATGCTAATGGAGTTACAGAAAACGCGAATTTAGACATTGGTAACACTGTTCAAAACAGTCATACAGCTAATTCAAAATCCGTAGGAGCTTGTTTTTCTTTTGGTAATACTTCTCCTTCAGTGGCTCACATGTTAAATAATAATTGTGATCCAGATATTAGCGATCAAGGCCAAGTTGATAATACTTCGACGACTTAAATCTCAATAAATAATAGATATAAAAATATTCTTTTTGTTCACTTTCAATTTTTAGATTAATTGCTAAAAAAGCTTCTAGATGTTTAATTTAGAAGCTTTTTTTCATAGGTGACAATAGTACAAGCTAAATAAAATAGAAAACATAAAATATCGTATCCATGCTAAAGGAAGGGAAAATACATGTGTTGTTGGAATTTCTTTGGTTGTGGCTGTAGACGCCGTTGTAGATGTGGTTGTTCGAACTATAACAACAATTATGGTGGTTGTCGCAATTATGGTCATAACGAGTATAGTGGTTATGATGGCTATAATAAAGGCGGCGGTCATGGCAATTATAACTGTAAAGATGGTTATGACGGTCATAAAGGTCATCATTCTGGTTGTAAATGTAAACAAGACGGCTATTCAAATTACTGATTTTATAAATAGGAAGGCTTGTTCGCATAATTGAACAAGCTTTCTTTCATTAACATTAAATTTCTGGTCCTACCCTAACAGTACCCAATACATTGCTGCCAATAAATGCAGTATAAATTAAAAGCCCAGATGCTGGGGGAGGAACATTAAAATCGGATGCAGTAAATGTGAAAAGTTGAGGTCCTAAGAGATTTATATTTAAGGCTTCTGCTGAAGAATAAATGACGGGGTCGGTAAGAGATGTACCTCTAACAACTGTCAATGTAATAGTCGTTGCTACAGGGAGGAGTGGTAATTGGCAAGCTACTGTTTCACTCAATTGAGTACGAATAGGGCCAGTAGCACCTAAAACATTAAGGCCGACTTGTCCAAATAATCCTGGGGTGGAGAGAATAGTAATAGGAATAGAGATTGAATTAGCGATACTAGCATTCTGAGACGTTCTAGCATCTAATAAAGTGGTCATTTTATTACCTCTTTTCTAATCATCTTTATTATATGGTTCGCAATCCTTTTATGCTTGGACAAGCGTGGAAGGTAAAAAATATATGTTCTAATAAAAGATGGACTACCTATATAGATATTTGACAGTTGCGGATAATAAGAATTTGATTATGAATAGATAGAAGGAATACTTGGCATTCTTTCTATCTCAAACATTTTAGGGAGGAGGGAAAAAGATATATGCCTATTATTAAACCTGTTTATACAGCCACAAGTACAGTTACTGGAGATGTCACAGTAGCAACAACAACAAGTGTGACTCCTGCACCTGCAAGATTTACAGTATTCGTAACAGCACCAATGGTTGCTGGAGGAATCACGTCCATACCTGCAGGGAGTTTTATTGATGATACAGGAGCAGCAATCACAACCTTGCCTGCTGTAACAGCTAATTCTTACGCTAATGTATATATTAATGGGGTCATACAGCCTACCAGTGTATACACTCTGTCAACAACTGCTTTGAATATTGATGATGAGGTAACAGTTGGAGCACCTGTAATTGTAGAGTTTGTAACTCATACTGCAACCTCTACTTCAACACCAACTAGCACATTAGGTGTTACTACTATAATTACCACTTAATAGGGTTTAAAAAAGAAACGTAACAAAGCCTAGGCTTTGTTACGTTTCTTTTTGTTATACGGGGGGACGATTTACACCATTTAATGATTTGGTGATCTAAAACAATCCCTTAATTAATTAACGTTATCCTGTTTAAGACATAATCCCATGTTACATTACTATTTGGATCGTTAGGAACGTTAACTACACAGGTTCTACCCAATCCCCAATCTACTTCCCTAATCTCCTGTAGACCTTCTATTGGATTAAGGATAAGGACTTTAAAGCTTCCCTTCGTTAGTTGAGATAAAATGGATTCTAATTCAACTGCTTCTTGATAATTAGCCACCCATCTAACAAATAAAATGGATTGACTATTTTTAACTTTATCTAAAAATCTATCTATCCGAAAGTTGAGTGTTTTTTTAAAAGGTGGATAGGCTAAAAACCAAGGTTGATTCGGAATAATAGGAAAATCATGAGCAGAAAAAATTTTATAAACAGTATCTAGTACTAGATAGGATTTTATTGGTTTATGAAGCCCTTTATCAGGAAAAATAAAAACCCCTTCATCAGCATACATAGAAACGCCCTTATCATTTATCACACGCATGTTTTTAAGTTCCATGAATCCATTGAATTTATTTTTCAACAATCTATTTACGTCGGAAAGGAATGGAGAGTAATTCCAATCAAGTGGACTTGAGGCGAATCTTTTTAAATTAAGACGTTGAAATTGAAGCGCTGGATTACAGGCGCTTCCTAAACTAAACACAGCATCATAGGATCCTTTGATATCATGTAAGTTCAAATTAATCATTCTCCTACTTTTCTTTTGAGACTCTCCTATATAAGATGCTTAGTTGAGTAAATTTGCTTGGACAATTACTTTTATGTAAATCATATATATCCTAAAAACAGAAAAAAACTACTGTCTGCCCCAAAAGTAGTTTTTTCTCTCGTCTAATAGCAATGTATAAGCCGAAATCTATTGGAAGAGCAAGGAGGTTGCTCAATATTATGGTATGCAAAGTAATGAAAAGGGTTTGGACAAGTGCTGGTATTATTTTTTTATGGATAAATAATTTATATTTTTGATCATTTTATAGACATTAGTCTAAGCTATCTTACTAGTTTTACATAGGATATCCTTATATCACATAAAGACATCCTATTTCATATTTCCTCATCGGGACCTGTTACTAAAACCGCCAAAGTAACAGGTCTTTTTATATAGGATTCTTAAGCTATTAATAAGGACATAGAAATTGGTCAGGCGTGGATAATTCTACTTTTACCAGTTTGGGACGAACATTTTTCCTTCTTGTACATATTTTAAAGTAGAAACGTATGGGGGTGAGGAATATGTGTTGTTTCGGAGGTTTTAGTGGAGGTTACGGTGTAGGCCCTGGCTGCGGTTCAAGTGGAGGCTACGGTTTTGGTAGTGGTTTTGCTTTAATTGTTGTACTCTTTATTTTATTAGTTATCATTGGTTGTTCTTGTTTTAGTGGTAGTAGTTACTAAATAAGTACAGCTTGAAAATAGAAAACCTACTGGAACGGAGGGAACCAGTAGGTTTTCTTGTTAAAAGAACAGGGATTCTTGATGCCTTGTAACATCTTGAATAGTTTGCTCAAATTATTAGGACAGTATCCATACTAAGAGATTAATGAAAAAATAGGCCCATGAATCGATTATTTATTGCTTTTCCCGTTCTTTCTCAATACTAGTGGCTATTTTATTAATAGCTTCTGTTAAATGATCTATTTTCTTTTCAAAGCGCAATAAAAGGTAAAAAGTAACAACAATAGGAAAGCCAAAATTTCCAATAAGGTTAAGCCATTGTTCTATCTTAATTACCTTCTTTTAGATACCGTTATTTTATATAATATGCAGTCCAATTGAAAGCGTTTGGACATGTTCTAATATAAAAAAGGCTAGTTTCATTGTATATATACCTATGCTTGTCCTCTTTTATATGCATATCTTATTTATTAAGGAGGTGAATTCCTTGGCTAAAGAAAAATGTCTTTGTGAAGAGTTAGCGAATATTCTTAAAGGTGAGGCTGAACAAAAAAAGAACTTATGTAAGGTAACACGGGAGAGAAAAAATTTAAAGCCTACAATTCTTGGTCATCCTACAATTTCGGATATGGTAATCGATTTAGAGTTTAGTTTCGAACCTGTTGCTAAAAAGGATAAAACTTTGAATTTAGCAGAACTTGTTTTTTTACAAGAAGAAGTAAACCCTTTCTTAGAAGCGATCAAAAAGAGTGAACAAATATTAGTTACAGCTATACACAATCACTGGTTATTTGAAGAACCGAGACTTATCTATGTACATCTTGAATCAGTTCAAAATCCAATCGAATTTGCAAAAGAAGTTGCTCATGCTTTGAAAAAAGCGGGAGTTAAATAAACATATTCATAAAACCCATATCTTCAAATATTTCCCCCTCTTTGACAACCCTCTATTTCTTATATTTTAAAGATATACCTTATTTTTCATTTGAATGTTCTATTAAATAAGTTTTGGCTTGTACCAAATTCAATGTTTTTCATATTGTCTTTTATCTTTTTTAGGGGGTGATTTCATGTCTAGACACCGCACTTCTGATAGTTGTCGTACATCTTCAAATGAAACATCATCAAGTAATTTTATCTTAGATTCTTTGAGACAAGGGGACCGAATTCAAGTTTTTTCTGCTGGAATCCAAATTAATGGAACTGGTACTTTTATCCGTGTACAAGATGGATTTTTAACGTGGATAGATAGCTCAGGTAATATTAACACAACTAGCTTGGATGCTATTAGTATTAGCAGAGCAACTTAGACAGGCTTTAAAATGTACTAGATAATATGTTGACTTGGCTTGTATTGAGAATATCTATTTTTCAAGATAGATGTTATTAGTACAAGCTAATTTTATTGTTACGTATACCTTAATTTGGAGCTTCAGCGCACCTTTTACTTATCGTTATAATGTGTAAGGTGTTTTGTTTATTTTTATAATCTATTCAAGATTATTGTCTATAACATATATGATTATAATTTGTTCACCAAAATGTTGTTATATCAAGGTTTATAGAGTTTTATTCCTTCTTTATGTTAACTAAAGATGTATACGATATACAGGCTAAAAAGAGAAAAAACTACTGACTATGTTCAGTAGTTTTTTCTGTTAAAAGAATAGGGAACTTAATGTTGATGCCTCACGGCGTCTTGGGTAGTTTGCTCAAATTGTTAAATGTTATTCGTATAGACAATTTACGTAAAAATGGGTTAGTGAATATAATGAAATTAGAATGAATTGTATCTTAATATTGTAATTTCTTTAAACGTTCTTTTTTTTATGAAAACCTGATCTAAATACACCATCATAATGATTTTTCATGTTTATAGATAAAGCCGATGGGATTAATAATTTAATTAGCTTCATCTACTATAAATTTGATATTAGGAGGATATTTCCTTTGGATGTAAACCTATATAATATGACTCATGACTTTGAAAGGGTATTACGTAGAAGCAATGAATTTAAAAACTTAAAAAGTATATATAGGGAAGTTAATGCTGACCCAGAGACAAAAAAACTTTTTAATAAGTTCCACAATTTACAAATCGAATTACAAAATAAGCAAATGACAGGTCAGAAAATTATGCGGGATGAAATTGAAGAAGTCCAAAAAATAGGGGAAGTTGTTCAGAAAAATGAAATGATTGTACGATTGATAGAAGCTGAACAACGGATGAATATATTGATTATGGAATTAAATAAAATTATTACAAAGCCTCTTCAAGAACTTTATGGTAAATTTGAAGAAAGATAATTCAAAAGAAAAATTGTGTAAATATGAGAAACATATCCTTTATTCAGCAAAGTAAAACTCCTCACGGTTTTTAAATCTAATGAGTTTTACTTTGCTGAAATTTTTCACGAAAAGAATTAGGACATATATCCAGACTTCCGATGACTATTTTACATAAAATAAGAGCAGTATTGATAAAACTATATTTTTCTTATTTAAACTATGAATGATTAACAACAACCACTGTAACCATATGGGTAGCCATACCCGTAACCACCATATCCTCCATAAGGATAATGAATACAATACCTATATTATCCAATATGCATGTTTGTCCATTTAATATAAATGTACCCTAAGGTAAGATAACTATTTTTTGGTAATATATAAAGCTTATAAATTTCAAATAGAAAAGCCATCTATTACATCTAATGAATAACACCGAATTTTAATATATAAAATGTAGTTCCTAGGAGCAATAACAACTTTAAGTTGTTTCTAATTGCCTTAAGGAAAATTTTTGTTTAACTATTTAACGACTAAGGTCTGGTCCTGAATTTTTTGGTCTATTTATATTTGTACTTCTCATTCCTCTTAATTGATGTCTCTAAAAGTTTAATCTATTAAAGTTATTCCTTCTAATAGGGTATTCCAAATGGAAGGATTAGTACCATTTTCGCGAGAAACCTGAACCCAACAAATACCATCTTCAGCTGTTCCAAAATTCATATCCTTCACGCCCTGTAAGTTATCATCAACGGTTTCTATTAAAAGAAGATTAAAGTTACCATTAGTCATTTCAGCTAATATAGATTTTAGTATGACTATATCTTGATAATTTGTTGGCAGCCATTCGTGTCGTATAAACAAGGTTCGTTGACTTTGTGCAATTTGATTAAGGAATGTTTGAATGCGATGATTTAGTCTTACTTTATAGGAAGGATATTGTAGAAACCATTCTTGGTTCGGGATTATTGGGAAGTCATGAACAGAGTCGATGTTATATTGGGTATCTGTAATATAATGAGCTCTTACTGATTCATGAGTTCCAAATTTAAAAATAGGATATCCATTGTCGTCTATATAATTGGCTAATATATCTTTTTCAATCATATTTTCTAATTCCATAAAACCTTGAAATTTATTTTTTAGTAATTTATTTACATCAGAAAGAAAAGGGGTTTGAACCCAATCAAGTGGGAATGAATGCCTTCTTAAATTATGACGTTCAGAATAAAGTGCTGGACCACACCAACTCCCTAAGCCTGCTACTAAATTATAAGAGCCTCGCAGAGTTTGTAAATTCATACTATTCACTCCTATGCTTTCTTATATTATATAGGGGAGCATTCTAAATTGATTGGACAAGACAGAATATATTTATAATATTTTCCGATTTAAATGGTTTTTCATAGATTGAAATTTAAATTCCATACCCTAAGATTGGAGGGACGTTTGTACTGCATATTTTATGGTATCCAAGAAAAGCGAACAGGATTAAATGGGTGATTTTCATAACTATAAATAAGCTTTTGGCTTGTACTAAACTTAATTTTTTTCATAGTATATATTATTCCTTATCTTTTTTAGGAGGTGATTTCATGTCTAATGGCCATACCTTTGAAAGCAATGTTAACTCAAGTGATAACATTACGCCTTTAGAAGGAGCATCTTCAAATGATTTCGATTTTAATGGTTTAAGAAGAGGAGATCGGATTCAAATTTTTTCTTTTGGAAACCAAATTGATGGAAATGGTACTTTTATTCATGTACAAGATGGATTTCTAATTTGGACAGATAGCTCGGATAATATTAATACAACCAGTTTAGATGCTATTAGTATCAGCAGGGTAACCGGAACAGCTTAATTTAGAAGAGTTTCAAAAATGTATTGGATAAAGCTCTTTAAAGAACTTTATAATAAATTTAAGAAAGAAGGAGCATTCTATAAGCGAATGTTCCTTCTTTTATAATTTTAGGCAACAAAAATTAGGGTACGACAAGCAGTTGCTACTATATAGTAGGGCAAAAGCCACTAGTTTAGACGCAAAAATATTCATGTCAAAAAACGTTGGCTTGGTAACGGATTTGAAGGTTACATGAGAAGGGAGAAAGCGTCGAAATAGAGAATCGATACATGGTCTGGAGCACTGTTGGGGAAGATAAGTAAGATGAATGACAGTGAAGGTTTGTAAGCTTCGTAAATGTGAGCTCAGGACAGGGCCTAGATTTGTTTACGTATTGGCAAGAGAGAAGGTAGATACATAATACTCCTGTCATACGTCATGTATCTTGCCTGGGGTAAAGAATCTACTTAAGATGATTGTATCTATAGGATGATGAGCTCAGTAAACCCCTTATTATATGAGTAGGGAGACTGTACAATCAAATGACGTGACAGTGTATAAAGAATACAAGAGAAAGTGAACATAGGTATATGGAAAGTGAACAGAAAAGCATAAAACTGCATAACTGGATGAATACTATTTTCCTTATGGACAAACCCATGATAGATCTGAAATGAAACTGACCTCTTGCTGGTCCCTTATAGGTACATAAGGTTGTGGCTATTCTCTGATGAAAGAAAGATGCAGTTATGTGTACCTCTATTTGGAGTATGGGCGTACGTTTTATCTACCAATACGGTAGGATGAGGAGACGATAAAAAAACTTGCTATGGGAGGCAGGGGCAATGTTGCCCCTAACTTACTCGACTTGGTATGGCTAGATAAAATCTATAGAGTAAAGTAAAAAAACTATCCCCATGCAGAGGCATGTGTTTTCACATCATTAAAAATTATTTATTGAATTGAAGTCCTATATTAATTAATAATGCTTATATTTCTATATAAATAAATTTCAGCTAATATTTTTTATTTTTATTGGCTAGATATTGGGCATATTGAAGAGTATTCCTTACTACATCCAATTCAACATTCATAATGACAGGAGGACCTGGTCTCCAATTCACTTCAAAAATCCAAAGTCTTCCTTTTTCATCGAGTCCTACATCAATTCCTAACTCGTCAAATAGTGTATCCTGGTATAGAGATTCAAAATGGTTAGAAAAACTTACAGCAAATTGTTCAAGATGCTTTTGGACATTGTAGTAGTTATCCCCAAATTCCTGTTTTAAAAAGATATCCGGAATACAAGTATAGCCACCGTTGCCTAGGTTTGAAGCTATACTACCCATTTTACCTATCCTTGGATATATAGACGTAATTAACCAATTGCCGTTTCCGCCTTTTTGTACATGTAATCTAAAATCATATACATTCCCTAATTTTGTCTTACATGTTATAAATTTTTGTACTAAGTAAGTGTCCTGTTTTATATGACTATCGATAAACTTTTCTAGTTGATTTTCACTAAATATGGAGTCCTGTTCATCTTTACTAATTTTATAACTGTCACCTATCTTTTCTATATAGAAAATACCAGCTCCTTTATGTCCGGATAAGGGTTTTACAATTATTTTTGTGTAGTTTTCCACCATATTTAGCAATACTCTATAATTAGTTAATTCTGAAGTAGGAATAAGGTACTGATTAAATTTTTTAGCCTTATTCACTTTGTTATAAACAGTTAATTTATCCCCAACGGAGTGACTGGTGAATGGAATTATATTCCTTAATTCATCTACTATATCTGCTGCTTTATCACTTATAGGGGGGCTGGCATTATAAATAACATCAGGATAAGAATATCTTTTCTCTATCCATTTTCCTTTTTCGTATGTTTTACCTAAAATAGTACGTTTTTCCAAATTAACTTTCCCTGGAGTGAAATAAAAAAAATCTATACCTTCGACTTTTGCTACTGCAGCGAAAGCATAAGCTTTTCTAACATTTATTGGGTCCTTACGATGATGAAGCATGCCGATTGATGCCATAGCAATCATCCTTTCTTCTACTCTTACTTGTTTAGGTATATTCATCAAATTCGTATATTATTTACATTTGGACGAACCTTGGTTGTCTTTTTTTTATATCATAGAGTGAGAGAACATTTTTGATCGGATAGGATGAGGGATAATTTATGGATACTATTGTCTTTATTGAAACAAATAAATCAGGATCGAGTCGGGAAGCAATTAAGGCAGCAAATAATCTTAATTTCTTTACGGTTTTGTTAACTTGTAGAAAAAAATTTCTTAAAGATCGAAGTGAATTTCCAGATGTGCATGAGATGATCTTTACTGATATAAATGATTATGATAATTTAGTCATGGTAATCGAAAAATTAAAAAAAACAAGAAAAAATATAAAAGGAATTTTTAGTTTCATTGACCCTTTTGTTTATGTGGCTGCACGTCTGTCAGAGGAGTTCTGTCAGAGTGATATATCCACTGACGCAATCTATCATATGGAAGATAAGATATTGACTCGTAATGTGCTAAAGGAATTACCCATTTCACTTAATTATTTAATTTATAAACCAACAGAATCGTTATCTTCATTTCTTAAAACTAAAGAGATAAATTTTCCCCTTATTGTTAAGTCCCCTAAATCAACAGGATCAAAGGATGTATTGTTAGCGAAGGATGAGAGTGAGTTAATATCATCTATGCATACTCTTTTAAAAAAGCTACCTAACGAGGAAATCTTACTCGAGGAATACGTAGATGGCCCTCAGTACTTAGTTGAGGTGTTAGTTCATAATGAAAGGGTTCATATTATTGCGGTAATTGAACAAGAAATTACCCTTTTTGAGCGTTTTATCGTCACTGGTTATTCTTTGCTAGGGAAATTGAATGGTAGCTTATCTCATAGTCTTTTTAATGCTGTTAGTTCCATTATACAGGCCTTTGGTATGAAAAATGGAGCCTGTCATTTGGAGCTTCGTAAAGCAACTGAAGGTTGGAAATTAATTGAGATAAATCCAAGAATATCGGGTGGAGCTATGAATCGTATGATTGAAATCGGACATGGAATTAACTTAGTACAAGAGACTATGCAATTAATGATGGGACACGAACCTGCCTTGACTAAAAAGGATTATAAATATGTATACGCTCATTATTTAACAGTTGAGTCTAAAGGAAAACTAATTCAAGTTACGGGAAAAGAACGTAGTTCTAACTACCTAGGCATAGAAGAGGTTTATATAAAGCCTAAAAAAGGAGCAATTTTACAGCCACCTACATCAATGGGGCATCGTTATGGTTACATTTTAGCGTCATCATATTATAAAGAAACTGCTAAAAGAAGGGCTTTAGAGGCAGCAAAGGAAATCTCCTTTAAAATTGCAACAACAGATTTAACATAGATACGATGCTGTAGTAGATACAGTATTATGGAAGTGTTCTTTTTAAACAACACTAAGTTTAACATTGGCCTTAGGGCTTCCTTTAGCTGTATTTATATTAAAATAAATCATTGTATATGGTATAGAGTATGAAAACAAGAAAAACCGCTGGGGCTACTCAGCGGTTTTTTCTGCTCTATTGCTGCAAGGATTTTCGTAGATGCCTCACGGCATCATCTATAGTTTATTCATTCATATAATACATTTGACTTATGTTACAAGGATCCAAACAAAGTATTAATTTGACGAGTATCATTAGATGCAATACTTTCAATTTGAATAATGTCTTTCTCACTAAACTTAATGCCAAGCATTCTGAATATACTTCTTACACAACGAAGAACATCAATTGTTTCTGCTCTAGTACCTCCAACTACAAGTCTAATAAGATTTTCATTTACATTAATTTTTGTTTGAGAGTAGTCATTAATATTGATTCCTTTTTGAGCAATACTATTTAAAATATAGCCTAAAGTACGATCATTTGTTGTAAATTTAAACTGAGTTCTTATGTTAAAGTCAAATTTTTCATCGTTCATTCTTGTGTTTATTCTCCTTTCATAACAGATACTGGTGGTAGAATACAGAAAGAGTTTAGAAGAAAAAAAAGCTACTGGCCTAAACAGTAGCTTTTCCTCTTGTTATACTGGGTTATATGACCTGATATTTAACGAGTTTTTGGATAGGTTGCTCAAATTATGGGTTAATATTTAGGGTGAAAAATTAATTTAAAAGCGAGTCCGTAAATCAATTATTTATCACTTGTCCAATCTAGAAGGTTCTTCATAATAATTTCAATCTTTGTTATGACATCCACAACGATGTGTTCTTTTGATCATCTTCGAAAATGTCTTTTAACAGTTTTTCAAAGGCTTTTTGTAGGATGGACTGACAGTTGTTTTTGTGTTCATGTTTTTTTCATGGTATTCACTCACTTTAGTCACTCCTTTTTTTCTCACAATATAATATTTCTTAATCAAGAAAGTGCTTGTGTACTTGTCCATTAGCATATGAATTCTATATGAAGACAATCTCAAAATAATTTACTTTAGATATGTTTATTATGTTAACTAAGATTGTATATCATACACAGCTTAAATTTAATCAAGGAATTGAATATAGAAACTATCAGGAGTGATAGTTTCTTTAATTTGAAATCCTCTCATAATACACATTGGACATTCGATAATAAAATGACCGCTTTTTTTAGGATGATAGAAACCGGCACGGTGGAGCCAGGCATGAAACATAGATCCAGTGAGAAACTTAATATTCAAATCTGAACTATCAAGCTGCGCCGGGTTAACGATAAGGGATAGGGGAACTTGACTTTGTGCTAAAGTTGTTAAAGCAAAGATGGTGGAAGAATTTGCAGGGAATGAAATATTTGAAAAAATTTTTGCCGGGGGAGCCAGTCCAAATCCATTGTCACGTATGAGTCGAGTAAATTGATCCATGGCGATATTAGTAGCGGCTAATCCATTATTAATGGGTAACCCTAGATACCAAGTTGGTCGTAAATTTCTGATGGCGTATAAATTAGTGCAATTTGCCAATTGGGAGATCCCATTATTAGAGCCTCCATTCCATTTTTCAGTTAGATGTTGAAACCATTGAAATAGCACACCGTTAATAGCATCACGAATCCATTGTTGTTGGGCTAAGGTAAAACGGTTATCAATATCAAAATAAATGAAGAGTGGTAAGTCGGATATGCCAGGTGGTTCAGGTACAGAAAAGGCTATCTTTGTGAATGTGCTGGAATAGGGAGGTACTAAGGAGTTTATTTGTAATACATCTTGCAGAATCAATTTCATTATAATTAGAGTTCGTTTTACACTATGAAACATTTTTATTTTATCCTTTCATAGAAGATACTTGTACTAGTGGGGTATGTAACCAAATGAAAAAGGTTTGGAGATGGTTAAATACAGAAAAAGCCATTGTAATTATTGATTACAACGGCTTTTGTTTCCAAATTAAAATAGGGCATTTAGTTAAGCCGTTGTTATAGCCTGAATCTCATTAGCATTTACTGTGACAATATTTGTGCTAGCATTTGTCCCAGTACCTGTTCTAGTTGCAAAAGAAGCTAAATTAGTTGTAGCATTAAAGCTTGAAAATACAAGATTAGTAAGTGTAGCACCGCCTACGACTAAGGTTGGAACTGGTGTTCCAGGATCTAAGATTCTTAATAAGTCCCTAATCATCCTTTGTATCCCCCCTTATTGCAATAAATTAAATATAAATTATGAATTTACATTTGATTTATTATATGTAAATTTCAAGTAAGGGCTTGTACTATTTCATTATTTTAATAGTATTTTTATTTTTTAGAAGTTAGTTTACTGGGAATGAACAACGTATATAATGTAAAATAGAAAAAACTATCATGGGAGTAGATAATTTTTTTGATACATAATCTACTTAAAGATTATTGATGCCCTAAGGTATCTTGAGTAGCTTTCTTCGTTATCAGGAATTTATGTATAGAAAGAAGAAAAAACTACTTCTTCCCCAAAAATAGTTTTTTCTTCAACTCCATAGCAATGGAACGCCCTCTAATGGAAGAGGAGGAGGTTAATGCAATGCTCAATTTATAATATGCAAAATAATAAAAAAGGTTTGGACAAGCGCTGGTTTTATATAAAACTTTTACTATCTTCTTTGTATCCTTTTTCTATAAAATTTATTATGTTAACTTAAAATGTATACAGTACTCATTTTTAAATAAAAAATACTTTAGAAAAATAAAAACAATCTAAAGTATTTTTATATAAATTGTCCCTATTAGTAATTAAATTCCCTTATTTATCTTGTTGGAGAAGGGAATTTAGCAACTTCAAAATGTGTACTAATTACATTATTGGTATCCGTTAAGATCATACATCTAAATTACTTTGAGCAAAGATATCAACTCTATCTCCACCTTCTAACTTAAGAATAGTAGAAACATTTACTGCATTAGCGAAAATTACTCCTCAACGAAGAAATCACTATTGATAGCGATAGCAGGGTTTCCATTTATTTAAATTCCTACCTGTGCTCTTTAATCTAATGTAGGAACGTTAGGAAGAAGTGAAATAGTCCAAAGGCTTAAATATACACCGGCTTTTTGATCTTGCAATTGATGGCCATTCCATTACAGGAATGCAAGATATTTTGTTCAAAGAAGTGAACACAGTTAAGAATCAGAGACGCAGCATTTTACAAAAATTAAACGTTTTTTCGATGGAGGAAACGATCGGTTTTATAAAAAAGCTACCCAGACTTCTTCTCAAAACTTCACGAATTATCATCAAGAAATCTTTCAAAAACTCGTTAAAACTTCATAAAAGTTGAGGGGACGTTGAGTGCACAGCAGGTCAACATGTGCAAAAAAAGCACCAAAATTGATGTCAGTACTAGATCAATAGTAGGCGTTTTTCTTCTTTTTAGGTAAACAGCATGTCGACAGACTGGAAGTTTTCGTGATATCACCTTTTTCGAGATGAAAACATTGTTTTGCTGGGCTCTGCCCAGCATATCACAGTCATGGGATATCAAAAACCCCTTATGCTCTTCCTTATTCATACTGGAAATTTTAAAATTTGACAAAAAGAAATGATTAAATTGAAGAGTATAGGAATGCCTTAAGTGATTCTAAAATGATTTAAGGGAGTTAGAGGACCAAGGACGAGTAGATAGCGAGCAAACAAATAGGCAACTCGAACAGTTGCAAGCCAGCTTTGATAAGCAAGCCGAGCAAATGAAAAAACACATAGAGAGCCGTGATAAAGAAATGATGGAATACATTCGCTCATCACAAAAACAACAGCAACAACATTTACTTGAAACAGCAGCGGCTCAGGAAAAAGGGAGAGAAAATAAAAACGGCTTCTTTGCTCGTCTTTTTGGGAACTAAGACGAATAAAGAAGCGCTGGTGCAATCTATTTCATTACAGTACCATCGTTTTATGAAATAGAGAAGGATAATTGAGTTATTCTATACTTGTTCACTAATTCCTGTAAAAAGGATTTAAAAAAAGTGCTAGTACTAAGCATAAGTTCAAAGAGCATTTTTAATAAATGATACATGTTCGAAAGATAAGAAACTTTAATGAGTGTATAAAGATTGCAAACAGAATGATCGTAGCAAGTCAAGATGCACAAAATTATACACAACTATCTTAAATCACACTTCACAAAAACAAAACAGTCAATATATTATGTAGTGGCTCTTTTACTTTATTATACTTATTTTTAGAGATGGATAGCTTAATTAAACCAAGAGCACTAAAATCATAGCTGCTATTAGAAAACACCCTTTCATGACTGATGAAAAGGGTGTTTTTTCGTAAAAAGTGAAGGATGTAAACAAGCTAATTTTAGAAAGTTTACATAAAGTTTTGTGGGATAAAAACTTATATACTATCTTATTAATATTATGAATTAAGTTGTTGCTTATTTTGCATTTTCTTCCTATAAAACATTAGGCGAGCAATTTTGCAACTTGTACATATAATAAAGAAAGAATATTGTAGGTGGTGAAAGTATGGGTAACTTTGGAGGCAGCTTCGCTTTATTAGTGGTACTTTTTATTTTATTAGTTATTGTAGGTTGTTCTTGTTTTGGTGGAGGGTACTAAGAATATAAATGACCTGTAAAGTTCGTGGGTCTTATTTTACTATAGGACTTACGAACTTTGTTTTCCGCCTTAAATCGTTAACCCCTTTGTAAGATTTACATATATAAGTAGTGGATACCGGCGTCCACATCAGTACATATTAATCATCTTTATCTAGGGGGCATACTTATCTTGGTATGGCTTTTAAAACTTTTTAATTAAGTTGCCCAATGTCATGATAAAAGTGATGCTACAAAGAAAGTAAAAGGTTGGTATAAACAAATAAAACTTATATAAACATTTTCTATAATTTAACATACACTGAATTATCCTAAGACTCATTATATATACCCCTTCAGTATTGTAGACTGTTTTCCGCTCTCAGTCTGCTTACATATTCAATCGTCATAAGGACAAAAAACAGAGCCTTTGGTACTCACTTGGGCTCTGTTTTGCAATGATTACCATCTGCCAAAACAACTACATCCGATAATGATAAGAAGGATAAATAGCACAACTAGGAAGGCAAAGCCCCCGCCAAATCCATATCCGCCACATTCAGACATATAATAAACACCCCTTTGTATTTTTTATATTAGATGAAAATAATTAGTGGATAGGGTACAGCACATTTTTAGTATATGTCTGAGTGGTTATATGGTTTATCGCTCTTGTAAAATAGGCCTTTGTCCCACATATTAAGCTTTTATAAGTTTCTAAGCTCATATGATCGTTATTTATTAAGGAAAATACGACTTGAGACAGGGCAGTTCCTTTTTTAAAGCTATATCCGACATAATGATCCCCCACTATAAATTGGGTGATATCAGGGGTTTATAGAGGGGGGGAATAAAATATAAGGACCCCACAAAATTTCTTAAGCAATTATAACGTTATTTTTTAAGAAATTTTGTAATGAAGGGGCTGAACTGATTAAACAATCCCTTTGCTTGCTGCGCAGTACCAGCAATCTTGTCAAAATCTAAATTTCCATCTGATGTACGAAAATAGGACAATAGACTTGGGTTATTTTGTTTTGTATTAGGACGCTGAAATTGATGTGGAAAAAAAGGGTTTATAGGTCGACGTGTTCTTCTATACATTAAATTAAGGATCTCCTTTTAGTTATGTTAATTTTATAATATGTACAAGGAGTAAGAATGATCGCCTAAAATAATAGTTTTAAATAAAGGTAACCACTGAATTAAAAAGGCTAGCTTTATTAAGATACTTGGGAATTATGCTTACTAATTCATTGGGGATTTATACAAGTAAGGCAAATCTAAATTTCTATACATCTAAAAAATATTTTATTAAGTTATTACCTTTTACTTTTTTTCTCATACCTTGTTACATACAAAAATAAGAGGTGATTCATATGAAGTATATGGATATGCTTGCCTTACTAGGGGTTGGTGGGGCCCATCCTGGCGGTTTACATTTAACAAAACAGTTGTTAGAAAAAGAGGAAATAAATAGCGATACCTCCATATTAGATATAGGTTGTGGTACAGGACAAACATCCGCATACCTATATTGCAGATATGGATGTGAAATAACAGCATGTGATATAAATGCAACTATGGTACAAAAGGCAAATAAAAGATTTGAACAGTTAAAATTACCCTGCAAGGCTACAATTGAAGATATAGAGAATCTCTCATTTGATAACGAGTCATTTGATATCATTCTGTTAGAATCTGTTGTTTCCTTTACAAATATTTCCTCTTCGTTAAAGGAATGTAAACGGGTGCTAAAAAAGGAAGGAATTATCTTAGCTATTGAAACGGTAAAAGAACCACAAATGACAGAACAGGATGAACGTTTAGTTTCGGAATTTTATCATTTTCAATCCATCCCTAATGAATTGGAATGGGTCGAATATTGGAAAAAGGCAGGCTTTTCCACTGTGGTAAGTAGGCGTGAGTATAAAGTGGAAGTGGAAGATGAAGAGCAAAATATTGATTTTGGAACAGAGTTTGATTTATCTGATGAAATCCCTTCAAATGTTTATGATTTACTTGATGATCATGAAAGATTAACTAAAAAGTATCAAAATTTATTAGGATTTCGTATATTTCGTTGTATTTCCTAATTTTCAAGACACTCGTCCAGACATTTAGGACTTCCTTTTCATATCATATCAGATAAAAAGGGGGTTCTAATAATGAGCGGCGGAAACTATTATCAACTTTGTCATCGACACCGTGGACGTACCGTAAGAATTAATGATCGTTATGGTCGAACGCATCTTGGACGTATTACAAGGTTAACTCCAAGTCATGTTTATATCCAGCCTATGAGACGTAGAAATGGTATTGGCTATGGTTTTTATGGTGGGGGTTTTTATGGGTTTGGAGCACCTTATGCTGTAGCACTGGGAGCAATTACAGGTCTTGCATTAGCTTCATTGTTTTTCTGGTAAAAGTACGAAATTAACATCATAATGAGTTTTATCAGAAGAAACAGCCATTGGAATTAATCATTTCAACGGCTGTTTTTATATCTAACCATGTCCAAGCTCCTTCAGTTGGGGTGTAGAAAAACTGACCCATAAACTTAACCCAATGATTTTGGATAGGTTAGCTTCTTCTATTTTGTTTTACAGGACAGGCTATTAAAATAGGTGATGCTTGTTAATTGCTCTTAATTACCTGTGGTTAGTAAATTGATTAATCATTTTATTTTATATTCTTTGTGCTCGAAGTTCCCGCTAGGACCTACCCTTTTTTGAATGAGGAAAAGTATTAGCATTTAAAGAAGATTATAATTCCAGTTACAAAAAATTTTATAACTCATCTTGTAATGCCGTTATAAAAAAGGAATACAAGAAAATCTCTAAGCTTTTTATTCTCCTGAAGAGGTGGCGTTACAATTAAGTATTCAAAGACAAACAGTAATTAAGTATGGTACGCTAGAACTTTTGAAAATGGGAGTTTTATATTCCATAAAGATGACAAAGGTAACAGATCTTACACCGATACAAGCGTTTCAAAGTTCAGAAGAGTTACAGAAAAAAAAACGTTATAACTCTTGAAACGTTCAGGAAAGGCCTAATACCAACATATAATAAAGTTTTTATAATTCTATGCGCTACAGAAATATCTACTGAAAATGGGCATTATAATAACGGTGCGAACGAAAAATTAAATGGGCATGGACTCAATTTAAACTTTTAGAACATGTAGAGAACATCAGAAAGAGAGTAAGGAGGAAATGCTGCCCATTGCCTTAGATAAAGTAGCAGTTGCTAAACAAGAGGAGCAAAAAATCGTTGTAAAGGTGAGCGAGCTTATTAACAAAATAAAAAGCAACCTCCAGTCGTCAGTAGAGGTTGCCTTTAGAACATCATCATTATGGAATTATATATTAACATCTTTTTCTAAAAAAAGCTATCTCTGTTGGGATATTGCATATGTATAAAAAGCTGCATAAAGAAGAAACAAGGCCCCATCTAGAACCCAAGAAGGTTCTTTTGGGTGATGTGTTCCGAAATGAGACATTATGGTAACTAGCCCTGTATATCATATCCAGCCTGAAAACAGAAAAACTACCTATCAGCCAAAGATAGTTTTTCTGCTAAAAGAATAGGAATTTTAAAGTGGTAGATGCCTTACGGCGTCTCGAGTAGTTTGCCCGGGCTATAGAGTTTTATTCATTTCCTATTTTGTATCATAGTAGCTTTTACATTTTGAGAAGACAAAGGTTTCCTGATAGAATGCATGAATTGTATAGCCGTCTTTCAATAAGCACACGGTAAGATCTTGGATGGATGTGTCATTTTCACAAGCTGGAGGAATTGTGCCTATGGAAGGATTAATAAGGATCACTCTGCCAGTTGTTTGATTGAATGTCACAAATATTACATTGCAATGGCGATAGCAATTTCCGCGAAAATGATGTTCCAAAGACATATCAACACTTCCCTTCGTAAGACAAGATATATAATTATGATATGTAATTCAATGAAAAAAGCTTGGACGATTTTTGCTCCTTCTATGAAAATTAGAAATCGTTAGAAAAGAAAAAACTAATGTTTATCACTAGGCAGCAGTTTTTTCTTTAACATAGTAGCAATATAGGAACTCGGGATCTATTGGAATAGCAAGGAGGTTGCTCAATATTATGGTATGTAAAGTAATAAAAGGGTTTGGATAAGTGCTGGCGTTATTTTTTATGGATAAATAATTATATTTTTAATGATTTATACAACTTATTTATAAAGTATATATAATGTATTACAACCTTTTCATCTTCCTTAGCCATGTTCTCTTTTTAAGAACATGGCTTTTTTATTTCTTAGAGTGCTGATTATGTTAACTAATCTTCCTCTAAAGTAAGTTCGAAAATAAGCTGGTAATTACGGTTAGTTAAGTCAATTTCAATGATTTGAAAATCTTCTCCGTACCAATCCGTTTCAGTAATAATTAATTTGGCCGTAATGAAATAAAATTCATCCGAAAAATGAGGACGGAACGTATTTCCTAGGTCTTTCCCTGCTGTCTTATACTTTTTGAATTCCCGCAAGTACAATTCTGCATAAAATGGATTGTCTTTCCAAAAAAATCTAGCATTCTTTTCGACATGTGATTGGATATAGGTATCACGCTCTTTAGTGCTCATTTTCCTTATATGGCGAGGGTAGTCTAAGATGTGACCTTCGATAAATGATCCCTTTTCATCATGGAAGAAATCACCACACAGCCCTTCAATCGAAAAGTCATCAATATGCGCTCTGATACCAAAATCCTCTTGTTCTTCTAATTCTCGGTTAACAAGAATAGTAAGTACTTCTTTTTCATTCTCAGCTTTAGCAACGGCAAAAAAGGACATACCTGCACTGATAGCAAATAGTTTGGTCACATCGTGTCCCCCCGGATTTTAATTTGTTAATTCTCCCTATGATATTCAAGATTTCTGTTATAGGTAATTAATTACTAAATAACCATTTTAATCTTGGTTATTGTCTATGGTAATTATATCCTTTAATTATCACTTATTTGAGTGCGCACTCATTCTAGGAGGAAGCTTAATATGCTTAAAACACTGCTTGGATTTAAGCGTTTAAATGCTGATATACCAGAAGAATTATTTAAAGAATTTGCTAAGAGATGTATTGAAGAAGGTATGAGCAAAAAAGATTCTCTTGTTCAGCTTTTGGAGAAAGAATTCTTTAAGAATTCAAAAAAGTAGAAGGTGACAACAAAATAAAAGGGCACTTTCCCATCAAGGAAAGCACTCCATGTAGAACTCATAAAGACCTTTATTATAATATGGGGTGCCCTCAAAAAATGGAAGGGTCTTATCATGGATCGAACTAAAAATTATTGATAGGTATTGAAAATGATTTAAGTGTAGCTTCCGATTTAATTCATTATATTAACTAAAAATATATATCATATACAGCTAAAAAAGAAAAAACTATCTTACTGTTGAGCCGAATATAAAAAAGTTAACCATCCTTTTAGGACCATTTTTCAATTTTGTATGCAACTTGGTGGAACTCTGGAACTGTTAAAAAACGATAATTATTTTTTAATAAATATGTAATGATTTCAGGCAATGAAGTAACGATTTGGTCTCTAGGTCCACTACCGTATTGGTCCCCGTCATGCATTACAATGAGACTCTTTTTCTTGATTCCTGAAATGACATTCTTTTGTATACTTAAGGGGGATTTCTCCTGCCAATCTTTACTATCTACATTCCATAATACGGAAGTCATCCCGAATTTTTTAATAGCATCAGCATTTTTATCATTTATTGAACTATAGGGAGGACGAAATAAATCTGGAGAATGTCCTATTATTTTCTTGATTTGAATATTTGTCGAATTAATTTCCTTCCACAATTCATTCCTTGAAAGGGTTGTTATATCAGGGTGGTTCCAAGTATGATTGCCAATGATATGCTTTTCCCTATAAATTCTTTGTATTATATCCGGGAATTTTTTTACTTCTGAACCAACAACAAAGAATGTTGCGGATATATTATATCTTTTTAGAATATCTAAAATGGAGATTGTGTAAGCTGACGGTCCATCATCAAAAGTTAAAGCAACATAATGAGGTATATTTTGATTCATATATTCACTCCTTTTTATAAATAAAGATATTAATTATATGTAGAAATCTCTTGAGTTTGTATAATTAAAGGGATTTTTATTAAAAGATAAATCTTAGTATTATTAATCAAAGGTTAAGGTGACTATTATCTATAAATTGTATTATTTTAACTACACCTGTATATTCACTACAGCAAAAAAAGAAAGAACCACTGTTCACCACGCAGTAGTCTTTTTAAGATAAATACTGTAGAAAGAAAAGTCTGCCTTTTTAAATCAATTGAAAGGCTTTTACATATGCCTGTTTGGTCATTTTAAATTTATTTATAATAGACTAGTTTCTTAAAAGTAAGAGGACTATTTTATCTGTGAAAGTGATAAAAATCTAATAGAGAAGGGATTCTTTATACGTCTAATTGCGGCGAATTTGGAGCTGCTTTATTAATTGTATTATTTATTCTTCTTATCATTATTGGATGTAGTTGTTTTGGCGGAGGCTTTGGTAGCTACTCATAGTAATAACTAAATAAGAAGAACCCTTATTCAATAAAATAGGGGCTCCTATCATTTCTGAGAATAACTATTATGTTTACTAAAGATGTATAAAATACGCAGCTTAAAAAACGAAAAAACTACCTTATGGGGAGTTTTTCTAGTCGTAAAATATAGATGTTAGCTGATGCTTTATTACATTTTGAGTAGTTTGTTCAAATGATAGAAAAATATTAATTTAGGCAAGTTACCTAAAGAAAAATGTAGGCATATAATGTAACTTGAATAAATTTCGTCTCACACGTAGAATCCTTTTACCTTCATTTTTCACCTTCATAATTCACAAAATCAAAAAAAGAAAAAACAATCTGTATTGGAAGACAGATTGTTTTTTCTTTTAAAATAGAGATGGCTTTATCGAAGTGGCATTCCTAGAGCCTTCTCTAATAATATTCAAAACCTTTTCAAATAATGAATTCCAATAAAATCCATTACACTAACTAAACATATATATGATATACATCTAAAAGACAGAAAAACTCCCAGGCGGCAGGGGGTTTTTCTGTTTTTTTAACAACTGCAAATCCGTTAGGGAGGTAACTGATCTACGGGCTTAAATCGGATGGTTCATTCATTCTATGTAAACTAATCTAAAGGGTTTATATATATCTACAAAATCCTATTATTTTTACCAGTTCAGAGTATGGGCTGGCATTTTAATTTTCTATACATATCTTAAGAGTATTAAACATATAGGGGGGTGGAAATATGGGCTTTGGAGGTTATGGTGGCGGTTGCGGCTATGGCGGAGGCGGCTGTGGTTTTGGTAGTGGTTTTGCTTTAATTATTGTGCTGTTTATCTTATTAATCATTATCGGTGCTTCTTGTTTTGGCGGCTTCGCTGGAGGATGCTAATCATTAAATCCAGTTTGTTTGAAAAAAAGTTAGCTAGATGCTAGCTTTTTTTATTCACTTTTTCTATATATACTTAGCAATTGCTGATAATGCACATTATATTAACTAACTTTGTATATTCTATACAGTTTAAAAAAAGAAAAAACTATGTTTTATTGATGACTCTAATCATCTTGGGTAGTTTGCTCAAATTGTTAAATGTTATTCATATAGATAATTCACCTGAAAACAGGTCGATGAATAGAATGTAATCTGAATTCTGAAGAATCATCCGTTTTTTTTGGAAAAAGCCCTCCTCAGGGTATCTATCTAAACATAAAAAACATTGGCTAAGTCTTAGCCAATGTTTTTTATGTTTGTTGCATCATTTGTTTTATTCATTATAGGCAAGTCACTTAAGTAAAGAAACTGAATATGCTGAAATTGATAAATTTATAAAGTTTTGATTTTCTAAATTTAGTAAGTTATTTCAAAAAAAGCCTTAAGATCATTGATCTTAAGGCTTTTTGGATATAGTTCATTTAATATAAAAAGGGACTACCAAAACCAGGGCCCTCCCCAACCGATTCCAGGGCCAAACCAAGGTCCCCAACCAAATCCAGGGCGTCCAAAACCGAAACCGAATCCGAAACCAGGTCCCCAACCAAATCCGGGGCGTCCAAAACCGAAACCAGGTCTTCCAAAACCAGGGCGGCCGAAGCCAGGACCACCAAAACCTGGTCTTCCAAACCTCATATCTCCATAGGGTAACTGATTTTCTTGAAAATATAAATTAGGTAACAAATGCATTTCTGAATTCATGACAAAAACCTCCATTTTTTCTTATCAAAGCAAGAATATGCATTTACCTAGTTTCCTTCTTGGGTAAATGTCCATATTTTTGGGAAAATAGGCAGGAAGTAATGGTAGAGAAAAGCCTATTTTTTAAAAAAATCACGAAAAGACATTATACGGGCCATAGGGAAATATCTTATTTCTGGAGGTGAAATTATGGCGGTTGTTAAAGCGACAACTTCAGACATAGCTCTTTTAGCGAGGCTCCTTAGAGCAGAAGGTGAAGGTGAAGGTGAACAAGGAATGCTTCTTATAGGAAATGTGGGGGTTAATCGAATTAGGGCAAATTGCTCTGATTTTAAAGGACTGAGAACTATTCCGCAAATGATTTATCAACCCCATGCATTTGAAGCTACTCAAAAAGGCTATTTCTATCAAAGAGCACGAGAAAGTGAAAAACGTTTGGCACGTCGATCTGTCAGAGGAGAACGTAGTTGGCCTGCAAAATTTAGCCTATGGTATTTCAGACCTTCTCAACAGTGCCCTCCAACATGGTACAATCAACCTCTTGTTGCCCGATATAAGCTTCACTGCTTTTATCAACCAAAAGCTGAAACATGCGAAAATATTTATAATACTTATTAGGAATTTTCTATAATTTTATAAGAGGATGTATTAATCTATCTCATAAAAAGCAAAAAAACTAACTTCTATCTGACTCAAAGTTAGTTTTTTTGCTTTTTAAATTGTATACTTTCAAAGCATTTCCTCAACGTCCAAGTCCACTATGAAGTATATTTGATGTTAAAAAGGCACCAACGGGAGGTAAATCACTATTGCTAACGGCAGGTCCTGTGAGACTTGTATCTGTGGTAGCCACCCAAGTTCCATTCCTACCTGCTAGCAAAGAAGGTGGCTTCATAATAACCCGCCCACTTAAAACAAGATGTCGAATCCTGGTAGTGGAGTCATCAAACATGGTTAAGTTACCAGAATATGTGGCATAAGGTGAATCAAAGCTGATTTGTTTGGTACTCTCATTCCAATATCCATTAATGGGAATGAGAGTGCCCCGAAAATTAACTGTACCCCCTACTCTATTGCCTGTAATAGAGTTAATGATAAGCACACCCCAAACCATAGGTCTACCTGCAATCTCAGCATGGATACCCCATTGTGATGGGAACGGCATACTAACCCTGACCTTCTCTGTAGGCTGCAAAGCTAATCCCTCCCAAAGCTATAAATTATGAACGCTTAGAAACATGTAAATGAAACAATTTGTCTTGTATCTATACCAAAAATAGTCCAGAATCGCCCGTTCCATCTGAAACCGGAAACCGATCTTCGTCCCACAAAAATAGGGAAAAACCAAAAACTTGACCCATTTCTAAGCCATATATATGTGTTACGGAATAAACACAATGAAATGGCTCCTGGATCGACTGCAAATGGCGTTGCTGTTTGCTGTTGTGGGATAAATGCTGGTGGTGGGGAAGTTGGAGCTTGCTGTCCACCAGGTGATCCAGGGAAGCCACCAGGTGATCCAGGGAAGCCACCAGGCGATCCAGGGAAACCGCCAGGTGATCCAGGGAAACCGCCAGGTGATCCAGGGAACCTAGGGGACGGGGACTGTGAGTCTAAAAATCTTGGGTAATAATAAGAATCTATATAATTTGCGTCCATATTTTTCACCTCAATATATTATTAATACCTAATACAGTATGAGAAATAGGCCCAAAATGTTCAGACCCTTATGAATATAGCAAAAATCTTCATGTTCAAACGAAAATCTCTATGTTAAATAAGTTCCAGGAGAAATATACAAACGGGTTAGTTAAACAAAATGCCTTAAAGAGTGTTTTAGTTCAGTGGTAATAGCATCTTTATAGATAAGATGCTATTAGTTATTTCCTATAAAATTCATTATGTTAATTAGCTTTGTATATGATATACAGCTTAAAAACAGAAAAACTCCCCGAATGCGTTAAGGAAGTTTTTCTATTGCGGAAATTTTGGGAAGAAAGCTAATAAGCTTCTTGAGTAGTTTGTTCGTAAAAGCAAATCTTATTCGTAACAGCGTCCTACTCTTTAGAAATCAATCAGCTTTACCTAACCCTTTTTTAATTAATTCTAAAATAGCTTCATTTCTGGAGGATATTGTTTTGGATTCTTTATATTCATCAATCCTTTTTACAATATCAACAGGAAGCCTTACAAATTGAGCATGTCTTTTCTGTTTCTCATGCATAAGTATAGTCCCCCACTTTTAAAATGAAAACGCTTAATTAGATAAGAATGACGATTTAAATCCATAATAATCAGATAAGTTTAAGAATATCAATCATTAAAAAATTACATTTATGGTAATGAAGTGGAAAAAAGTGTTTTTGGCAATCCTTTTACTGTAGATATAGTGCCTATAAAATCAAATATGCTAGCTACATGTGTATACTATATATAGGTTAAAAACAAAAAAAGCTACTGGCTTCAACAGTAGCTTTTTTGTTTGTCGAAAGGTAGTCGTAAAGTGATGATTTATCCATCTTAGATAGTTTGTCTAAATGATAAAAAAATTATTCATAATGGACAATTTGTTTAGTAATGAATAGTAACATATATTATGTATTGTAAATAACAGATCTCTTACTCTATCATTATTCTTTTCGAATAAACCTCTCAGGCGTTAAAAGCCTCTTTGTTTAATGATCGGAGGGGCTTTTAATGTTGATAAAAAACATTATATGAACTAAAAGTCTATACCAAATATATCTTTAAAGTCAAAAAAACTACTGATGTGTGCCATTAGTAGTTTTTTCTCGAATTTATAGAAAGAGACAAAATGTTTCGTCGCATAATTTATGATATGTAAAGTAATTACAAGTGCTTGGACAAGTGCCAATATTATAAAAATTTTATTAATTTTGATTGATATAGTAAGAATATACAACTTAAAAATAAAAAAACTCCCAGGCGGCAGGGAGTTTTTCTGTTTTTTTAACAACTGCAAATCCGTTAGGGAGGTAACTGATCTACGGGCTTAAATCGGATGGTTCATTCATTCTATGTAAACTAATCTAAAGGGTTTATATATATCTACAAAAATCCTGTTATTTCACTGGTTCAGAGTATGGGCTAACATTTTAATTTTTTATACATATCTTAAGAGTATTAAGCATATAGGGGGGTGGAAATATGGGCTTTGGAGGTTATGGTGGCGGTTGCGGCTATGGCGGATATGGTTACGGTGGAGGCGGCTGTGGTTTTGGCAGTGGTTTTGCTTTAATTATTGTACTGTTTATCCTGTTAATCATTATCGGTGCTTCTTGTTTTGGCGGCTTCGTTGGAGGATGTTAATCATTAAACCTATTTTGTTTAAAAAAGGGCTAGCTAGATGCTAGCTTTTTTTATTTACCTTTTCTATATAAACTTAGCAATTGTTGATAAAGTACATTATATTAACTGTAAATCAATGGATTATACATAAAGGAACTTTATAATTATTTCCATCAAAACAATATAAATAATCATTATTCACTGTTAATTTGTGTTATACTTCTAATTGGGGTTTTTTGGAAACTATAAATTATCAGTTTTAAAACCCTACAAAATATTTCAGGGGGGCATTTATGAAAAGGTTCAAAAAAGTTATAGCCTTTATTTTAGTTTTTGCTGTATTATTCTCGCCACTCGTTCCACATACACAGGCAGAAGCCAAAGTAATGTGGGGAAATCAAGAACTTGTTAAAGGACAAATAGGGCGCGTTACAATTTTAAAGAATACTAGTCTTTACAACATTAAAAATAATAAATTAGTAGCTGCTAAAAAAGTATCAAAGGGTCAAATATATCGTGTTTATTCTTATTCTGGAAAATACGGTGGAATTTACGGTGTATCAAAAGATTTATATGCTCAAAAATCGTCTAGTATCAAGTATGAGAGAGCACCTAGTGACAAAATCCAAGCCTTTGGAATAACCGTTATAAAAAAATCATTAGCAAGTAATATTAGCTATCCACAAGCATCTGGTCTTTTTAATAAACCATTTGAGGCTAGTTTCAATAGAAAATTCTTAAACCTTGCTAAAGAAACTCAGCAAGCAAATAAAGAATTAAAAGAACAGGAGAAAGAGGACCGCGAAAACGGTTGGTCACCAGGCCCTTATTATCAAAATATGAAATACTCTGTACCCTACAATCAAGATAATATTTTAAGTATTTCTATTACCTATGATGAGTACTCTGGTGGTGCACACGGTAATGCTTGGATTGATACTTACAATTATGATTTATTAAAAGCTAAGCAACTTAGTTTGAAAGACGTCATTAAAAATCAAACTCAATTAGGTAAGGTGAATAAATATATTCGTGACCAAATGATTGTGCGTAATAAAAAAGGAGCTGGATTCGAGGTTAAAGATTTTAAATCTGTGAACTTAACTCAAGACCAATTTTATTACACGAGTGGTGGCATTGTAATTATATTTGGTGAATATGAATACGGCCCTTATGCCAATGGTATTAATTTCTTTAAAGTTCCATATTCCGTTTTTAAGTAAGGTAATTCCTGGACATTGGAAAAAAGAAGCTTAAGAACTATTAACGTAACTCTTAAGCTTCCTTTTCATTCCTAAAATATTGATTATGGTAACTCACATTTTATATCGTATACAGCTTAAAAAACAGAAAACCTATCTCTTCCCGGTCAAAAGAGTAGGTTTTTTCGGCTGCGTAATTAGAAATTAGTTTTGATACCAAAAGGCATCTCGAGTAGTTTGCTCTTCCTAATCTGATTTATACAATGTTTATTAATTAATAAAAAAACCTACTACACTTTTCTTTAGTCTTCTTTATCAATCAAGCTTCTTAAAAGTGGACATTTAGGTAACTAAGTATCGTCATCTCATAAAAAGCATTGTTTCCACTCATGATTATCTATATTTCCATAACTATTTAAAGCAGAATGGGTAGAGATATTATCGTATTCCTTAATCCTTTCCCTTACTTGTTCTTTAATCTTTTTAGCATATCTTTCGTTCTTATTAAATTTTTGAAGAGCCCAACGTGGAGTAATAGCCATCATCATATAAGGGAAATATCTACTTTTTCTTTCTTCATATTTTGGGGTAGCACAATACATAAAATATTGTTCTCCATGAAAACAGGAAAACAGTATTCCCATTCATGCTCCGAGGGGTTTTGAGGAATATGACTGGGCAAATCTTTTTCATCCAATTTATTTAAATTACTAAGTTGATTCCAAAACAATAATTCAAAATCTTCGACAGTGCTATTAGTAATTAGATTCCGAGGGGTCTCAAAGAATATAATTAAAGTTGTGTACTTTCCATAATCTTTACAATTTATGGTGAATTCTTTTAGTAAACCGGCTAATTCAATAGATGTTTGATTACTCTCAGGGTGACCTACAAACCCATATCTTAGATGTCCAAGTGAAAAAGATTGAGTAGCTGGAATACAAGGAAAGAGATATTTTCTATCTTTCATTTTTGTCCTAAAAGCTCTTAATGCGCCATTTTGTCAGGTTAAAAGATGTGTTTGATTAATTTTTTCAATATCTTTAAATAACTTCATTATGCAATAGCCTCCTTGATGCTTTATTAGACTATTGCAAAAAAGTTGTATAGGTGAATGTCCTAATGAAAATTAGGCGTTACATTTGAGGTGTATGCCGATAATTTGTTTATGTTACCTAAACATGTGTAACATATACAGCTTAAAAAAGAAAAAACTACTGTTCACCAAACAGTAGTAATATAAGAACCGATCTATTGGAAGAGCAGGAGGATGCTCACTTTTATATTATGCAAAGTAATAAAAGAGGGTGTGGACAAGTACTGGTGTTATTTAAGATTTATACTATTTTTGCGTCTACTTCTTATAGATGCTGTAGAAATAAAAGCCTGCTCTTTTTAAATCAAAAGAGGCAGGCTTTTTTGATGAGTATAACAGGTTTCCTTAAAAACCTGTTATACTTCCTATAAGAAATAGAGACCTTACATTAATAAATTAATTAATAAGAATAACCATCGTGTTTCTTGTCTTTACATTTAGACTTGTATTCTTTATTTTTTTTACATTTATATTCCTTATGCTTGTCTTCTTTATATTTCTTATCTTTTGACTTGCAATAATATTTACACATGTTTATCACCTCCATTACTAGTTTCTATATATCTTATTCATTGATTAATAAAATGTTTGTATGCTTGTCCTAAGATAGGACAAACATTTTGTATAAGCGAGGAACATTATATTAACTAGTTTTATATATCGTATACAGTCTAAAAGAGAAAAAGCCTCTGTTGCAACAGAAGCTTTTCCTTTGGGGTTCTAAATTGGAGATACTTTTCAGCATTTTGAGTAAATCGTTTGGGTTATGGGTCAGTATTTAAGACAAGAATTCAATCCTTTATTGCTTGTCCCCGCTAAAAGGTCTTTTATAATAATGTTAATCTTAGCTATGACATCCACAATCATGTTTGTCCTTATGGTGATCTTTATGATGATCTTTATGGCAATCTTTATGATGATCTTCGAAGATTTCTTTTAAAAGTTTTTCAAAGGCTTTCTGGAGGATAGATTCACAGTTGTGTTTGTGTTCATGTTTTTTTTCATGGCAGTTACCCACTATAATCCCTCCTTTCTCATTTCTCTTAATATACTATTCTTTAATCAAGAAAGTGCTTGTGTGCTTGTCTAATATAATCTGAATCCTATATGGAAAGCCTTTAGGGTAACTTATAAAAAAAGTTTTCTTTCCAATAAAATTCATTATGTTAACTAAAAGTGTATAAGGTATACGTACACTTTTAGTTAATCGAAAAACTGATAATAAAGGTTATCAGGCATATCAGGATTTTTAGGTCGAAATCCTCTCATGACACACATTGAGCATTCCGTGTTGAAATAACTGGTTGTATTAGGATCGAAGAATCCTGCGCAATGTAGCCAAGAGTGCATCATAGAACCAGTGATAAAATTTGGAGTAGCAATATCAATTAAGGTTGGGTCAACAATAAATGATAAGGGTACAAAATTCTGAGTAAAAGCAGTTAAAGCAAAGACAATAGTATTATTGTTAAGTGGAGCAGCGAAGATTTTCGCTCGGGGGGAACGTTTAAATCCATTATCACGTATAAGTTGAGTAAACTGATCCATAGCTATATTAGTAGCCGTTAGTCCATTTTGAATAGGTGATTCACTATACCAAGCAGGGCGTAAATTCTGTGTTGCATATATGTTTATACAAGCTGCCATTTGTGAAATTCCAGTGTTTGTTCCGCCATTCCATTTTTCATTCATATGAGTAGCCCATACCAACATAGTTTCACTAATAGCATCTCTGATTCTTTGTTCTTGTTCCACATTAAATCGATTATCAAGATCAAAATAAATGTTAGGTGGCAAATCTGTAACTCCTAAAGGCGTAGGGATAGGTATAATGGTTTCTCTAAACGTAGTTGGATATAAAGGAATTACAAAGTTTGCTTTTAACATATCTTGGAATATCAGTTCCATAACGATTAAAGTTTTTCTAAAGTTAAAGGGCATTAATTTTCATCCTTTCATAAAGTTATATAGTGCTTGTACTAGTAAAATATGCAACTAAATGAAAAGAGTTTGGGCATGTTCTGATATTGAAAAAAACGTTTGAATCATCAGTTCCAATGACTTTTAACTCGGATGACACTCATTATGTTAACTAGATTTATATACCTTATACATCTTAAAAACAGAAAAAGTTATCTAAAGAGAACGGTAGTAGACTATTGCCCATTTCTTAATTTATGTAAGTACATATTATAACAAGATTATATGTTATTTATAGGAGGCATTTTCATGAGGAACATGGACAATCAACCATCTGAACTCTGTCGAGAGTTTGCAAGAATACTTGACTCAACGCCAAGTGTTATTAATAGCGTATGTACTGCAACTAGATCTCGTACCAATCTCCATCCTGTAGTATTAGGGAGAAGAGCAGAATCTTTCATGTTTGTACCACAAGCTTTTTCTTTTGAAGACGTTGATCGAAATGGGAGAGCTTTATGTCTTGGGGAAACAGTAATTCTCCAAGATGAAATTAATCCATTCATGAGTAAACTTAGGGAGCATGGCATCATAGTAACTGCTGTTCATAACCACTGGTTATTTGATGAACCACGTCTAATGTATATGCACTTTGAATCTATTGATCAACCACTTTCTTTTGCGAGAAAAGTTAGAGATGCATTGAGTGTATTGACTACACGTAATGTTTATCCTGATTGTAGAGCCACAACTTCTGATTATAGTAACTCATCTAATCTCTGTGACAGATTTAATAACATTCTGGGGGGATCCATGCATACATTTGAGAATGGAATTTGTACAGTAATGAAATCTCGTACAAACATTCACCCTGAGGTTCTTGGAAGAAGAGGGAGATCATTTTTACTAATCCCTCAAATGTTTACATTCGAGTCTATGACAGGAGATGGTCAGGCTCTTTGCAGTGGAGAAACTGTTATTTTGCAGACTGAAATCAATCCATTTATCACTAAGCTTCGAGAACATGGCATCATCGTAACAGCTGTTCATAATCATTGGCTATTTGATCAACCTCGTCTCATGTTTATGCATTTCGAGTCTATTGATCAGCCACTCTCCTTTGCAAGAAAAGTTAAGGATGCTCTGAGTGTACTTACCACTAGGCAAGTATACCCGAAAGAGTAAAATACAACTTTTTATCTAAAATAGACTTACCTATTTATGGAACTTACATTGTGTTAACTAAACATATATAGCTTAAAAACAGAAAAATCCCCGTTGGTTGGAAGGGATTTTTTCTGTTCTTAAGGAGATGACCTCAAAACAATCATTCATCCATCTCGGTAGTTTCTTAAATTATTTTTGTTTTATTCATACGGAAAATTTACTCCGTAATGGGCAGCAACATATATTACACGTGACAGATCTCTTGCTCTATCTTTATTTTCATCCTTTGCTAGGAGGATAAACAGCCCATGAATTAATTCATGGGCTGTTTTTAGTTCATTTTTATTGACTGGACAATTCACTTAAAGTAGGCTAATGAATATAATTTATTTGGTAGTTAATTTAACCTTCACCTTACTTTTTTTCTAAATCTACTTATCACGCATTAAAAGCCCCTTTAATGAACTGAAGGGGCTTTTAATACTAAGAAAACTCATATGTAAACTAATGTTATATACAATATACATCTAAAAACAGAAAAGAAAGGTTTTGTTTTATGATTACTTATAATTTTTATTATGGTAACTGAGATTGCATAGTATATGCATACGTAATTGTTTTTAATTTAATAAATATGGACAAGTATACAAGCAAAAAAATATTTATTTAATAGAATATAGTCCATTAATATATTCTGTTAGATAAAAGGAGATAAAAATGTTTGGAGTTAAAAAAATTTGTTGATACCCTTCCAATTCCTTCAATAATCAGACCAAAGGGAATGTATAAAGGTAGGCCGTTTTATGATGTATGCATGATTGAAACACTACACAAGTTTCATAGGGATTTACCTAAAACCAAGGTATGGGGCTATAATGGGTTAGTACCAGGTCCAACTTTTAATGTAGAAAAAAATCAACCCATATATGTGAGATGGGCAAACAACTTACCTGAAAAACATTTTTTACCAGTGGATAAAACCATTCACGGAGCTAGTCATAATCCAGAAGTAAGAACTGTTGTACACCTGCATGGAAGCCCCTCAGAACCAGCCAGTGATGGTCATCCCGAAGCATGGTTTACAAGAGGATTTCGACAAACAGGTCCTCACTTTATGAAAGAAATTTATCATTATACGAATGGGGAAAGAGCAACTGCTCTCTGGTACCATGATCATGCACTTGGGGTTACTCGTCTGAATGTGTATGCGGGTCTTGCGGGACTTTACTTCATTCGAGATGAGCAAGAAAGATCGCTGTCACTTCCTAAGGGTAAATACGAGGTACCTCTAATTATCCAAGATAAAACATTTAATCCAGATGGTTCGCTCTTTTATCCTGCACAACCAGACAACCCATCTCCTAATTTACCATACCCTTCAATTGTTCCTTCATTTTTAGGGGATACCATTACGGTTAATGGGAAAGTCTGGCCATTTTTAAAAGTAGAGCCTCGCAAATATAGATTCCGTTTATTAAACGCTTCCAATACTCGAACATATCAGTTCCAATTAAGCAACCTGCGCCCTTTTGCTTTAATTGGAACTGATGGTGGCCTTCTTTCTCGTCCAATTAAAGTGAAAAGTTTGGATGTTTCACCAGCTGAACGGATCGATATTGTTATTGATTTTTCAGGGTTGGAAGGGAAAAAGGTAATATTACAAGATGGTTTTGAATCAGAAAATCCAACTGGCGAGATAATGGAATTCCAAGTAACTAAATTTTTATCTTGTCCTGATCAGAGCAGACTTCCATCTCTCTTGAGACATATTGACCGTATTCCATTAAATAAAGTGAAAAAGATAAGACGATTGACATTAAATGACTCGCAAGACGAATTTGGACGTCTTATGCTTTTATTTGACGATAAGGAGTGGATGGACCCAGCAACAGAAACACCCTTACTTAATTCTGTTGAAATATGGGAGTTAGTGAATTTAACCCCCGGAATTCACCCTATTCATATACATCTGGTTAATTTTCGTGTCCTTGATCGTTATAATCAAAATGGAAACTTGGTAGCTCCTCTCCCAGCTGATTTTGGTTTAAAAGATACTGTTCTAGTAGGTCCAGGAGAAACCGTACGAATCATCATGAAATTTCATCCATTTTCTGGAGACTACGTATGGCACTGTCATCGTTTAGAACATGAAGACCATGACATGATGAGACCGTTAAAAATCATACCTTCCAATCATAATAAATACAAATCAAACTGATAGATAAATTTCATTGGGAAACGAACTTCCCATTAAACTGATTATGTAAGATATTTTGTATATCATATACATCCTAAAAACAGAAAAAACTATCTTGGCGTATGGAGATAGTTTTTTCTGTTTTTTTATTGTAATCTTTTGCTGATGCTTCGTTGCTAAAAGCTTTATCTAATAATGATAATATGTGACTTAAAACCTATGATAAATAAAAAATTAGTTTTTTGTTATTATCATAAGTTTTGTCTAAACTAATTACATAAAAAAGGATACGGTCCTTTTTATAACTTATCTCTCTTTTCAGCAATTGCTTTTTCGTTTACGTTTTTTATTTAGTTCCATTGGTTATATCGTTTTTGAAGGGATAGGCTACAGTTATATCACCATAGGGACCATCTTTGTATAAATCGTCTAGGAATGAATCATGAGGGGATGAAGTCTCAAGGTCGGAATTACGATAAGATGGAGTCTCAAAATCTGGATCATGAGGGGATGAAGTCTCAAGG
>NZ_JAWRXD010000078.1:0-627 GCF_046535215.1 Priestia sp. SIMBA_032 | reverse complement strand
AGGGAGGAAGCGGTCGAAAATTTTCCACGCGATTTGTTCGTCAAAATGGCAGAGGCGGGACTTTTCAGCATCTCATTTTCAGCTGATGTCGGTGGGCGAGGGCTGCAACACCGTGCTACTGCAACAGCAGTGATGATTGAGGAACTGGCTTACCATTCAAACTCTGTTGCCGCGATCGTCGACGTACACTGCATCCTGGCGGGGAAAGCACTGGAGCACGCTTGCGCGGAATTGCAGCAGCGGTACCTTGTGCCGCTCATCGCTGGGAAAAAAATCGGCAGTTTCGCGACAACGGAGCCGGATGCAAGCACCGACCTCAGTGCTAAGAACATGCGCACGGTGGCTTCCACGAATGGCACAGACTTCGTTATCAACGGACGTAAACGGTTCATTACAAATGCGCCTGTAGCTGACTTTGTAGTGGTGCTGGCAGAGCACGACGGAAAGCAATCGCTGTTTGTCGTTGACCTCGATGCACCTGGGGTGAGGGTTGGCAAGCCAGATCGAAAGACGGGTAACCACGGTCAGCTAACTGCCGATATCTATTTCGATAATGTCGGTGTTCCGATGAAAAACATAGTTGGAAATGCCGGCGGCGGCCTAAAAATCGCACTGCAGACACTGACG
>NZ_JAWRXD010000297.1:0-333 GCF_046535215.1 Priestia sp. SIMBA_032 | reverse complement strand
CCTCTCCTTGGTAATGGGATAAGCGCCTTAACTTGTCTTACTGGTTTTTCGATAACAGCAGCGACATGGTCTCTAATACGACTTGTAAGATGTCCTTGATTACAAGTAGCAAACGAATGTGCTCTTTTAGTTTGCTATGGCTGTGTCGTTGCTTGTCGCCGCGGGATCTATAATTGCCCATCTAAATTTAAAAGCAATCAGTGAGAAAGTAACAGAATATTACGTTGACCCAGAAAAGGGGGACAAGAAATAAATTGTTGGCGGAGCACGAATAGTCGCATCTCCCATGCGGCCGCTGCAGCAAAACGAAGGTTTCCAGTACGTGTTTACCAC
>NZ_JAWRXD010000296.1:0-333 GCF_046535215.1 Priestia sp. SIMBA_032 | reverse complement strand
CTGCCACAAGTACTAAATCAGAATGACCGTGGTAACAACCAGCAAATTTCATGATTTTTGTGCGACCTGTATAAGCACGAGCAACACGAATCGTTGTCATCACTGCTTCTGTACCAGAGTTTACAAAACGGACTTTATCTAATGCAGGCATTGCTTCTTTTAACATTTTTGCGAATTTTACCTCTAGCGCTGTTGGTGTTCCGTAAAGTACCCCATTTTCAGCAGCTGTTGTAATTGCTTTTGTTATATGCGGATGAGCATGTCCAGTAATAATAGGACCGTATGCTGCTAAATAATCGATATATTTATTTCCGTCTACATCCCAGAAATAAG
>NZ_JAWRXD010000295.1:0-333 GCF_046535215.1 Priestia sp. SIMBA_032 | reverse complement strand
CGAAAGCCCCGCAGTTCGCGGTGCCCGTCGACAGGTCGATCACGGGCCGGATCCCGACCCGGCTGCTGCCCCGAGCGCTGCAGCCGGCCGAGGTATTCACCGGTGCACTGCGCCTCGGCGTCGTCCAGTCCGCGTTGCGTGGGACCGTCGGAAGGCTCGGGATTCCGCCAGAAGTATTGGCCCACGTTTCTTTTCCGGCGGTGTACAGCTCTGCCCGCACAATGGAGGCGCTGGCCGGTTCCGGTATCGCAGTGCCCCAACTCGATTCGTATGCATCGGAGCTGTGGGCCTACTGGGAGCAATTCCTCGACGATTCGATCGTCTCCGACCGCC
>NZ_JAWRXD010000294.1:0-333 GCF_046535215.1 Priestia sp. SIMBA_032 | reverse complement strand
AACCAAATGACATAAAATCCACGTTTAGATATTTTTTGGAAGTAGAAGTTTTGGTTTTTGTATGCTAAGGGTGTTCTAAGCTATAAAAAGACAATAAATAGCTTGGATTCCTTTTTAACAAAAATGTTCTTAAATGGTTTTGATACAAATTAAATTTGTTACATATTTTTGTTACGCAAAGATTAACAAGTCGCTTAGTAATGCACTTCCAACAAAGTATTTATAGTATTGTTAAGGTGCAGATAATCCTTAGTTTTGGTTTTATATTAGGACGTGGGTTGTATCCCTCTATTTGTCTCTTCTCACCCTCCATATAGAGCTAAAAGTGGTGGT
>NZ_JAWRXD010000293.1:0-333 GCF_046535215.1 Priestia sp. SIMBA_032 | reverse complement strand
CGCTTATATAGATTTTTTTGGAGGATTAGCTCAGCTGGGAGAGCACCTGCCTTACAAGCAGGGGGTCGGCGGTTCGAGCCCGTCATCCTCCACCATTTTTTTTTGAGCCATTAGCTCAGTTGGTAGAGCAAAGGACTGAAAATCCTTGTGTCGGCGGTTCGATTCCGTCCCGAGCCACCATATTTTACAGTAGCTTAGTAGGAAGCTATCCATTGTTAACCTATTGTTTTTTAGGTTTAAGTTATAGCTATGGAGTCATACTGGCCCGTTGGTCAAGCGGTTAAGACACCGCCCTTTCACGGCGGTAACACGGGTTCGAATCCCGTACGGGTC
>NZ_JAWRXD010000292.1:0-334 GCF_046535215.1 Priestia sp. SIMBA_032 | reverse complement strand
GATGACGTCCGGGAGAGCACCCTGGCGGTGACGACTTTCGACGAAGAAAAGGCGCAGAGCCAAGCCGAATTCGACCGTCTCCTCGGCTTTCTGGCGGGCGTTACGATGATCAGGAACCTGGTCAAGGGCGACTATGTGGCTGTGGCCAGGGATATCATCTTCGACACGGTGATGACAGCCACCACGGCGGGCATCGGCGCCGGAGCGGGGGCCTTGAAAGGCGCCGCTCGGGCGGGAGGCAAGGTGCTCGTTCCGACTGGGCGGAAAATATTCGGCCAGGCATTGCTCAATGGGGTCGCCAGTGGCACGAATACAGGTGCCAGGGCCGGCAGCC
>NZ_JAWRXD010000291.1:0-334 GCF_046535215.1 Priestia sp. SIMBA_032 | reverse complement strand
AAGAGTTACTAAAGGAAAATGAATACCTACGAATGGAAATTGCGTATTTAAAAAAGTTAAACGCCTTAGTTCAAGCATCAAGGGAATCAAAGAGCGAGAAAAAGCCCAAATAGTGTTTGAATTAAGGCATGAATATAAGGTCGTCGACCTTATAAAGGTAGCTAAAATCGCTCGTAGTACTTATTATTACTGGACGAAAGCTTTTAAGGGTCCTGATAAATACAAAGAGATGAAACAACTAATTAAGCATATTTTTCATGAGCACCAAGGTAGATACGGTTACCGTCGTATTACCTTAGAGCTGGGTAGACTAGGGTATTCTATTAATCACAAG
>NZ_JAWRXD010000290.1:0-335 GCF_046535215.1 Priestia sp. SIMBA_032 | reverse complement strand
CGAGCCGTCGCTTTCGTGAACGCCTAGCAGCAGCGCCTGAACGCCGGACCTTGCGCCTTTTGCGCGCGTGAAGCCGCCGACTACCAGTTCCTGGCGCAGGTTACATTTGAGTTTCACCCAGTCTGTTGATCGGCCCGAGCGATATGGCGCGTCGCCCCGCTTGCCGATGATGCCTTCAAGCCTCATTTTGCAGGCGGAAGCGACGAGCGATGCGGGATCTTCAGCGAAGTCTTCCGATAAGCGAACTAGGGGTTCGTCCGTCCGCGCCATCAGCTCACGCAGCAATGTGGGTCGAGCGCGCAACGGCTGCTCGTTAATGTCGGCGCCGATGATCG
>NZ_JAWRXD010000289.1:0-335 GCF_046535215.1 Priestia sp. SIMBA_032 | reverse complement strand
CGCTGTCCAGGCGCGCGTAGCTTGCCTCCATGCCCTCCGTCATGCCGGTCGCCAGCACCTGTTCGCGCGTCGCGGCATCGGGGTAGGCGATCACGTAACTCAGCAGCGTGCCGCCCTCCACGGCTGTCAGCGTCATTTCGTTGCGGGTCTCGCTGGGTATGCCCTCCATGCGCTCGGTGTGCACGACCCGCGTCTCCGGATGCGATTCGAGGACCTCTCCCACGATCGCGAACGGTTCACCTTCGCCGCCCGCGACCGGTGCCCAGCGATACGAGAACGCGGATCCGGCGTCGGCGGGTGGCACGACCTCCGTCATCTCCCAGCCATCCGGGCCG
>NZ_JAWRXD010000288.1:0-335 GCF_046535215.1 Priestia sp. SIMBA_032 | reverse complement strand
CCACAGGGTGGTGGCCAACCTTCAGACCAAGGCACGATCAACGGTGTCGAGGTTCTGCGTGTCTACCAGGATGGCGCCAATCTGATCCACCTGACAGTGGGACCTGTTGCAGTGGGTGATGCGGAAATTGAAGTGCGCGCCGAAGCGCGCAATTTGCATGCTCGCCTGCACTCGGCTGGCCACCTTCTGGCCACCTCCATGGAACCGCTGGGTTGGGTTGCTACCAAAGGTCATCACTGGCCAGGTGAAGCCCGCGTTGTCTTCGAGCGAACCTCTCGTGCTCAGGTTGTTGAAGCCCCCCAGGTTGAGCAGGCGGTAAACGAATTGGTCCTCAC
>NZ_JAWRXD010000287.1:0-335 GCF_046535215.1 Priestia sp. SIMBA_032 | reverse complement strand
AGAAAACATTTTCCTCCTTTTAATAGATATTACTGCCCGTTAATGCGGGATAAAAAAGAAAAAGAGATACATACTACTATTGAACCTTGTTATGAAAGGAGCCATGACTTTGACTGAGAAATTTGATGATTATAAAAGAAGAGATAGAATAGATAGTGATTATAGTGACTATAAAGAAGAGTATGCCGCTGAGGTTGCACCACAACGCATTGATTATGATTACGATGATAAAGACGATTAAGATGTTGTAAAATCGTCCGCTGCTGGATCAACTGCTGGTTTTATCGCTCTTGCGCTATCTATCTTATCGCTATTTACATTCCCAACACTATTTG
>NZ_JAWRXD010000286.1:0-335 GCF_046535215.1 Priestia sp. SIMBA_032 | reverse complement strand
TGGAGAAGCGGGACGGGCAATGGCGTATCGCCCACCGCACCATGCTCTATGACTGGGTCCGCAACGACGGGGTGTCGGCCGACTGGACGCAGGGCCTGATGGGCGCGCCCTTCTCCGGCGACCACTACACCGCCAAATCGGTCGGCGATCACAGCGAGCACTTCTTCGCTGCAGCCGACCGGCTCTGAGGGAGTCCGGTGAACTCCCTGCAGGGACGGGTCGCTGTTGTGACCGGCGCCAGCCGCGGTATCGGAAAAGGTATCGCGCTGGCGCTGGCACAGCAGGGCGCCACGGTGTACGTGACCGGCCGGACGGTGACGGCCGGGACCGACCCG
>NZ_JAWRXD010000285.1:0-335 GCF_046535215.1 Priestia sp. SIMBA_032 | reverse complement strand
AATCATTTCATCTGGAATTGGCATACCGATAATACCTAACCATAAACAGAAAAATAATGCCCAATAACCGTATTGCTCGATATAGGATAATAATTCATGTAATTCCATTATGCATACGCTCTCCTTAGTTCTTTTTTGCAACTAAAGACGTAGGCTGGCGGGAAATTGAGCCATACTTTTTCTAGTGTAATTTCAGGGAAGAAATGCTGTATAAACCCTTTTTTCACAAGTGAATATTGAAATGTAATGAACTCACCATTCTCATGTATCGCTTCCATCGCATTGCTTAAAATTCGCTTTGAAACTTCTTCTGGTAAAGAAGTGAAAGGCAACCC
>NZ_JAWRXD010000284.1:0-335 GCF_046535215.1 Priestia sp. SIMBA_032 | reverse complement strand
GGCGATTGCTGCACTAAAGGAGAAGTATGGTGGTAGTCTGCGGTATGTTTTTGTGAAGAAATTGCGCGGAGATAAAGAAAGCGATTGGACGGATATTCAAAGTATTCTAATGAGTGATGCTAGTGGACAGCAGGCTTTGCTTTCGGAGGGGTATCTCGGGTATGAGATGGAGAAAACAGCAGATACTTTCATTGTGAAGTTTGGGCGATAATCTATATACTCGAAAAGAGGAGATGTCTGCTGTGACCTCTTCTCTTTTCGATTTGTTGAACAATCCTGTAGTAAATGAAATTATATCAACGATTTTTCGAATATATCTATCATAACTTACAATA
>NZ_JAWRXD010000283.1:0-335 GCF_046535215.1 Priestia sp. SIMBA_032 | reverse complement strand
AATCCCTGAAATACGAGATAAGGCGTTCGTACCATCAGGAATGGTCTCCGTTGGCCCTGATTCCTGATCGGTTGACTGCTGATTTCACAGGAAGAGAGCGAGAAATTGAGGAGCTTACTGAGTGGACGAACGATTTCGGGTCGCGCGCCTGTATGCTCTATGGCGACGGAGGAATCGGAAAAACAACCCTTGCCGTGGAGTTCGTCTGGCGTTTGCTGGAAGGGACTGTTAAGTCAGAATTCAAACCAGAGCTCATTACATTTTTCACAGCGAAGAAGACTCGTTGGGGAATTGGTGGTCTTGAAATCATCCGGCTTGATGAAGTGGGAGTCGCC
>NZ_JAWRXD010000282.1:0-335 GCF_046535215.1 Priestia sp. SIMBA_032 | reverse complement strand
CTATACTATTACCCAAAATCTTGCGATAGCTACTGTTTTCTCCCTTCGCTTTAATTTCATAATCGTAATCATGAAAGCTAAAGCAAATGGCTATGCCATGTACCTGAAACTCTTCAATTAGAACTTCACCGTTTGCATTGCTGAGATGTTCAAATAGTAGCTTGTCAAGCTCACTTGTTGCCTCGACTCCAACTGATTCAAGCTTAGGTAAATGTATAATCTTTTCACCACAGAAACTTTCATCAATCAGTTGAAAAATTGCGGACAACTCCAGAGGTTGTTTATCCATATCCATCTGAATGGAATCGGCAAAAATTATATTGCGATCACCCCAT
>NZ_JAWRXD010000281.1:0-336 GCF_046535215.1 Priestia sp. SIMBA_032 | reverse complement strand
AAGTCAGCAGTCGGCCAGGGGAAACCATTCGTGAATGGCACTATGTTTCTATGGCCGAAACTTAGTGTCGGCTTTAACCAGTTATCTAAGGTGCTAACGAGTCCCACGAGTACTTGATTAAGCCGGTGTGTTCTTATCAGGTTTGCTCGGCTTGTTTGGGACTTCCAGCTTTTTAATCAACTCCATAAGAATCTCATGGGTGTTGATCGGGTAAGAGTCGCTGCTGACATTCGAGAAATCTTTGCCGCCAAATATCCTTGAGGCGATGTCCGCTTTAATCTTGTGCCGCTCGGCCTCGGGAAGGGATGCAAGGAACGGCGAGACAGCTTTCATGTC
>NZ_JAWRXD010000280.1:0-336 GCF_046535215.1 Priestia sp. SIMBA_032 | reverse complement strand
ATGACGGACACCACGCTGCGCATGCACATTCTCGATGGCACGAAGAACTGCAAGATCGTCTACGTCGGCGACCACTGCCAGCTTGGCCCCGTGATGGAGACGGTCTCACCCATCTACCTGGATGAGCTGCCCTTCTTCGAGCTCACCGAGCCGATGCGCACCAACAACCCGCACCTGCAGGCGATCAACCAGCAACTGCGCAACACCGTCGAGACGGGTGAATTCCTGCCGATCCGGATCGTGCCGGGTGTCATCGATCACCTCTCCGACGAGCAGATGGAGTACGAGGTAGGCCTCAACTTCACGCAGCAGACGCATGAGAAGCGGATCCTCGCC
>NZ_JAWRXD010000279.1:0-336 GCF_046535215.1 Priestia sp. SIMBA_032 | reverse complement strand
ACTCGGGATTGCGTCGATCGCAGACCCTAGGACGACTCTGATGTATAGAATTGTCATTTTTAATTCACTTAACGATTCTTTAAATGTCACTACTGCATCTTTTACATTCATTTTCAAAATAAACATGGAAATGATACAAGCAATTAAAATCGCCGTTCCGGTTGCTGATAATACATCAAACTTCAGAATTGCCTCGTAAGGCGTTGGTTTATTTACAATCGGCTCTGCTTTCATTACTAGATTATGCAGACCTGGAATTTCAAACTTAAATACAAGACTTGCTAAAGCCCCTCCTGGAGCGAATAATGCCTTAAAGAAACTTTGGCTCCAAATGAC
>NZ_JAWRXD010000278.1:0-337 GCF_046535215.1 Priestia sp. SIMBA_032 | reverse complement strand
GCTTCTTTCGTATTTTCTACGCCTTTTGATATATACCCGCGGTGCGCCATAATAATCGGTTCTTTATATGAATTTGAAATAAACGTTACAATGAAGGCAACGACCATTCCCGCAGTAATAATCCCTACAATGTATACGCCAATGAATTTCCAACGATGTTTTTGGAAGAAACATTTATCTGCTTTCGTTTTCGAATAATCTAATCCTTCTTCTAATAAAACATCTTCAACCGGTACCTTTTGTAAGTATAATCGCGTAATCGCCATAATATAAAATGGCGTCACGATAAAGCTGAATAAATACAATGTGCTCGTTAAAAATACAGAAATCGTTGATT
>NZ_JAWRXD010000014.1:0-102731 GCF_046535215.1 Priestia sp. SIMBA_032 | reverse complement strand
CTGAGTCCTTATCAGTATAGAACTCAGGCTGCATAGGTAGTTTTCTTAAGACTGTCTATTTGACAGGGGTCACTCCACCAAAATGAGGTAGCCTCTTTTATACATAATTGATCTTAGTACTACACTTTACGGACGTTTCTTCTCAAATTAAAGTTATTTCGTAAAGTCTTATCCCTTTTTTCATTACTTAATGCCGTAATATTCTTCAAGCGTAATTCCTTTACTCTTAATCGCCTGCGCCACTGGTTTGCCTACATATCGCAAATGCCACGGCTCATATTTATAGCCCGTTACCGCGTCTTTCCCTTTTGGATAACGAATAATAAATCCGTATTCTGCTGCGTGGGCATCGAGCCAAGTTGCTTCTTTTGTTCCGCCAAAGCAGTCTTGAGCAGCACATGTGCCGTCGCCTTTTGTTACATCAATTCCCAGACCCGTTTCATGTTCACTCGTGCCTGGCAATGCGCTATAAGTTGCCGCTTTATCATAACCGTCCCGTTGAACATACGAACTAAAAAGCGCGCTTTGCGTTGCATGTGAACGGTAAGCTGATACGCCAAGAAGCGTAACGCCTTGTTTTTTCGCACCTGCAAATAACTGTGCAATAGCAGCGGCTGCTTCACTGCGCATTTTTTTCTTTTCCGTTTGTTCTTTGAATGTAAATGGAATCGTTGTATATACTAAATCTTTCGGAACGTAGTTTTCCGGAAGCTTGTTTTGTTTATTCACAACAACTTGTATACTTTCAGGGTTCGAAACCACTTTCATGCCAGCCAATGCTCGTACGTATTGACCGCTTACATAGCCAACCTTACCTTGATACGTAATTTTCAGCCAGCCGTTTGCTGCTTTATCCGTCACGTCGAGCTGTGTGCCGGCTTTAAGTGTTGCCATGACAGCACCAGCAGTTGAAGCAGTTGTTCGAACATTTAAATTTGCCGTCGCCACATAGACAGAAGCCGCTGGAGCTGGTTCGGAAGAACCCGTTGATTCCTTTACGTACTGCGTGCTCACATAGCCTATTTTGCCTTGATAGCTTACTTTTAGCCAGCCGTTCGCTGCTTGTTCTGTCGACGTTAGCTGCGCGCCTTGTTTGACCGTTACAACAATCGCGCTTGACGTCGATGGACCGCTTCGAATATTTAAATTTGCCGTTGTTACGTAAGTTTTGGTCGTTGAACTCGCTGACTTTTTAACATACTCACTGCTTACGTAGCCTGTTTTGCCTTGATAGCTTACTTTCAGCCAGCCACTTGCTGCTTGTCCAATTACCGTTAGCTGCGTGCCTTGTTTGACCGTTGCAATAATCGCGTTAGACGTCGATGGACCGCTTCGAATATTTAAATTCGCCGTTGCTGTATATGTTTCCGCCGCTGCGCTTGCGACAGTTGGCTCACCCGTAAAATTTAAAGAATGAAGACCTAGAGTTCCTGCCCCTACAAGTGTAAAAGCAAGGCCTGTTACCACTAATTTTTTGTAAAATGTTTGTCTGTTCACTTCTGTCATGTTTTATACCTCATTTGCAAAATATAATAGAAATCCATGCTGCTAGTTTAATAGGTTAAGTGAAAACAGGATCCGATGTTTAAGCTCAACCTTAACTAAACAGCATTAAGTAAAATTATTCGACGTCTAGAGGCTTACCCTTACTTCGTTCCAGCTAGCACGTATCTTTAGAATACCGGATAATCGTGTCAAAAGTATATCAAAATATTTCAAACTTGTTTCCAAACTGATACATTTTCAACAAAAATAGAATAATAGAGCAGAAACAGCAAAAAAATCCTTACGTTTACTCCCAACTGCTTAGGGTAAAAAACATTTAAAAACAAAGATTGAGATGGTGATAAAATGAACACGGCAACGGATTTCTCCTCAACTGCGTTTCGAGAACCTCACACATTAAAACAGCATATTTTTGATACGCTTCATTTCTACTACCCCGCTTGTATTGACCAAAAAAACGGCGGGTATATCCATGAATATTACGACGACGGCACCCTCAACAACACGCATTCAAAGCACTTGGTAAGTACGGCGCGCTTTATTTATATCTTCAGTGTAGGGGCTCTTTTAGGCGGACCGGATTGGTGCAAAGAAGCAGCTCATCACGGCATCCGTTTTCTACAAAACAACCATTATGATAGAGAGCACGGCGGGTATTTTTTTGAAATAGCCGATAACGGAGAAGTAAAAGATGATTCTAAACAAGCATATGGCCACGCTTTTGCTCTTTTAGCTTCTTCCATCGCATATCAAGCCGGCATTCAAGAAGCAAAAGAAACAATTGAACAGGTATATGACGTGGTGGAAAAGTATTTTTGGGAAGATGCGCACGGCTTTTATCGAGACGAATGGGATGCATCGTGGTCAGCTTCTTCTTTATATCGCGGCCAAAATGCAAATATGCATATGTGTGAAGCGATGCTTTCTGCCTTTGAAGCAACAAGAGATAAAAAATACTTAGACCGAGCGTACACGCTTGCAAAAGGCGTTACTCAGCAGCTTGCTGAACGATCTGGCGGCATGATTTGGGAGCATTATGATACAGACTGGCAGCCGGATTGGGAGTACAATAAAAACGATACAAAAGATGAATTTCGTCCGTACGGCTTTATACCAGGACATCAGTTTGAATGGAGCAAGCTGCTTTTATGGCTTGATCGGCACCGTTCGGAAAACTGGATGACAGAACGCGCAAAGTATTTGTTTGATAAAGGCTGGAACCGAGGCTGGGATGCTAAGTACGGAGGTCTTTACTTTGCGCTGTCTCCTCAAGAAGAAGTCATTGACCCCGATAAAAACTACTGGGTGATGGCCGAAGCCATTTCTGCGGCTTCACTGCTCGGGGTAAAAACCGGAGACAGCGGATATTGGAAAGCATACGACGCCCTGTTCTCCTACTGTCAGAAACACTTTATTGATCACACATATGGAGGCTGGTATCAGCTGTTAAATCAGCAAAACGAACGCTACAGCTCGAAAAAAAGCCCGGCTCCTAAAGCCGATTATCACCCTGTAGCAGCTTGCTATCAAACGCTGATAGCACTGAATTCTCTCTAAGATAACAATCATAAAGAAACCGTTTTCTTCCAAATGCGTTTATTTTGTTTATTTAAGGGAATTTACTTACTAACAATCATTGTTTCTATATTTCATAAAAAGCACGACTATATATATGTAAGGAGTGAAGATGATGTATTTTTACGCGTTAGCACAAGGAAAAGATTCTGGAGACCCAGTAACACTGCATCATGAGAGGAAATTTTCGAAAAAAGAATTTTTAAAGATGTTTAACGAAGCGTTAGATGAGTTGGATACGCATCCAGCTCCAAGCGATGTTGGTGAATACCTTTGCCGTGCATACGGATTTCAAGAAATTGAAATCGAGACGGGTGTTGTATGCTACTGCGCTCCTTTTAGAAAGCTAGACGACTCGGATATTATAGAAGACCGCACGTACATGGACGCCACGACCCGAACACTAAAATACAACTAACCAAAAAGAAAGGTTGGATGCGTGTGAAGACCGTACAGAACATTTATCGAACCAGTGAAGCTGTACCAGAATCGGGCGCTTACGTTTGTGCGGAAGGTGAAATTAAACTCTTTCAAAAAGATGATCTTTTTACACCTTGCCCACATACACGTGAATCAACGACGTGGAAGCCTGTAGATGACGCCTTTTCAACCGGAGAATTGGTTCCGCAAACCGGTCGCTATACCGACGAAAACGGCAATCAAGTAAAGCTAAAAGAAAACGATTTATTTCCAAGATGCCTTCGTTCAGGTGAGCCCACGACGTGGAGGCGAGGATAACAGACAACAAAGCAGCCGCTTATTAAGCGGCTGCTTTTTCTTGAAGCTTATTTAAAAAATGAATTCTTTTTTCTTCCTTTTAACAGATCGCCCGTCCACCCTTTCATTCGTAAATAGAGATAAATGGCCACGGTTGAAAGAACAATTAAAATGAGTGCGTAGACATAGCCAAACTTCCAATCAAGCTCCGGCATCCCTTTAAAGTTCATTCCCCAAAGAGCTCCAAAAGCCGTTAAAGGCGTACTGATTGCTGTCAGCAGCGTTAAAGCTTTCATAATCTCATTTCCTCGATGAGTAGACACAACTTCTTCTAATTTAATTAACGCGTCAAATTCTTTTTGATATTGTTCAATCAGCGTTAAGCCGATTTCGATTTTTTTACACATCCGCTGATATTCGACCGTTTGGTTAATTTTTTTATGAAATGCTTCTTCTATTCCCATTGTGACTTCTCGAACAGAACTAATTAAATTCGTCCATATAAGCAGGTCATACCGGGCTTTATGAATGTCATCTAACACGTCGATATTATTATTATGGCGAACTTCCCACAGAAGCTCTCTGAAATGACTTTCAAACTGATCAAACCCATTTAAGTGTTTTTTCATAATTTCGCCTAAAAGAATAAAAAAACTTTCCGCCGTGTTAGCAGACTGCTTCATGCGTTCAATCATTCGTTCATGATTGGTGTTCTCGAGGATTTTTAAATCGATTCCTGCCGTTATAATAAACTCCTCAGTAATATAAAAATGAAACGAATCATAATTTTTTTGGTCAAACGACTCCTTATGATAAATCAGTGAACCATAAATGAGCTCACTTTCTCCTATTACATCTACTTGAATATGATTAGAATTTTTCTTTTGAAGCTGCTGACAAAACCATTCATCTCTTGGATACTGATAGTCTTTGATTATATCAGCTATTCCGTCTGCTTCTTCTAAATCAAACTGATACCATTTCCACTGATCGCTCGTCACGGTATTCATACTTTCCCTCTTTCCCCTTTTATTAGAATTTTTCCCTATATACAATCACTTAAAACCTCACGCGCAAAATAAACATACATTTCATATCCATCTTTACAAAAATGATGCTATAATAAATATGTTGCGCGCCTGCGCGATGCTTTATCAGTTTGAGAGGAGAATAACAGTGAAGAAAGATATCGCTTTACGTTCTTATCTGCTAGAGAATGCACCAAATATGACGGAGGAATGGTATGAATCTTTGGACAAAAAATCTTCTGAAGGCGTATATACCTCTAATGATCCTCACGTCATTCAACGCTTAAAAGCGCAAAACTATGAATTCCATTTATATATTAGCAACGTCTTTATAGAAGATGAAAAAAGTTTTTTTGAATCTTTTAATACGTGGCTAAATAAAGTTGCCAAAGATCAACAGCATCTCAGAACCCCCATTCAAAGTATTATTAAAGAATTTATGAACGTCCGCAAACAATACTGCGAGTATATTCGCCGATTTGCAGAACTTCATGATGACATCACTCAGCAGCATATCGATATGTGGAATGAAAAAGTAGTACGGGTATTTGATATTATTATTTTGAAATTCATCACAGAAGCGCAGGAATATGCCTCAAACCGCCTCCGCTCTCAGCAGGAAATGATTCATGAATTAAGTTCACCTGTTATTGTGATTAAAAAAGACGTGGCTCTTTTACCATTAGTTGGCGATATTGATACGGCAAGAGCCAAAATGATCCTAGAAAGCACGTTAAAACAGTGTGCTGAGAAGCAAATCTCTCATTTGTATATTGATTTGTCAGGAGTTGTGATGATCGATACAATGGTCGCGCACGAGCTGTTTCAGCTAATAAATGCGCTTGATTTAATCGGCGTTAAATCGATTTTATCGGGCATTCGTCCTGAATTAGCCACTACTGCGATGCAGCTTGGTTTAACTTTTGACCATATACGAATTAAATCGAATCTTGCTCAAGCATTAGAAGATGATTCAAAAATTGTAATTGCTTCTAGCACTCATTAATATAGGGATACAAACAAAAAAAACAGCCCGAGAAGGCTGTTTTTTATTTTCTATGATGAATGTTTTCAGAACCTGATTCATCTTTCGTTTTCGTTTTATTTTTCTCTTCTTTTTGTTCAAGTCTTATGTCTTCCAACGGCATAGGATCGACCGTTTCTTCTTCTTTAAAACGTTCAAATAACGTTTCGTCTTGATCTGTTACACGCTGTTCCGTTTCATCTCTTTTTTTTGGTGTATTTGAAATAGATCTTTTCTCGCGTTCTCCCATCTTTTTCTCCTCCTTTATATAGGTGAAGCAATTATGTGTTCATGAAATCTCCGCCGTTGACATGAAGCGTTTGACCCGTCATATAAGATGAATCATTTGAAGCTAGCAGCACATAGCAGCCTACGTGCTCCACAGGATGCCCAGGTCTGCCCATCGGCGTATCTGTACCGAATTCTCCTACTTTATCACCTGAGAAAGTAGACGGGATAAGCGGTGTCCAGATTGGTCCCGGTGCTACGGCGTTCACGCGAATGCCATCTTTGACAAGCGCTTGCGCCATACTGCGCGTAAAGCCGTTGATTGCACCTTTTGTCGCCGTATAATCGATCAGCTGAGGATTTCCGCGGTAAGGATTAATTGACGTTGTATTAATGATTGCACTGCCTTTTCCTAAATAATCAAGCGCTTTTTTCGTAAAATAAAAGTATGAATAAAAGTTCGTTTTGAACGTTCGTTCAAGCTGTTCACTTGTAATTTCTTTAATGCTTTCTTTTGGATGCTGCTCTCCTGCATTGTTCACAAGAATATCAAGCTTTCCAAGCTCACTTACTGTTTTTTCTACCGCTTCGTTACAGAATGATTCGTCTCCTACGTCTCCTGCAATCAGCAGGCACCTTACACCTTCTTCTTCAATGCGGGCTTTTGTTTCCTCGGCGTCGCTATGTTCGTTTAAGTAAACGATGGCTACGTCCGCTCCTTCTTTCGCATAAGCAATGGATACAGCTCGTCCAATTCCGCTGTCTCCTCCGGTAACTAGCGCTACTTTTCCTTTTAATTTTCCTGTACCAATGTAATTGTCATCCTCATAAATAGGGAGAGGATTCATCTCGCTTTCGATACCCGGCTGGCGGTCTTGCGTTTGCTGAGGCTGACCTTGTGTTTGTTGATCTTGTAAATTCATTTTAATCTCCTCCTATTTTTGATGGAACTTTTTAGTATAGTCTACGTTTAGCCTTCTGTTTTGAAGTTCAAACATCTTTTTTAAAAAATTTATGATATTTCTATTCTCTTTTACTATCTTAGAAAATTCATAGAAAACAAGTTTAAAGTTGGAAACAAAGGCTACAGAATGAGTAGAAGATGTATTTCAGAAATATCTTTTATTAGGAGGTTTGGTTGGTATATGAAACACATTGAAATAGCAGAAAACCAAGAGGAGGCAACCTGCATCATCCATTCTTTTTTAAAAAAAGGATTTACAAGCAAAGATATTTACCTGCTGGCCTACGATAAAGAATGGGCTCATAATTTAACGGACGCAACACATACAAAAAAATACAGAATGGCAGAGCAAGGTATTTTTGAAACGGCGGTAAATAAACTTCTTTCAAGAGAAGATGAGCTTCTTTCAAAGATGGCTTCGCTGGGCTTATCCAATCAAGAAGCAAACCGGTATAAAGAAGAAATGAAACAAGGACATATCGTGGTTATTGGCGCACAGAGTCAATCAATTCCCTACTAAAACAGCGGAAACGTTTTTTATCAGCTTATAAGGGTATTTAGTAAAATAAACCATTGTCTATCAAGAAAGGAAGTTATAACGATGTTAAATTATTTGGGAATTCAGATAGGCTCTCTTTACTTTCCTACTAGTATTTTGCTTATCACGTTTCTTGTATTAATCGGCTTTTTTATTTATTTCCTATCTAGAAGAAGAAAAAACCGCCAGGAATCACGTGAGCAATCACGCGGAAAATAAAAGAGAATGTCAAGGTAAAAGCCCTTCGTGCAGAAGGGCTCTTTATGCTATAAAACAGGCAGATACTTCTCATAGCGAGGGTTTACATAAAAAGGCGGACGAGGTCCTAAAAGCGGCATCATAAGAGGCTGAGGGTCCGAGTTATAGATTACTTCCACCGTCTGATTTGACCCGTCCATTAGCAATAGCTTCACTTCTTCACTGTAGTAATATCTCATGAACTCACCTTCTTTCTCGCATTCTACACTCTTTATACGTATGCATGAGAGATTGATCTATGTCATAGAGTGAAAGAGTGATGCTTTTTAGGAGGTTGTTTTATGTGTCCAAACAATGAATTTTATCAGGACAAGCAAGGGTATCCGATGCAGCCGAATTACGGAAAAATTACGCGCTATGAAGACGTTCCGATTACGGTTCCTGAACAGCGGCAGCTTCGCCAGCCCGGGTTAGAAAGTTTGATGGTTCCGCGTCCCATTATCGAAAATCCGCATTACAAAGGAAGCGGCAAGCTAAAAGGAAAAATTGCTCTCATTACAGGCGGTGACAGCGGAATCGGAGCAGCCGCTGCCATTGCCTTCGCTAAAGAAGGAGCAAACGTTGCGATTGCTTATTTAGATGAACATGAAGATGCAAATCGAACGAAAGCAAGGATTGAAGAACTGAGTCAAAAATGTGTGCTGCTTCCCGGCGACGTGCGGGACAAACAGCACTGTAAAGACATCGTCGAAAAAACGGTAGAAACGTTCGGTCAGCTTGATATTTTGTGCAATAACGTAGGCGTTCAGTTTCAGCAGATGAGTCTTTTAGACATCACCGATGAGCAGTTTGATCATACATTTAAAGTGAATATCTACTCGCACTTTTACACGACGCGTGCCGCTCTGCCTCATTTAAAAGCCGGCAGCTCGATTATTAATACTGCTTCAATTGTGACGTATAAAGGCTATGAACAGTTAATTGACTATACGGCAACTAAAGGAGCCATTGTCGGTTTCACTCGTGCACTTTCCAATAGCCTGATTAAAGACGGCATTCGCGTAAACGCCGTAGCGCCGGGGCGCATTTGGACGCCGCTCATTCCAGCAAGCTTTTCAGCTGATCAAGTAACGCAAGTGGACAATCCGATGGAGCGCCAAGGGCAGCCGTTTGAACTTGCTCCAACCTACGTGTATCTCGCAAGCGACGACTCACGGTTTGTCACGGGGCAAACGCTGCATGTAAACGGCGGAGAGTGGGTTTCTTCTTAAAAATCTCAATATAAAAAGCGTGAAGCCAGGCTCCACGCTTTTTCATTATTTACGGAATTCTTTTTGCAAAGGCGATTTTTCAATGGAACGCGTAAACCGGTAAACATCAAGCTCTTGTCCTACTTCTGAAGGCAAATACCCAAACGTCGTGAAACTGTCCACCGATTCCGGTTCAAGCGATAGAGACAATAAATTGTTTTGCGGCTGAGAGGTTAAAAAGACGTAGCTTCCTTTTGGAAACGTTACTGTTTTGGGCTTGACGATTGTTTGCACGTCTACATTTGGTTTGTTTTCGTAGGCTTCATTTTCAATGCGGCTGCTGACGTTATACGCTTCTACTGAAAGAACCGTTTCTTTCGTTAATTTGAAGCCATTTACGCCTTGTCCCTGCAGTTTGGCTGCTACATCTTCGTGTCCTGGTTTTAAAAGATAAGCAGTCGGACGTTCGCGGACAAGCGCCGGCGTTGCTTCTTTTGCACTGTAGTACATCACGGGAACTTCTTTAACAGACGCACTTTCCACATCGACCATTTCTAACGTGGAGTTTGGTATTTTTTTATTTTCACTGTTTACAACGATTGGGTCATGATCATTTGCATTTTTTCCTTTTTTAACAAGTTCCGCTTTTTCTTTTGCAATCAGCGCCTTAATTTGTTTGGCGTGATCAGCTGTTTGGGTAATCAGCTTTTCTTGCGTAGCAATTTGTGCACTCACTCGCCGCGGAAAATCTTCTCGTCCAATACCGATCCCTCTGCTTTCAACTAAAAACGAAAACGAAGGATACAAGCCTAGTGAGTTTCGGCCAATTCGCGGTTCAACTGAGCCTTCTTCCACTTCAAGCTGCCCTTGTTTATTCACTTGAGACGTATAGTATACTTCTCCTGAATATCCTTGCTTTTCAATGGCTGTAAGCGTACTGTTCACAAACAGCTCATCAGACACGTCGCGAATGCGCTGCGGAATATTTAAGTTTCGACCGGACTGCAGTAAAATATCGTGATACTTCCACACGCCTTCTTTACCGATATTTTTAAATCCGCTGCTGTAAGGCGTATATTCATGAGCATCAATGACGACTTCCGGTGAAAAACGGTTAAATTCAGCTCGTACGCTCTGCACTTCCGGGCTTTCAAGCTTTATGTAGTCGCGGTTTCCATCTAAATTATTCGCTAGCTGACGCTTGAATGCATAAGATCCGTCTGGATTAATGCGCGGTACAATGACAATGTTCACTTTATTTAGCACATCTTTTCCAAAGTCTTCTGTCAAACGCGTTGCAACAGCTAGTACAGATTCACCGCTTGCCGGTTCATTACCATGAATTTGACTTTGAAGCCAAATCGTTGGCTTTTTGGATGTTTTTCCATCCGCAAATTTCTTTTCCTTTGAAAAATACAGAGCCGGAATGTCACGCCCTTGCTGTGACTTTCCGATAATCTTCAGCTTTACATACGGACTTTTATGAGCAAGATTTTGGACATAGCTCATCATCTCTTCTTGCGTCGTAAATGCGTCTTGTCCTTTTGTAAATGCCGGCGTTGCTTCATTCACCTTTATTTCCGGATAAAGCGCCTTAATTTTTTCCGGCTGACTATAGTCTTTTCCGTAATAAGGCATGTCAGCTTGTACCGCAAGCGGCGACAGCAATAATCCAATCGACAAAAGAGCCGGCACGGCCGTTCGTTTTACAGTTTTTTTCATTCATTTACTCCTCCCCATCCTCTTGATTAGACATTTTAAATTTTAAAAATATTTAAAATGTTACATAAATAATTATACCGTTTAAGGAAATAACTTCAAGATAAGGGAGCTGAACCTTTTTGACTATTTTTTATGTATCAAATGAATGCATTATATAAAAAAGAATTGAGACATAACAAAATCAATTCAACCTGAAGACAAATAATCAGGATTAACAATTCTGACTTCTTGTTCGACCGCTGTTGATTTCCGTGCAAGGCTTCTCTTTCCGCGGGTGGCCGCTGAGCCTCCTAGTCGCTTGCGCTCCAATCAACTACTAGAAGGAACGAAACACACGAAACTATATTCACCATAAAAAAAACAAACCACTCATCAAACATGTTAATCAATGGTTCATTTTTTATTTCAGCTAACATACGTTTATCCTAGCCTCTTTTTTATGTATGAACTGCTATAAACTTTAGGCCTTCATTGAGCCCGCACTGTCCGTAATTTAACTGCGCATACTCCATGCAGCTGTTGGTCATTTCTTTACAGATTCTAACGTCTCTAAATCATATCGACCAATTTCTTTGTTATTTCTTGTAATGACGAGCTTTCCATGCCTCGCAGCCTGTTGGAGTTTTTTTAATTTCTGATCGGACGGAGCCAGAGGCATTTCTTTGTTTTTAACAGTCGCGCCCAGATCGTAGTGCACATCGACTTTGCCTTTTTTCATATAGTTAAAGTCTTCAATTCCCATACCTGTACCGAACTGACCATGCCCCTCATCAAATACATTAACGCCTACTGTATTGATAGATGCTTTCTTTAAATCTTCATTCGGTATAATTTCAGCTTCTATTTCGTCTTTATCATTTTGATAGAATTTACGCTGACCTTGCTGCTTCATTTTAAACTCGTAATAAAGCGCTTTTGGTTTTACGTCGACCATTTTTCCTTTGCTGTCTTGTATTCCCACTTTTCCAATTAAATCAGCAGCATCCGTTATCTTGACTTTCACTTTTTGAATCCTATATCCGCTCTCTTCTTTGCTAGCAAAGTTTGAGCACGCTACCAATGACATTGCAAAAAAAGCACTCAATGTGCCCACCATAAATTTCTTCACTTCATCACCCCTTAAGGATTAATATACCATAAAAGGAATTTAAATGGATGTTTATCAGTCGATTTTGTAAATAAGTAAAGGGACAGTAACCTATTGACTTACGTTTCCTCATCAGCTCTATAAAAACATAAAAAAAACTCTCTCCATCAGGAAAGAGTTACTCGATCACAAAATCCGCTTCTGCTTTTACCACTCCGTTTACAATAACAGAAAGCGTATGCGTACCGCTGTAATGTTTTCGTGTACTTAAATCTTTAAATGCATGCTTTTTTGTGACTGTCAGCGTTTGGCCTGCTTTTGCTTGAACGTTTTTTAACATAAACACTTTTTGAGTGCGGTTTCCTTTTGCTTTTACGTAATGAATTCCGTACTCTATGCGAAGGGGCATGATTTTTTCGACCGATAGTTCAAATGAAAAGTCAATACTATCACCGATTGTAATGGTATGTGGATGTAAGCTAAGACCAGTGACAATTACGCCTGGATCATCTCCATAGCCAAAAAGAGAAAGGGCTTCAGGATCTCCTTTTTTCAACAGTGAACGGCACGCATGTTTGACGATCCAGTCGGTTTTAGCGTCTTTTCCGTACCAGCTTTTCATCACATCGAGCATCCAATCTTTCTCTATGTAAGAAATATCATTTAAATGATTGGCTACACTTTTACGAACATATAGCGATTCATCGAATTTTAACTGTTCTAAAATCGGCAGCGTTTGCTTCGGCTCCTGCTTTAACGCAGGTACTGATTGTCCCCATGGAAGTCTAGGACGACTCCCTTCGCTTGCTAATCTGCGAATATGATGATTTTCATCTCCCGCCCACTCAATCATTTGTTCAAGCATTCGATTTGTATCTTGAATTAAAAACGGACGCACCGCAAATTCTGATGTGGAAAACGGCGTAAAAAAAGCAAGTGCTTTGATTGAAGCTTCCCAAGCGTTCAATCCGTAGAGTTCAACATAATCTGGAAAAATCGTGCCTTGTAGTCCTCCTACCGTTGGAGCCACTTCGTATAGAATAGAGAGCGCATTTTCATAATCCGCCGGCAGCACTTCATGCATGGAAAGTGTAATTCTTCTCATGCGCTCTTTCAGCGCTAAGTCTTCCCAGTCCTGTTGAAAAACCAGCTCATGAAATGTTTTTTTATCAAAGGAGCTCATTTCACGTGAAAAGGCGTCGCTCAAGTGCATAATCAACTCTTCATTAAATACGCTTTTACGTAACTCTTCAGCCATACCTATCCCTCTTTTCCAGGTAGTATTTTATTTTCTTCCGAATAAAGCGCCCGCTCGTACATGCCTTTTTTAAAAATTTGCATAAACAGCTGCTTATTTTTAACTTCTTTAAATCCGTACTGACTGTACAAGCCGTGAGCATCTTTTGTTGCCAATAAAATTTTTCGTACGTGTTGAATCAGCTGATAGCGAATCATTTCCTGTACCAATGCTTTTCCAAGGCCGTTGCCTCGCGCGTGTGGAAGAATAAACACATCCGCCAAATAAGCAAACGTCGCAAAATCGGAAATAATCCGTCCAAACCCTACTTGTTTATCACACTCATCATACACGCCAAAACAAACGGAGTATTCAATAGACGTTTGAACAAGGTGAAGCGGAATTCCTTTTGCCCAGTACGATTCATGATGAAGGTACGAGTAGATGACATCTATATCAAGCTTTTCTTTGTTCGTATGTATGGTAAACTGATGATTTTCTTTCATGCTGCATCCTCCTTGCTTCTCTATCATAGCACAAATGTTCGCCATAGAAAAAAGCCTTTTTGCGGTAAAAGGCTTTTTTGGTTAGTATGATATTTTTTTAGAAACAGAAGCATTTTTTCTATAGCGTCTTCCGACTATGTAAATAAGCGGACTGCCAATAATCGTAGGCAAAAACCAATAAAAAAGAGAAGGAAGCATATTTAACAGCGGAATACTGTCTCCAATATTCACAAGCAGCACGGTAACCGCTCCGATATAAGATCCCAGCATACCGCGAATATGATGCTGAAGCCAGCTTTTCCATTTTTGCTTACGTGCTAAGTATCCGTAAATCGCTAATCCATATGAAAACACCGCGATATAAAATAAATAAGCAATTTCACTCCATTTCCAAATCGCTAACATGATAGCTGTGGCAGCTAGTGCTGCGTGATCTCGGAGCAATGCTTCTCACCCTCGTCTAGCCCCATACGCCACTTTTTATGCTGGCTTTAATCACTGGCGGCTTCTTTAAAATTGGTCTGTTTTTCTACGCCACTGTGCTGGGCCTTTCTCACGTGTTTAAAATTTAAAACCCGTCACCGCTTGTATTTCCAATCGGCTTGGTCATTTTATTTTATTCATTGTCTCTTGCTCAAAACTATTTCGAACATATATATGAAGGATTAAAAATCATTCCGTTCACCTTACATCTTCCGTTTCAAATTGTCATTCCTGCTTTTTTACTTGTGATCGCATTTTTAAGAAATAGAAAAAAATACAGTCCGTCCCTGTGAAAAATACCGCAGAAAATTCGTAGTATGTCCATTTCTCTATTGGATTTAACCTCCTAAAATTATACAATATAGTCAAGAAGCCAAAAGGAGAACCAATATGATTGGATTAATTCTTTCTATTTTAATATTTAATATTCTTGCTTTTAAAACAAACAAGCGCTTCACAGCAAATCAAATTGTACACATTTGGATGTTCACCATTGCTGCTCAGCATATCTTTGACGTCTTCATTAATTTCAAATTTCACGGCTACTGGTATTTTACACCAGAGACAGACTGGCAAGGTATTTTCGCCTATACTGTTCTCATTCCGCCTGTAAACATGCTTTTTCTTACCTACTATCCTTTTGCCGGAAAGCTCACAAAAAAGGCCGCCTATATTTTACTTTGGTCGGTTGCTGTTTTACTTTATGAAGTAGTGGCCCTTCTCCCTGCTCCTTGGGGTTATTTTCACTACGGATGGTGGACGTGGTGGTATTCGCTTCTTCTAAATCCACTGTTGTTTTTGATGGTGGTGCAGTATTACCGGTGGGTGTGTAAAATTGAAAAAAGAGCGATCACTTAAAAATAGAATAGCCTTTGGACCAGCAGACACTCATTTTCAGCACGTGCAATAAAATGAGTGTCTGCTTCTCCGGTGGCTATTCTTTTTTTATTAAAAAACGTCTTTGGACAAGGTAACTTGCTTTTCTTTTTCCTTTCCAACTAACGACACAAGGAATCCTGCTATTCCAGCTATACATAGAACCACCAATAGACCAGTAGTACCTACTAACAAGCTCACCGCAGCTGACGCTAACATTCCTCCAATATACCGAAAAGTGGAATAAATGCCTGATGCAGTGCCTGATTGCTCTTTTTTGACAGATTGAATATTCATAGCCTGCATAGATGAAACACCGATTCCCGCTCCCACTCCTCCTACTAATAAAGATACAATGGTATAAGAAATGGATGCATTCGCTAAGTGGAAATAAAGCATCGCCGCAAGCAGTGAAATAAGAAACGATAATCGTATCGGATGTTCTTTCCCTACCTTTTCTGCTAACAGTCCTCCCACCCAAGAAGAAATAGACATGGCTAATGAAAAAAAGAAAAGAAGCAAACCAATTAAACGAATATCATACTGCTTCTCTAGCAAAAGCGGAACAAACAAAATGGTACTATACATCATAAAATTACTGCATAGAATGGAAAGATTTGAAGAAAAAAAAGGACGAACCTTAAAAAGCTTAAAATCAATCAGCGGCTCTTTGACTTTGCGTTCTTGCATAATGAAAAGAACGATAGACGCTATGCATATAAAAATAGTCCAAGCATTAAACAAATCACGGTGCGTCAGCATTAGCGTAAAGCTCGTCATGCTTACTCCAAGTAAAAAAGCGCCCCCTATATCCAGCATTTTTGCTTTTTGTTTTACGGTAGACGGCACGTATATAAATGAACAAATTAACGATAGAACAGCAAAAGGAACGTTAAACCAAAAAATCGACGTCCACCCAAGATACTTAATTAAAAACGCACCTAATACAGGCCCGACAGCTGCCCCTAGCCCCATTGATAATCCAAATAACCCAAGCGTTCTTCCAAGCTTTTCTTTTGGCAAACTGTGTCTCATAATGGCTGTTGCGTTAGGCGTAGCTAATGCACCCCCCAATGCTTGCAGCGTTCGAAAGACCGTGAGCGAAAGTAAGTTATATGAAAACACACAGGCGGCAGATCCCACTAGAAAAATACTCATTCCAGCTACAAACATCGTTTTATTTCCATATAAATCCCCAAGTTTCCCCGCAATGGGCTGAGCAACTGCCATCACAATTAAATAGATCGTTACCACTACTGATACATGTACGATGGAAAGATGAAGCGCTTTGGCAATAGACGGTAATCCTACCGCAATCATAGTAGAATTAACGGGAATTAAAAAAGTTCCCGTTAAAATAGAAAAGATAATCAAAGACGGCTTACTGCTGTTCAATCGTCACCACTCCGTTAGTTCCGTCTACGGTAATAACATCTCCGTCTTTTAGTAGATCCACGGCTACTTTTGTGCCAAGAACCGCTGGAAGTTTATATTCACGAGCCACTGTTCCTGCATGAGACAAAATTCCTCCTGCATTGGTTACAATTGCGCCAGCAAGCGAAAATAACGTGGTCCAAGCGGGTGCTGTTGTTTCACACACAAGAATATCTCCTTGTTCAAGCTTAGAAAATTGACTTGGCTCTGAAATAATTTTCACTACTCCCGTATAAACACCTCTTGAAGCGGCACTTCCTTTAAAGATTTTTTGAGTTTCATCTACTTCTGGAGGCCCCATTTTTCCGAATACCCGCTCCAACAAAGGATCTTCTCCTGTTTCAGGAGGCGTTCCATAAGCAGGCGGCGTTTTTTTATGACGATTTTCTTCAAACTCCTGCTTTCTATTGTCAATAAGTTCATGAGATGCGACGGGTTTTTTTAATACTTCCAGCAATTCATCGTAATAAAAATGAAAAATATCTTGAGGCTGATGAATCACTTGGTGGTCAGCTAAAAGAGTTCCTACATTCAGCAAAAACAGTCTTGCTGTAGCAGGCAGCATCGCATCGATATAAAAATGATGATCTTCATCCAACCCCCATGCCTCCAAAGCCCATCCATAAAACAGCTTAAACTGCTCTTTTTCTTCGCACTCCGGCATTTTTGCGAGTACATCACGATAGCTTTCTTCTCTCTTTTTTACGACGTCTTCATAATTTTTCTTGAAATCGTAATCTTTACGCACATAGCCAGCAATAATCGATAGCGCATGTAAAGGATCCTCTACCCACGTCTCATCAATAAACTCGTGCGAATTTGCAGAACGATAGCCATACTCATTCAAAAAGCTTTGCAGACTCTTTAAAAATTCTCTGCCTTCAGCTATGCCTAATAGATTTGCTTCTATGTCTTCTGACTTTTGTTCCGTAAAAGCTTGTTTTAAAGCGCCAGAACGCTTTACCGTGTCAGTTAGTTCCCACAGTGCTTGATCCGTTTCAAGTGACTTGTTCATCACGCCTTCCAGCAGATCATATACGTAAGCGGTATTCGCGTCTCCGGTCAAGTTTCCGTATAGCTCTTCTAAAACCATTCCTAAATCACTTCTCGGCATGACGATTTCAAAGTGAAGCTGCCAAGCTTTTTTATAAAAAGCATGCAGCTCTTTTACTTTTTTTTCTGCTTCTTTTAAAGATAAAGGACGTTCTGCATTTCTTTTGACTTCCGTATAAAAAGGTAAAAACACCTCATCAACGTACTCGTATAATCTAGGTTTAAGTCGAGGTAACAGCGGCTTCACTGCTTCCTGGTGCTCCTTTAAGCGATCATTTACGTCACCGGGAAACGGGATATTTTGCTGATACATTTTTCCATCAGCTAATTTCACTACAAATTGATAGATAGGCAGTTTTAACGTTTCAAAACCCTGCTTTGTCCCGTAAGTCATTGCCGGAAGCTGAAAGGAAGCGTATAAAGGACTTAGTGCATGTGCGATATGTAGGTTGTCTTGCACCCAAAATCCCGTTTGTTTTTCTTCCTCACTTAAAAATAAGTCGTTTTGAAATGCAGATAATACGTTCATTTGATTTCCCCTTTCCTTTTCGTTATGTAGTAACAGGTCTTACTTGGAGCAAATAAATATGTTCATTTTTTATGGCAAATTCAATGTCTACAGCGTACTGACAATACTGCTCTACTTGATTCGTTAAACGAAGCAGCTGTAGTGCTGTTTCATCTGATATGGAAAATTCATTTTTTTCTTTATCCGTTGTCACAGCTTTTGTTATTCCTGCAAAACCTGACACTAGCTTATACTCTTTTAATCCTAGTTCTTTCATTATATTTTTTGTCTGTTTATGAATAATAAATAAATCCGGCGTAACACCACCTGATACGATTCCCTCTCCTAAGCCGTACGCCACGTTAATCACCACTTCATCTTCACTTTCTGTAATAGGGTTTACGCTAAAAATCACACCGGATACATCAGCTTCAACCATTCCTTGTACAAGGACACCCATCTGGGGATTAGAAAGCGAAATTTCTTTATCTTCGGCGTACGCTTGAACCACGGATGAAAAATAAGAAGCCCAGCATCTTTTTATACTTGTCAAAAGTTCTTCGCTGTTTCTTACGTTTAATATCGTTTCATACTGTCCGGCAAAAGACGCATTCTCCAAATCTTCAAGTGCGGAAGAAGACCTTACGGCTACGGCTTTTACACCAGCATCCTGAATATTGGCATACGAAGAAACAATTTCTTTTTGCAAAGCTAAAGGAAACGTGCCGCTTTGAATCTTCTTTTCTATGACGCTGCTATCTTCTGCTTTTATTTCTATATGGTTAAACGTTAAAAAGGAATGTAATGCGTGAGATGTTAAAACAAATCCTGTAGGAATATGAGAAACGTGCTGAATCATTTTTGAGAGATTGTAAGCTTTTGAACCTACTGCTCGAAGTTCTGCATAACATGCTTTTTCTAAAGAGACGATGTGCAATCACTTAACCTCCTTTCATTTATGTCAAAAGACAATCAAATAAAATAGGAAAATGTATTTAAAACCATAATGTAATTTTATGGAATTAAGTCCGGTTTACCAAAAATTAACATAAATTTAAATATCTTTACAAAAAAATCACAAACCATATTCACTAGAATATGATTTGTGATTTTTTTTATAACTAACACATTTGAAATTCATATCGTTTTGACAAATTAAACTATATCTCTATCCTTCTTCTCTCTCACAAACTCCACCACAGGCCCCACAATAATGCAAATCCCTGCGATAATCAGCCAGCCAAACGCAAGATACGTCCAGCCTTTAAAAAAGGAAAGCGTGTATTGATAGCCCGTTAAAAACATCACGCCTGGAAACAAGAGGACAAACAAGAATGTAAGTCCCAGCGCCCAGCGCGTACATAGCTTTGCGTCTTTATTTAACTGTTGTTGTGGATCCATACGCCACTTCCTCTCTTAATGGTTCGTCTCCGTGTTCATCAAAGCTTTTAAATTTATCTTTTAGTTCATCAAAGTCAAATTCTTTTTTAGCAAGTAAGCCGTGTCCAATTGATATAACCCCGCTGATGATAAAAACGGTAGAATTTCCAATAAGCATTGGATACAGTCCGCCAAGGGCTTCTACGTTAATGTGACCGTTAATCAAGTAAGCAGATGTGTTCCATGCGACAACGCCTCCGATCATTCCTAACAGCGCACCATAGAATGCACCTGTGTTCGTCGCTTTTTTCCACATCAGTCCAAGCGTAACGGGAATAACGGCTCCGCTGACGAAAATACCCATGGCCATATAAACAAACCCAAGGCTAACTCCTAAATAAAACAGTAAAATGGAAAACACGCCCATCGCCAGCCCGAAGCCAAGCGTCACTTTTCGCGACGTGCTTAAGATTTTTTTACTGCTTGCTTTCGGGTTGATAGAACGCAGGTAAATGTCCGTTACGATAATATTGGTAATCGCCGTTAATTCAGCTGCTCCTGTCGACATTACTGCCATAAACAGCATCGTTAAAAACAAAATAGAACCTAGATTTCCAAGCACGTGTGACGCCATAACCGGTGCAATAGAATCTGGTGAATCAACGGCAATTCCAAGACCAGCCGCGCTTACGCCGAGGAAAGTGGCAACCGCAAATGGAATCGAAAACCAAGCAATTCCGCCGTAAATATACGCTTTTGAAGCAGCGCTGTTTTTACTTGCAATGGCACGCTGCCAGTAAGCTTGATCCACAAAGACCGTACCAAAGTTCCCGATAATATTAATCATTCCAAACAAAAGCCCCGGCACCGATGCCATCGTAAGCATATGCTGTGACTGAGGCAGATTTTTCAATCCTTCGTACACGCTTGTTACGCCGAACTTATAATAGACGGCAGCAGCAAAAATAAATAAAATAACGAAAATAAAAACGGTGTTAAAATAATCAGCAACAAATGAGGCTTTTAAACCGCCAATCATGGTGTAGATTGTAAACGTAAGAGGAATTAAAAAAGCGGCAACAAAAATATTCATCCCGGTAAGAGAGTTTAAAGCAATGGCTCCTCCTAAAATAACCATGGCGGTCACAATAATATTTGTCATAAGCGCAAAACCAAGCATTAAACGATGATTTTTCACGTCGAAGCGCTGTGCAATAAATTCTAAAAACGTATGAGCGTTCGGTGCTTTTTTCTTCAGGTTAATCGCGACAATGGCAAACAGCAAAATTTGAATGCTTGCTCCCGCTGCGTACCAATACGGTCCGCTAATTCCGTACTGATAACCTGTGGAAGAAGACATCATTAACGTAGCGGCCCATGTCCATGCAGCAATAATGGATGCACTCGCCAGCCCAACGCCTACATTTCTTCCGGCTGTACTAAACTGCTCAGCCGTCATTTCCTTTCCTTGACGGCGCTGCATTATGATTGTGACGACTGTAAAGCCTCCTCCAAAAATCAGTAAAATCAAATAACCCACGCTTGATGAAAGCATCTTATCCCTCCTCTTCCTCTTAATGTTATATTTACTTACATTAAAATGTAAATAAATATAACATTTGTTAATAAAATACCACGCCATAAATTTATTAACAATACTGTATTTTCTGATTGTTAAAGAGTATAATTAATTGTTTTCTCTATTCACACACAAAAAAGCCGGCACATTCGCACCGGCTTAAGCGTAAATTTTCGTTTTTAACATGTTTTATTTCTTTACATAACGAAATAATAAAAAACGATAGCCACAAGGGCTATCGTTTTTTATTATTGAGATACCATTACTTTTTGGCGAACGTGCTCCAAGTGATCACGAACCGCTTCTGCTGCTTCTTCTGGGTCTCCATTTTTAATCGCTTCAAAAATACGCTCATGGTCGGCATCGGTTTGCTTGCGATTTTCTTTTTGGCTTTTATTTAACGAATAAGCAAGCGCTTTTCGATACAAATGGCCTAAATCTTCTACGGCATGAAGAAGGAATGAATTATGAGCTGCTTTCACGATATCATGGTGAAAGCGATAGTCCGCTTCATGTCCAATTTCTTCACTGTTGTGAACCGTCTTTTTAAATGCTTCTAACGATTCTTTAATTTCAATCAGTTCTTCATCTGTACGGCGCAGCGCGGCTAAGCTTGCTGCCTGCGACTCAATGATAATACGCATTTCAATTAATTCAAGAACCTGATCTGCTTCAACCATTTCAAATGTCATTGGATCAAGCATACCCACTAAGTTTACACGCTTTACGTAGCTTCCTCCGCCTTGTCTTGATTCAATTAATCCGCTGGCAGAAAGAACGCTTAGCGCTTCACGAATTGGTGCGCGGCTCACTCCAAACATTTTTGACAGTTCATGTTCCGACGGTAAACGAGACTCTGGTGGGAACGTTTTCTCTTTAATCATCTTTTTTAATTGATCAAGCACTTGACTAGATACTTTTTTACGCTCAATAGGTACAAACATACTTCTATTCCTCCTCCAAGTAATTATCTCTCTCTTTTTTTATAGTGTTCATCGGCTCCAGTATAACTGTGTGTATTCCGATTTATGTAAACGCTTCAATCTTTGTATTACAAGTATACATTATTTCAATTCAAATGTGTTGATAAAATTTTACTATTATTGTTATTATACCATGAAAACAAGTTATAAATGAATAGCGATTCATGTTTTTTTGACATAATACCACTATCTTACATATAATCCGTATACAATCATAATCGCCGCGTCCGCTAACGCATGACTAATAATTGCCGCTTCGGCCCCATATCGCTCCCTTATACACGCCCACGTTATACCTGCTAAAAAAACGCCTGCAGCCGAGATCCAATTAAAAGGAAACGAAAAAACAGGCAGAATAATAAACAGGTGATAAAGCGTATAAAAGCTTGATGTAACAATGATTGAAGCGGGTAAGGGCAGATGCTTCTTCACTTTATTCTGTATATATACGCGCCAATACATTTCTTCCAAATAAGGATTAATAAAAATCAAAATGACGGCTAAAATGATCACTTTCCATCCGCTAAATCCCCATATTTGCAAAACCGCTTGCATATCTTCTACATGAAAGATTTTACCAGAAAAAAGCAGGCTGCTTCCAATTATCACAGCGGCACATAGAACTCCACTCAGAGTTCCCACATACAGAGATTTTTTTGTAAGCGCTACCTTCAAGTTAATTTTATTATTTGCATATAAAATCATAAACATCCAGCCGTAAAAGCACACAAATGTTACCAACACATTTTGGATAAGCCACAAACCGAAAAAAACAAAGATTGTAGGCATAAACAGCAAAAACAAAAATTTTATCACGTTTATGGCGCACCTTCTTTAAGAGCCGCTTTTCTTTTACCTAGTAAACCTTTCGTATTCAAAAGGTTTACTATCTTTTATCTTATAAAAGTCCAGGGGTATTTTCAATTATTTTTTAATTCCTGCTCCAGCTCACGAAGACTTTCAGCAAGCTTTTTCTTTTCTTCTTCAAAGTGAGCATCATTTCTAAAAGCAGGAGCTGAAGGGTCTGTCTCTTCATTTTCTTTTAGCCAATCCGGCGTCAATTCCTTGCGAACAACGCGCTTTTTAGTAGCGTAGGAAAGCGGTTTTTCAGTCTGCTGACTCGCTAGCGTGCGCTGTGATGTTACATAATGCTTATGAAAAAGATGCTGTTTAATGTAGGCAAATGCTCGAATGGTATCGCCGCTGTATTTAGGCACGTAGTGATCAAATGCTTCATGCAGTCCAGCTAGCGCCTCTTCTATAGGTATTTCGCTTTTGGCGACTTCATACATATGCTTCAAATCACTAGCTGAAGGATACACCCCTAGGTTTCTTCTAGCAATAAAAGCGGCTTCTAACGTTTGTACATAAGCGTCATGCGCCTCTTCTTCTCTTTTTATTTGATTTGTATTTTCTGCTGTAGTCTCTGTTAATGAAGCCTTTACTGTGACCGGCTCCGCTGCTTCAATTTGACTCTCCCCTTCTGTCAAATTGACATCTTCGAGCTCTTCAAACTCATCGCTTGGCATAAGCTCTTCTAGTTTCTTATAATCAATCCGGTACCAAACGGTGTTGTTAAATTTAGAGCGGTTGTACTTTCCTTTTATAATTAACCCTTCTTTTTCAAGCTTTGAAATGATGCGTTGAATCGTTGAAAGCGACCAAAACGGAAACTGCTGCAGCCACTGCTGATTGGTGTTGTATACCCATGTGTATCCGTCCTGCACGTTTACGCTTTTTTCAAGCCAGTAGTGAAGCTGCTGAAGAAACAGGGCTCCGTTCACTCCTACTTTGACTGCCAGCGCCGGCAGTACAATTAACGGCTGATCTTTTAATAATAATTTACTCATTATATCATCTCCTTTGTTATGTAAAATAGCTACTATATATATACAAAGAAAACGAAAAAACGGGGATGCCCGTTTTGAAATTATGTTAAAATATAGAAAAAAATGAGGTGGTCATATGATACGTCAAGGCAGAATTGGGGATGAAGCAGGCATCGCAAATGTACACGTAGAAAGCTGGAAATCAACTTATAAAGGACTTGTTCCGGATTCTTTCTTAAATTCGTTGAACGCTGAAAAACGAAAGCCCATCTGGAAAAAGCAGCTGGAATCAAATTCTATTTTTGTTGCAGAAGAAAACGGTCAAATCGTAGGCTTTGCTTCTTATGGCAAAGAAAGAACCAGCAAGCATCCTTTCTATAAAGGAGAACTGTATGCCATGTATTTACTCGCAGAGCATCAGCGAAAAGAAATTGGAAAAGCGCTTTTGCATAAAATAGCGCAAGAGCTGGTAGACCAAGATATACATACAATGCTCACATGGGCTTTCGAAGAGAACGGCGCCTGTCAATTTTACGAAGCGCTTGGCGGAAAAAGAATCGATCGTGCTGAAGTGATTATTGATGGCAAACATCTATCTGAAGTGGCTTTTGGATGGGACACACTTAAAAATTTGTAGGACAACTCTCTGGACAGATTTTTTTCTTCACGGTAAACTGTTTAGTTGGTATAAAAAGAAAGGATTACTTACCGTGACGAATTTTACTTATCGAAACATTATTTTGCTCGTTCTTTGCGTAACAGCAGGTATTGTGGATGTGATTGGCTACTTAAGTCTTGGGCATATCTTTACCGCAAATATGACGGGAAACATCGTGCTGCTTGGGTTAGCAATTGGAAACTCTCTTGAAACAACTGTTTTTCATTCCCTAACAGCTCTAGGAGGATTTAGTATAGGAGTTATAGGCGCCGCAATTATAGTTGGAAATAAAGAGAAAACGTTTTGGCCTAAAGCCGTAACGATTGCTCTTGGATTAGAAGGATTACTTTTACTTGTTTTTGTACTTTTATCTTCGTTTTCTCCTTCTTTACACTTAACTTACTTGTTTATTTTCTTATTAAGCTCAGCAATGGGACTTCAAACAACGGCCGCTCGAAAGCTTGGCGTAGCCGGAATTTCAACAACCGTATTAACGGGGACGCTTGCTAATTTCTTTGAAGACGTAACGGCACGTTTGCGCAGCCCTCGCTACCGCAAAACGTTTACAACTGATGCCATTCTTCGCGCGTTGTCTCTTGTATTTTACTGCTTTGGCGCTGCTATCGCCGCACTTGCAGAGCCAGCTTATAAATTTGAAATTATTTGGCTGCCAATTGTGATTCTATTAGCCATTATCATTTTTGTCAGCACGAAGTTTCGTTCTCATTCAGAAAAAAAATAATAAAACGAGGCTAGGACAAAGGTATTTTAGTCAAAGGAAAATCCGAACGAGTTTGATTCGTGATTGAGAATCAAACTTGTTCGGATTTTTATTATTATTATAGTGAACATTCATATATGTAGCAGCTTCTAGCTGGTGATTGGAGGGCAAGACGAAGACTCCTGCGGGAAAAGCGGACTAGGTGAGACCCCGCAGGAGCGAAAGCGACGAGGAGGCTCACCAGCCGCCCGCGGAAAGCGAAGTCTTGAACGGAAATCAACAGCGGTGTAACAAGCGAACATACTAGATCATTTATCCAATTTGTTCGTCTTGAGATTATATTGATTTAGTTAGGTCTCAACCTTTTTCACTTTCCCGCTAGTGCCGCTAAAAAGCCAAAAATAATTGCCGCCATAGGACCTACAATAAATAGTCCAATTAAAATCGATCATATAGCTTCCCATAAGAACCATAAAGGTCCTTGCCTGGACTCTGCTTTTTCCACTCTTTCCTCTAGGTGTTCGACTCTTTGCTGAAGCTTCGCTAATTCCTGCGTAACATCTATTTGTTCGCTCATCGCTCAAGCTCCTTTTTACTCTACATTACCATATATTTCCTTGCCAACACTACTATTTATTTGTTATTACTTCAATGCCGATTTCGCGGTAAGCATTTAACACGGTTTCGTTCACATGTTCTTCTGTAATGAGCCAATCTAGTGAGTTTGCTGAGCTGAACGTGTACGTTGAAGACGTATTGAGTTTTTTTGCTGTTACAATAGCTGCTACTTCACTCGCACTTTTAATCATTTGGCTTTTAATGTGCATTTCTTCAAGCAAAGGAATGCTCATGCCGATTTTAGGATCGATTGCGTATACGCCTAAAAAACAAAGATCCGCTCGAATTTGTTTTAACGTATCAACCACGCTTTGTCCTACTGTGACCATCGATTCTTTTCGAAACGTTCCTCCAAGAGAAACCACTTCTACAAAGTCATGTTCCGCTAGTGCAACGGTAATTAACGGACTGTTTGTAATAACCGTAACGTTTAAATTCTTTGGAAAAGCTTTGACGAGCTGAATATTTGTTGTACTTCCGTCCATCAAGAGCACCTGCCCGTCTTTAATTAACGGAAGCGCCGCAACGGCAAGTGAATGCTTAACAGCCATCAATTCACGTTTTCGCTCTTTGTAATCAACCGCGGACGTTGAACGAGGCAGTGCTCCTCCGTGTACGCGCTGCAGCAGACCAAGCGCGTCCATTTCCCGCAGATCTCTGCGGATTGTATCTTCTGAAACATTCAGCGTTTGGCTAAGCGTCGTAGCTACAATTCGCCCTTCTTTTTCAAGCAAATTCATAATTTGTTTGCGTCTTTCTTGTTTTAACATTGCTTGTTCACCTGTTTTCTTTCTGCTTTTTACTTTATTATACTTGTTTCTTTTGTAAAAACAATGTAAAAACGCTTGATTATCAGTGTTTTTTCGTTTATTGTAGGATAAACAAGATAAAACACGCAAAAACAAGTAATAATAACCAAAGGGAGAGATAGTTTATGAAGATGATTTTTACAGATTTAGATGGAACTCTTTTAAATAGCAGCAGTGAAATTAGTACAATTAATGCAGAAGCAATTAAAAAAGCGCAAAAGCACGGAGTTGAAGTCGTGGTTGCTACAGGGCGCGCTTATTTCGACGTGCAGGAAATTTTAAAAAAAGCTGAGCTTTCCAACCTTTGGGTGATTGCCGCAAACGGAGCGACTATTCATGACCCGAACGGACAGCTCAGACATTCTGTTCCAATTGATGCACATCACGTAAAAGAAGCGCTTCAGTGGCTGGATGCAAACGAATTTTATTATGAAGTGTTTGCAGAGCATGCGATTTATACACCAAACTCAGGCCGTGAGCTGCTTGCCATTGAAATTGACAGAGTAAAAAGCGCCAATAAAAATGTGGACGAAGAAAGACTTCATCACGCTGCGGCTAAGCAGTACAGCCAAACGGGATTTGCCTTTGTTGCATCGTATGAAGATATTTTAAATACAAACGCTGAGCTTTATAACGTATTAGCTTTTTCATTTGATGATAAAAAACGAAAAAAAGGCTGGGATCACTTTAGCAAGCAGCACGACATGACGCTTGTCTCTTCCGCTGATCATAACTTTGAACTCGAACACAAAGACGCGTCAAAAGGAAACGCATTAACATACGTTGTAAAAGAGCTTGGCGGTTCTCTTCACGATACCATTGCCATTGGAGACAGCTTTAACGACGTATCGATGCTCCAAACGGCTGGAAAAGGAATTGCTATGGCAAATGCGCACGCAGAAATTAAAGCGCTAGCTGATGATGTTACATTAACGAACGATGAAAACGGCGTAGCTTCGGTTATTGAAAAAGTGTTCGAAACACAGCTGGAAGCACATTAAAAAAACGCTTGGCATATGCCAAGCGTTTTTAAATGGTCATGCGGTAAATACCGACAAACCAGCTGAACAGCGCAACGAAAAACAGCAGCCACGCGCTGCTTTTCTTTCTTTTTTGCCACTCGATTGCTCCTAAAACTAGCATGGTAAACCCGAGCAGTATATTTAAAAATGAAAGGAACTGGTAGCTGTGAGTGAGCATGATATAAAGAGCCAGTCCAACAGTAATAATTGAAAGAATAAGCTGTAATGCTTTTAACAAAAAATCTCTCCTTACTTGTAGTTCACTTCTTCATTCACACACGTCACTAAAGGCTTTTTCTCAAGGCCTAACAGCAAGTTCTGTACGGCTAAATCCGCCATGCGATTGCGCGTCTCGTACGTAGCACTTCCAATATGAGGTGTTACTAACACGTTTGAAAGCTGCAGCAGCTTGTGATCTGCCGGAAGCGGCTCTGGGTCTGTTACGTCCAGTGCGGCATACGCAATTTCTTCATTTTTCAGCGCTTCGTACAGTGCTTCCGTATCCACTAATCCTCCGCGCGCTGCGTTTACAAAATACGCACTATTTTTCATTGCTTTAAATTCTGCTTCTCCAAACATGCCTTTGCTTTCATTTGAAAGCGGCACTAAGCATACGATACAGTCAGCTGTGTGAAGAAGCTCTTCAAACGAAAGGTACACGGCATCAAGCTCTTTTTCGGCTTCATGCTTGCGGCTTCGGTTGTGGTAAATGATGTTCATACCCGATGCCTTTGCTCGTCTGGCAACGGCGCTTCCGATATCGCCCATTCCAACAATACCAAGCGTTTTTCCAAATAAATCAACGCCAAATACCGTTTCCCAGTTTCCTTGTTTCACTTTTTCATAGCCTTCATGAATGCGGCGAGCTGCTGACAGCAATAGACCAAACGTTAAGTCTGCCGTTGCTTCTACTAGCACACCTGGCGTATTACTAAATGGCACGCCTTTTTGGGTACACGCTTTGACATCTACACTGTCATACCCGACGCCTGATTGAGAAATAACGCGCAGGTTCGGTGCTGCTTCTAACAGCTCTTCATCTACTGTGATGTGACCGATATTAAAAAAGCCGTCCGCATCACGAAGCCAGTCGCGCAGCGTTTCTTGTGGAATCTTCCCTTCTCCTTCCCACATTTGAATATCGCAGTGCTCCGCTAGCTTTTCGTAAGCGTTTGGCCACGTTTTTCCAGACATAACAACCTTATATTTCCCCATGTGTATCTCTCCTTTTCCTTGTTCACTCATATGTATGAATAGTAACTAGCTATCCTATCATAAGACTACTATAAAGATGAAACTTTTTCCATTCAGGAACCGTATTTATAGTAAGGGGGAATACGAATGTTTGAAGATGAAATGATATTTGAAGATGACCCGTCCGGAAATGACATTGTTTTTGAAGGTGATGCTGACCTAAGCGGAGGCGCTTTTTTTCCAGACGATGCGTTATTTAACGGAATACCTGCGTTTGTTATGCTATTTTTTGTTATTGTTATTGGTATTTTCTTATTTTCTATTTTTAAAGGAATTAGCACATGGAGCAAAAATGAGCAGTCTCCCCGTCTATCCGTAAAAGCAAAAATTACGGGCAAAAGGACAAACGTCCAACACCACAACAGTCACGCTCACGAACATCACCACTCTCATACGTCTACAACTTACTATGTAACCTTCCAGTTTGAAAGCACCGACCGCTCTGAATTTACTGTTTCAGGCAGCGAATACGGCAAGCTTGCAGAAGGTGATGAAGGAATGCTGACGTTTCAAGGAACTCGTTTTTTGGATTTTCAAAGGAACCTCAGTGAAGAACATACAGATGCCTAGGTTATGACCTCTTGCTTTTAGAGGTCTTTTTTACTGTAAGGGAGCATTCATATAGCCAATGACCTATTTGTGCCCTTTTTACACTCTAGAAGAACGTTAATCCGTATAAAAACATACCGTGTAACACATTCATTTAAGCAGGCAGGTGATTTTATGTATTCTCCTTATTCAGGCAGCGGCCTCTACTACGGACATTACGGTGAAGCCCCTCATTCGCACCCTATTCAAACAATACTGACGCAATACTGGCATGAAACCCACTATCCAGGTCCACACAAAAAATATGTACACGTGTATTATCTTAACCCGGCTTCTCTTCATTATTATCCAGCCTATCGAACGTTTTTGTAAAAAACTGGTGATTATCAAACTTTTATATTGTAAAATTAATCCATATACTTGTTTATTGGAAAGGAGGTTAAAAACAGTGCGTAATTCTACAGCAAAAAATAGTGTGATAGTCACCACTTTGCTTTCCGCCCTATTTTTCTGCTTCATTTTGGTTCTTGGTTCGCTTTCTCCTCTAGCAGATTCAGGCCCCAACGTTAATACATTCGGCTCAACTGGGCTGTTGTTATCTCTTGGCATGGTTCTATTTTTATATCTGTTGCCTTTAGCATTTTATCTGCTAGGAATGCGTTTCTTAAAATTTGTGATGGCTGCTTTTTGCAGCATTGGCCTTTTAATCGCTGCTAGTACTCTATTACTAATGCCGGCTCTGTTTTTATTTGGACTGGAAGATTTCTCAGGAAACTTAGCTTCCATCATAGGTGTAATGATTTCTTGCTTAGGCTTGCTGATCACGAATATTGTGTGGTTTGTTGCTGCGTTTAAAAGACCGTCAGCCACCGTGCAGGAAAGCGTTTAAAATGGTGAAGAGGTTGATACTAATTTTTCAGTTAAAGACGAATAAATTGGAGAGATGAGCTGAACCGCTTGTTACACCGCTGTTGATTTCCGTGCAAGACTTCGCTTTCCGCGGGCGGCCGGTGAGCCTCCTCGTTGCTTTCGCTCCTGCGGGGTCTCACCACTTCCGCTGTTCCCGCAGGAGTCTTCGTCTTGCCCTCCCATCACCAGCTAGAAGCAGCCACATACATGAAGCTATCAATAAAAAATCCGAGCGAATTCAATTCTCTATTAAGAGTCTCCATTCATCGTTCGGATCTTCCTTCAACTAAAATACGTTTGTCCCAGCCTCTTTTTATAGCTTGGTAGGCAAGTAGTGCAAATACATATCCAAGCAGTCTTCGTGCTGAGACAACACGTCCATTGTTTCTTTACGAGGTTTTGTATAAATAGTCGCATAGTCTACTTCACCCTGTGCAGGATTTACTGGAAAAGCCAGTTTTTCTTTTTTCAGCGAAAAGTCGGCCTGCACTCTTTCTTTATTTCCTCTTGCGTCTAATCGAATCCATTTCTTTTCACTTTTGATGTAGACAGCATTTAACGCATGAATACAGTAGCCGGTGTCTATTGTGTTTCCAAGTATTAGCCTCTGATAACAAAAGCCTGTTGGAATTCCTTCTGCACGCAGCAGAGCAGCTAATAGATTACACTTGCTGTAACAAATCCCTTCTTTTTCTTTTAAAGCCTCTGAAGCCGTTTTTGTGATGATTCTGCTTTGAATATCCCATGAATGAGAAACTTCATCTCTCACAAACTCATACGCTTTTTTTATGTACGCTAGTGAAGAATGAGGCAAGCCGCTTTTGAGTTCACATACCTTTTGCTGAATCAAAGGATGTGTAAAGTTCACCTCTGGTAGTTCTTGCGTGTAGTCTTCTTTTTCCAACGATTCACAAATTAATTTCATTCACTTTCTTCCTCCTCTATATTCACTACATGTTTTTTTATACATAATATTGAATTTTATTACATAATTTTATATAATGAAAGACCACTTAAACGGAAAACGATAGTAGATACGAGATTGAAAGAGGTTTTGTTTTTGGTGACGTTATTTTTAACAAATGTGCTGCTCGGTCTTTCGATTGCCCTTCCCGTTGGCACGGTGACGATGGAAATGACGAAGCAAGGTTTAAAAAATGGTTTTCTGCACGGTTGGGTTGTTGGACTTGGGGGCATGACGGTTGATTTATTATTAATTGTGCTGCTTTACTCTGGACTGGCTTCTTTTTTATCGGCTCCTTTTATCCAGCTTATGATGTGGCTTATAGGAGCGCTTTTTCTACTCTATATTGGCTATGACAGCATTAGACACGCGGATCATGACATAACGGCTCCTGGAGAACACGTAAAAAAGTCGTTTGCATCTTCTTATGTGAACGGAATCTTTGTTGCCGTTTCTCCTAGCAATCTCATATTTTGGCTGAGCGTATTTGGAACGGTGCTGACAAATTCGCTTCAATCCTCTCACTCTTTTCATTTCCTGCTGATTGCCGCCGGAATATTAACAGGGATTTTAATTCATGACCTGGGCTTAATGACGATTGTCTCCGGAACTAGAAAAGTGCTGAATCAGCTTTATATTAAATGGGTTTCTATTGCCGCAGGATGTATCTTAATCGGTTTTTCATGCTATTTTCTCTACCGATTTATTGAGAATCTGCGCATGTACTTTTAATGTTTCTACATATTTTATGACTTACTATATCCCTCTTTATCTAGTATAGAGAGGGAATTTTTATAATCTATCAGGGACTATCAGACAAAAAGTTCACATTTTCGTCACATTTCTATTGATTTTTTTCTCTTTTTATACGAAAATATAAAAAAGGGAGGAAATATCATGAAAATCAAAAAAGCACTTCGCATCTTTATTGGATCAAACGTTCTTGTATTATTAACATTTGGCCTTCTTCCAGCACTATTAGTTAACCCCGATATTGACCTAATTCAATCATTTATTAATTATATAGGCAAAGATTAATCCTGCTTAAAATAGTCAAAATTTTCAATCTATTGTTTTTATAAAAAAAGACAGCGCAGGCTGTCTTTTTTAGTAGGTTTACACGTTTATTTAGTTGACAACAGCTTTTTCACATCTATTTTTTGGTCTTTACCGATCGTATACGTGGCCTGCTTTTTATCTTTAAAATTAAATGCTTTTATGTACTCATCATCGTAAATCGTTAAGCCGTACGCATCTTTTCCGTTTTCAACGATTTTTACCCAGTAAGACTGGTCAAACTTTGGATCGAGTTCCTTGCTTTTTTTCACTTCTACTTTTGCTAAAGAATGTACGATTTGCTTTATCTCTTTTTTGTCATCTACTACACGTTTTCCTTCGTCCGTATCTATTTCAATACGCGTAACGTTTGCTTCGTCTACTTTCACAACATCTTTTAACTGATAGGCTTTCCCGGTATATGTAAAATAAAATACGACGATAAATAAAAGTGCAGCTATAATAATCGTTCTTTTTTTCAAAAGGAACCTCCTTTTCTATATCACGCTGCATTCACGTGATACACCTTTTTATTCCTCCTGTCCCGCAGCCTTTTAGTAGAATGCTGCTTCCTACAAGTAAACTATAGATTAATCCCGGAACAGGAAGTATTAACGTTATCATCAACAGTAACATGCCCGTACTTGTAAGAGCTACTCCTGCAGCTCGATTTTCCATTCGTTTCACCGCCATCGCTTGGCAAATTTTTTATATGAAGCAATAGAAACAGTATTAATCTTCTACCTACTTATGTATTGTTCGCGTATAAGACAGAATCATCAACACGCCTACTAGAAAGACCGTTGCTTCACATTGTCTTTTTCTTTTTAACTAACTCATGATTTATGAAATAAAAACAGCTCATCTACTGTTGCTCCCAGCTCTTCGGCCAGCTGGAAAGCCAGCGCTAAGCTTGGATCATACTTATTGTTTTCAATTGCATTAATCGTTTGTCTCGATACGCCGCATACTTTTGCCAGTTCATCTTGAGACATCCGCTTGATTTTACGCAGTTCTTTAATTCGGTTTTCCACCATTCATCACTCATCTCTAAAATGTAAAAAACTTTTTACACCCATATCTTATATTATTTCCTTTGTTACTGTCAAATATGTTTGACAAAGCAGAGTCTTTTACATAACTAAAATAGAGGTTGGAACAAAAGTAGGTTAGTTGAAGAACACTGCGAACGAGTTTGATTAAGAATTCACCTCGTGCTAATTTTTTTATGGGTATGGTGAACGTAGGTTTCGTGTATGTTGGTGCTTCTAGCAGATGATTGGAGGGCAAGGCGAAGACTCCTGCGGGGGAAAACGGAACAGGTGAGACCCCGCAGGAGCGCAAGCGACGAGGAGGCTCAGCGGCCGCCCGCGGAAAGCGAAGCCTTGCACGGAAATCATTAGCGGTGTTACAAGCAATTCATAGTAGTAACATTAAAGCTCCTTGCTCATATTAAACCACTGGACGCCTGCATGCTGAGACTCCGCAACTCCTTGATTCACATATCCGTTTTTTTCGTAAAAAGGAATTAATTCTTCTTTACATGTTAAAGTAACCGTTAAGCGCTGGTTGTTCCGCGCTTGTTTTTCAAACTCTTTTAGCAGCATACTGGCAATTCCTTTGTGATGATGCTTGGGATTTACAACGATACCTAAAATGCTTTGATAACCGCCTGTCTCAGGGTTCAAAATCGTTTTTTTAAACAAATCATCCGTAATAAACGGTGCTGAAATGACAGGACCGTTCACATATCCGATTATTTCTTCATTTTCTTCGGCAATAATAAACGTATCAGGAATGGTGTTAATCCGCGTGATAAATGCATCTTTTGAGGCAGCTTCTTCAGGTGTAAAGCCTTTGTTTTCTAACGTAATTAATTGGTTTAAATCTTTTTCATCCACTTTTCTTATAATCATTGAAACGTTTCCTCTCATTATGTATTTCTCTTTTTTCTCTAAAAGCTTCTATTACATATAACTATCTCTTTCTACTATATATAAAAACGCCCAAACAAAAAAGGATTGACCTCTGCATCATACAGAATTCAACCCTACTTCGCTTTTTAATGAACGTCTTGATTATTTGATAAATGCTCCAAATGGCTTGCCCACCGGAAGCACAACTCGACCGTAGTGAGTATTTAATACAGCCGCTGCAGATCCATAAAATGAAAACAGAGCAATCAATAGCTCTGACACTGCTGCTAGTAAGTGCGTGTATTCATATGCCACACCAAATGTACTTAGCGATAATCCAATGAATAAGAAATCAATTAACACAAAAATAATAAATAATACTTTATGAGTGCCCATTGCTCCAACTGTCATAAAAACGCTGAAAATCAAGTAGCCGACAAAAGCGAATGCGAGCTGCTTCGGATCCGCTTCTTTTGCGAGCGCTTCCCCAAATGCTCCAAGCTGAATAAGCCATGTCATAGCTACACCTAGCCAAAATAACCCGAAGGCACCAAAAGCAGTTGCGCCGAAGGTATTATTATGTTTGAAATCTTGCATAGACGCGATTAACTGTCCTATTCCGCCTAAAAAAATCGCCCATGGCAATACCAATGAAACACCATCGGTTACCCCAAGCTTTTGAAACGATGCAACAAGTGTCACCATGGCAAGTCCGAATAGACCTAGCGCTGATGGATCCGCTGTTACAATTTTAACGTGCTGCGTGCTGTTGTTACTCATGTTGTACCTCCCTGATTTTAAAAACACCTTTAAAAAGATACAAAAATCTACGGGAAGTGTCAATGGATATTTTTGGCCTTTAAAAAACCCATAAGACCAAGCAGTGTAGCGTTTACACTGCTTGGTCTTTACTTTCTTGTTATTAAACGTTTTGTAATAAATTTTGTCTGGTTTGTTTTGCAGACTCAACCATCACTTTTAAAGCTTCAACCGTCTCGCTGATTCCTCTTGTTTTAAGACCGCAGTCGGGATTAATCCAAAATAATGCAGGATCAAGTACCTGCAGAGCGCGGTCAATGTTTCGCTGAAGCTCTTCAAGCTTCGGTACGCGCGGGCTGTGGATATCATATACACCAAGTCCGATTCCTTGATTGTACGTATGTTTTTCAAACGCATAAATTAATTCACCGTGGCTTTTAGACGTTTCAATGGAAATCACGTCAGCATCAAGCGCTTTGATCGCATCAATAATCTCTTCGAATTCTGAATAGCACATATGCGTGTGAATTTGCGTCTCGTTTTGCACGGATACAGTGGCTAGCTTAAATGCATACACCGCGGCGTTCAAGTAGCTCTCCCAGTTTTCTCGTTTTAACGGCAGCCCTTCACGCAGCGCCGGTTCATCTACTTGAATCATTGAAATACCCTGACTTTCAAGTGCTTCCACTTCTTTTCTAAGAGCAAGTGCAATTTGATTTGCCACGTCGTAGCGCGGGATATCATCACGTACAAACGACCAGTTTAAAATCGTAATCGGACCCGTCAGCATTCCTTTAACCGGCTTATTGGTTAGAGACTGTGCGTAGACCGTTTCTTTGATCGTCATTGCCTGCTCGTACGATACATCTCCGTAAATAAGCGGCGGCTTCACGCAGCGAGAACCGTAAGATTGCACCCAGCCAAACTTCGTAAACTGAAAGCCTCCTAATTTCTCACCGAAGTATTCGACCATATCCGTACGCTCAAACTCTCCGTGCACAAGGACATCTAAGCCGATGTTTTCTTGAATTTCAATCCATTTTTTTATTTCCTCGCTAATGTACACTTCATATGCTTCATCGCTTAACTCGCCTTTACGCCATTTTAGACGCTCTTTTCGCACTTCTTTTGTTTGCGGAAAGCTTCCAATCGTTGTCGTTGGAAGAAGCGGCAGTTGAAAAGCTTCTTGCTGAACGCGCTGACGTACGTCAAACGGCGCTTGTCGCTCTGCTTTATAGCTGTGCAGCTGCTTCAGCTCTTTTTGCACGTCTTGATGATTTCGAAAAGATGATCCATTTAATGCTTGAATTGCCTGTTTGCTTACACTTATTTCTTCTTCTATTGCTTCTTTTCCTTGCTGCACCGCTTTCGTTAACAGCGTAATTTCCTTCAGCTTTTCATCTGCAAAAGAGAGCGCATTTTTCAATACTGGATCAATCGTCTCTTCATTTTTCACCGTGACAGGAACATGTAGCAGACTTGATGAAGGCTGCAGAATCAAACGGTCTTTTGATACGGCTTCTTCAATTTCACTGATTGTTAAAAGCTGCTCGTCCAAATTTTCACGCCAAATGTTTCGTCCGTCAATCACTCCTGCTGCCAGCACTTTATCAGTTGGAAAACCATATTTATTAAGCGCCGTGAGATTTTCGCCTCGGTCATGCACAAAGTCTAAACCGATTCCTTCAACAGGAAGAGACACGACTTCCTTATAGTAATCAACGCTGTCAAAATACGTTTGCAAAATGACTTTTACATTCGGTGCCGCTTCCTTCAAAGTTTGATAGACTTCTGTGTAAAGCGCCAGGTCTTCTTTTGATAGCGTTGTAGATAAAACCGGCTCATCTATTTGTACCCACTCTACTCCTTCTGCCTGCAGCTCCGCTAAGATAGTTGCATAAAGAGGAACAAATTGTTCAACTACTTTTTTAAACTCACTTTCTTTATATCCTTTTGACAGCTTTACAAATGTTACTGGACCTAAAATAACGGGCTTGCCTTCAATATTCAGCTTCTGTTTTGCTTCTTTGTAAAATTGAAGCGGGCGATTTTCTACAAGTGCCGGCGTACATTCCTCAAGCTCTGGTACGATATAGTGATAATTTGTGTTAAACCATTTTGTCATCGTAGAGGCTACCGCACCTTTTGTTCCTCGCGCGATGTCAAAATACGTTTCAAGCGATACCGGTCCTCCGTCATATTCAAAGCGCTTTGGCACCAAACCAAACATAGCGGCTGTATCTAACACGTGATCGTATAAGCTAAAATCTCCGACTGGAATCAGTTCAATTCCTGCGTCATGCTGTTTTTTCAGATGCCCAAGACGAAGAGCTTCAATTTCCTGTAGAAAGATATCTTTCTCTAGCTTCCCTGCCCAAAACTGCTCAAGCGCTTTTTTCCATTCTCGTTTTTCACCAATTCTTGGATAACCTACATTTGAACTTTTTACACTGCTCATTTTTTCCACTCCCTGTATATTTTTTTATCGATAAACTAAAAAATCTCTCTTTTCGAAATGAAAAGAGAGATGATACGCATACTTAACTAAAGTTGAGATAGTCTGTTTTTCTCAACACGTATTCCTCACTCCTCTCTATATCCCGTAGAGCTTAAGTGCATACAACAGGCAGGTCTCCTGACTTAGGTTCATCGCTTCCTATCCCTTCCCATTTCAGCATGAAACAGTGGTTAATAAGTTGCTCCCCATTACAGTGGCGGGACCGCGCCGGCTTTTCACCGATCTTCCCTTTTAAGCTGCGTACATTCGTTACACAGCACCTGATGCATTTCTATGAAATTGTTCATTCAAAACATATTCACATAAAATAAAAAGCCTCTCTATCACGAATAGAGAGGCATAGTATCTATGAAATCCTCTCTTATTTTTCAAAGCTGTACGCTTTGCAGGATGTAGCACCTTTTCAACAAGATTGTTAAATGGTTGCCGGGCTTCACAGGGCCAGTCCCTCCGCCTCTCTCAATAAGAGTTTTGATTGTTTATAATATTTTGAATGTAGAGTCATCTTAACACCTTACATTTATGTTGTCAAAAGAAATTTCAAAAAAATCAGTTTTCAGGAGGCGTTGACGCTAATTTTTGCCTTAACAATTTGTAATCATCTTTTCGATGTGTTTCGATCAAGTCTTTTGCTCCTTGATGATACCCTGAAGAATAGATGTACTCTACCGCCGTTTCAATAAGCATTCTCTTTTCTTCCGCACACTCTCGGTCCATTAAGGGAAACAGTCTACCTAAAAGGTCATTTAAATCTTCCTTAATAAAACGATTAAGTCCTTCTTGCATCTTTTCGTTTGCCATGATAGCTCCTCCATTTGCTGTGTATGTTCCAAGCCTCTATAAACAGGCATTTCACTGTAAATTTTAAGATAAAGTTAAGTCATTAAACAGTATATCAAGTGAATGTTTTTCTTCAGTTACATATGTAATACAAATATATGACAAATATAGAGAATATATCATCCTTCATTATCTATTATAACGCTTGACTTAACCTTCTGCTACAAGGTTTCGTTAAGAGTTATGTACGGTTTTCCAAAAGAGGTTGAGACATAACGAAATGAATCCACTCTAAAGACACATGGAATACATGAGCTGAATCGCTTGTGACACCGCAGTTGATTTCCGTACAAGACTTCGCTTTCCGCGGGCGTCCGGTGAGCCTCCTCGTCGCATACGCTCCTGCGGGGTCTCACCTGTTCCGCTTTTCCCGAAGGAGTCTGCGTCTTTCCCTCCAATCAACTGCTAGAAGAAACTCAACAGATGAAACCTGCGCTTACCATAAAAAAACGAACCACTAATCAAACACTTTGATCAGTGGTTCGTTTTTCACTTCGGCTACCATACTTTTATCGCAGCCTCTTACATTTAAACAACAATTAGACGTATTTATTACGCTCAACCGGACTTAAAGAATTTCTTTCAGAGCGAGTTGCCATGTCCGTTTCAATTTGTTCTAGGCTACGTCCTTTTGTTTCAACAACTACAAAACGTATGAAGAATAATCCGAGAATACAAATGATCCCGAACGTTGAAAAGATAACGCCCAGACTAAACTGATCAGCTAAAATTGGGAACACAAGCCCTACTGCCAGCGATCCTGTCCAGTTAAAAGCAGATGAAATACCAGCACCGATTCCGCGTACAGAAAGCGGGAAAATTTCTCCTACAATGATCCACGTAAGCGGCGCCCAAGAAAACGCATAGCAAAGGATAAAGCAGCAAAGAGCAATTAACGTAACCCAGTTAACAACGACTTCATTAACGCCTAACGCTCCTAGAATAGCCGGTGTAAAGAATGAAAGAGCCATACCCGCGCCGCCAATCGTAAGAATGGTACGGCGGTTGAATCTATCAACAAACTGCAGAAAAATAAGTGTTGTCACGACGAAGATTACCCCAACAATGACCGTAAAACCAGCAGCTACCTGCGGGGCTAAACCAACTTGGCGAGCAATGCTTGTTGCATAATAAACAATTGAGTTTGAGCCTTGAATCTGCTGAAAAGTTGCCATTCCGACGCCGATAATTAAAGCTAGACGAAACTTTTTCTGAAACAGCTGCTTAATGCCTGATTGTTCATGCACAGCTACGCTTTCAATTTCAGACACTTCAGCTTCGACTTCCACTGCTGAGGGACGAAGCGTGCGCAGCACTTCACGCGCTTTATCTGGCATTCCATTTTTAATTAAGTAGCGAGGCGACTCTGGAAGCTTGATCATACCGATGCATAATACAATTGCAAAAATACCGGCGCTGCCAAGCATTAATCGCCAGCTGTTTGGAACCGGCTCAAAAATAAAGGCTACGATATAGCTTAATAATAATCCAATTACAATCATTAGCTGATTTAAACCTGAAAGCTTCCCGCGAATATTAGCAGGTGCGATTTCTGACATATAGGCAGGAACTAAAGAAGAAGCCGTTCCTACTGCTGTACCTAAAAAGACGCGCGCAATCGTTAACGTAATTTCCTCTGGTGCAATCGCTGAACCGATGGAGCCCAAAAGAAAGATGATCGACGAAATTAAAATTAACTTTCTTCGTCCAAACTTATCGCCTAATAATCCGCTTAAAATGGAACCGATAATTGCTCCTCCCATTAGCGACGAAACCACAATCCCCAGCCAGAGCGGACTCAAATGAAACGCTTCACGGATATGACCTTCTGCACCAGCAATAATCCCAATATCATAACCGAATAAAATACCGGCAAATGAGCCGAAGAAGAAGATAAACTTACTTGATACTTTACTCATGATTATATATCCCCTTTTTGTTGTCTTAGTTTTTCTTTCTATCACAAAATTTAAAACGCTTTCATTTATTTCTAAAAACGGCGTTCTTTTACTAAATTGCGCTATATTTTCACTTCCAAGGAAGCAGCGCTCCCTTGAAAGTAGTGATGCTTACTTAATAATGACGTACTCTAGATCAACAAGCTTTGCATAGCTCACGATTTGATCCGTCGTTAAATTTAATGAAAGAACCGTATGATGGCCTCCTCCGTTTTCAATCCACGCTTTAACGCCGTCTTGGAAGTTCGGCTTAATGTTCCAAAGCACGCGCGCTACCGGAAGATTTGGAGCTGGAACTTCCGGTTCAAATGCCGATACTTCGTTAATTAACAGCTTGTAATGCGTGCCGAAGTCAGCCATGGAAACTACTACGCCTTCTCCTTGTTTACCATCAAACACTAAGCGGGCCGGATCTTCGCGGTTACCGATACCTAGCGGAGAAACGATTAGTTTTGGCTTGTTTACCGCTAGCGTTGGGTCTACTTCAAGCATGTGTGATTGAAGCACTGACTCACGTCCGGGTGCTAATTCATACGTGTAGTCTTCCATAAAGCCCGTTGACTGATTATGGCTCATTACTTTAAGCAAACGGTCAAGCGCGGCTGTTTTCCAGTCTCCTTCACCGGCAAATCCGTATCCCTGTGCCATCAAGCGCTGTACGGCTAGACCAGGAAGCTGTTTCATACCGTATAGATCTTCAAAGTTAGTGGTAAAAGCGCTGTAGCCGCCTTCATCTAGAAAACGTTTAATCGCAATTTCATAGCTTGCCTGTACTTTTACGCTAGATTCCCAGTCTTCTGCAGAATAATCGCCGTAAACAAACTCATACGCGTCGGCATATTCAGTAAATAAATCATTGATTTCTTCTTCCGTAACGGCATTTACATATTGAACAAGGTCGCCAATTCCAAAGTAGTCAACCGTCCAGCCAAATAGAATTTGCGCTTCAATTTTATCTCCTTCTGTTACCCCCACGTTGCGCATATTGTCACCGAAACGCGCGACTTTAATGTTGAAGCTTTCGTTATAAGCAGCGGCTACGTCCATCCACTGTGCAATTTGCTGCTGTACTTCGGGGCGCTCCCAGTAGCCTACTACAATTTTATTTTGCTTGTTCAAACGCGCGTTGATAAAGCCGTATTCACGATCACCGTGAGCGGACTGATTCAAGTTCATAAAATCCATATCAATCGTTTCCCAAGGAATACTTTCGTTAAATTGTGTTGCCAAATGAAGCAGCGGTTTTTGCAGTAACTTGGTACCGCGAATCCACATTTTTGCAGGCGAGAACGTATGCATCCACGTGATTACACCGGCAACTTCATCTCGGTAATTCACTTCTTTCATCATGCTTGTAATCGTATCAGCACTCACAGCTAAATCTTGCAGAACAATCGGATAAGGCAAGACACCGCTTTCATTTAAAGCATCAGTCATTGTTTGCGCGTGTGCTTTTACTTCTGCTAGCGCTTCTTTTCCGTAAAGATGCTGTGAACCAACAATAAACCAAAATTCTTTTTGAACTGTTTTTAACATGATAATCCCCTTTTCTGTATGTAAGTCTTTTACTGTCCTTGCCCGTAATACGCGTTTTGTCCGTGTTTTCGTAAATAATGTTTGTCTAATATGCGCTGAGGCAGCTCTTCAGCCAGTCCGTTTAATTTTTGAGTAAAGAAATTCATTTTGGATACTTCGTCTAATACGACGCTGTTCATTACCGCCGTTTTAGCATCTTTTCCCCACGTAAACGGTCCGTGCCCTTGAAGTAGAATACCAGGAACCGCTAACACATCTAAGCCACGCTCTTCAAATGTTTCGATAATCACCTTGCCTGTTTCCACTTCATATCCGTCATTTACTTCTTTTTCTGTCAAAAAGCGCGCGCACGGTACGGAACCATAAAAGGTATCGGCATGAGTCGTTCCCATTGCCTGCACGTCGAGTCCTGCTTGAGCCCAAATGGTCGCCCACGTTGAATGCGTATGAGCAATACCGCCAATTTGCGTGTAATGTTTATAGAGTACGGCATGTGTCAGCGTATCAGATGAAGGATTAAGCTCACCTTCTACCACGCGACCATCTAAATCAACGACTACCATGTCTTGCGCCGTCATTTTCTCGTACGTCACGCCGCTTGGTTTAATCACAAACAAACCGCTGTCTCGATCAATCGCACTTACATTTCCCCACGTGTACTTGACCAGTCCGTGTTTTGGCAAATCGACGTTTGCTTGAAATACTTCTTCTTTTAATTTATCTAGCACACTAACTCCTCCCGTTCTTCGCTGTGGTGCTCTGCAGCTGCTTTTTCAATCACTAGCCCTTTTTTATATCTTTTAATAAATGCTTCAAACCCTTTTACATCGAGCTCATCAGGATAGATTTCTTGTGCGGTCACTTCTTTAAAAACTTTATCATCCAAGAAATCTTCTAAACTTTCATTCTCATTTTTATTGAGCATATAAGAAGAAAGAATAGCCATGCCCCACGCGCCGCCTTCTCCTGCTGTGTCCATGACGGAAACCGGGGTATTAATTGCCGCTGCCATCATTTTTTGACCGACTACCGGCGTTTTAAATAACCCTCCGTGCGCTAAAATGCTGTGAATCTTTACGTTTTCTTCTTTAACTAAAAGATCCATCCCTATTTTTAAAGCGCCAAAAGCTGTAAAAAGATGTGTACGCATAAAGTTTGCTAGATTAAAATTGCTTTTTGCTGAACGGACAAATAATGGACGTCCACTTTCTACTCCGGTAATATTTTCACCTGAGAAATAGCCGTAGCTAAGCAAGCCCCCTCCATCAGGATCAGCTTCTAACGCTTTATTTAACATCACTTCGAATAATTTATCCGACTCTACTTTTTGTCCCATCGCCTCTGAAAATTCGCGAAACAATCCGAGCCAGGCGTTTAAGTCGCTTGAGCAGTTATTCGCATGAACCATGGCAACTGGACTGCCGTTTGGCGTGGTAACCAAATCAATTTCCGGATAAACGTTTGAAAGCTTTTTATCTAGTACAATCATCGCAAAAACGGACGTTCCTACTGAAACATTTCCCGTGCGCTTTCTTACGCTGTTTGTCGCCACCATTCCCGTTCCCGCATCTCCTTCTGGAGGACAAAACGGAATGCCCGGCTGCAAATTTTTTGATTGATCTAAAATGCTGGCTCCTATCGCTGTTAATGTACCTGCTTGCTCTCCTGAAGTATGAACTGCAGGCAGAATATCTGATAGTTGCCACGGATATCCTTTGTAAGAAATAAGCTCATCAAACTGCTTCATCATATCTTCACTATAATTTTGCGTGCGTTCATCAATTGGAAACATCCCTGAAGCGTCTCCAATGCCAAGCGATTTACTGCCTGTCAGCAGCCAATGAATATAGCCGGCTAGCGTTGTCATGTAATCAATGCGCGGCAGATGTTTTTCTTGATTGATGATTGCCTGATACAGATGCGCAATGCTCCATCGTTCAGGAATATTAAATTGGAAATGTTCAGTTAATTCTTTTGCTGCTGCACTTGTTGTTGCATTACGCCACGTTCGAAACGGAACAAGCAGCTCACCCGTTTTATCAAACGCCATATATCCGTGCATCATAGCTGAAACGCCGATGGAGCCAACTGTTCGGATGGTGATCCCGTAGCTTCGTTCCACTTCTTGCTTCATTTCACGGTAAGCACTTTGCAGACCTGTAATAATATCGAGTAAGTTGTACGTCCAAAAACCGTCTTCTAAGAGATTTTCCCATTCATAACTGCCCGATGCGATCGTTTCAAAGTTTTCATCGATCAGCACCGCTTTAATACGAGTAGATCCAAGTTCAATTCCAAGGGACGTTTTCCCTTTAGCAATTGCTTGTTTTATGCTTTCTTGAGTTGTTTTCACGTTTAATCTCCTTTCTGATAGCTATAACAATACCTATAGCAGTAAGGAAGCGCTTTCCGTTTTATGTAACGCTGTTTGAATTTGTTAACAACTTAAGTATATTTATTTGTACGTACATTTGTCAATATAAAAATTATATATGCACACAAATACTTAAAACATCCTACTCTTCCCTTCTTAAACTTTTAAAAAATCGGATCTACCCCTTAAATCATTCTCCTTTCGATTAAAAATCAAGGAAATCTTTTCATTTATTCACGTTCATGATAAAATATGTCCATACAAATTTTACACATAAAAAAAGTTGAATGTATACAACTACGAAAGAAGTGAAAACATGAAGCCAAAATATCAGGTGATTATTGAGGATATAAAAAGCAAAATTCTTTCAGGCGATTACAGCATGGGCGAACAAATCCCGACTGAATCGGTCATGCAAGAAACGTATGGTGTCAGCAGACATACGGTTCGAAAAGCCATTTTAGAGCTGTCGAATGAAGGATTTTTAAGAAGCGAAAAAGGATCTGGCACCTATGTAAGCAATCAGTATCAATCAAAAACTAGCGGGGCTTCTGCCAACAAAACAATCGGTGTAATTACTACGTATATTTCCGACTATATTTTCCCTTCGATCATTCGCGGAATTGAAAGCAGATTAAATAAAGATAATTATTCGCTGCTGCTGGCGAGCACGAATAATGATGTGGAACAAGAAAAAAAAGCATTGGAAATGATGCTTTCCTATGGAGTAGACGGCTTAATTGTTGAGCCTACAAAAAGCAATTTGTACAATCCAAACATCTCGTATTATTTATCATTCAAAGAACAAGACGTTCCGTTTACCATGATTAATGCCTATTACGAAGAATTGAACGTTCCGTTTTTTTGTCTAGACGACGTTCAGTCAAGCTACCTTGCCACAAATGAATTAATTTCAAAAGGACATACGCAAATTGGGCTCATCGCAAAAATGGATGATCTTCAGGGAAAGTACCGAATGAAAGGCTACATAAAGGCACTCGGTGAAGCAAAACTCCGCTTTCAGCCTGAGCATATTTTGTCTTTTAACACCGAAACAAAGCTCGATTTGTACGCTAATTTAAAAACGTTTCTTACTGAAAATCAAGAGGAAATGACGGCTCTTGTCTGCTATAACGATGAAGTAGGATTAGAAGTCGTAAATGTATGCAGACAGCTCGCTATTTCCATTCCGGACAAGTTGTCAATTATTGGTCAAGACAATTCCTACATCGCTAAAAATGCGACCATTAATTTAACAACGTTAACCCATCCGCAAGAACAAATGGGACACGACGCGGCGGATTGGATTATTAAAAAGCTGCAGGGCAAAAAAGAGTTGCCAAATGAAACCTACTATCAGCCGGTGTTAGTTGAAGGAGAAACGATTAAAGAATTAACTGCAAAGCGCGATGAAGTTCGTTAAGAGAAGGCTTCTTTAGGGGTCTATAAAACTTCTTATTGTTTACGAAAAAAGTGACGGTTGGGGAGAAAAAGTAAATAGTCTATCAAAAAGCGACCTCTGCTTGTCAAAGGTCGCTTTTACTATTTCTTTGATTCTTTGATACGGTCAAGATAATGCTTCGCATGAAGCAAACCAAGATTTTTTTCTTTGCGTATGTATTTAATAGCCTGAACGTCACTTCGGCCATTCATCATCATCAAATTGACTCTGTTTTCAAAAGCCTCGTCTTTCTCTATTTCTAGCTGCTTCCACTCTTCCTCTAAATCACGTTTAGGGGTTTTGAGCAGGAATACCACTAGTATAACAAGAACGCTACTTGTGGTGATATAAAGCCACAGCCAATCGAGAAACCAGCTGTTGATCACATTGATTATGATGAGAACAGTGAAGCAAGAATACAGCCTTGTTTGATACTTACTCCCCTTGGTTGAATCTATTTTATTAAAAAATATCCCCACGGTCAGCCTCCTTTTAGCATTTCATTGGCGCTTTTTTCTATTAATCTCTCGTGATGCAAACCGCCGCTTCTTTTTACCTGATGATGACGCTTTTGGTCGTACCCTCGCTTGTCTCATAGCTTCCCGAACTGTTGGTTGCTGCCAGTCACTTGTATGCTGCCGTAATCATGATAATCCTTGTTCGAAGATAGAAGCGTTTGGTTTGTACCTTTATAAACGACATTTACGATACTGAGAATAAGGAGAGCAAGGATTGCCAGCCAGCAGATGGTTTCTGCTGCCTTGTTTTTTGCCATAGTTGTTCTCCCCCAGAAGTTAAATCTGTGCATATCATAAAAGAAATACATACCATATAAATTACCATTTCATCTAAAAAATATCAATTAATCATCCGTGAGGAAACTAAAAATCTATTAAGATAGCAGCTCATAAAAAATACAGGACTTTTCGCAAAGCCCTGCACGTTTATTTCATATTTAAATAAGGTTAAACATTTTTACGACTTGAGCAACCGCAAACGTAACGCCAATCGCAATCACTGTTGGAATCGCAAAAGCAAGAAACGTCCACTTTGCATTTTTGGTTTCTTTATAAATATTTACAAGCGTCGTTCCGCATGGAAAATGCAGAAGCGAAAACAGCATCATATTAAGAGCCGTTAGCCACGTCCAGTGGTGATCAAGGAAAATTTGTTTGAGTCTTGTTGCATCTTCAATTTCAATTAATGAGCCCGTTGATAAATACGCCATCAGTAAAACTGGTACAACAATTTCATTAGCCGGCAAGCCAATAATAAAAGCAGCTAATATATAACCGTCTAGCCCCAGCGTCTTGGCAAACGGATCAAGAAACTGAACAAAGTGCATTAAAATACTTGTATCACCGATATAGATATTAGCCAATACCCATGTTAACACCGCCGCGGGTGCTGCAACAATAATCGCGCGTTTTAACACAAACAGCGATTTATCCAGCGTTGCGCGCACAATTGTATCTACAAATTTTGGCTTACGGTAAGGCGGGAGCTCTAGCGTATAGTGTGTTGGTACTCCGCGCAGTGCCGTTTTAGACAGTGCCCATGATACAAACAGCGTCACAACAATTCCAAATAACACCGTTCCCACTACAACAAGCGCCGTTACGAAAGTTTTAGCACTCCCTGTAAAGCCCGTTGCCATAAATAAAGAAGCTAATAAAATCAGCGTAGGCCATCTGCCGTTACATGGAACAAAGTTATTTGTTAAAATCGCCATCATACGTTCACGGGGCGATTCAATAATACGCGTTGACATAATCGCTGCGGCGTTACATCCAAATCCCATCGCCATTGTCAGCGACTGCTTGCCGTGTGCACCTGCTCGTTTGAACAAACGATCCATATTAAACGCCACGCGAGGCAAATAGCCGTAGTTTTCTAAAAGCGCAAAAACAGGGAAAAAGATGGCCATCGGAGGCAGCATCACGCTAATAACCCATCCCGTACCGCGAAACAGTCCTAGTACAAGAATTCCGTGCAGCCATTCTGGTGCGTGCATCGCTTGAAAGAAAGCTGTTAAATACCCTTCCGCCCAGCCAAACCCTTCCGCAATTAACCCAGAAGGAACGTTTGCGCCGGCTATGGTGATATAAAAGATCACCGATAAAATACCAAGCATAATCGGAAAGCCCCAAATTGGCGAGGTAAAGACTTTATCCAGTTTCTCGGTGCGCTGAAGCTTTGAACGGTCTTCGTACACAACTGATTTTTTACATATTTGCTGCGACGACTGATAAATGCTTGCGACCATATTTGAACGATGATCTTTTTCTTTTGCCTGCTGCGCATAGCGCGTTAGCTGCTCCATCGCTAATGAGTTTTCAGGAGTTAACGGATTTCCCATATGTGCTGTTCCTCCTTTCTGTGTGACTGATATCTTGCTGCTGACGCTGCTGAATCGTTTCTAAAAATGACGTATCTCCATCAAGAACCCGTAAAGCAATCCAGCGCAGAGGAAATTGATTTCCAACAATAGAAGCGACTTGAGGTTCTAGCTCCTTTAGTGACGCTTCAATTTCTTTTGTGTACTGCACCTGGTAAGGATTAAGCTTTACTTGCCCTCGCACGACTTGTTCAATCGCATCCAGCAAATTCGTAATTCCTTTTTTATTGCGAGCTGATATAGGCACAACTGGTACGCCTAACGATTCAGCGAGCTTTTTTTCGTTAATTACAATTCCTTTTTTCTTTGCTTCATCCATTAAATTCACGCAAATTACGACGTTTTCCGTCATTTCCATTACCTGCAGGGCTAGATTAAGATTTCGTTCCATCGCCGTTGCATCCACCACCACAACCGTCACGTCAGGTCTTTCAAATAAAATATAATCGCGCGCTACTTCTTCGTCCGCCGAGTTTGAATAAAGTGAATACGTTCCAGGTAAATCGACGATTGTATAGAGCTGCTGGTGATGTTCAAACGTCCCTTCTGCTTTGGCTACAGTTTTTCCCGTCCAGTTTCCCGTGTGCTGCTTGAGACCGGTTAACCCGTTAAATAACGTACTTTTTCCTGTGTTCGGATTTCCTGCTAATGCAATACGATACTCACTCACCGTCGTCACCTACTTTTTTTACATAAATTTTTGAACTTTCTTCTTTTCTCAGACCAATCGTTGTATGACTGACTTGATAAGCAACAGGATCTCCTAACGGACTTTTTTGAAGCACTTTGATGATGGCTCCTGGAATAAATCCTAAATCTAACAAGCGGCGCTTTAACGCACCTTCGATTTCGATTCGTTCGAGCTGTACCGTTTCACCTGTCGTAAATGTAGACAATGGATAATTATTTACACTAGCCATCTATTTTTCGTCCCTTCTTATTTTTTACCTATGGTTATATTTTTTTCGTCAGACCAACTTTTAAGGTAAAAAAATATGCTCGTTGATTTTTAATAGGGTATTCTGCTGGTGCAGAAAAATGAACATGTCAGCATGATTTATTTAAAATTTTCAGTTTTTATGTGTCATAATACCGAAAGTTTACCACAGGAAACTTTTTTAGTCTAGGGTAAAAAACTGATTTTTTTCTTCTTTCTACTAAAGGCATAAAGTGCACCGGTCTATTTTATTTAATCATTTAATAAGAGGAATCAAGTCGAAAAATAATTCAGTAAAAATGAATTGATAAAAGTAAAAAACTGTAAAAATATACTATACTAGTGAATGGGTTTTTTTGAAAAATAAAGTATCGATTAGCTTTAAAACCTACAAAAATCGCTTTAGGGGGCTTTTATGAAAAGGTTTAAAAGAGTTAGCGCAGTTGTTTTAGGTTTGGCTTTGTTATTCTCACCGCTTGCTCCGCAAACAGTTGCAGAAGCAAAAGTTGTGTGGGGGAATCAGGAACTGGTTAAAGGGCAAATAGGACGCGTTACCGTTTTAAAGAACACGAATCTTTACAACATCAAAAACAACAAGTTAGTAGCGGCTAGAAAAGTGACAAAAGGGCAAGTATTCCGCGTGTATTCTGAGTCTAGCAAATTTGGCGGTCTTTATGGGGTATCAAAGGGTACCTATGCTCAAAAGTCATCAAGCATTAAGTATGAAAAAGCGCCTAGTGACAAAATTCAAGCACTAGGAGTAACGGTTACGAAGAAATCTTTAGCCAGCAACATTAGCTATCCGCAGGTATCCGGCCTTATCAATAAACCATTTGAGGCTAGCTATAATTGAAAATTTTTAAACATTGCGAAAGAAGCACAAAAAGAACACAACGAGCTAAAAGAACAGGAAAAGGAAGACCGTAAAAACGGCTGGGCACCAGGTCCTTATTCTCGTAATATGACATACTCTGTACCTTACAACCAAGATAATATTTTAAGTGTTGCTATTACGAATGATGCGTACGCTGGCGGCGCTCACGGCAACGCTTGGATTGATACTTATAATTACGATTTGTTGAAAGCTCGACAAATTAGCTTAAAAGATATTATTAACAACAACACTAAGTTGAATAAAGTTAATAACTATATTCGTAATGAAATGATTGCTCGTAATAAAAAAGGCGCTCAGTTCTGGGTTAATGAATTTAAGTCTGTAAATTTAAAAGAAGATCAGTTTTACTACACAAGCGGCGGCATTGCCATTATTTTTGGCGAATATGAGTACGGCCCGTATTCTAACGGCATTCATACGTTTAAAATTCCGTCCAGCGTTTATAAATAAGATCGTCGTACAAAAAAAGAAGCCTGCGAACCATTAGTTCACATGCTTCTTTTTTTTTCTGCAGAATAAGCAGAGCAAAAAAGAAAGATGAGCCCTTTTCCGCTTCCAACCATCATTGAATAGGAAAACGTATCTCTTAAAGCTAGACCGCCTATCATTGACAATACAAACAGAAAATAAAACAGTAATGTGTAGTTCCTCTTCACAATCGCTACTCTCCCCTTTCCCATCATTTTCCGAAAACCAAATCATACAACCACGGAAGAACTCAGGGCCGCATGCATTACGCTTCTTGTAGCCGAGGAAAAACCGCTTTTCAAGGTATTTTTATAGTGTTTGAAAAAGTGAAATGGTCAGAACTAACGTCAGCAAGGAGCCAGCGGATGTTAACATCATTATTTTTCGGTTACTCTGATTCTTTTCAGGTTTTAAAAACTCTTGAATGGCTACAAACCAGATAACCAAAGTGATTAAAGAAAGTATCCCCATAGACATACGAGCCTCTCCATTCATATATGTATTTAAACTTTTAACACATCTAATCAACAAACTTTCCAGACCATGTTACTAAAATAAATGCCACTCCCTATCCAATATTAACATAAAATTCCATAATCCTTTAATGCATTGTGTAAAACCACAATAGAAAAAATCGAAAGCGTAATTAGTCATTTACAAAAACATAATGTAGAAATCGAAGAAGGACCGGTAAAACAAACAGGTGCTGTAGGCCCTATTGTTTCTGTTTATATTAGAGCTCCTGATTACAATTTGATTGAGCTATCGAACTACTTAGATTAAAGCCATCTTACTAAAAAAGAGAATGCGCAAGGCATTCTCTTTTCACATGGCTATATAAGCCGCTTTTCCAATCATAGGTACTACTCTTTAGACTTACCTACCTCTACTTTTTTCGTAAACATTTTCATGTCACCGTCTACCGTCACGTGAGCGGTAATCATATATTCGCCGTCTTCTTTAAACGTATAGTCCGTGCTGTATACACCTTTTCCTTCGTGCGGCGCTTTTGTCATTTCTTGATTGATGTAGCCTTCTTTTTCAACTTGGAACTGCACGTCATCGGCGTTTTCCACTTTTTTGTCTCCTTGCGTCACAAGGACTTTAAGCTTGACTTGTTCATTTGCTTGAATTGATTCCGGTACTTCAATCGTTCCTTTTACTTCTTTTGAACGTGAATCATTTCCTTTTGAACAGCCTACTATAGCTATCATTAAAACAAATAATACGATGCTGAGTTTTTTCATTATGTTGTTCTCCTTTGTTATGTAAATGTGAAGTCTTCCTGCAATTTCATATTATACTCATTTATCCGGTAAAAAGAGAAAAAATGCTTATTGTCCACATAAAGTTCTTATTTCTACAGTAGCTTTTGCATCTTTTCATTTCTCTACTCGCCCTTCGCTTCACAAAAAAAGCTGAAGAAGCTCATTGCCTTCTCCAACTTTGCCTTATCTTTGCGGTTCTTCTAGCGTATAAGCAGACAGTGCGTTTTCTACCCATCGCACAAAATCTTTGCTTGCTCCCCAATCAATATTTAATATCCCTTCTGCGCTTCCTGAAGGAATACACTTTACTCTGTTTGGACCCGATACATTTTCTAAAATAATCGTTAGTGATCCCCTGCCGCCGGTGCGGAAAAAATAGCGTTCAAACACAAGCGTACACATCTGCTTGCCGTCTCCGAGATCATAATATTCTTTGTATAATAAGTCACTTTCTGAATTATTTGCGTTCACAAGCTTTTTTGCTCCATCAAAAGGAAGCAGCGTAGTTTTAAGCTCAATTACCTTTTCCATCACTCAAGCCCCTTTCTATCGCAACAGATATCTACTACTTCTCTTTTTCTCTCTAAAAAACCTGCCGCTTCTCTTTATGTACAATATGGTACAATAGAAAAGAAAAGAAATTGTTTGAACGGAAAAAGGAGCACACAACCTCAATGAATACACGAGATGAACTTATCCAAGATGTGGTTTCAACGATGCGAAACCAAACGAAAAAAATGCAGATGTCAGTTATCCCCACTTTAAAATCATATATTCCTTTAAATGAATTTTTAGCGCTTCACATGCTATATAAAGAAGGGAATCATATCGTTTCTGAGATTGCCGAGCATATGCACATCTCAAACAGCAGCATGACGTGCATCAGCGACCGCCTCATGGAAAGAGAATTTGTTACGCGCGTACGCAGTCAAAAAGACCGCCGCGTTGTCTACTTATCGATTACGGATAAAGGAAAAGCGTTTGCAGAAGAAATGGAAGAAGTACTCACCAAAGAATATGGTGAAAAGCTTAGCCATTTTACGGATGAAGAATTACAGACGTTTCTTCGCTTGTTAAATAAAATGGATATCTAATAAAAAACCAGATGCACGCTAAGCAGGCATCTGGTTTTTATTTTGGTTAGTTGTTGTTCACCTTCAAATTAAAGGCGTCTGAAGTTAAATCTTTTGACCAGTCTTTTTCATGATCACTTACATATGGAATAAATCTAAGCATAATAACGTCTTTATCATTTCGGTACTCTCCGTCCATCTCTAGCCCCTTGTCTGTTCCTCCTCCACTGCCGCTTTCAGAAAGGTTTCTTCCATTTTGGTCTTTTATGTCTACACCGACATCCGTTCCGCCTCGGATGCTTCCGGTTGACGATGTAAACGTATAGTGCAGCTTAATCGAAACAGGTGATACGCGAACTTCTTTGATCGACAATACGCCTTCTATTCCATTTTCGTTAATAGGAATTTCTTTATTCAACGGATACACTTTTGTATCAGCAATAATTTTTGAGCCGTTTACGCTAGTGTGTACCATCCAATTCCCTTTAATTTCTCCGTAGGAATCCCGGTAGTTCCCGCTTTTCGTCTGGCCAGGATTCTTTTCAAATTCTAGACTTGTGAACTGCGCGCTGATTTGATAGTTTTTATTTGGATCAATATGATCTAGCACATTGTAGCCTTCCACATCGATTTTCCCATCTCCGTTCGTGTCGGCTTGCGTTAATTTCAAAGCGTACAGATAGTTCCAGCTTCCGTCTTTGTTTTTAATTGGTTCCTCTCTAATACTGGAAGCCGAATCAAAAAACGACATATTGCCAATTTTCACATGCAGCTCTCCCGGGCGAATTGGCGCGTTCCGATTAAGCCCTAGTGCAGTTCTTCTAAATTCATCGGCACTAATCGTCAGCCCAAGCAGCACCTGTCCGTCATCAAGCATCAGCTCATTTACTTTTACTTGAATGCCTTGGTCCGTTGCCGTTTCATTTACCGTTTTTTTATAGCTGCTCAAGCTGCCTTCAGGCTTGTTCATAAGCAGCTCAATTTGCTGGCCAATTTGCTGACTGATTCGCACAGCCGATGCCCATACCGTTTCGTTTTGTATCATTACAGGCGTCACAGCAAGCAGCAGCACCGCAGCGGCAATCAGCGGACGCTCTTTTTTCCGCGCCGGCTTTATTTCACGTTTTAAGCGCTTTTTCATTCGTTTTTTCTCACTTGCCGTTAGCTCAATTTCTTCATATTCATCAAAATCTACAGAAGAACCGTTTAATAACTCATACTGATTTTTCATGTTTGTCCCTCCTCAATTCTCATTTAAAAATCGCTTTTAATTTTTTTCGTCCGCGCGACAGCCGGTTGTATAAATTGCTAATGGTGGTCTCTTGTTTTTTAGCAATTTGTTTAAGCTCAATTTCTTGTAAGTAATACGCTTTAAACAGCTCGCGGTCTCCTTCACTTAAGTGACCTAAAAGTTCTTCCACGTCGTTTGTTTGAACGTTATGGACTTCTGAAGTTTCACCCACTCCCGCTTCACCAAGCGCTTCGTGCTGCGTTTTTATGTATTTGCGCTGATAGTCAATGGCTTTGTACTTTGCGATAGCCGCAACCCAGTTTTTAAACGTATTTTTCTCCGAATCAAAGCGGTGAATATGATGCCATATCGCTAACAATACGTCGTTTATACACTCTTCTTCGTAGCTTTTTAACGTGCCTAAATGCTTGCGTACAATGGCCGTAATTAACCCTCCGTACTGATCGATTAACAGCTCTAATCCTTTTTCTTTTTTTCGCGTTATACACGCAACAATCCAGTCATCTTCCATGACATTGCTCCTTTCCGCTTGCTTTTACATCTATTAATACGGATTTCTTTTATAAAACCTATCAATCTCCCCAAATTAAATTAAAAATAAGCTTGTTCAGTATTTCTCTCGCTGGTAAAATAAGCTAAAACCTTTGAAGGAGGCCGCTATGATTACCTATCCTTTTCTTATATCCAACCCAACCATCGGCATAACCGCACCTTCTTCTGGTGTACCTCAAGCTCTTCATTCCATGTTTTCTTTATCGTGTGAACGCATGAAACAAAAAGGCTTTTCTGTTATACCGGGAGAAACCGTTTGGACGCAGCATAAAGCAAAATCCGCTTCTCCTAAAAAACGTGCGAATGAGCTTCAAGCCATGATTGCTGATGAAAACATTGATATCATTATTCCTCCTTGGGGAGGCGAGCTGCTGATTGAAATTCTTGAACATCTCGACTTTACAAAATGGACAGCAAAATGGGTGCTTGGCTATTCTGACAGCAGCGTTCTTTTGCTGGCTATTACACTTAATACGGGTATCGCAACGGCTCACGGCACCAACTTTGTGGATTTACGCGGAGATTATTGGGATCCAACCACTGCGATGTGGCAGCAGGTGCTGACGACTAAAGAAAGAGAAAGCGTGGTTCAAGTTTCTTCTGAGTGCTATCAAAAAGAATGGAAGCACGACAACCCGTCACCATGCGTGTTTCATTTAACCGAACAAACCGCTTGGAAGCATACAGAGTCACGCGACGTTCACATTGAAGGGCGCCTGCTTGGAGGATGTATTGACGTAATTAGGCATTTGGTGGGCACTTCTTTTGGAGATGTAAAAGCTTTTCGAGAAAAATATATTCCTGCTGAGCCTGTCATTTGGTACTTTGACAACTGTGAACTGACGACGGCTGACCTTCGTCGCTCACTTCTTCAGCTTAAGCTAGCGGGCTGGTTTGATAACTGCTCAGGTATTTTATTCGGCAGAAGCAGCGCTAATAAACCCGTTGATTCCTACACCGCTGAAGATGTGTATCACGACCTTGCCTCTGATTTACATATTCCAGTTATCTATGATATTGATTGCGGCCACCTCCCTCCTCAGCTCACACTTATTAACGGCGCGTATGCGCGTGTTAACGTAGAGAAGAACAAAGGCACAGTCGTTCAATACTTTACGTAAAAAAAGAAGATTATATATAGGTAGTTTGATTAAAAGAAGATTCGAACGAATTTGATTCTTGGTGCAGAATCAAATTCGTTCGGATTTTTTTATGAGTATGGTGAACGCAGGTTTGTTTCATATATGTAGGTGCTTCCAATGGTTGAATGGTTGATTGGAGGGCAAGACGAAGACTCCTGCGGGAAAAGCGGAACAAGTGAGACCCCGCAGGAGCGTTCGCGACGAGGAGGCTCACCGGCCGCCAGCGGAAAGCGAAGTCTTGCACGGAAATTAACCGCGATTCATTTCGTTGTTTCGCAGCCTTGTTTTACATATCTGTCATCAGTAATATAAACGTCCCAAATAAGAAAAAAGTTGCACCAAACCATGAGTGGTAGTGCTCTTTTTGTTTTCTTTCAAACTTCCATTCTTCGAATCCTCGAAGCACGTACAGGAGAAAAAAGAAAAGAAACATAAATACGGAGGTGTAGGGTGGAGGTATAACAAAGATCAGCACTAAAAACGCAGCAAGCATCACCATTTCAATTGTGATAAACAGCGGACGCCTTCCTTTAAAGCTTCTCCAATAGCTTTTTTTCATTTTTGTATGCAGCTTTTTTCGCATGAAAAGATCCAGAAAGATATAAACAACTGCCAGAATCAGCAAATACACAAGCGTCATTTCCATTCCTCCTTCCGCTTAAAATATCCTTATACTTCCATTTTAAAGGACTTTCCATAAATTTCAAGGACCTAAAAAACTTTATCCAACTTATTAGTGCAAGCATTCATATATTCAAAAATCGCTAATATATTGACTAATGTACAGGTTAAATTCTCTGTATAAACTCACCTAGAGGGGGACATCAAGTTATGAGAATAAAAGAAGTGAAGCAAGGTGCACTCACGGCGCTGAAAAACCGCTGGGGATTTGCCGTACTGCTTACGTTCGTTACGTATTTAATTGCTGCTGGTATTCCAGGACTTATTGACTTTTTAATCAACGGATTTCCAAGCGGGTCTGAAACCGAATACTCTCAGTCTACCTTGGCTAATATTGTATCCCTGCTGCTCGTACCGCTCTTTTTCTCTTACTACTGGGTACTATTGCGTCTGGTACGAGGAGAAAGTGTACGTGTAGGAAACGTGTTTGATTCATTTTCATCTGCGGGATTATATTTTAGAACACTCGGACTTTACTTGCTAACGATTATTTATACCGTGCTATGGAGTATTTTATTAATCATTCCTGGCATCATCAAAAGTCTTGCCTATTCACAGGCTTACTACGTATTCCGCGATAACCCAGATTATTCGGTCAATCAGTCTATTACTGAAAGCAGACGGTTAATGAACGGCTACAAGTGGACCTACTTTTTACTCCTTTTAAGCTTTATTGGCTGGGGAATTTTAAGTATGATCACACTTGGCATCGGGTTATTATGGCTCGTTCCGTATGTAACGGCTTCGCTTGGCGTATTTTATGAAAAGCTAAAAGCAAATGAAACTGAAGCTGCTGAATAAACGAAAAACCGTATTCGAGTTGCGAATACGGTTTTTTTATTTAGTTTTGGTATTCTCTCCATATACATCAGCTGAAATTTGTAACTTGTTATTCACTAAATGGGCTAGTAAACTATATTACCATCGAACTATATCTCCTAGAAACAGCAGCTAAACAGTCGCTGTCTTTTTCACTCCCCCTCTTTTTTAACATAAAAATAGAAAAATTCCATACCCTTTACATATTTTCTAATAAATCTATGAATTCCCTAAACATTTCTACCTAGATAAATTGTCAGAATTATTACAGAGAAGGTGACAATTCTACTTATATCGCTCTTTAATATTAAAACTATGTTACAAAATGTCGTAATTTGGAATTAGATGTTTACTTTTCCTGTCAGGATTGATAGACTCACAGTTGTGAATAAAACAAGTTATGGAAAGGGAGAAAGAACATGCTAAAGAAAGCAAATCGTACAGTTATGAATATGGGGTTAGCAGCATTACTTGTTCCCGCTGCCCTAACATTTAGCACAACTTCAGCAAGTGCAAATGACGGAGGCGCTGCACCAGCACCCGTACAAGAAAAGGTAACGCCAAGCGTACCTCAACAACAAGCAACTATTACTAATCAAAAAGTCATCGTAAACGTGAGTGCGTTAAATATTCGTCAAGGAGCTAGCTTTTCATCTCCAGTCGTTGGAACTGCAACACAAGGTCAAGAGTTTGCTATTTTAAAAGAAGCAAACGGCTTAGTTGAAATTGCACCAAACAAATGGATTTCAAAAAGCTCAAGCTACGTAACAATTGCATCAGGTAAACCAAGCGCAAACCAAGTAAAAGGTGTAAGCACATCAACCCCTTCTACTTCTACAGCATCTGCATCTACATCTGCAGCACAAGAAACAAGCACACCAGCACCTGCTCCAACAACAAGCACGGCTTCTGGAAGCACAGTAAATGTTGCACGTAGTTTAGTAGGGTCACCTTACCAATGGGCAGGAAACACACCAAGCGGATTTGACTGCTCAGGCTTTATCGCATACGTGTTCAACCATAGCGGTCACAGCATTTCACGTACAAGCGTAGCCAACTACTGGAACATGGCGACAAAAGTTTCGTCTCCACAACCAGGAGATCTAGTATTCTTCCAAAACACATACACAAGCGGCCCATCTCACATGGGAATCTACATCGGAAATGGCCAAATGATTCATGCTGGTTCACACGGTGTAGCTGTAGCTGACCTAGATGTTTCTTACTACCAAGATCATTTCTTAGGATACGGACGCTTCTAAGAAAAAAATGCCCTCTAATCGTTAGAACGTATCTAACGATTAGAGGGCATTTACTTTTTATCGCTGCGCGACGGAAAGCGCCTTTTCAATCCGCGTTTGAAATTTATGCTTCCAGTCTTCAGCTAGCTCAGCCACTTCTAAAGCACGCTGCATTCCTTCTACATCTTTTGAACGGTGGAAATATAAATCAAGTGTGAACCACACGGATACTTGATCTGGATGAACTTGAATTAACTTCACTTCCGCATCTTGCGTAATCGTACCTTCTTTCAGCACGCGGCAAAGGTAGCCCGTATAGCTTGTCTCAATCATTCGTTTTAAAATCCCTTTAACGCCCGTTCGCTTTGTAATTGTGTCGCATGGATTTCGCCCTTGCGTCACTTGAATAACGGCGTCTCCTACTTGATAAATGTCTCCAATGCATACTTCTTTTTCAAGCATGCCTGCAACAACAAGATTTTCTCCAAACGCAGACATCGGCAGCTCCGTATCAAACTCTTCGTTCCATTTTTTGTAGTGCTCATACGGATACACGCACACCGCACGATCCGGTCCACCGTGATACTTTAAGTTAGCTACCCCGTCGCCTTGAAACCCTTCTTTTGCTAAAAACGTTTCATTTACTTGCTTCTTACATATGCCTGTACGCATTTCTTTATCAGGACTATATGCCATTTGCTCAGGCATGCCGGTTGCTAAATGAATTATTTTACGTTGATTCATTTGTACCTCTCCCTTCCCCTTTTTCCCTTATTAATTACGTCATATTTTACCACATTTTAAAGAGGGATCTCTTATTTTTTGTGTATTCCACTAAAATCTTGGCAATATCATGAAAGTTTAAAAAATATTTCACAATTATATTAAAAATATCTTCATTTCCTCTTTTTCTTTTGTTCGAAATGATTTAAGATAGTAGAGGCTGTCGAAATATAAGTTATTATGTCAGTTCTGCATGTTTTTTTACATATTAGCACATAGTAAATATTATTTTACAATTACGTCATTTTTTACAATGGCCTAAAAAATTTTGCCCATTTTTACTAAAACTAGCGTGAAAGTCCTGATTTTTATATAAAATAGAGGCCGATTTACATAGTCATTTCTATGCACGTCCCTCTTTTATAAATATAGAATACATGTAAGGAGAAAAGTAAATGTCAATTTTAATGGGAATTATCGGGATTGTAATTATCTTAGCAATTGCATTCCTCATGTCAAACGACAGAAAACTTATCAACTATAAAGGCATCGCAGTTATGCTTGTTATTCAGCTCGCTATCTCTGCTTTTATGATGAATACATCGATTGGTCGCAAGGTGCTTGACTTTATCACAAGTGTATTTACAAAGATCTTATCATTTGGTAACGACGGAATTTCGTTCGTGTTTGGAGATCTTGCAGGAAAAGGCATTTTCTTTATCCAAACGTTAGTTATGATTGTATTCGTTTCAGCATTATTAAGTATTTTAAATTACTCTCGTATTTTACCCTTTGGGATCAAATATATTGGAGGACTTGTTTCAAAAATTACTGGACTTCCCCAAATTGAAAGCTTCACAGCCGTGAATGCGATGATCTTTGGTGATACAACGGCGCTAATTGCGGTGAAAAACCACATCGGAGGTTTAACACCAAACCGTTTATTTATCGTGACAACAACATCTTTAGTATCCGTTTCTTGTTCAATTCTTGGCGCATACATGCAGATGATTCCGGCGGAATACGTATTAATTGCCCTTCCGCTAAACGTATTCTCTGGTTTAATCGTTTCTTCTATCGTTGCACCAGTAAAAGTAGAAGATGAAAACGAAGTCGATATCAAAGCGCCTGCTAAGCAAGGCACGCTGTTTGAAGCAATCGGTGACGGTGCCCTAGACGGCGGACGCGTTGCGTTAATCGTAGCAGCTATGCTTGTAACATACGTTGGTCTTTTAGCATTAGTGAACTACGTATTAAACGGCGTAATTGGATTAACCGTTCAAGATATTTTAGGCTATATCTTCTACCCAATTGCCTTTATCATGGGTATTCCGGCAGATGAACTAATGAGAGCCGGTGGCGTAATGGGAACAAAAGTAGTAGCAAACGAATTCGTTGCCATGCTTGACTTCCAAAAAATGATGCCTCACCTTTCTGAAAAAACGGTTGGGATCGTATCAGCTTACTTAATCTCATTTGCTAACTTCAGCTCAATTGGCATCGTTCTTGGTACGATCCAAGCAATCAACGGCGAACAAGCTTCACGCGTTGCGAAGTTTGGCTTGAAGATGCTGTTAGTAGCGACAATGGGATCGATTTTAACAGGTATTATGGTTGGATTGTTTATTTAATGGAAAAGCACTCACTTGTGGTGAGTGCTTTTTTGTTGGGGGTGGTTCTTTTTGGGTTATATCTGGAGCGTTTCTACAATGTTGAAATTTATTAAATATCTCTGTTGACATACTCCGAGTTATCGGCACTATTATCAAATGCTTTTTATCTTCATTCTAATAACATTTAAATTAGTTTTACATAATGGATTAAAGCAATATCTCTTATCAAATAAAAAGACAGCTTGCTTTATTAGCAAACTGCCTTTTTTGTAATGACCCGTCCGGGATTCGAACCCGTGTTACCTTTTTAAAAAGATAATCTCTTGACCACTTGGCCAACGGACCAGATAAAATTATGAAATGGCAGAGAAGAAGGGATTCGAACCCTCGCACCGCGTTAACGATCTACTCCCTTAGCAGGGGAGCCCCTTGAGCCACTTGGGTACTTCTCTGTATGAATCTCCCACTGAGATACTGTGGAATAATAGTAGGCTTAAGTGGACTTAAACCACCGACCTCACGCTTATCAGAATTGGGTTCTAGCAAAATGAGCTACTTCCCGTTTATGGCGCGCCCGAGAGGAGTCGAACCCCTAACCTTTTGATCCGTAGTCAAACGCTCTATCCAATTGAGCTACGGGCGCTTACTAAAATGGTGCGGATGAAGGGACTTGAACCCCCACGTCATAAGACACTAGATCCTAAGTCTAGCGCGTCTGCCAATTCCGCCACATCCGCATGTGAAAAATGGTTGCGGGGACAGGATTTGAACCTGCGACCTTCGGGTTATGAGCCCGACGAGCTACCGAACTGCTCCACCCCGCGATAATAACAAAGATATAATGGAAGAGGAAGAGGGATTCGAACCCCCGCGGGCTTTGACACCCCTGTCGGTTTTCAAGACCGATCCCTTCAGCCAGACTTGGGTATTCCTCCATATTTCAGGTTCAATGGTGGACCTTGTAGGACTCGAACCTACGACCGGACGGTTATGAGCCGTCTGCTCTAACCAGCTGAGCTAAAGGTCCTTTCTAAGCTCTCTATTAGAATGTGGATACAGCAATCGGATTTGAACCGGTGATAAAGGTATTGCAGACCCTGACTATGCCACCAATAAGTATAGAAATTATTTATAGTCAGTTACATTTATCCGTATGCTACCCCTTCATATGAAACATGGACTAGTAATTTAATAATTAATATCTGTTTCGCTACCAACAAAAATTATTTTACCTTATAATTTCGTAGAAGTCAACATCTATGTAAGTTGTGTTTTAATACTTAATTTTGCAATTATTAAGTAGGAACATACACCTAAATAAAAAAACTCTGTAACAAGGATCATGATTCTTGTTACAGAGCTTATTTTTATAAAAAGGTTTGCGTAATCGCACTTTCTAAATCTCTTGTAGAAGATTTTAGGTATCGTTTTGTAACATTCACATCAGAATGGCCTGCTAGTTCGGCAACTGTTGCAATATCTATCCCTTTCTTAACTAACTCATGACAGAAAGTGTGGCGTAATTTATGAGGATTTACATTATATTTTTTTAACATGTACTGAACCGTACGTGCAGACATTCTTCTATCAAAATTAGAGACAAATAAAGCTTCATGATTAGAATCAAGTGAATCAATATATTTCTTCAAACTATTCCTTGCTTCTGTAGAAAGAGGAACAAATCGCTTTTTAGACCCTTTAGCATTACGGATAATTAAAAAACCATCAGATTTGTTAATCTCTACGTCTTTACGATTCAAAGCACAAATCTCTGATACCCGAATCCCTGTATGTAATAAAGTATATACAATAGCAATATCACGAAGGTTTCCCTGTTGCTTTACTTCAGATAAAAGGCGGTCACGCTCACTTGCTTCTAATGACTCTGGTACAACCTCGTTATTTTTCTCTTTTTGTTTACGTTCAATATTTTGAACAATTTGTGGTTTTTCAAGAAAACGTGCAAAAACGCTAATTGTTACAAAAGCTTTTTCTATAGTCGACGCACTTTTATTATTAGATTCAAGGTTAATCATATAAGTTTGGACATTATTTCTTGTTACTTGATCTAAATGTTTACCTTCACTTAGAAGCCATTCATGAAATTGGTTTAGCACTGCTCGATAGGTTTTAATCGTATTATCAGATTTGCCTGATTCTATTAACCATTGGCTAAAGTCATCAATCAACGGAATAACTTCTAGGCTATTTTTTTTCACTCTAAATCCTCCTACATATACTAATAAATTACGTAAAACATAACATTTAATTTCGCAGAAATCAATTTAAACGAAATTAATATACAAAAAAACAGCCCATCATTGATATGATGGGCTGTTTTTTTGCCTGACAACGTCCTACTCTCACGAGGACAAAGTCCCCATTACCATTGGCGCTAGAGAACTTAACTTCCGTGTTCGATATGGGAACGGGTGTGACCTCTCTGCTATCGCCACCAGACCTATTAAAGATAGTTTTCTTAACACTAAATAAAAATTGCTAAGTAAAAACACCGTGCACCCGTCATTGACATGATCAAATAAGCGTTACTTGTACAGTTAGCTCGACCGGGTTGTGCTGCAACACACAGAAGAATCTACTTATGGCTGCTTCCTTCCGGACCTGACCATGTTCATAGGTTTCTGTTGTGCAGGACCTAGTTGTCAACACCACTTGTCCAAGTCAGACCTTACCTGACTCATACCTCTGTTAGGAATTAAACCCTGCTAAGGCGGATTGCAGGTTACAGGGCACCGCCATCTCCCCGTCTAGCACGGTATGTATAGTTAAGGGATTCCCACCTATGTCGTCCTCCCTATCTGTTTTGTGAACCCGCGATCTCGCAGGTGGGTTTCCGCATATTAACGTTCTAGCGATCCTGTTTCAAAGACAGGCATGGCATCAGTCAACAGATGTAGGAACCCCAAATAAACAGTACGGTTCAAAACAAATAGGGCATAACGTGCATCGTAGGATAAGTATTTAATGTGTTTATTGATGATATAGATTATCCTACAATAAAATTTCGCAGAAGTCAACATAAACGAAAAAATGACTCCTAAACCTCAATGTTTTATTTGATTGATTTACTTTTGTTGGGAAGGGATTTCTTTGAAAGATGGAAGTTATAAGGAGTCGCGTTTCATTATATTGAGTCATCCACTTAAAAGTGAAGTTCATTATGATTAGATTTTTATACAACCTTGATCTAACCACACTTTTCTGATGTGGTTATTTTTTCTTCTCATCCTCTCTCGATAAAAATAACAGAAAAATAAAAAAGCCTAAATAAAGCGGCTTTTTTATTTTAAGAGTAAATTATTGTTCTGCTAGTTCAGATATAGAAACACTTTGCTTATTATTTGGTTCATCCAGGTTATGAATTGTAGCTATTCCATTTTGCTGGTCTACATGCTCAATGTAAATACTTTTCCCATTATATATTACATTGGCCATATCCACTGAATCAGCAATTTCTTGTGCTCTTTGTGCATCCATCTTTATCTAGCCTCCTTTTTATTTATGACAATGAAAGTATTTGTTTTTAATTAATTTTTATGTATTTAATTCCTCTATATAAAATCAATTTAATTTTTCAGATGGGACATAAAGCAGTAAAAAAGCTATCTCGTTCATAATTTGAGATAGCTTTTTATTTTATTAATTCAGTTTAATCTTCTTCTGGAATCTTAATTAAAATGGCTATAGCTATTGTTGCCAAAAATATAACCCCTAAAGTTAGCAATAGACTCGTACTCATATGCCTCATCTACCCTTCTCTCTTCATCCCTATGATTCCATTTTAGCAGAGGAAATTAGTTAATAAAACTGGAAATGATAGCGTTTTACTAAAAATTTTATACATGTTAAAATAATGTAGTTGTTTTAACTCAACCAATGTATTCAATTTTTAGCTTGAGTAGAGCAAGCTACCTCTTTCCTATTTTGGGGTAGCCCTTTTTTTATCGTGATAAAATAAAATTTTGTTTTGGATCTATTTCTTCATATCCTCGGTTTACATTCGTTATTTACGAATCTGTTCAATCTCTTCATCTGTAAGCTCCGTTAATTCAGATATTGTTTGATTATCCATACCTTTTTGTAGCATGCTTAATGCTACTCTCTTAATAGCTCTTTTTTCCCCTTGCTTTTCAGCTTTTTTTAATGTCAATGTTTCATCTACTTGGAATTCTTGGTTTACTTCATAAGTCACTAACATTTGTGGATCCTCAGTTACACGTGCCCATTCATTCATCGCATTTTTCAACGTTTGATCATTCTCCATTACAACTTCCTCCAAAAATGAGTAAAATCTTCATCTCTTGACATATTAAACAACAGTAATTGTTTTACTAATTATGTGTCCTTTTTGCGATCCTATTCTCAATTATTCCAAAATCAAATTAATCCCATAAAGCTTGTCCCTCCACCCTAAAACTAAAAAAGAAAAATTACTGCATTAGGTAAGGTGTGCTCGCTTTTTTATATGCTGGGGTTAGTTAGCCTAGTGACAAATAGGGCTTCAATTCAGAAGCAACTAACAAATTATTTATTTAATTTATATGTTTTTTCTTATAGTTGCACATATTAAAAACAATACTAGATGAAAGCGAGATGAGATAAGTAATGTCAAAACAAGGGATGCAGAAAAAGAATCAGACAAGAGAGCAAGTAGAGAAGCAAGATAAAAGAAATGATGTTGAATTAGGAAATGAATTTCAAACTGGCAACACAAGTTCCCAAAGCCAGAAAAAAAGTGGACGCCAAGTAAATAAAAAATAAATTTAACCTTTCGAGGATAATAAGAAACCTCAGTTCAAATGTATGACTTGAACTGAGGTTTCTTTTATAGATTGAAGAAGACTTATGTAAAAAAGAGGCACCAAGCTAAAGGGAATTTGAATTCTATTATGAAAACAGAATTCAAATAAAAAAGAAAGTATCTCACATTAGTTAATCGTTAAGTAATGAGGGAATATTTTTTTGGAACCCTCTATTCAAAATCAAGTCAAATTCATTCATCAACTATTTGGATTAGCTTTATAAAGTTGAATATTAATGGGCTACTATATACTTGTTTCAAACAAATTCAATTTACGCACCAAAATTATAAATAGAGTCCTTTAATATAAATTGATGCGATATTCTTAGCAATTTGTTCTACAGGATGCTCATATTCATTACGAACAATTTCCCAAAGGTACATTTCATTAGTGAAAAACCACCCTCTTGCTACTAGCCCGTTATGTACATCTTTACGTGCTAATCCATTGCGCTGCGCATAGGCAATGTCTTCTGAAATTCGTTGAATAAACTTTTCCCGAATGTTTTTCCATTTCTCTGAAACGAGAGGAGAAATACCAATAGCCTGCTCAAACACTTGCAGCATTTTTTGTTCATCTTCAGCCATTTTTAAAAACTCGTTCGTTTGTTTATGAATCATTTCTTCTGCTTCATTTACAGATGCGGGTAAAAATGCAGCCTCGGCAATTTCATAAAATTTCTCCATAACATTCTCCATTAATATAACTAAAAAGTCTTCTTTTCCTTCGAAATGAACGTATGCAGTACCATACCCAACCCTTGCCTTTTTTATTATTTGAGTGATAGTTGCTTTGTGAAAACCTTCTTGTATAAATACTTCTCTTGCAGCTTCTAATAATTTTTGTCGAGTCTTTATTGAACGTAAATGCCGTTTATCTTCAACGTTATTTTCATTCATTAAGGTTCCTTCCTCCCTATCCGTTTTACTCTCTAGGATATAGAAGTTTTCACAAAACGAAAAGAAATAAAGAGAATTTATTACAAAAATTATTTTTTTAATTTTCAAAATTATATTATTGACACTGTGTCATATTCTTTGTTACGATTCTTCTAGGATACATATTAAGTAATGCAGAGGAGGAAAATTATGCAATTAAATACCTTTAAACCCACATTAGAGTATGCCAAACAGTTGGATCAAGAAGACTCACTTTCAAGTTTTCGTGACGAATTTTATTTAAAACCTGATTCCATATATATGGATGGAAACTCATTGGGGCTCCTTTCTAAAAGAGCTGAACGCAGACTTATAGAAGTGTTAAATGATTGGAAAGAACAAGGAATTGATGGATGGACTCAGGGGAAACACCCATGGTTCTCCTTGTCCGAAAAATTAGGTGAAATGAGCGCGCCGTTAGTTGGGGCTTCTAGCGAAGAAGTCATTGTAACCGGTTCGACAACAGTTAACCTTCATCAGCTTGTAGCTACTTTCTACAACCCAAAAGGAACGCGCACAAAGATTTTAGCTGATGAACTGACCTTCCCATCTGATATTTATGCGCTTCAAAGTCAGCTGCGAACCCATGGATACAATCCAGATACTCACCTTATACGTGTAAAAAGCCGCGATGGCCGTTTTTTAGAAGAAGATGACATTATTGAGGCTATGACCGATGAGATTGCTTTAATTATCTTACCGACTGTACTCTATCGCAGCGGCCAAATATTAGATATGGAACGATTGACGGCTGAAGCACACAAGCGTGGAATTTTAATTGGATTTGATGGCTGCCACTCTATTGGAGCAATTCCTCACTCCTTCAGTAAATGGGATGTTGACTTTGCATATTGGTGTAATTACAAGCACTTAAACGGTGGACCTGGCTGTGTAGGCGGTTTATATGTAAATAAAAAACATTTTGGAACAGCACCTGGTTTAGCAGGCTGGTTTAGTTCAAAAAAAGAAAAGCAGTTTGATATGGAGCACACATTAACACCTGCTGATTCAGCCGGTGCTTATCAAATTGGAACACCCCATGTTTTAAGTCTTGCTCCTTTAATTGGATCGCTAGAAATTTTCACTGAGGCTGGTATAGATAGTATTCGAGCTAAATCTCTTAAAATCAATCATTATTTAATGTATTTATTAGAAAAAGAGCTGAGTGACTTCAATTTTACCCTTGGAAGCCCTAGAGAAGATAAAAAGCGCGGAGGGCACGTAAGTCTTGAACATAAGGAAGCAGCGCGCATTTGTAAAGCATTAAAAGAGAATGGTATCATTCCAGATTTTCGCGCTCCGAATATTATTCGCCTTGCTCCTGTTGCTCTTTACACTTCTTATACAGAAGTTTGGGAAGTAGTACAAACTTTGAAAAAAATTATGAACGATAAAGAATATGAAAAATTTAAAAATGAACGTGAAGTAGTGGCGTAAAAGCTAAACTGCTTGTTTTTTTAACAAGAAAAGTAAGCGCTTTCTAAATCTTAAGGAAGCTATTTGACGTAGTTATGCAGCCAAACCATTATTTTGAAACTATGAAGGAGATGAAATATGAAAACCCACAATACTCAATTGCCAAACAAAGATGACGCAGAAAAGGGATTAAAACGAAATCTAAAAACAAGTCAATTGACAATGATTTCGATGGGCTGTGCAATTGGAACTGGACTGTTCTTAGGCAGTGGACTTGCGATTCAAACAGCTGGACCTAGTGTATTGGTTAGTTATGCCTTAGGGGCTTTTGTTGTATTACTTTTAATGGGGTGTTTGGCAGAAATGACAGTGGCCCACCCTACTTCTGGATCGTTTGGAACAATTTCTGAAAAATATGTACATCCCCTGGCAGGCTTTTTGGTTCGCTATTCATATTGGATAGCCAACGTTCTCGCCGTTGGAGTAGAAGTAAGTGCAATAGCCGTGTATATGAAGTACTGGTTTCCAAGCGTTCCGGGTATTGTCTGGATTTTAGTGTTTGCTACTATACTAATCTATGTAAACGCAACTAGTGTTAATACGTTTGCTACTTTTGAGTATTGGTTTTCTATGATAAAAATTAGTGCAATTGTGGGCTTTATTCTTTTAGGATCCTATGTTCTGTTTGGAACAGATGCACGCCCTAATATGGGTACAGGTAATTTTGTAAATGATGGTGGATTCCTTCCTTTTGGGTGGTGGGGAATGTGGGTAGCTGTCTTTATTTCCCTCTTTAGTTTCTTAGGAACCGAAATGATTGCAGTTACAGCTGGAGAAGCAAAAGAGCCTGATATAGCCGTTCCGAAGGCTTTAAAAGCAACTGTGTTTCGTTTAACTACTTTTTACGTTTTGACTATAGGCATCATGTTAATGATTGTTCCATGGAAGTCAGCTCAAGTTGATAAAAGTCCATTTGTGAAAGTAATGGAAATTCTGAATATCCCCGCTGCCTCTGGAATTATGAATTTTATTATTTTAACGGCTGCTTTATCAGCTATGAACAGTCAGTTATATGCTTCTACACGTATGATGTTCTCCCTCTCTCAAAGTAAACATGCACCAGCTTTTTTAGGGAGACTAAGCAAAAAAGGTGTACCGCTATGGGCCCTTGCTGTATCAACCTTGGGCATTTTTCTTGCGGCAGCAGTTAATGGACTGCTCCCAAGCTCTTCGTATGCCTTTATGATGGGTATTTCAATGTTCGGAGCTATGTTCACATGGCTTATGATATTTGTTTCTCACCTCTACTTCCGAAAAAAATGGGAGAAATCTGGTGGAAGAAAATTACCGGTAAGGATGCTTGGCTTCCCCTATTTTACGATTTTAGGAGCCATCTTATTACTCGGTTTGATGATTACCACCTGGTTTACAGATTTTAAAATTATGCTTCAATTTGGAATTCCTTGGTTAGCATTCTTATCCATTGCTTATTTTATCTCTAAGAAAAGAAAAGTTAACCATCACTTTGTAGAAGATATGGCTAATAGCAGCTTAAAAGAAGAATTAGAGGAATTACGTTAACGTTCAAGTTCAAGTTATTTTACATAAAAACAAGGGGGATACAAAATGAAAACTACAAATAACAAGGCACCAAATGCAGTTGAACTAGAGAAAGAACTTCAAACCGACTTTCAGAAATCTATGTCTTATGGAGACTACCTGTACCTTGATAAAATATTATCTAGTCAGCATAGACTTTCTAATCACCATGATGAAATGCTGTTTATTGTCATCCATCAGGCTAGTGAACTATGGATGAAACTAATTCTACATGAGGTAACAGCTGCTATTCAGTGCATCCGTGCTAATAACCTGGAACCTTCATTTAAAATGTTATCACGTGTTTCAAGAATTCAGCAGCAGCTAATTCAATCTTGGAGTGTTCTCTCTACGCTGACACCAGCAGAGTACATGGAATTTAGAGATAAATTAGGTCAATCTTCCGGATTTCAATCCTATCAAAATCGCCTAATAGAATTTGCTTTAGGAAATAAAAATGTCCATACACTCTCTGTTTACCAGCATGACACGGATTTGTATCAAAAAATGCAAACGGCTCTTCATGAGCCTAGTATCTATGATGCTGCTATTCACGCTCTTATGAAACGCGGATTACCAATAGATGAAGAAGTCTTGCAAAGAGATTGTTCACAGCCTTACGAACCGAATGCCACCGTAGAGGATGCGTGGCTTACCGTATACCGGAACGTTGATCAGTATTGGGACTTATACGAATTAGCAGAAAAATTAGTTGATATCGGAAATCAACAGCAAATGTGGCGATTTAGTCATATGAGTACAGTAGAAAGAATTATTGGAAACAAACAAGGTACAGGAGGATCTTCTGGAGTGAATTACTTAAAGAGAGCTCTGGATCAGCACTTTTTCCCAGAATTATGGAGCCTGCGAACTAAGTTATAAACATTTCTATAAAAAGATAGAGAGGTAATAAGAATGAGCAGATGGATTGATATTTCACAGCCTCTAGACAAAAAAATAGCAGGATGGCCTGGTGATACTCCCTTTTCTTATGAAGTGAATTGGAGTAAAGAAGAGACCGGTTCTGTAAATGTTGGAAAAATAACAATGAGTATCCATACCGGTACTCATATCGATGCACCTTTTCATTTTGATAATAATGGAAAAAAGGTTATAGATTTGGCCTTAGATTTATATATTGGACGTACAAAAGTTGTCCATATTCCAGCTAATAAAAGCATTGGAATAAATGAATTGTCCGATTTTGATTTAAAAGGTGTTACACGCTTATTGATTCGAACAGACGCGTGGCAAGATCGAAGTGTTTTCCCTGAAACCATTCCTTATATTGAACCAAGCTTAGCTCCTTACCTTGCTAAGCTTGGAATTCGCCTATTAGGAATTGATCTGCCTTCAGTAGATCCACTCGATAGTAAAGAACTAGCGGCTCACCATGAACTTGCATACCATAAAATTCACATTTTAGAAGGTGTTGTACTAGATAAAATTCCTTCGGGGGACTATGAACTAATCGCAGCTCCCCTTCCTTTAGCTGAAGCTGATGGAAGTCCTGTGCGCGCGCTGCTGAAAAAAACCGACTAACTTAAAGCTACTATTAAAAGAGCGATTCTTTTTCCTTAGATAGTTTCCGTTGTATACAAAAAAAGAGCGGTATATAAATATACCGCTCTTTTATTATAGCTAATCAAATTTTTTCACCTTATTTCTTCTTATTCATATCTATTTCTTTCCTTGATACTCCTGCAATTCCCCAGTGCGAAGATGGAACCTCGTTGACAATGATCCTTATTCTCTCCTTTTCAACGTGAAGACTGTTAGAAAGTGCTTCGGTTACTTCTACTAACATGTTTTTAATGTCTTTTTCTTCTCTTCCTTCCAAAAGGTGAACTTGTACAATCGGCATACTATCGACTTCCCTTAAAGTTTTCTATACAACAAAGGGTCTTTATATTCAGATGAAAGATTATTAAAAAATTCTAGTTAGCTGCAGCTGAATGATACGCTGCCTAATTCAGCAAACTGTGCATGGATACTATCACCTGGTCTAAAAGAAATGGCTTCAGATACCGCTCCAGTTAATACGATATCCCCTTTTTTCAACCCTTCTTTATGTTCACCTAGTTTATTAACCGCCCAGGCGACAGCTTTAGCAGGATGTCCTAATACGGCAGCACCCGCGCCTACCGTAGCAACCTCTCCGTTTTTAGACATCACCATTCCGATATTAGCTAGATTCACTTGGTCAGGCTTGATCCAATTGCTCCCTACAACAAAACGTGAAGACGAACAGTTATCAGCTACTACATCAGGAAGAGTAAATTTAAAATCCAAGTAACGGCTGTCGATAATTTCAAGAGCTGGTGCAACATATTTTACTGCTTTTAAAACATCTTCTTCAGTTAAGTTGGTTCCACAGAGGTCTTCCCCCATTAAAAAAGCAATTTCAGGCTCAGCTTTTGGGTGGATCAGCTGATTAAATACTATAGGTTCCCATTCAAGTCCCAGCATGTCGCTTGTTAAGTATCCATAAATTGCTTCATGTACCCCCATCATTTCCTGCTTAGCCTTACTTGTTAAACCAAGCTTTACACCTACTCGTTTTACACCGTCTTGTACTTTTCGTTGGATCAATTGTTTTTGCAAGCTGTAAGCGTCATCAATTGTCAAATCAGGGTAGCGTTCCGTCACTTTTGTTACTTCATATCCTTCTCTTTCTGCAGATAACAGATAGTCAACGATTTCTAAATTTCCGCTTTTCGTTAAAGGCATGATCACATTTCCACCTTTCTTTGAGCTAACTCAGCAGCCACGTCTAGAATCATATCTTCTTGACCGCCGACTGCTTTTCTTTTACCAAGTTCAAGTAAAATATCACGTGAATCCAAATTAAAACGCTTTGCAGCACGCTCTGCATGAAGTAAGAAACTAGAATACACGCCTGCATAACCCATTGCGAGGCTGCCTTTTCGAATCTCTTGAGAGCTTGGCAGGATAGGTCCTACTACTTCTTCAGCCAGATCCATTATTTTATACAAATCAATACCGACATCTATTCCTAAACGGTTTAACACGGCTATTAGTGCTTCAGTTTGAGTGTTACCTGCGCCGGCTCCTAAACAACGAACACTTCCGTCTATTCTCGTGGCGCCTTCTTCAATAGCAGCAAGCGTATTTGCAACAGCTAACGAAAGATTATTATGAGCGTGAAAACCAACTTCAACTTGAAGAGATTGACGAAGTGCTCTAACACGTTCACGAACTTCATGAGGCAAAAGAGCTCCTGCTGAATCAGTTATGTACACTCCTTGTGCCCCATAGCTTTCCATTAGCTTTGCTTGCTCCACAAGCTTTTCTACGGGTGCTGAATGGGCCATCATTAGAAAACCGAAAGTTTCCATCCCTAGCTTTCGAGCATATTCAATGTGCTGAGCAGAAACATCTGCTTCCGTCACATGTGTAGCTACCCGGACTAAGCCTGCCCCAAGACTATTTGCTTGCTTCAGCTCATGTACCGTTCCAATTCCCGGAATTAAAAGAACAGCAACGGTGGCTTGTTTCACTTCTTCTACCGCAGCCTCAATTAATTTCATTTCGTCAACGAGAGACTTTCCGTATTGCAGAGTCGAGCCTCCTAACCCGTCTCCATGACTAACTTCGATATAGTGCATCCCTGCATCGTCCAGCGCTTTCGCTACACTTTTTACTTGTGCTTCTGTGAATTGATGCTTGACTACATGACTTCCATCCCGGAGGCTGACCTCTGTAATCTTAATAGGCTTATCACTGTTACGTTTCATTCGTCATAGCCCTCTCTTTCTTTATTCCTCCATATAGACTCTCTTCGAGTTTATAGCGCGCATAATCTTCCGCAACCTTCGCTGCAGCAGCCGTCATAATATCTAAGTTACCAGCATAAGAAGGAAAATAATCTCCGGCTCCAGTTACCTCTAAAAAGACTGTTACTTGATCACTATCAAATAATGCTTCTTGCTTTAAATTATAGCCTGGTACATATTCTTGTACTTTTTTGACCATATCCTTGATAGCCTTTTGAATAGCTTCCTTATTCATATTTTTTACTTTACAATAAATTGTATCGCGCATTAAGATAGGTGGATCAGCCGGATTTAAGAGAATAATAGCTTTTCCGCAGTCTGCACCTCCTACTTTTTCAATAGCTTTTCTTGTGGTAACAGTAAACTCATCAATATTTGCTCTTGTTCCTGGTCCAGCACTTAGGCTAGAAATAGTAGCCACAATTTCTCCATATGTTACATCTGCAACTTGGTTGATTGCATAGATGATAGGAATCGTCGCTTGACCGCCGCATGTAATCATGTTTACATTTTCTGATTCAAGATTTTCTCCGAGATTAACAGGAGGACACACGAAAGGTCCTTTGGCAGCAGGAGTTAAGTCGATAACCATTTTTCCTAAGTCTTTTAAAATCTTTGCATGTCTAACGTGAGCCTTAGCCGATGTAGCATCAAACACAATTTCTGCTAGATCTGGATTTTCAGCAAGGGCTTTTATTCCATTGCTGTATGTTTGATATCCTGCTTCTCTCGCTCTTTTTAGACCATCTGAATCCGGATCAATTCCAAGAACAGCTGTTAACTCGATAAATTCGCTGCGCTGAAGCTTATACATCAAATCGGTCCCAATATTTCCTGAGCCAATAATTGCGGCTTTCACTTTTTCCACTACTCTTCACCTTCTTTCCGGTATTATTCAAAACGTACGGATACTGAACAAAGAGAGCCGAATTCTGCTTTTACTGCATCCCCGCTCGCAACTGGTACTGCTGCAGATAGAGCCCCTGGTAAGATTAATTCGCCGGCTTTTAGACAAATATCGAAATCAGATAGCTTATTTGCAAGCCATGCAACCGCATGTGCCGGATGCCCAAGGGCAGCTGCCCCAGCTCCTGTTGCAACAAGCTCTTTATTTTTATAGAGAAGCATACTAGTCGTACGTAAATCGGCTTGTTCAATTGTGGAATATTTATTCCCTACCACTACTTTGGCAGAAGAGCCATTGTCTGCAACCGTATCGACTAATTTGATTTTCCAATCGGCAATGCGACTATCAATGACTTCGATGGTCGGCACCACATATTTCGTTGCCATTAAGACATCTATATAGGTAACGTTTGGACCTTTTAAATCTTCTTCTAGAATAAATCCGATTTCCGCTTCAATTTTTGGCGCCACCATTGAATGAATGTTGATTGTTTCATTATCCGTTACTTTCATATCATCAAATAAGTGTCCATAATCAGGCTCACTAACTCCTAACATATCTTGCATGGCTTTACTGGTTAGACCAACTTTTTTACCAATAATCTTTTTTCCTTCTTCCAGCTTTCTCTTTACAATTTCTAATTGAATATGGTAAGAATCAGCTACTGATAAAGCAGCATGTCGTTCTGTAATAGGAGAAATTGGCTGATTCGTCTTTTCTGCTTCTAAAAGTTCTTCTGCAAGCTCACTAATAAGCGTACGCATCCGTTAATCACCTCTTTTATAGAGTTAAAGTTTCATCGTAATTGTTTTAGCTTCTGTATAAAATTCAAAGCTGTGCCGGCCGCCTTCACGACCAATTCCACTTGCTTTTGCTCCGCCAAATGGCGTTCTTAAATCACGAATATACCAGCAGTTGATCCAAAGTAACCCAGCAGTAACTCCAGAAGCAACGCGTTGTGCTCTTCGTAAATCGTTTGTCCAAACGACTCCTGCTAATCCATAAATAGAATCATTGGCAATTTGAATTGCTTCCTCTTCTGTTTTAAATGGAATAACAACAAGTACAGGTCCAAAAATTTCTTCTTGAGCTACACGCATTTTGTTATCTACGTCGTAAAGAACAGTCGGCTCATAAAAGTTTCCTGTTTCTAAACCTTCTACTCTTTTTCCTCCGCATGCCAGCTTAGCCCCTTCCGCCAAACCAATTCGGACATATTCATCGACCGTTTCGAAGTGACTTTGTGATACAAGTGCTCCCATGTTTGTCTCTTCACTCAGAGGATCGCCTACTTTAATATTTCTTACCGCTGCTGTGAACTTTTCAAGAAACTGCTTATAAATACTTTCTTGTACAAGTAAACGAGAACCTGCTAAGCATATCTCTCCTTGATTTCGGTAGATTGCTTCGATAGATCCTTTTACTGCTTCATCCAAATCCGCATCTTCAAATACAATATTGGCTGATTTGCCTCCAAGCTCTAGCGAAACAGGAATCAGGTTTTCTGCTGCATTTCGCATGACCGTTTTTCCTGTATTACTTTCCCCTACAAATGAAATACGGCGAACGGACGGGTGAGTAGACATAGTAGTCCCTACCGTATTCCCCGGACCTGTAATAATATTCAATACACCAGGAGGCAATCCAGCCTCGTTAGCGATTTCTCCAAGCATTACTGCACTTAACGGTGTATAAGAAGCGGGCTTAATAACCACTGTATTGCCAGATGCCAAAGCAGCCGAAGCTTTCCATGTCATCTGCATAAAAGGTAGATTCCAAGGGATAATGAGGCTTGTAACTCCCGCTGGTGAATACTTGGCATAGGACATGACATTATGCTTTTCGTAATGCTCATGCACCATATATTTAGCCATTTCAGCAAAGAAACGGAAGTTTTGAGCTGCTCGTGGAATATCAAACTCTCGACTTTCTTTAATAGGTTTTCCTACATCTAGCGTTTCTAAATAAGCTAGTTCATCTACCTTTTCCATAATTAAGTCAGCCATTTTACAAAGGATGGCAGAGCGCTCTTCAACAGGCATCTTGCTCCAAATACCGCTTTCAAATGCACGTTGAGCTGCGTCGATAGCGCGCTTTGCATCTTCTGTGCCGCCATTAGCTACAGAAGCTAATTTCTCATTCGTTGCTGGATTAAAGGTATCAAAGGTTTGACCGGATAGAGCATCTACGTATTCTCCATTAATAAAAAGCTTTGCATCTTTTACCGTCATTTTTTCAATAACTGCCTCTTTACTCATCGGATATCCTCCTCATCCTCAATCTCTAAAATCATTTCAATTTCTACAGCTGTGTTATTCGGGAGCTGAGCCATTCCTACAGCTGAACGGCCGTGTTTCCCTTTATCCCCAAATACTTTTACGAGTAAGTCTGAAGCACCATCCATTACTTTAGGCTGGTCCGTAAAGTCCTCCGTACTATTTACAAAACCAAGAATTTTAACGACACGCTTCACTTTGCTTAACCCTTCTAACTCGTAACTTACCGCACTCAATACATTCAGCATGGATTGCTGAGCCGCCTTATATCCCTCTTCAATTGTTAAATCCTTGCCTAACTTGCCGTGATATTGATCTACCCCTTGGCCAGCAGTAAACAATAAATTACCTGTTCGTACACAGCTGACGTAGTTTCCTACTGATGGACGAACCTTTGACAGCGTTAAGCCAAGTTCTTGTAATCTATTCTCTGGTGTTTGTACTGTCGGCATAAATGTCACTCCTTTTCTCTTGCCCGATGTTTAAAAACTTCGCGGCATTTCCACCTAACATATCTAATCTTTGTTGTTCAGTTAAATCCAGCGTTTCATCCAGAACTTTTCCCGGAACAACTTCACGCAGTAAAAATGGATAATCCGACCCCATAAAGATTTTTTCATGTCCAAACCGTTCAATCATGTACTTTATATTTAGTGGATCGTAGTTTAACGAATCAAAATAAAATTGCTTTGCATAGTAACTAGGAGGATATGTTGTCAGTCTAAGATGCGGCCACACTTCCCACCCTTTATCTAATCTAGGAAGAATATAAGGGAAAGATCCTCCTCCATGTGCAAAACAGACTTTTAATTTAGGGAATTTTTCCATAATGCCGCTCCATAGAAGAGTGGCAGCCGCTAGTGCTGTTTCACTTGGCATTCCTACGGTATACATAAAGTTATGGTTTGGCATTCGATCACGGCCTAACGTTTCCCACGGGTGAATGAAAATGGGCACTTCCCACCTTTCAGCCATTTGAAAAAACTCAATGAAAGACGGATGGTCTAAATTTTGACCATTGACGTTTGTCCCAATTTCAATTCCATGCAGTTTTAATTCATTCATGCACCGTTCCATTTCTTTAACAGCCGTAGGTCCGTCTTGCATAGGAACCGTCCCTAAACCAACAAAGCGATCAGGGTACGTAGCAACTGTTTCTGCAATAAAATCATTTTGGATTTTAGCCATTTCTAATGCATGTTCAGGCTGAGCCCAATAAGAAAAAGTAACAGGGATAGGAGATAACACTTGAATATCTACGCCTTCTTTATCCATGTCCGCTATACGTTTTTCAGGGCTCCATACTTGGTCCGTTACGTCTCTGAAATTTTTCCCTCCCACCATAATCGATGCGCCGCATGTACATGTACGTTCCAGCACGGGCCAGCGTTCACCGCCATATTTTTGAGCAAAATCAGGGAAACTTTCCGGAATGATATGTGTGTGAAAATCTATTCGCATTTCCATTCACTCGCTTCCGGTGCCATAACATGATTACACTTTTTACATGTGCGTAATTCTAAGCTGCTGTTGAACTCATGAATGGCTTCTTTTACTTGAACTTCAATATTAGTTAGCTGAACTTTCACACGATGCATTTCCGCATCACATTCATCACAGAACCATACAAAGTCTTCTAACTCCCCTTCACTTCTGTTTCGCTCGATAACAATACCGATTGTGTCTGCTACACGGTGTGGAGAATGCGGAACGTTTGGAGGAAGTAAATACACTTCTCCTTCTTTCACCGTTACAACTTCACGTTTGCCTTCTTCATTAATGATTTCAACATAGCAATCACCTTTTAATTGATAAAAGATCTCTTCAGAAGGATCTACGTGGAAGTCACGGCGTTTATTGGGTCCTCCCAAAACCATAAACATCAATTCTGAGTCTTTCCATACCACTTTATTGTTTACGGGTGGTTTTAATTGATCTTTATGCTCTTCGATAAACTTCCAAAGATTTAATGGTTTAGATGATTGAATAGTATTTGTCATTGAGATAAGCTCCTTTTAATAAATTTTAATTTTCAAAAAATAACGGTTGGTTTGATTGCACTTAAAATACTAAGATCTTAAAATATGATTAATTCAGGATTTCCAGCTCGCTTACTTTTAGCTTTTTCTGCATGTAGACAACTTCGTTTGCTAAATGTTTAATACGATCTAATACTTCCGGATCTGCTACCTCATTCTTTTGATTAAAGTGAGTCGTATGAGCATAGACATAACTCGGTGCCACAAAAGCACGAAAGTAACCCGCAATAGGCTTTAACTGATTTTCAATGACTAAATAATGCTGATACGTCCCGCCTGTGGCGATAAACCCCATTACTTTATTTCGAAAAACCTGTGGGTGTATTAAATCAAATACATTCTTAAGAGCACCCGTGATTGACCCTTGGAAGATAGGTGAACCAATTACATAAAAATCAGCGCTAGAAATAATTTCAATGACTTTTTTAGTATCTTCTGAATAAGCAGCAGGATTGCGTCCATCACAAAATTGGATAGTATAATCTCGTAAATCTAAAAATTCAATTTCGATATCTGGATGCTGCAATTTAGCTTCTTCAAGTACTTGTTGAACAACAGCACCTGTTTTAGAACCTATAATCGTGCCTGATATGCCTAATAATTTCATTTTTCACTTTCCTCCTTCTAAAGAAGTCTCATACTTATCTTTAAACACTAATGTTTTTATACATATTCCTTTTGTAAAGACCAGCCTAATAAATCATTTGATTGTTCAATTGCACCTTGCTGGATTAACTGGCGAATTCTAGTAGAAGAAATTCTTGTTCCTTCTGCACAACAGACAGGCGGGATGATATCTACGAGAAAGTGCTTTGCTAGCAGCTTAATATCTCCTTCTCTATTTCGGCCGAAACGAAAATCGTTGCCTACTATGATCTCCGATGGATTAAGCTTTTTTAAGTTACTGATAAAATCGATTGATGGGCGCTTAGCGTATAATTCATCAAAATGGATAATAACTGCGTAGTCTACTCCTAACTCTGCTATCAGATTTACCTTTTGATCAATGAGCGTTAACACTTGATCTTGTTGAAAATGAAAACGAGGAGGAGGATCAAATGTATAAACAACGCTAGGTACCTTTAAAGCTTTGCTTCGAGTTACAGCTTGCTTAATCACTGCTTGATGTCCTTGATGCACGCCATCAAATGCACCTATAGCTATTACTGATGCTGGTAAAGTTAGTATTCCATCCTCATACCGCTGCATCTTTAGACCTCCCTTATTAAGAACGTCATGAACCTAGACTCTGTATCTATTAACAAAGTTCATTTTTAGATAAAAAGAGTATGGGTATCAGCTGTTTGTTACTTCTTTCTTTTTAACTTCTGTATTTAAAGCAGCATCTACCATGGCAAATGAATGGCTGCGCTTGTAGCTATTGTAGAAAATAGCTCTTTTACGGATTGGATCTCCTGTATAGTATCTCTCGTATTGAAGTAACCTTTGGCCAAATGCTTCTCCACATAAATCCCACGCTAATTTAAATAATTGAACACGATCTATAGCAGGCACCCCTTCTCGGCCTCCATAATAACGATTTAAATCCTCTCTTAATTCAAGATTTTCAAAATCCGCTCCTGTAGGAGACATAAGCAAGCCGCCTGCACCAATTGTTTGCATGACTTCAATAGCACGAGGATACATTTTAGGAAGCAATCCACGAATTGTTTCTAAAGCCGTTTCATTTGGAAGAGCTTCTCCTTTTTCATTAATCGTATACTCATACTCTGATGTTCGAAGCAAAGCCCTAATGGATTCTACTGACTGTATCAACTCCCCTAAGCTCTCTTGAACGTTTAGATATCCGTCTACACCAATTGCATCCGCTACTTTACAAGCTACTTCCGTTGCAAATTGAAGTTTAACTAATCCTCTTACGCCAGATTGATGTGCCGGTTGCTGAGCGATTCCTGTTTTAGGATAAAGAAGATTGGCAGCTTCAATATTGTTATATAAAAACACTCGGTTCCAAGGAATCAGCACATCGTTAAAAATCAAGACTGCATCCATCTCTTCAAATCGAGAGGCTAGCGGATGATCAAACACTGATCTTGTTCCGTCTTGCATAGCTTCTCGACAAAGAATTCGAAGTCCCGGTGTATCAATCGGCAGCGCAAAAGCAAGTGCGTAACGTTCATCGCCAGGTTTAAACCCTGGGAACGAATAAACAATCACTTCATCGGTAATAGGTGAAAGTGTAGCTAGCATTTTAGCTCCTTTTACAACAAGTCCTTCTGGCGTTTCTTTGACAGCACCTAAATGAGTAAAAAGATCTTGCTGTTCATGGGAGGCTTTGCTTCGGTCATTCTGTGGGTTGATAATAGCATGAGTTAAAAACAAGTCATTATCACGAATATAACGGTAATAATCTCTTATATTTTTGCCCCACTGTTCATTGTAATGATCTAGGAAACTAGCATTATGAAATAAAGAAGTGACTACAACATTTAAGAAATCCGGTGTTCTTCCCATCAGTCCAAAGGTAGCTTTTGCAAATGCTTCAAACACTTCTCGGCGGGCTACTAAGTCTTCGTAACTTTTAGGAATTAAGAAAGCATTTGATATTCTCTCTCCTGTTTCTTCACAAATATGAGTAATTTTCTCTTGGTAAGCCGGGTCATGCTGCATATCGTACAACTTCGCAATTTCTAAAATAGGCTGTTGAAACACCTTTTCTTCAAATACATTTGTAATTTTTCTGCCTCCTAACCAAATTTCTGGCTGGCGTGACTTTAACGCATCAATATATTGAGCACCTGTACGAATCCCCATATTTGTTCATCCCCTTAAGGTTTATAGTAATTAATTGAATTATAGTATTTGAATTTTTTCAGGGGTGTAGTCTCGTTAACATTTTTTTGGAGTTTTTTATTTTTGGAATGGACGGAGCAGCTCGAATAAGAAATTTATATGATTGCATTTACGCATTTTTCGCTTTAAGATATTGTAGAGAGCGCAACGTTTTTATAAAAATATTGGCTTATTAAAAAAGAGAGCAAATAAAGCGCATATTATTGTAAGCGCTTACTTATCTTGTTTTTTATAGCAACGTAAATAAAATGCCCTACCCTATAGTGTGTTACTTGATCTTACAATTGTCTTTTCAATTTTTTAAGCGTATCTTATATTTTGGTTAAGGAGTGAGTATCATGGCTATTCTCTTCAATCATGAAAATAATTTCAAAAACTACTTAATGTACGGAAAAAGGCAATATATGAAACAAAAAAATGTGGTATATGAACAAGGAGACATAGGAGAAGGATTTTATTACTTGGAGAATGGATTAATTAAAGTCCATACCTCTACCCCATTAGGGAAAGAACGCGTGTTAAACATTGTATTGCCAGGTCAATTGTTGGGAGTCCAAGCAATGGACCAGCAAGCTCATTTCACTACTGCTACTACGGTAAAAGATTCCGTACTATATTATTTTAGTTATGACGATTTTAAAAAGCTTATAACTATTCACCCGCCCATACTAAACCTTATTACAAAAAGTATTATTCAAAAAATGCATATCTTAGCTGAACAAATTAATTTACATACGTTAACTACCGAACAGCAAATCGCCGCTGTGCTTTTAAACATCTATCATGACTTTAAAAGCTATGAAATTCCTTTAACACAAAAGGACTTAGCAACGTGTACCGGTTTAACAAGGATTACGGTTTATAAAACGTTAAAAAAATGGAAAGAGAAAAAACTAATAGATAGTAAAGATAAAAGATTTCTAATTAAGAACCCGGATCTGTTAAAAAACTATCTCTTTCAGTGATAAACGCTTTGGTCACGTTATCAAAGTAAGGAATAATGCTCGATGCAGTAAATGTTTCTGTACGTTTAAAATACACGTTTATAGAAAGGTGATTAAATGGTAAACCTTCGATACATATGGCGTCCCTTTTTAAAGTATGGACAGATGATAAAATTAGAAGAAAACACCACAATCTATTATCAAGGAGAAGTTGGTAAAGGATTTTATTATTTAGATAAAGGCAGTGTAAAGATTACTCTCTTAACTGAGAAGGGAGCAGAACGTACGGTTAACTATGTACCTGAAGGCATGTTATTGGGGGAAAACGGTATTAATAAAGAGCCTTATTTAACAACTGCTGTAACCACAACTCCATCCGTTTTATATTATTTTACTAATGAAGCAATGTTAAAAATATACGAGGAGGAACCGAAAGCAGTCATTCTCTTTACAAATTCTCTTCTCTATAAGTTTAGACTGCTAGCAGAAATTATTACGTTTCTTAACCTCCCCGTTGAACAACAGATGGCTCATTATTTAGTAAAGCTCGTAAAAGAAAATGAGGAATTTCCCTTTAATCAAACATCCTTTGCCCGCTACGTTGGGACTTCCCGTATTACTGTGAATAAAATTATTCAAAAATGGAGTAAAGAAAAATTGATTGAGCTGTCTAATCAAAATATTTATATTAAAAACATCAGTAAACTGAAAGAAATAAGAGATCAAAACAGCAAAAATATAGGAGATTTAGATATGTTAATGCTGCCATTAATGTGATTATAAATATGCTTGTGATGGTGCTTTGCACATAGAAGATATGGATGGAAATACAGGGCAAGTGAAAACATAATTGAATAACAAAAAACGAACCACGAATCAAATGTGTTGATCAACGGTTCGTTTTTCACTTGGGCTAAAATACTTTTCTCCGTCTCTTTCACCCTTTTAATATGTATGTGTAACTAATACAAAAATGAAAAATAAACACCAAACAGTTCCTAAAACCATAAGCGAGATACGCAAAAGTGTCTCTGCTGAAACCTTAAATATTTTTCCGATGATATCAAAGAAGATTTCTACTATCCAAATATCCGGAGCGGAACTAATTTCATCATACGAACGCTTCCATCCCCCATAAATAAAGAGGAACCCTACTAAAATCATACAACAAATAATAACAACTGCCATTTAAGTCCTGCTTTCTTTTATCTTTAATTGTATACGTTATATATATTGTTATAAATACAGCTTACTTATCAAGCACTATTTTTCACCAGTCTGTGCAAATGTCCGAATCCATCCAATGGCTGATGAAATTAAACGGCATCGTGGAGGCTTGGGATTTGACTTTTATGTTCAAATATATCGTTTGCTAACGCATGATAGGCCTTTTCAACGTAATCTTTTGGATGATTGTTTTTTGCTGAAAAATATATTTATTCTAAGGTTAATCTTGTATCACAAATCATGTTTTTTAGGGTACTACTACGATTTATTATGTTTCCCCCTGATCAACACGTACCTCTGTTTAAAAGTTCAATTAAAATCGACTTGCCCTATATACATATGCCTTTATTTCAAAGTTACGGTTAAGTCTCTTTCTGTAAAAACTTGTTTAGCAATAAAAATAGCATTTAACACTCTAGGAAAGCCAGTGTATGGAATACAGTGAGTAATGGCTTCTACTATTTCATGTGGTGTGAGACCTACATTAAGCGCAGCATTAATATGAACATTTAATTGTGGTTCACACCCTCCTTGTGTCGTAAGCGAGCTTATCGTAACCAGTTGTTTTTGCTGTAGGTTAAGTCCTTTTCTTGTATAAATATCTCCAAAGGCAAATTCAATGACGTATTTTCCAATGTCAGGAGCAATGTCTTTTAATGATTCAATTACTCGTTTTCCACCCTCTCCATCTACTTCCATTAACGTTGTCCAACCATTTTCGTAACGTTCATTCATCAACTGAATCTCTCCTTACAACTGAGTTATTTTATTTACAAGTTAGATATTACGCTTTAGAGCGCGCTCTAAAGCAAGCACTTTATTTCTCATGTTATAATAATTAATATGGAAAATTTATTCAGTATTCAACAAGTAGCAAGTATGACCGGTCTTTCTACACATACTTTGCGTTATTACGAAAAAATTGGATTAATAAAAAATGTACAAAGAGCCCAAACCGGATATCGGCAATATACAGACGTTGATCTAGCTTGGATTCAGTTTTTAATTCGTTTACGTGTTACAGGAATGCCTATGCTTAAAATGAAGCAGTTTTCTGATTTGCGACAGAAAGGAGATTCTACTATTACGGCAAGAAAGGAATTGTTAGAAGAACATTATAAAGATGTCTTAGGCAAGATAGAGGAACTAGAGTTAAATTCGCAGAGAATTGAAGAAAAAATTGCGCACTATAAAAAATTAGAGACAGTGGAAAACAAACAATCTTAATAACTATAAAGAAGAACTTGAAACACATTTTTCAAGTTCTTTTCATAGTACCTAGGCTAACATCAAACAGAAGGTGCTGGATTTATATATTTAATAGAGACGAGATATTTCCACCTAATACTCTATCTATAACTTCTTGACTAGATGTATGACGCTTAACAGCCTGTAGATGTAAATATCGATCTCCATATGGAAAATCTGAACTAAATTAACGTTCTCTGAGGTATTTCTTTTATAGTCAAAGACAAGGCGTATATTGTATAAAATGGCTTTGCTATAGGACTAATATAAAATGGTGTCTAGTTATTGTATTATTACTGCTAGGCTGTTTATACACTAGTAATTTCTATTTCTTCAATATTTGGCAGTGCTTCAATTGCTCCTATCTTTGTACATACCAGCGCTCCAACTCGGTTTGCAAATGCAATAATGTCGAGTAACTGATCGAAATCATTTTTAATGGATTTGATATTCTGTGTATTAGCTAATTTGAACAACGTTGCACCTACAAAAGCATCCCCAGCTCCTGTAGAGTCAATTGACTTAATAGGAATACTCTTCACTAGTTCTTTTTTTCTACTATTAGATATTAATGTTCCCCTTTTTCCAAGAGTAACTGCTACAATTTTAGCTCCCATTTTATGTAGGGTATCAACACCTACTTCATGATTCTTAATGCCTGTGATAGTCTCTAATTCTTCATCACTTACTTTTACAAAATCACTTAAAGCAATAGCTTTCTTTGCGATTGAGATGAAATCTATTAATCTTCCTTTCCATAAATCTCTTCGATAGTTAGGATCAAAAGAAATAAACTTTCCTTCCTCTTTAGCACTAGAGATAAGGCTTAAATAAGTTTCACGGAATGGAGAAGTTAACATTGCCGTAGCTGAACCAAAATGAAGGATTTCAGCTTTATTTATTTCATTTAGGTTAATGTCCTCCATTGTCATTAAAGCGTCAGCTCCCCTATGAAATACAAAGTCTCGCTCACCATTTTCTTGTAGAGACACAAAAGCTAGGGTAGTTGCTACCTTTTCATCCCAAGCAAGCATCGAGGTATCTACGTTTAATGAATTTAAGGTTTCTTCTAAAAAGTAGCCGAATGGGTCTTTACCTACTTTACCACTAAACGATGCATTACCCCCTAGTTTTGCTATAGTTGCGCATACATTTGCTGGTGCTCCACCGGCATTTTTTAAAAATTGGCGTCCCTCTATTAAATTGGAATTAATATTGCTACAAAAGAAATCAATTAATAATTCTCCTACACAAACAACTGGAGCATTTTCACTTATGCTATTTTGCACTTATATCACACTCATTTACTTAGATTTTTTCTCTAAATCCAAAATCATTTTATTATATGTTTTTTCAGTTAAAGGATAAAAGCAGATTATTAATACAGAAAGTAAAATGAAAATCCCTGGTACTAGAGCATTCATATTTTTTATAGCATTTAAGGAAGCTACGGTTTGTTCTGCATTAGCTACATAGCCTGCTATCCCCAAATAGATGGCTGAGAATGATCCAGCAAGTGCAACCCCTAACTTATTAGTAAAACTCATTAAGGAAATAACAACACCATCTGCTCGAACTCCAGTTTTCCATTCAGCATAATCTACACAATCGGCAACCATCCCCCAAGCTAGTGTGTTTAGTGGAGTGGTAAAGAATCCCGAAGCAAACAGCCAAAATAAAATTAAAGCAATTGAATCAAAAGAAGTAAATTGGAGTCCTATATATGAAATAAGAGATACTGTAGCTGATACAATCATTACACTCTTTCTACCCCATTTATCAGAGAATAAAGGAATAAATAAGTTACTAATTAGCGCAGCTCCAAAAAATAAAACAGTGCCCCAAAATACTAATTCCTTTTGATGAACATTGTAAGTAAAATAGTAAACCATTGTGCTAAGTTTAATATTAAAACCAATAGCAAATGCCAAGAAAGACGAAACTAGTACTAGTAGTGGTTTGTTTTTAAACAAAACAGATAAAGTTACTTTAAGTCCATGTTTTTTACTCTTTTTAGGAGCAATGCGTTCGCGTACTGTAAAGAAGCTAAACAGATTTAAAATGATACTTATAGCAGCATAGACTAGAGCAGTCATCTGAAATCCAAATTCTTGATTTTTGCCTCCAATAGCTGTTACAAGAGGGGTTGCGCATGAAATGGAAAGGAGGATTCCTACATAAACCAATATCATACGAGTAGTTGTTAAAACCGTGCGTTCCTGAACATTATTAGTAATTCGTCCTGTTAAGCTATTAACTGGAATCGTTTGCATACTAAACGTCATCCCTAATAAGATATAGGTAATATACATATATATAATATTTCCAGTTGATCCTAAGTGAGGGTTGGTAAAACATAGGATAGTGAAGAAAGCAAAAGGAAGTGATACCCATAACAAATATGGTCTTGCTTTTCCCCAACGTGTATTAGTTTTATCTAAAATAACTCCCATTATAGGGTCGCAAATAGCATCTAGAACTCGTACTACTAAAAATAGCGTTGCAACAGCTGCAGGATGGATACCTCCGACATCAGTATAATAAAAAAGTAGATAGGCATTAACGAATTGAAAAACAATATTATATGCCATGTCTCCCGATCCATATCCAAACCGTTCTAACCAGGATAACCTAGGAATAGAATTAGGTTTACCTTTACTTTCAGCCTCTAATATTTGTGATTGTTCTGCGTTTAACATAGGTAATACCTCCAGAATGCGTTTTCAAAAATATGTTAAGAAAGCTAGTAGAAAGTCCGTATTATAAACATTTACCTTAAAGAAAAAACAGATGCGGTTTAGTTGCAAATGTCCTATTTTAACTCCGCATCTGAAAATTAAAAGTTCAAGAATCTCGTCATAAATATCAACTAGAAATCTAGCTTTCAAGTATAATGTTTTTATTCGTTTGGATACACTATAATTTTTAAACATTCGTTTTTAAAATTTAGTGCTCTCTCCATCGCTTCACGTGTGTCGGCTAACGGATATCTATCTGTTACAAGATTCTTTGTGTCAATTGCACCAGAAGTAAGAAATTTAATTCCTTTTGGATAAGTGTTGGCATAGCGGAAAATACCGTATATATCAATCTCATTATCAGCAATAAATGGTACATCGAGTGGAATATCGCTTTGAGAAGGTAAACCTACGATTGCTAATTTCCCACCACGACGAATTGAAGATAATGAAGATTGTAATGCTTTTGGATTCCCTGCAGTCTCCCATGCAACATCAACGCCTACGTTTTCAGTAATATTTTTAATTTCATTAAGAGGATCTTGCTCTCTGATATTAATAACGTGAGTTGCCCCCATTCGTTTTGCTGCCTCAAGACGCAATGGTTCTAAGTCTGTTGCTATTATTGTACTTGCTCCAAATGCTTTCGCTGCTGCTACAGCCATTAATCCTACCGGTCCCATTCCCATAATCGCAATCGTTGACCCAGGCTGAAGTTTTGTTCTCGTCGCTGCATGGATACCAACTGAAAAAGGCTCTATTAAGGCAGCATCTTCATAGGAAAGGGAATCCGGGATTAAAAAGACAAAATCCTGACGCATTTTTATATATTGAACAAAGGCACCATCAACTGGTGGTGTTGCTAAGAATTGAACATCTGGACAAAGATTGTACCTTCCCTCTTTGCATGCTTCACAATGTCCACAGGTTACTCCTGGTTCAACGGCTACGCGATCCCCTACTCTAAATCTTTCAACAGCTGATCCAATAGCTACAACCTCACCTGAGCATTCATGTCCAAGGATAAATGGTTTTTCTACTTTGTATTTACCAATTCTACCCTGGGTATAATAATGTAAGTCTGAGCCACAAATTCCTACAGCCATTACTTTAATTAAAACTTCATTTTCATCAATTTGTGGTATAGGCAATGTTTCAATACTGATTTCTCTTGTGCCGTGCATGACAGCTGCTTTCATAATTTTAGGTAAGTTGTTATTCATCAATAATTTTCCTTTCTTTAATAGAAATTCTATATAAACTCACAACATAAAAACTAATATGAATTTATTTTCAACTCATAAATCTCTAATTTACTTGACTGTATCTTAAACATATTTCTATCATTATGTAAGTGCATACATTTTGAAATGTTTTATTACATAGGCTAATTTTACCTGTTAACATCACGTTATCAATAGCTTTTTGTACTGTATAAAAGTACAGTGCTACTGTACTTTTCTTTTTTGTATACAAAAAAGAATATAGCATTAAAATAAAACTAATAGGAGGTGTATAGTTCGTATGGCTGAAATTGAAGATCAGAAGAAATTTGCGGAACTGTTATCTTTGGGTGTTAAAGAACTAAAACTTCACCCTGATTATAAGATTAAAAGAAAAAAAGGCGAAGATAGCTCACTAGGACAATCTTATATAGCTAATATCGCAAATGAACTAGGTGTATCTCCCAATACAATTAAAAGTTGGATAGGTCAGATGGGATTAAAATATATTCCTGGTCGTATTGACGATGGAAAGCTCTTCGGCATCATATGGATAATATTCAAAAAAACGGATATAGATATCAGTTGGTTCTCAAAGCTGATGGAAACAACTTCTATACCCACTCTTAAACCTGCTTTACCAGCTTGGGTGTCTTCGTGTCTGGAAAAGGCAAAAATATTAGGGGCAGACAACTCATTTGGTGCACCCCTTAATAAAGATATTGAGGAAGTAGTAAAAAAAATATTTCATAATAAACTTCAGACTGAAGCTGCTACTCCAAAGGAACATTTTACAATACATAACTTGCCAGCACGCTGGTCAGGAGTTTTTATTGGAAGACACTTTGACCTGGAGGCAATTCGTCAGTGGGTAATTTCCCCTTCTCCATTATGTTTAATTTCCGGATGGGCTGGTATTGGAAAAACAACCCTTGCTCTTGAAGTAGCATATGCGTGTATTCAGAAGAATTATAGGGAAACAGAAAGCCTTAAGATGGATTGGCCAAACCTCAATTCTATAGTATGGTTTAGTGCTGACTGGAAGGGATTAACCTTTAGTGATTTTCTAAATACAATTGCTTACCAACTTGGACGGATAGAGCAAATCAACCGATCCATTGACGAGAAACGTCTTGTGGTTCGCAATGCATTAGCTAATTATGCAAAAGAAAAACCTGTATTACTTGTGATTGATAGCATCGATACAGCTGAAAGTGAAATTTATGAATTTATTACTAATCTTCCACAAGGCGTTAAAGTATTACTCACATCTCGCGAGAATCTACAGCAAAAATATAGAAACAACTTTAGAGATATAATAACCATTCAACTAAAGGGACTGGAAAAGGACGATGCTCTTAACTATCTTTCTTACGAAGTAAAACAACATATGAAAATGTCTAATTCATCGAACAAACAAGAACAAATGAAACAGTTATTAAATAGCCCTCTTGAAACTCGTGAACAACTCATTTCAGCTACTGCTGGAAATCCTAAAGCTATCGCTCTTAGTATAGCTTACATTGCAGATGATGACATTCCTGCTCAGCAACTTATTCAGGAACTAGGAAAAGCCGGTTACTCACTGTTGGAATTATTTGATTTTCTTTTCGGACGCACATGGGAGAAATGTAATGAAGATACTTTACACCTTTGGAAAGTGTTATGCTTTTTCAGCAAACCTCCTGACGAGAAAAGTTGGGCAAAAGCGGCTGGACTAGACGCTCGAAAATTCCATTTTGCTGTTGATCAAATGAAATTATTTGCGCTTATCCAAGGAGAACGTATAGAAGGAAAAATCCATTATCTAGGTCATCAAACCGTAGTAACATATGGTGAACAACGATTGTTAGAAGATAAACAATTTGAAAATGTAGCACGTAAGCGTTGGAGCCAATACTATATCCAATATTTAGACAACTATTTAAAACGGGATCTTCCGGATTCGATTTATTGGAGTTATTTGCTTGGTCGTGATTTAGAGGAAATTAAGAAAGAATGGCCGAATATACTCAAGGTTATAAAATGGGCAAACGAATCCGATCAAAAAGAGCTTTTGATTGAACTGGTATTTCGCATAAGCCATTTTCTAAGTCGAATTAATTTACCGTTAAGGATTAAATATGGAAAAATAGCAGCTGATTATGCAAAACAACTTAGAAAACATACCTATGAGGCATTTTTTAGAATTGATACATTGGGTTGGGCATTGATGGAGGTCAATAACCTAGATGGTTCCCTGCTACAAATAGATTCCGGTCTAAAGACACTAGATCAGTTAAGCTCAGGCAGGTCTGATGTTTACGATTTGAAAGCTTGGGGACTTGCCTTAAAAGCAAGGCTCTTGTTGAAGAAAAATAATCCTAACAAAGCAGAATGTATTCTTGAAGAAGTTAGGGAGATCTTCACTACACCGGTGATTCAACATAGAATTTCATTAGTGCGAGGTGATCTATGTATGGTCTATAAAAATTATGGAGCAGCAATCCGATTATATGAAGAAGCTAATGAAATCAGTTTAATATATGGAGGAGAAAAGACCATTGAAGCTTACTTTAATTTAGGTGTGGCTTATGTCATTTGTGATATGCTTGAGGAAGCAGAAAAATGCTTTAATAGCCTTCTTTATCAGAAAGACAAAGCCAACCAAATTGAATTAATATACTATCACTACGGGATGGCCCAATTGCTATTACGAAAAGGAGAGAATATAGAGGCTTTACAATCTATCCAAGAAGCTATAAACCTTATCGATTCTTGGGGACCAACCATTAGTATTCGAAAAGAAGTAGAAGAATTCAATGAAGTTATTAAACATAATATTAGAGAGAATTAAGTAAAACAGCCACTTGTATGAAACAAGTGGCTGTTTGTTTAAATGTAGTGCTTCAATTAGGTTGAATTTTATCTGGCCTCTTATTTCTTCCAAGTTGATCACTCTTTTCTATTTGGCTTTTATTAGACTAACGCAATTACATCTATATAAAAGGATTATGTTAAAAATACTTTGGTTTCTCCACTAGTTGCATCTGAAAAATTTTAGTTGCTTGAATATCTCTTAAATTTACTCGTGGTTATACTTATAGAATTAGTTACACTCTGATATATAGCTTAATTAATGACTTTAAGAACTTGTTTCAAATAATCCATTTCAGAGGTTATATCATCTATCCTTTGGTTTAACTGACTTACTTTATCAAGAGTACTCCGTGCATCCAATAAATTAATTTCTAACATCAAACGGCTTGCTTCGCTCTCAAGTTCTAGTCTCTTTGCAAATAATACCTCGTGCTTTTTTATAATTTCAGATTTTAAATTCTTACTATTGGTTTCTTTCATACTTCTACCTCACTAACTTGTAATAACAGTATTTTATTGAGCTGTAAATTTCCCTATATAATTTAATAATTACCTACAGGGTAGTTTATGACATAGTTAAAGTTGCCTTTTTCACTTACAGGAAAACCGCATTTACATAAGATAAATAATAAGAACCAATTAAAATAAATCCCTTTATTCAGTTTCCTTGGATGGCGTTCATAAGTTCTTGGTGTTGACATTCAGATACATACTGAGCGCTCAAAAGCTTCTCTAACTGTTAAAAACAAATACAACATTCCAAAATAAGGGAAAATTTAAATCGTTTTGTTTTTTTTGCAGGAAAAGAAAGGACAGTATATAAAGATAACAGTATGCATCAAAAAGTGTTGAGAACATTTTATCATCATTTTCTATCAGCACGAGAGCAATAATTTGAGAAAAGAGCTTATATCAGTCCGTGTCTTAAGTATGCCTATTATATGGAATGGGTTACTTAGTAAATAAGGGAAGGTGATTTATATGTTAGGGGACGAAGATTTAAAAGTAAATTGTATATCAGCTGCTATAGGTTTACTCATCCAACATAATATCATCACTCACCAGGAACTGGACAAACTAACTAAAACGAATTATCACGTTTTTTATCATTTTCTAATGGATAAGCTAATTGAAGAAGAGTTTAGTAAGGATAGAGTGGTACAAACATAAGTGCTTCAACAAAGAAAGAAGCGCAAGATCCAAAGCAAAAATCTCCTCTTTCAAATGTAATTCTTATAGGGCTCCTTACATATTAGACATATATAATATGTAAGGGCTTTCTTGTTCAACAAACGCACCTTATAGTTTAAATGTATTTCTTCACAATCTAATCTATCATTTTAAAAGTCATTTTATCACAGGAAGCCTGCCAGTATTGTTACAAAAAAAGTCCTCTCCTCGTTTCAAGAAAAGAACTTATACTCAGTAAATTTTATAAACTACTTCCAAGTCTGATCCAGTTTATCTGAATAGAAATTTAAGGCTCTTTTATAACTTAGTATTTCATTGTCATTTGTCGTATTTAGTAAGCATTTCAGTATCAGTTCCATCGCTTTGCTATGTTCTTTTAAATTGTATAAGGTCATGGAATAAAACACTTTAATTACATGATTATCGGGGAATAATTCCATGCCTTTTAAAAATATATCTTTTGACTTTTCATATTCCCCTAAGGCTCTATATGTGCTGCCCAACCCCAATACTGCACCTTCCATATCCTTAGAAGGTAACCCTATCTTTATGGCATTTTCGTAAAAAGACACTGCCTTTTCTTCCTCCCCTAATATGTCAAAGCTCCAAGCACATTGATAGTTATATAAAGCATCGTCTGGAAATTCCTTAACTAATTCACTTAGCAACTCGTTAGATTCTTTGTGATTTCCATTCTTTCGTAACGCTAATGCTTTATCTAGTTTGTTATTCATTATCTAAATCTCCAGCCCTTCTTTTTCCCACTACTTATCTCTTAACATCCTTCCATATGCGGAAATTCAGCATAGTCATACACTTTATCCAGATCTATTTCTTGCTTTAACTATCCTTAATGTTTAAATTTTAAAGGCTAACCCATTGGTCTGCAAAGCTGTTCTAAGTTTAGGTAAAGAAGCCGGCCCCATGCCATGAAATTGTAATATCTCTTTTTCACTAAATTTTGATAACTGCTGCAAAGTAGTTATCCCGTTGTTTTCCAACGCTCGTCTTGCTGGTGCTGATAGCATGGAGAGAAATCCATCTTCAGGTTTGTTTTCTTGCTCACAAGTTGGGCAGGTCGGACAGTTACTGCTTTTATAATATTTGTGTCCTTTATGACAAATTCTTAGATTTCCCTTTTGGGTTTTCATTTTTAATCTCTCCTTTTCTCAAGAGTTTTTAAGCTTTTATCCCCTGCCACTTCTTCAATGGATGATTTATAAAGGAATAGAACATCCTGCGTATAGTAAATTTAAATTAATTATCATTAAATGCTTATTAGTCTCGTTTCAGATAGTGTAGCTCCATTACAAATCATGCTAACACCTTACATGTTTACGTTTGAAACCAATCCGTCCTCTATCTATATCCTTTTGAATGTTTTCGGAAGCAAGAAGAATACTACTTTTTTTCTTATCCTTCTTAACTTCGACTGGACCTACTGTCTTTGCCGTTTCAAGGGCCTTTTCATGAAGTGGCAAATACGAAACACCGACTGTATAGATAAAATTATTCATAGCCGATTTCGCTCGATCTGGAGCATCGTGAATCGTATTTTCCACTTGATTAAGCATATCGGCAATCTTACTTTTGCTAAATTCATCGTCAGGACGATTACCTAAAAGCCAGCAGTAACAACTCCAACCTGCCGACATTTTAAGTTCTTCACCGCTTGCCACCCATTTATCAGCAACAACTTGCGCAAAATCGGTTTCTGACAAAGTGACTGCAACTACATAATCGGATAGCATGTAAAAATACGCTTTATCAATCCAACGCTCGAAATCCTCCGGAGTCATCTCTGTAGGGTCTGCAATGATACCAGCAAAATACATAGCATCGTAATTGCCAGACGCATAAAGTTGCTCGGCCAAAGCCTGATTTTTCTTGATTTTCTTTGCAATCGGCTTCATTTTTCCTGTTGCCACTCCAAAAAGTGGATCGTGTGCACCATTGTTTATGTAAGTCTTTTTAATTCGTTCCGTACCGAGCGCTTCAAGTTCTTTGATAACCATTTCAAAGTCCACCGTTCTGTACCCTCCTTCTTCTCCGTTCATAATCTGCTTTTTATTTCCGCCAAAAAGTTGAACAGTCTTTCTTATCTAAGATATTAAACTCAATTATTTTTTTAAGTAATTCATAGTTTACTGGCTCAGTCCATAGAATTCGAAACAGGCCTTTGGTAGCGCTGTATCCAGCCTGGGCGATGTCATGATTAAAGTGCGCAATCCCTATTTCTTCAGGTGAAACGCTCAAATGATGTTTCGCTGAGGCAAAGCCGATGATGAATGTTCCATGATCAGTAAACATTGGCGTATTCCATTTGATTTGCGGTTCCAAATTCGGGAAAGTATGAGCAATCCAAGCCAAAACTTCCTCTGTTCGGTCACGGTGGTCAGGGCTATCTATACGCGCTAAATATTCTGCAAAAACTTCCATAGCATTTTCTCCTCAAATAAATTTTTTTTAATTTACTCTACTTTTATACAAATGGAACACCAGTCAGTTCACTTAACCTTATTTCACTTTTGACTCAAATACATTAACAATTTATATTAGCCATGTTTTAAATAAAGTGTACTAATCATTTAATCCTTTTCCATTAAGAATGTTTGGAATGCATTTTTCAACCCTTGATTCTCGAGTCTTAGATTGTTTGGCAGCAGAAAAATGAAGAATATATGCTCTTTGTCGTCCTGGAGTCAATGTAGTAAAAGCCGTTTTTAAAGCAGGTATTTCATCAAATTTATGCTGTAGCTCTTCAGGAATAATGAGTTCTTCAGGCTTTTTGGATTTGACTTTCAATCCGGCTTTTTCCACCTCAATAGCCTCATAGATATAAGCTTTTAAGACTGCTTCCTTTTCAACTATTTCTTGAACATTGGTAAACCGAATTTGTCGTGCCCCTTGTACATTCTCCGTTTGTTGGATTAGAATACCATGAGAATCTTGTAACAGAGAACCTTTAGGAAACAGCAACGCACAGTATTCTTTAAATCCATGCATTAAAACAATGTTTTTTTTCTCGAACGTGTAACAAGGATTCATCCACTTAAAATCTTCGGTCAACTCACAGTCAAGAACAATCTTTCTCAACGTCTCATATTCTTCTTTCCACTTTTTAGCTTTAGTTAAAAATTCATCAACCTTAGGATTCATTTTGCTATTTGTCATTAAGGAACACTCCTATTCAATTTTTTAATCTGTGGCTCTAGTAATGATATAGTCAACCGTCAATTCATTTAATGGTGTTACTATTCTTCAAATGTAGGAAATGCCCTTCTTCAATCGACTCGATAGTTATTAAAATTATAAACATTTCAAGTAGGTTCGCTCACTATACAAAGCGAACACTGAATGAATCCCGTCTTTGTTGCACATTGGCCTCTCTTATAGTACGTAAGGTACACTTGTTTATTTGTATGTAAGACTTTAATCGTTGGGACTCTCGAAGTATAGCTTTAATAATTTTTGGCGGGGCAAATTGTTCGCATCATTCGTCTCAACAAAATATTCTAACTGCCATTTTTGTGTTTCCATAGCTTGTTTGCTAGTTGGTTTATCCCATATCGGATACACTCTAATTGCCATCTTACCTTTTGCGGTAGCCGTTTTAAGGATTTTTTGTTTTAAAAGAATTTCTTTTGGAAAAATGAATTGTCCAAATCTATTTGTACTAGTAAAGGTATTAATAACCAATAAATCGGTAGCTTTTTCATACGAAAAGGCTTGGTTTTTACGAGCGGCATCTTTTTCCCAAAAAGATACAAACTGCCCTACCTTATTAGGGGTAGTTTTCGCCACCCTAAATCTTATAGATTTTGAATTTAACTGAAAGATACCAGCGCCATAATCCGAATTTTGAGCTTCTTCTCGAATAGCTTTTATAGCGAAGTGATTGGGTTTATAAAAGTTCTCATTTACATAGGTTAGCGCCTCATAAAATTTCATTGTTTTTACCTCTTATGTTTATAGGCTTCTTCAATTAATAGTAAGTGGTTTGTATGTCTCTCCTCGAAATTGCGTCTAAATATCTTAAATATTCCAAAATGTTATAGCGAAGCTATTCTCGTCTTATAACACCTCTTGATCCCTTAAGCATTGCTACCCTCTTAATATAGGTAATGTGCTACATATTAACCTCATTTTTTTACTCTTGTTCGCGATCTCTTTGTATTACTGAAATACTTGGAGGTTCAGTTGAAACCACATCAATTATATGATTTAAAGCATGTATTCCATAGTGTTTAAACGGGCCAGGGTGTATATCGTCAGCTATGGTACCAACTTCAATAAAATCTAGATATCTGGACTTTGAATAAACTGCAAAAGCGCTTCCTTTATACATTTCATACTCATCTATTACAGTAAAACTTTCGTTTCTAACAGAGTATGCAATGTACCAATCAAATGTAAGTCGAATTATAGGAAGTGCGTAATCCACATCAATAGAGGCATACGAAGAAGAAGTATTTTCTCCTGTTATCTCTTCAGCTACATTTCCACTAATTTTGCAACGTTCAATATCCACTATTAACGCGTTATCCTCAGGTTCAAATATAGAGTTTAAATAAATACAGCCTTGATATCTCTCTCCATGGATGGATTCACTACATGGGTATCTTTCCTTTTAGGAATGTCGAAAAAACGACTTCCTATTTTGATCTCTTCTTTCTTTAATAAAGGTGTGGCAGCTAATACAATCGATCCCGACCGTTTGATATCCTTACCACCGCAAGCCTTGTTTTCAACGGATCTAATCCCCATATGAAAGAGGAAACCAAGGCAAAAAACGATTTCATGTCTAGACAAATAATGACTCTGTCTGGTAGCTGCCCATAATCCATTGGAAGTAATCCTTAAACAAAAGAACACTTGTTCTCTTTATTATACAAGAACAAGTGTTCTTTATTCAATATAAACTCTAAAGTTTTCCCGATTATTGCTATCTAATGAGGATAGAAAATATAAATTAACTTTCCGTTTTTCTGTTTTGGTCTTTCTTTTTAATTAAAAAATAGATTCTAATTGCAAAGTACAAAGTATTACCGGAACCCTACAAAAATAAGAGCTCTTGATATACAAGAGCTTGTTAATTTTCCGCATTTTTAATCACAAGGTTATTTTTGTTATTGTATCATTTCCCCTAGGAACATATATTTTAAATTTTTGTAAAACGTAATTTTATTACTTTCGATTGCTACTATACCTCTATTCATGAGTGAGGTCTCCTCTTACTATTCAATAAAACATGTCTTAAGTTATATAATTAACTCCATGAGAAGTGGATTAATTTAATTAAAATGAAAAAAAATGATATTGTTGGATATTAGGAGGTATTTATGTACAAATTTTTGATTTTTATTATAGTAGCGTTTTATATGGCTCATTATGTTGAAAAATACTTAAGGAAAAAGATGCACTTAGAGACCGATCCAGAGATTTACAGAAAAAAAGTAAACAGGTGGCACTCAAGAATAGAAGTTGTACTATACATAATATTTTTATTTTCCCTAAGCTATTATAATCAAGTTCCTATGTGGATTATTTTAGCTGCTTTTTGTATTGTTTATCAGGGATTTAATATATTTATGGACTGGAAATTTGCAAGAGAAACGAAGGAGCACCTTTTAGCCGTTATTTTCTTCTTCTTTTATTTAGCTTCTATAGGAGTTGGCACTTTATTAAATGTATTTTAAATAGGAGTTGAATATTATTGCTAAAAACATTTTTATACCTCTTACTATTATTGTTAGTAGCATCCCTTCTTACAAAGTACCTTGCCGTAAAATTAAATGTTAAAGATGACCGCGACACCGAAAAAAATTACGTGAACAAGTGGCATAAATGGATAGAAAACAGTTTTTATGTTGTTTTTATTATACTCTTTATTGCTTTTGATCAGGTTCCTATGTGGATCATGTTAATTATTTTCTGTTTGTGTTATTTAAGTTTCCGAATCTTTATGGAGTGGAGATATAACAGAGAAACTAGGGAATATTTACTATCATTTAGTCTCCTGATATATTTTTTAATAGCAATTATTATTGGAGCAATATTGAATGTTTTCTAATGGTTTATTTATACATACACAAAGAGCTATGTACGTTATAAAAAGCATACAAAATAAATACACTATAATACATAAGAACAGGTGGAAATAATTTTTATACCTATATTAGTTTTACTAGCTGGTTTGTATCTATTAATCTCGGGAATTTTAATCATCGTAAAAGATAAAAACACAAAAGGAAAGACTAAAAAAACTTTAGTTTTTTTAGCAGTAGCATCCGATATAGTTACCGATCCAGTGTCGTCTTCGGGGTGTCGTCTTCGGGGTTCCGTATTATGCTTGGTGCTGTTTTTATAATAGGTGGATTAATTTTATTATAAGAAATACCTATTGGTATATAACTATGTTTTAAAAAGGTTCATATCGCTTAAATGGTATGAACTTTTTTTATTATCAAGATTAAATTTCCTTTTCGGTGCCAATAATTTTTATTTTAATTTTATTTACCTCTTTTTTTAACAAAAACGTTCGTAAAAGTATATGAATTCCAGAAGACGTTCGTAATCATTTTTTAGAACTTAAGCGAACAATAAAAATGATAGATTTCTTATAAAAATGAAAAGTTCGTAAAGATATACTTTTATGGAATTAATTACCGGAAAATCCCTCAGTATCAACATGAAAAGTTTTTAAATATATATAAAGCAGTAGGAAACTAATACTTCCTACTGCTTCGCATATTATAGGGTCGATACACTCTTACCTCTTTTGGGAAAATTAATCACTTTATTCTCACTTATAAATGTCGATCCTAAAAGAAGTGCGCCACCTATTATTTGAACAATTGTCATATGTTCTCGCAAGATAACTGCAGAAATCAATATGGCTACAAATGGATCTACGTAGCTTAGCATAGCGATACTTTGGCCTTTTAATTTCTCCATACCGGAGAAAAACAACCAAAATCCAACACCAGTGTTCACAATCCCCAGAATTATTATAAAGGGCACGGACGATTTAGATACTTCAAAGACACCGAATCCTTCCGTCAAAAATACATATGGTAAGAGCAGTAAAGCTGTTATTCCAAGTTGGATAATTGTAATCTCTAGCCTACCCATGAGGCGAATAAATTTATTGAGTAACATCAATGCAGCATAACATGCAGCTGCTAGTAATCCAAAAACGATTCCAAGTAAATCTTCTGTTCCAGAGGCACTTACACCATTTCCAACAATCATTAACATACCTATTATCGCTATACCGATACAAATAATTTTTTTGACAGGTAATTGTTCTTTAAGGATAAATGGTGAGAGGATCATGACGAATACAGGTGCAAAATAATAGCCTAGTGTTGCATTAGTGAGCGTTGTATGATCATATGCTTGGTAAAGAAACATCCAATTTCCTCCTAATGCAATACCTGAAAAGAATAAGATACAAGCATTAACTTTTACCAATTTCCATGAAATGGTTCTCTTCCTCATGAGAAAAACAATCATTAAAAATAAACACCCTATTGAACTACTTAGTAAAGCTATTTCACTCGAAGACAAATCAATATACCTTACAATTAAGCCCATTGTACCGAAAATAATCATAGATAAAACAAACTGTATCTTATATTTCACTGCCTTCACCTACTTAACCCATAGGCAATTTGATCAAACGATTTTAGATTATTTAGCTCTATTTTATTTGTCAGCGTAGAAGTTCCAACTTTTATGGCTATTCTATTTTTATATAAATACATATCACACCTCTATAATCGATAGCTTATGGTTTGTATAAGGTAAAAAATCATTCATAATTTGCTCTGTTCGTACTTTCATATATCCGGTTGTTGTTCCATCACTGCATCCATACCATTCTTCATTAGTTACATCTTTATCAAAAACAATTTGTACATTATTATCCTTATCAAATAGTGCACTAAAAACAGTTGCTGCTCCAATTTTTGTTCCTAACATATCTTTCATCAATTCCTCAGGAGCAAACGAGACTCTAGCTATATTTAGGGCACTACTGAAGTCTTTTGAGCGAAAAGGCTTATCTCCTTTAGTGATAAATAGATAGAAAGAAGTTTGCTGTCGATTACATAAAAACAAGGTTTTAACCATTTTCATGTTCAACTTTTTATTAATAAGAGTACAGTCATCCATTGTAATGGCTTCATCTGTATCAACACGTTGAAAAGGAATATTTAATTGTTGTAAAGCAAGATACGTACTTTCTTGTAAAGGTGTGGAGCCTTTTCTTGGAGCCATGGTATAAACCTTACTAATAAAAAACATATTTTTTCATTCCTTTGTTTTGTATATTTAATAAATGTAGATTATCATGGGAAACAGCATTACAAAAGCGAATATTTGTCATAATAAGCATGACAAAAACAGATACAAAGGTTGTGATACTATGGACATGAATATACAAAAATATATTGCTTTTGTTAAAACAGTGGAATTGGGAAGTTTCACAAAAGCAGCAAAGTATTTAAATTATTCTCAGTCTGGCATAAGTAGGATGATTAACGATTTAGAAAAAGAATGGGGAGTAACTCTACTTGAACGAGGCCGATCTGGTTTGCGGTTAACTTCAGACGGATTAAATTTATTTCCAGCTGCTAAAAGACTATTTGCAGAATATCAAAACTTACAACATCAGATAGAAGAAATTAACGGGTTACAATCGGGAGTGATTCGGATTGGCACTTTCTCTAGCGTAGCCACGCATTGGCTTCCAAAAATAATAAAACAATTTAAAACTGATTATCATAATATTGATTTTGAATTACTTTTAGGTGATTACCACGAAATAGAAAAGTGGATTATAGAAGGGCGTGTGGATTTTGGTTTTTTACGACTTCCTACTCTTCCAGAATTGGAAACAACATTTATAGAACAAGATAACCTAATTGTTGTATTGCCTAAAAGCCATCCTCTTGCAGATCTCGAAAAAATTCCAATTGCTGAACTTTCTGAGTCATCTTTTATCTTGTTAGAAAAAGAAGGGAATTCTGATGTGGCTAAACTGCTTAAAAAGTGGAATATTTGTCCCAAAATCAATTTTACGACATGGGATGACTATGCCATTATGGCTATGGTAGAGAGTGGTTTAGGTATTAGTATCTTACCGCAATTGGTTTTACAACGCATTTCTTACGACGTTATCACAAAAGAATTGGAAGTACCTGCTTACCGAAAAATTGGGTTAGCATACAGAGAAAATCAAACTTTATCTCTTGCTAGCAAACAATTTTTAAATTACTTAGAGTATAGATAAAATACTCATTCCTTCTCTAAAGATGCTATATTTTAAAAGACTAGCATATGAATAAAAGGTGCTCTTTTTATGCATCTATGTGGTTGATCCTCCTAATGAGAAGCCCCGTGTATCAAGGGTGTATGAAAAGCTGCATAATAAAGAACCTTTACCCTCATGGAAACCCCTCTACGCCAAGGGGTTTCTTTTCCCATGTGTTCCGGAAAGAGGTATTATGTTAATGTAGTGTAGTGTTTCTCCTCAAAAACGGAAATCCATTTTTGAGGGAATCACTCTTTTTATGTGGAAAAAAATCCTGAATATAATGATTTCAAGCACTTAGATAGATTTTTAGACATCTAGTTCCTCTAACTCAGTTGGTGGACTTTCCCCTATGAATCTTAATGCTTCATCATGAAAAGCATCATCATCAATATTTTCAAGCTTCTTATCGTACATACTTTCCCATGCGATTCCACATGCTTGGGCATGCTTCTTTGAATCATATTCTTGTCCTGTTTTGAGAGTCGTATAAATTAGTTTGGCAATCTTCCCACATAGATGTACGATAGCTTTCTTTTTGTTCATTTCTCGTTCGACTAAGCGATTATAATACATACTAAACACCGTAGGTTGCTTTTTAGTAGCGATCATGATGAGGGCCATTTAAAACAATACCCGACGGGTATCTCGGACACCACTAAACGTTTGACGTGTTCCTTTTACAGAAGTACCAGACTGCTTAT
>NZ_JAWRXD010000277.1:0-338 GCF_046535215.1 Priestia sp. SIMBA_032 | reverse complement strand
CCGCTTCGTGGTCATGTACCGCACGTAGTCCGAGGTCGAGCGCGTCCGTGGTCGGGTCCGGAACCGTGTCAGAAAACACGTGCACACGAAGGCCGGCTGCTTCGAGGCGAGACCGGACACGATCGACCAGGCCCGACGAGAGCATGAAAGCATCGGTGATGATCATCGGCCGCCGCGCTCCGATCTCGACGGCTAGCTGCCCGATCTCGGTGATCGAACCGGAGCCGATCCGGATACGTTGGGGCAGATACAAAGCGTGCGGCACGTACAGACCTCATTATCTTGTTTCGCAATGTGGATTAAACGTTACGTTTCCACAGCAGATCTGTGCATGCAAG
>NZ_JAWRXD010000077.1:0-639 GCF_046535215.1 Priestia sp. SIMBA_032 | reverse complement strand
ATATCGCTGGATTACAATCTGTGATTCGTAGGAAAAGAAAGCGTTATGTCCCTTCCTCTGCCCAATATGTCGCAGAAAACCGACTCAATCGTGAGTTCACTGCAAGTAAGCCAAATGAAAAATGGGTAACAGATGTCACGGAGTTTAAATTAGGAAATGGAAGAAAAGCCTACTTAAGCGCCATTTTAGACCTTTACGATAAATCCATTATTAGTTATGTATTGGGAGATTCAAACAATAACGGATTGGTATTTCAAACATTGGACCAAGCTATCGCTATCTTAAAAGAGAATGAACAACCATTAATTCATAGTGATCGAGGGTATCAATACACGTCCCGTGTGTTTAAGAGAAAAGTAGAAAAAGCAAAAATGGTTCATAGCATGTCACGTGCAGGAAGATGTATAGATAATGGACCAATGGAATCTTTTTGGGGAACGTTGAAGTGTGAAGAATATTACCTACATAAGTACGAAACGATTGAAACGTTACAACAATCAATAAATGATTATATCGATTTTTACAATAACAAACGTTATCAAGAAAGATTAAACGGCTTAAGTCCATTAGAATATAGGATTCAAGCCGCCTAATTTTTTTTATTATTTCCACTGTCTACTTGACAGGGGGCTGTTCAAT
>NZ_JAWRXD010000276.1:0-339 GCF_046535215.1 Priestia sp. SIMBA_032 | reverse complement strand
AGAGCTGAGCGCCCGTTCACCTGCCGGTTACCCGGACGCAGGAGACTGTGACGGATGAGCGAACAGGGCATGAACGAGCCGGAGGTCACCTGGCTCGACCCGGACACCGTCCAGCTGCGGCAGCCGAAGTCGTCGCACTGGGAGGCGCCCTTCCTGTACCTGCTCTTCGGTCGGGAGCGCGCCCTCCTGCTCGACACGGGTGCGACGACCGATGAGTCGGTGTTCCCGCTGCGAGGCACGGTCGAGCGGCTGACGTCCGAGTGGCTGCGCCGGAATCCGGTCGTCTTCGTCCGCCCCTACCCGCTCGTCGTGGCGCGCACGCACGCGCACGGCGACCAC
>NZ_JAWRXD010000275.1:0-340 GCF_046535215.1 Priestia sp. SIMBA_032 | reverse complement strand
AGCTGTCGTTGGTGCTGGCTTAAGTGGTGTAGAAGTTGCAAGTGAACTTCGCGAAAGCCGTTCTGATTTAAAAATCTATTTATTTGATAGAAAAGATAGAATTTTATTCCCGTATCCAGAGAAATTAAGTAGATACGTAGAAGAATGGTTCGTAAAACATAAAGTTAATATTATAAGAAACTCTAACATTACAAAAGTGGAACCAAATATTGTGTATAATCACGATGAACCACTTGAATGTGATGCAATTGTCTGGACAGCTGGTATTCAAGCAAATGAAGCTATTAGAGAGCTTCCAATTATACAAGACAGTATCGGACGGCTTGTCTTAACGAAAAAT
>NZ_JAWRXD010000274.1:0-341 GCF_046535215.1 Priestia sp. SIMBA_032 | reverse complement strand
CACCTGCTCTCAAGAAATCACTTTCTGCTCTAGTTTGAAACAACTTAAAATAATTATTACTGGCAAGTGTTAACAAGTACATAAGGGGCGTTAGATGGAAATACTACATATGAAGAAATCATTATAAAAAGGAGCGATAATTTTGAAGAAAAAAGAAAAGATTCAATCACCAATTTTAGACGAAACGCTCCCGCATCAAATGAATTTTCCATCTTTTAAAGGAACAGGAAAAACGATGCAACAACCTTTTGTGAATCAATATAATGTTGTAATTGGAGACAGTAAATATAATTCCGAGAACAGTCCGCTTAACAATTGGAGTGATGAAGTAGATCCTGCCA
>NZ_JAWRXD010000273.1:0-341 GCF_046535215.1 Priestia sp. SIMBA_032 | reverse complement strand
CGAACACGGAAGTTAAGCTCTTTAGCGCCAATGGTAGTTGGGACTTTGTCCCTGTGAGAGTAGGACGTTGCCAGGCTTATATATCGGAGGATTAGCTCAGCTGGGAGAGCACCTGCCTTACAAGCAGGGGGGCGGCGGTTCGATCCCGTCATCCTCCACCATCGACTATTTAAGTCAGAGATTGCACGCCGGTGTAGCTCAATTGGTAGAGCAACTGACTTGTAATCAGTAGGTTGGGGGTTCAAGTCCTCTTGCCGGCACCATTTTTTTCGAGCCATTAGCTCAGTTGGTAGAGCATCTGACTTTTAATCAGAGGGTCGAAGGTTCGAGTCCTTCATGGC
>NZ_JAWRXD010000272.1:0-342 GCF_046535215.1 Priestia sp. SIMBA_032 | reverse complement strand
GCCCGAGCGAACGCCCGTCCGCGCCCAGCAGCACCATCTCCTCGCTGAGGGAGGTGACGCCCAGGCCGCGCACGCGCGACCGGTCGGCCGCATCCAGCCCGGAAAGGGCTCCTCCCACGGCATCGACGACGGTCGCGAGGACGGCGTCCGCGTCACGGAGATCTCCGGCAGCGGACGTCCGGACCGGAGTGGCACGGGCGACCACGCGCCGCTCTCCCGTCGCTGCATCGTACAGAAGCGCCTTGGTGCGGGTCGTGCCGATGTCGACGCCGACGAAGATCACGGACGCGCGCCCAGCGTGCGGGCGGTCGCCACCGAGCGGGTGCGGACGTGTGTCGCCGC
>NZ_JAWRXD010000271.1:0-342 GCF_046535215.1 Priestia sp. SIMBA_032 | reverse complement strand
GTGCCACCGGACCGGTAGATGGCTTGCCCTTGTCCCGGTACAACCTGCAGTTGTACCCTCGATCGATGGTGTTGCCCGCGCGCGTCCCGGATCTGTCCGCGTTGGATGTGTTCGTCTCGGTGTCCCGCGGGGGCGGCATAAGCGCGGCGCCGCGCTAGCAGAATCTGAGCCAGCAGGCGATCAGCGCCCGGGTGCACTCGGTCGAACGCGAGCTGGGCATCGTCCTGTTCCGCCGGTCCCCGGCCGGAACCGAGCTCACGGCCGAGGGTGTCGCCGTCTTGGAGTGGGCGTCCGGGTTGCTGGATGCGGCCGAACGGTTCTCGGCCGGCGTCGACTCACTGC
>NZ_JAWRXD010000270.1:0-343 GCF_046535215.1 Priestia sp. SIMBA_032 | reverse complement strand
CTGTACAACTACAAATTAATAATGTATCAGTAAATACCCCTAAAGTTTGAATGAAACCTTGTTTAACTGGGTGCGTTACGTTTGCAGTCGCTGCTGCGTTCGGCGCACTACCCATACCTGCTTCATTTGAGAATAACCCACGTTTTACCCCTAATAAAATCGCAGCTCCTAATCCTCCGCCTACTACTTCTTTAATTCCGAAAGCATGTAAGAAAATTTCTTTAAATACATATGGAATTGCCGTAATGTTTGTTACAACAACGAATAATGCCACTGCTACATAAATAATTGCCATTACTGGAACTATCATTTCAACCGCGCGAGCAATTCGTTTTACTCCGCC
>NZ_JAWRXD010000269.1:0-344 GCF_046535215.1 Priestia sp. SIMBA_032 | reverse complement strand
CCATCGGCTCAATAACTTCTTCTTGTTCTGCAGCACGTTTGCTTCTTGTACTTCTTGTTGTTTTTTTCTTTTCTGTTTGTTCAGCCGTTCTTTTGGATCTCCAATCTTTATAATCCCCTTGTATCACTTGAAATTGACTTCTAAGAATTCTACCAACTGGAGCTAACACTTCTCCAATATGTTTATTTGTTATACAGAGTACCCCGAGAATAACTAAAATAATTCCAATAATATAGGCTCCTACTTCGTCGAATAAGAAGTAACATGTCGCGAACATAAGCGCACCAAACATACCACCACCTAAATGAACGCTATCTGGCCCTTTTTTCATTTCAAGAAAGAAG
>NZ_JAWRXD010000268.1:0-344 GCF_046535215.1 Priestia sp. SIMBA_032 | reverse complement strand
CTCCAGCGACGAGGTGGGCTCGTCCATGATCACGACCCGCGCGTTGATGCTGACCGCCCGCGCGAGTGCCACCATCTGCTGGATGCCGAGCGGGAGGCTGCGCAGCTGGCGGCGGACGTCGACGTGGATGCCGTAGGCCGCGAGCAGGTCGCGCGCGTCCGAGTGCATGCGCTTCTTCTCGATGAGGCCGAGGCGGTTGCGCGGTTCCCGCCCGAGGAAGATGTTCTGCGCAACGCTCATCAGCGGAACCAGGTTCACCTCCTGGTAGATCGTCGAGACGCCCGCCCTCTGGGCATCGAGCGGCCGACCGAAGGTGACGACGTCTCCCCCGAGGCGGACCTCGC
>NZ_JAWRXD010000013.1:0-103780 GCF_046535215.1 Priestia sp. SIMBA_032 | reverse complement strand
TTCAACTTATCTTCAAATGTATGTCTTGACATAAAAGCACCCCAATCATTAGAGTTTCTTTGTCTAACAATTGGGGTGCAGTTCACATATACAGAGGTAGCTTCTTGATAAAGTTTTTCTAGTTATTTATTCTTATAAATTTGATCTATACATTCAAACCACCAGTTTGTGATGAGTTGATCTAAATAACCGTCTCTAATATCAAGCAAATTAATTCTTATTAATTAATAAAATTTACCTTACATTAGAAAAACTTAACTTAAATTATTCCTAACAGTAATTGATTTATTAATTTAACTCCTGCAATTCCTAGCACAAAGTGTTTATTATTTGTCTTATTAATGAAACTCATTATCCATTTACACCAACCAATTTCATCTTCATACAACTTGATTTCTCTTTTACTTAAAATGTATCTTCTAAAAGTTTTCGACTTTATATTCCATTGTTTTTGTTCTGCATTCATTTCAAAAACCACTACTTTTTCTAGCTCATTTTCTAACTTTTGAGCTAGATATTCTACTCGTTTTTGTACTAAATCTTTTGCTTGTTTTTGGTCTACTAACCAAATTGAATACATTTTAATAAGAAACTCATCACGAACCACTGGATTAGAAGAGGTAGTTATTAACCATTCTTCCAATTCCTTTTTTCCCTTTTCTGTAATCGAATATATTTTTTTATCCGGTTTACCCACTTGTTCAACACTTTTAGAAGTAACCAATTTTTTATTTTCCATTATTTTTAATAATGGATAAACTTGACTATGCTTTGCCGGCCACATGACTTCCAGATGATTAACTAATTCATAACCAGAGCAGGAGTCACTAGCGAGTGTGCTTAGAATAGCATATCCAAGAGTATTCACAAACTCACCTCATTTTATAAATCACATAATACTTTTATTTGAAGAGTAAATAAAAGTAACTTTTAAGTTATATTCTACTCATAACTTTGGTGAAACTTACATTAAAATCTAAAATAGCCTTCACTATTAATGAGATTATCTTTAACGTTATTTATTAATAGTGAAACTTTTATTTTACTTCTTATAATTAAGATTTGAAAGTTTTTAAAATTAAAAGTTGCAGATTTTTAACTTTAAAAATTGTTTTTAGTTTAAATATGCTAGTGGTAAAACTTTTAATGATAAAATAAAATTCCCTCAAACTTACATAAAAAAAGCCAGTAATTTTTTAAAATTACTGGCTTTTACTTTTAGTATTTTCTTAAAAAATTCACATGTGTATTAAACCATTCATAATTGATAATATTATGACATTTAGTTAATATTTCTTCAATTAATTGTGTGGAATTAGACAAAATACGTATAGAAAGGCCTGGAACAGACAAAGAGGAAAATCCAATTTCATAATCTCCAGAGCTTCCTTTTATACTTTTGTATAATTTATCCAAAAGTTCATCGTTTGTTTTAGGACCTACTACAATCATTGAACCTAGATGAGAAAATCCTTCCATAGATCCTATATTGTCAAGTTTTTGATCATTCGGAGTTAACCTCAGATGATCATATACAATTAACTCTTTATCCATATATATTTTAGTTATAAGTTGGAGTAGATCATAACTAAATTGATTTCCAGTTGGAGACCAACCAGGTGTAAGAATATCAGAGCAAATTAAAGTTGCCTCTTTATCCATATGAATAATATTCTTTTGCTTATACCTTGCATGTTCATACGCTATAAGAGGATCAGGAATATATTCTAGGTGACTACCTTTATCGAGAAATATTTCTGTTTCTTGATAAGCTAACTTGTGAGGAGTTTTATACACTTTTGTAGCTGATTGGGTAGTCAATGTTAATTGAGCATACTCCTTTAGTGTAATATTTAACTTATAAGTATCCCCGTCTAAATATCCACCACCAGGATTTAAAATATAATAGCATGCTTTTCCAAAGTTATCATGATAGATTGGTCGCATAACTTTTAAGGCTCCTTGAAAGTATACGTTTGAAGAAACAGTCTTTCCCCTTTTATTCTCAACTGTTAAGAGTAAGGTGCCTGTCCAATCTTGCATGTTATACTAATCCTTTTAATAGAACATTCTTTTTGATCCAATTAACTACTTGCTCTAATCCTGTATGGTCTTTTAAATTTGTAAATATAAATGGTTTTTCTCCTCGGAAAACTTTTGTATCAGATTCCATTACCTCTAAGCTTGCTCCAACATAAGGTGCTAAATCCGTTTTATTAATAATAAATAAATCAGATTTAATCATTCCTTGTCCTCCTTTTCTTGGAATCTTTTCACCTTGTGCTACATCAATAATATAAATGGAGAAATCAACAAGCTCAGGACTGAAGGTGGCAGCCAGATTATCGCCTCCACTTTCAACAAAAATGAGTTCAACATCTGCATGCCTTTCCTTCAGCTCCTCAATAGCTGCAAAGTTCATGGAAGCATCTTCTCGTATTGCTGTATGGGGACACCCTCCTGTTTCTACCCCTATAATTCGATCAGCAGGTAGTATGCCAGTTTGAATTAAAATTTTCGCATCCTCTTTTGTATAAATATCATTTGTAATAACAGCCATACTAATCTCCTCATTTAAATAACGAGTAAGCTTTTCAATAAGCATGGTTTTTCCTGCTCCAACAGGTCCGCCAACACCAATTTTAATAGGTTCCATAGTAAACACTTCCTTTTAAATTAAGACATAAAAATACGAATATTTACACGTTCATGCTTCATCTGAGATAATTCTAAACCAGGTGAAACAATACCAAAATCTTCTTCACTTAAGTTTTTAATTTTTATAGTCGCATCATGTAGCTTCTCTTGAAACTCATGAATAATTTGTTGCCCTGCTGTTTGCCCCAGAGGAATGGCACGCACTGCATTTTGAACAAGATTTAAAACAGATGAATATAAATAATACAAAACAGCTGTTGATTGTTCTACGACAAGATGATGTGCCACCATGGCAAAAACGATAGATGGATGTCCAAAAGACATTTTTTTGCTAATACGCTCTTTATATAGTGAGAGTAAATCTGTATTATATAAAGCCTCTACAAGTTTTAACATATGTCGACCAATTTGTTTATTTCCTTCTCTTGTTTCACGAGGGAGATTTTGTACTGTAATTATGCGATCTATCTCCCAAACCTTATTTAAGTCCTTCTTTTCTAACGCTTGATATGTTAATAAGCATGCCAAACCATCAGAATAAACAAGTTGTTCATTTAAATACATATTTAGCCACTCTGAAAAAGAATGTTTATCAGAAACTTTATTCTCTTGAATATATGTCTCTAGACCATAGGAATGACTAAATGCCCCTGTAGGAAAATTAGAATCACATAATTGAAACAAGGAAAGCATATTATCAATCATGATGATGGCCTATGTGACGGAATGCTTTTTTTACCTTCCTCTCTTCATGCCTGAAAGGAATATTTAACTGCTCTAATAGTTCCTCTACTAAATAATCATACTGAACAAGCATTTCATTATCTTCAAATTGGGCCGGAAGATGACGATTTCCTAATTGGTGAGCAATTGTTCCCATTTCATTTAAAGTACGTGGACTTATAATCAGTAAATCATCTGCTAGAACATCAATAACAATTAGATTTTTCTCATCCATATATATAATATCTCCAGCCATAAGATCCTTTGAATCATTTAGACGAATTCCTATTTCTCTACCATGATCTGTTTTAACCCGTTGAATACGCTTTACTAGATCTCCACTCTCAAGATAAACCTTTTCAATATGGTATTTTTTTATCTCCTCTTGCATATCATTTACATTCGTGATCACTTTTTCAATTATCAATAAATTCACCTCAAAATAAGAAATATCGTTGTCCCATTGGTACCTTGCTAACTGGTTCACAAGTAATTAATTGACCATTTACTTTCACCTCATATGTTTGAGGATCTACGTCAATTTCAGGAGTTTCATTGTTAAGTTTCATGTCTTTTTTGGTTAACTGCCTAATGTTTTGCACAGGTAGAGTTTCTTTTTCCAACCCAAGCTGTTCATGAACTTTACGATCATAAGCCACTTGCGAAATAAATGTAAAAGAGCTTTTAGACAGAGCTTTTCCATAAGATGCATACATTGGACGATAAATAACAGGTTGTGGTGTTGGTATTGAAGCATTTGCATCTCCCATTAGACTTTGAGCAATCATCCCATTTTTTAAAATCATCTCGGGCTTTACTCCAAAAAATGCAGGAGACCAAATAACAATATCAGCAAATTTTCCAACTTCTAATGAACCTACGTAATCAGCAATTCCATGGGTAATCGCAGGGTTAATGGTATACTTAGCGATATATCGTTTTACACGGTTATTATCAGCAAGTTCAGAGTCTCCCTGCATAGTTCCTCTTTGTTTTTTCATTTTATCTGCTGTCTGCCAAGTGCGTAAAATAACTTCCCCAATACGTCCCATTGCTTGAGCATCTGAGCTAACCATACTAAATACACCCATATCTTGAAGGATATCTTCAGCTGCAATTGTTTCCCGACGAATACGCGAATCAGCAAAAGCGATATCCTCCGGAACAGAAGGATTTAAATGATGACATACCATTAACATATCAAGATGTTCATCTATAGTGTTGATGGTATAAGGTAAAGTTGGATTAGTCGACGATGGAAGAACATTCATGAAGCTTGCAGATTTAATCAAATCCGGAGCATGCCCACCTCCTGCTCCTTCTGTATGATACATATGAATAACCCTGTTTTTTATTGCAGCCATTGTATTCTCTACAAATCCACCTTCATTTAATGTGTCCGCATGAATAGCAACTTGTATATCATATTGATCAGCGACTTTAAGTGCATGGTCAATTGCCGAAGCCGTTGCTCCCCAATCTTCATGAACCTTCAAACCAATTGCGCCTGCGCGAACCTGTTCTGCTAATGGTTCTTCAGCAGCTGCCTGTCCCTTGCCTGTAAAACCTATATTAATAGGAAATGCTTCTGCTGCTTGTAGCATTCTATGAATATTCCATTCCCCAGGAGTAACTGTAGTAGCTCGTGATCCAGCGCTTGGACCTGTACCACCACCAATTAAAGTAGTTAATCCTGAGCTTAGGGCAGTTTCTACTTGAGCTGGATTTATGAAATGCACATGGGCGTCAATACCCCCAGCTGTTACAATCATTCCCTCCGCAGCAATAATTTCGGTAGAGGCTCCAATAATAATATCTACACTATTCATAACTAAGGGATTTCCACTCTTACCAATACCAGATATTTTCCCATCAATAATTCCAATATCTGCTTTATAAATCCCTGTGTAGTCTACAATGGTAGCATTTGTAATAACTACATCTGCTGCTCCCTCTCCCCGCGTGATAAGAGGATGTTGTCCCATTCCATCACGTATGACTTTCCCTCCACCAAAAACTACTTCATCTCCATAAGAGGTATAATCCTTCTCAATTTGAATAAATAGATCTGTATCAGCCAAACGTATAGAATCACCTGTGGAAGGTCCATACATCTGGGCATATTGTTTTCTTGACATATGAAAACTCATGAGTTCCCTCCTCTTTCTATCGCTCCATCTACTCTATTATTAAAACCATAAACTCTTTGTTCACCAGCAAAGTAAACTAATTCTATTACTTTTTTATCTCCTGGCTCAAAGCGAACTGCAGCACCTGCTGGAATATTTAATCGTTTTCCTAAAGTATCTTTCCTATTAAACTGAAGGGCATCATTTACTTCATAAAAATGAAAATGAGAGCCTACTTGAATGGGCCGATCCCCTGTATTTGTTACAGCGACTTTAAATTTTTCTCTTCCCTTATTACAAATAATCTCTTCTTCCTTTAAAAATAATTCTCCAGGTATCATTTATAATTCCTCCATTTCTTTTAGCGAATGGGATTATGAATCGTTACTAACTTAGTTCCATCAGGAAAAGTGGCTTCTACCTGAATATCATGAATCATCTCTGGGATTCCCTCCATAACGTCATCTGATGATAAAATTGTTGCACCAAATTCCATTAATTCAGCTACTGTCTTTCCATCGCGTGCACCTTCAAGCACTTCATATGTAATAATAGCTACTGTTTCTGGATGATTCAGCTTCAATCCTCTTTCTTTTCTACGTTTAGCTAAATCAGCTGCTACTACAATCATTAATTTATCTACCTCACGAGGTAATAATTGCATGGAAAAGCCTCCTATAAAATTAGATTTGTTTATTGGAAGGGAACTCAATATAAATTTACTGAATTCATCGAAATTATATATATAAATATTTATATAGTCAAGATATCTGAACTATATAATAAATCCTCTAAATAAACTTCATTTATTCATTAAATCATCTAAATTTCCAGATTGAACTAATTTAAATATTAATATAATATAAAAAACATATATAAATATTTATATATGTTTTCAAACCATTAACATTAGTTTACCCCCTTATGACTAAAAAGAGTATTTGCATTTCATTCCAAAGAAAGGAGAAAAACATGCTTATAAAAAAAGGAGATGTATATACGAATAATCCAGTTTTAGCTTTTATAAAAATTCTATTCAGAGGTATTTCACAAGTCATTCTTATAGAAAATGCTATAAGTGGTGCTCTTATAACAGTCGCCATAATGATTTCATCTTATTCATTAGGCCTGATTACCATAATTTCTTCTATTATAGGAACCACAGTAGCGAGAATAGGAGGAGCAGATAAAAAATCTATTGATCAAGGATTATTCGGTTACAATTCTGTACTTACGGGAATTGCATTAGCATTATTTTTAGATGGAAGTTACAGGTGGTTAATAGCTTTAGTGGGAGCAGCAGTCGCATCTATTGTTACAGCCATGATGATCCATATTATGAAGAACACACAAATACCTGTGCTTACTTCTCCATTTATAATTGTTACGTGGCTAACTTTACTAGCTTCCTATAAGCTGAATGCCTTTAAATTAAGCTCATCGTTAGTTCCTCAGGATCTAACTCATTGGAAATTAAACATAGCTGGAAATATTAACTGGATAGAAGGAATTTTCAGTGGAATTGGGCAGGTATTTTTCTTAGATAATACGCTATCAGGAATTATATTATTTATTTCTGTTTTCCTATGCAATTGGAAATACGGTCTTATAGCTATTATAGGAAATGCTGTAGCTTTATGCGTTGCATATACTTTAGAAGCTGAACACTCTTTAATTCTTAAAGGACTTTACGGTTATAATGCAATACTAGCTATATTAGCTGTCTGTATTGTCTCTAATTCACCCTTAAAAAAGTATAAATTTTTGGCAGGTATTATGGCAGCCATTCTCACAGTCCCCCTCGCAGCAAGTATAAGTATACTGTTAATGCCTTATGGCCTTCCCGCATTAACTATGCCATTTGTGCTTAGCTCCTGGCTCATAATTGGTGCAAGAAATACTTTAACCAGATTATAATTTATTCAAAATAACTACGTAAGGAATGAGATAAATTGAAGAAAGAGTATGGATGGATCAAGTATATATTTGTAGTTATTTTTCTACATATCATCGGCCTAGGTGCCTTATTTTTCGCCCTGCCCCATCATCCATTTTTGTTAGGCATGGGTATACTGGCTTATACACTAGGGCTGCGACATGCATTTGATATTGATCATATTGCAGCTATAGATAATACTGTTCGGAAATTAGTTGAACAGAGAAGTAACCCAAGTGGTGTTGGTTTTTTCTTTTCTTTAGGTCACTCAACAGTGGTTTTATTATTGTCTATTTTCACAGCTATTTCAATTAAATTTGTTAAAACCAATTTACCAGAAATGCAGGATATTGGCGGGATAATTGGAACTTTTGTTTCAGGAGTCTTTTTAGTAATAATGGGACTGCTAAACCTTATTATATTGGTTGATATTATACGTGTATTTAAAAAGATGCGACAAAAAAATTATCAAGAGTCAGAATTAGAAAGATTATTAAATTCTAGAGGATTTTTAACACGCTTCGTTCAACCTCTATTTAGATTTATCAATCGAAGTTGGCACATTTATCCTATAGGCTTTTTGTTTGGCTTAGGATTTGATACCGCCAGTGAAATTGCCTTACTTACTTTATCAGCAGGTGCTGTTCAACATGCACTCTCTTTTGTAGGTATTCTATCTATGCCTATTTTATTTGCTGCTGGTATGAGCTTAATGGATACTCTAGACGGGGTATTTATGACATCGAGTTATAAATGGGCATTCGATAAACCAGTGCGTAAGGTATATTATAATATGACAGTAACAACTATATCGGTTTTTGCAGCTTTATTTATCGGTTTACTCGAATTAGTACAAATTGTAGGTGAAAAACTTAATTTTCATAGTGTTCTATTTAACAACCTTGACAAAATAGATTTAGGTAATATGGGTTACATTCTTGTAGTAATGTTTATTGTTATATGGGGCATTTCCTATTTTATATGGAAGTATTTTAAGATTGAAGAGAAATGGAATATACATATTTAAATTATTTTCAAATCCCTAAACAATATTAACATAGAGCATACTATCGACAGCAATATGAAAAAAAGCCCTTTTAAAAAGGGCTTTTTCACTCTATAAATAGTATAGATTTTTCACCTAGAAGGAATGTGTTGATTCTTGTCTCAAAAACAGAGATCAATACCCCTCCTACTCCAAATTTTTCATATTAGGTTCCTAGAGAAAACATTATGGTAACTACCATACATATTAATTTTAGTTCAATTTACGATGTATATCTTTTATTTCCATCAATAAATTAGTTATTTTTCTCTGTGGACAGGTGGTTGTAACGATAAGAATAACAGAAATATATTAATACTCCAAGCAACAACCATAAAGAAAAGTATAACCATGTTTTGTTTGGTAGGTTAAAAATCAACAAGAAACACGATCCAAAAGATATAGCTGGCAATATAGGTACAAAAGGAACTCTAAATCCACGTTTCACACCTGGGTGTGTTTTACGAAAAATAATAATACTTATACTTATCATTCCAAAAGCAAGTAATGCTCCAATATTGGCTAAATTAGAAAGTTGTGTTAAATCAACAAGACCTGCTACAAGGGAAGCTAAAGTACCTATTAACCATGTCGAAAATATAGGTGCTCCTGTCTTCCTATTTGTTTTGGAAAATACTTTTGGTAATAAACCATCACGACTCATAGAAAAAAGAATGCGTGTTGCAGCATAGATATTTGCAAAAATAACGGCAGTGATGCCGATAACAGCTCCTATAGCTATTATATTTGCTGTTATGTCTGCTCCTATAGAATGTAAGGTGTATGCCATTGCTTCCGTTACATCAAGTTTATAGTAAGGAACAATTCCTGTCATGATAAGGCATACTACTATATAGATTAACGTGGCTACAATTAAAGAACTAATAATCCCTATTGGTAAGTTCCGTTGAGGATTCTTTACTTCTTCAGCTGAAGTGGCCAAAGCATCAAAACCTAAAAAGGCAAAGAATACTGCAGCCGAACCTGCAAAAACACCACTAATTCCATAGGGCATAAAAGGAGTCCAATTCATAGGTTGTACATGAAAGATTCCTACTATAATAAATAGAACGATGATACTTAACTTCACAATAACCATAAAGTTATTTACTTTTTTACTTTCTTTAGTTCCTCTCGAGAGTATGAAAGTAATAAACAATGTAACAGCAATAGCAGGCAAATTAAACAAGCCACCATCTGTCGGAATAGTGATTAGCTCTTTCGGTAAAATAAAGCCAAAGCTTTTTAGGAAGTTGTTGAAATAAGCTGACCAACCACTGGCAACAGCAGATGTAGTAAGTAAATATACCGACAGTAAAACCCATCCCATAAGATGGGCAGCAAACTCTCCAATTGTAATATATAAATACGTATAAACGCTTCCTGAAACAGGTATTGTTGATGTGAATTCGGCGTAACAAAGTGCTGTAAATCCGCAAACAATCGCAGCTAACATAAAAGAGAGAATTACTGCTGGGCCTGAATCATTAGCTGCCACTAAACCTGTTAAAACTAATACTCCTGTGCCTATAGTGGCTCCAATTCCAAGAAGAGTCAGATCAAAGGCGCCTAGTGTTTTTTTAAAAGATATACTTCTATTCTCCTCAAGTAATTGAGAAACAGATTTCTTCTTAAATAAGTTTTTCATGCTCTTTCTCCAATGATGTAAGTTCTTAAATACGAGAAGCTTTTATTCCTTTATCATAATAGTCTTTTTTTATATTATCAGGAACCATACTTCCACCTGTGCCCCATACAATGTGTGTCCCTTTATTTATTTTTTCAATGAGGTTGTGATTGTTTAAGTAATTCATTCCTTGTTGATGTAATTTAACAGGTCCTATCATTCCTGCAAGCGCTGAAGGTTCCAATTGAACATTCTCAGTGTCAGCAAGTTGTTTTAACAACTTATATAAATGTTCATCACTGACCGTATAACTTCCACTTAAAAAAGGTTCTATGACTTTACCAACAAAACGAGAAGCTCTCCCTACTGCTAGACCATCTGCATCTGTTTTATTGTCAACTCCAATTTCTTGTACTGAAATTTGGTCATGAAGTCCAGTCATTAAGCCTAATACCATACAAGGAGAATGGGTAGGCTCTGCAAAGAAACAATGAACATGATCTTGGTACATTAATTTTAGACCAAAGGCCACTCCTCCAGGACCACCGCCTACGCCACAAGGCAAGTAGACAAATAAAGGGTGCTCCTCATCTACAGTGATATTTAATTCCAACAGTTGTTTACTTAGTCGAGAAGCTGCCACCGAATATCCTAAAAATAAATCGTGTGAATTTTCGTCATCTACAAAATGGCATGTAGGGTCATCAGCTGCTTGTTTTCTTCCTTCTTCTACGGCTTTACTGTAGTCAGCCTCATACTCAATGACGTTAACATTCTTACTTCTAAGTAAATCTTTTTTCCACTGTTTTGCATCAGCAGACATATGAACAGTCACATGAAAACCTAATTTTGCACTCATAATGCCTATACTAAGTCCTAAGTTCCCAGTAGATCCTACAACAATTGAATATTTGGAGAAAAATTCTCGAAAGATATGACTGTCTAATATTGCGTAATCGTCATCAAGGCTTAACAAACCATGCTCAAAAGCTAATGTTTCTGCATACTTTAGAACTTCGTAAATACCTCCTCTTGCTTTAATTGAACCCGATATCGGAAGGTCACTATCACATTTCAAAAGAAGTTGCCCTTGTATGGTTTGCTTGTACTCCTGTTCTAGTTGTTTTTTCATGTTGGAGATCCCTATTAAAGGAGATTCTATAATCCCATTGGATTCTTTAGTTTCAGGAAAAACAGTAGCAATGTATGGAGCAAAGCGCTTTAACCTTTCTTCTGCATCTCTTACATCCACCATTGTTACTGGGCTCTTTGTGATGCCAGACTCAAACTCTTCAAGATTAGGGTTTGTCCAAAATAATTCTTCTACAGAAATAAGCTGATTGAGCAATGGATAATTCACTTTTAAAGTTTCTAGATCATAATTTCCCACTTGTATTGTCCTCCTCAGAAGCTTGTCGTACATTTTTTTCTGAATTATAATTAAATAAATTAAGTATAATTTAATTTTAACTTTAGCACACTCGCTCAAAATTGTTAAGTTATATTTAATTAATTAAATGATATTTAATTAAGGAGTTGAATTTGTGGAAAATATAGATATTGGAAAGAAAATTGCGAAATATAGAAAAGCCAAAAGATTAAGTAGCAAAGAGTTAGCTAAGCTTGCTGAAATTACTCCTTCTATGTTAAGTCAAATTGAACGAGGTTTAGCAAATCCTTCTATTCAAACCCTTAAAGTATTAGCTAAAAACCTTGATATACCAACATTTATGTTTTTTTTGGAGGAAACGAATACCTCCGATTTAGTAGTGAGGGAAGCTCAAAGAAAGAAAATGATTGTTGATAATTTATCTTATGAATTACTATCTCCAGATTTTAAAGGCAACCTTGCAACGGTTATTATGAACGTCCCCCCCAATACTAGTTCTTCTGAAAAGCTTTTAGCCCATAAAGGAGAGGAAATTGCTTTGATTTTAGAAGGAAAGATTAAAATATATTTAAACGAAGAAGAATATATCTTAGAAAAAGGAGACAGTGTGAAAATACCGACCAACTTAAGACACAAATGGGAGAACACATTTAATCAAAATGCGGTTATATTATTTTCAGTTACTCCTCCTATTTTTTAATAATTAGTTCGTGCAGGAAGAGAAAAAATAAACACACGCTAAATATTTAAAAATATGGGAATCTACAAGTCCCTGTGTTTTAAATAATAATATCTTTTATTTAATGGAGAATCCGAGGAAGAGAAATTCCCTTTCTTTATTGCTGCTGATTCAGTTGTAATAAAGAATGATCTAAGTGATAATATTATGGCAGGAAAGCCAGCCAAAAAGTTAAAAGAAATTTAATCTCTCTTGAGATATATAATAAAAAAAGAACCATTTATTTTAATCGGTTCTTTTTTTATTCCGGAAACATGTTTTATGTTAACTAAACTTGTATATTACATATAAGAATTTTGAAGAATCCTGCCAGGATATAACCATCAATTTATAGTTTTACCACAATATGTTAGAATTATAGAAAACGGTGGTGGGACAATGAGTGAGGGTAAAGAAACACCTGAAAGAAGAAGAGAGAACTTAAAACAAGAAGAGTTAAAAAGAAATCCAACCGGAAATCTTAATGACGCATTTAATCGAAATGAAGCTGGAAACCTTTCTGGTTTAGCAGGTAGCTTAGGTTGGAAAGGTCTAGGTGTACTTATTCTTGTGATTATTATAGGTTTCATCGTTGCATCCATATTTTTAAAGTAATATAGATCAAATCTAAAAGAAGAACATCATATATGATGTTCTTCTTTTAAATTACTACCTAAAATTTACATTATGGTAAGTACAAACGTATACTTTTACAAACTGTTCTTACCACCCCAGAAACACTTGTCTATTAATCGCCTCAAAATCTTAGCTTTTGAGATAGATAAAGGATTAATAAGGGCTCTAGCCTAGAAGTGAATTTTGATTGAAACATCTTAAAAGCCCATATTTTACGATTAATAACAAGAATCTATTTTGAAGAAAAGACTAATCAAAATGGACTCTTTTCCAGCAGCTTTAAAATTGATTTTTATAAAAACGGATAGTTAATTAAAACATTACATATTTGATGTTTTAAACTCATTTAAATGAAGATTAGATACTTTTTTTGTTCTGACTTTTAAAGTTAATAACATAAGTGTAGCTAAAATAAATAGTAATACAAAAAATGCAATGTTATATGTGTTTGTTATATCTTTTATAGCTCCCACAAACATAGGGGTGACTCCACTGAGAATGTAACCACCAAATTGAATCATTGCACTCCATTGACTTGCATCCCTTGGTGTAGATGTAGCATCTAAAGGCAGAATCATGGCTAATGGGAATAATCCTCCTGTACCAATTCCTATTAGAATCGCACTAATAATAGGCGAGATATTTCCGGTTATTAACATGATGATACCAACAAAGGAAAATAAAGCACATAGGATAATCCAAGGTTTTCTATTCAAACTATTATTAATTAAAATAGGGATAATAAAGCTAAAAATCATCTGTGTGATTGAAAAAACAGTAGCTACTGTTGCTGCATATGTGGCACTAAAGCCCATTTCTTGTACTTTTGGAGCTAACCATGTTGCAAGAGAATAATACACACCAGATTGAAGTCCAAACATGATCATAAGAAGCCAAACATATCGATTGCTCCAAGGCAACTGATTTTTTGTATTGATTGATTTTCCTTCTTTTTTCCCTTTTAAACTAGACTTTTTGATAATTGGAATCCATACTACTATACCTATTACAGCAAATAACGCCCAAATAGATAAAGCAGCGGTCCAAGAATTATGAAAAGAATACATAGCTGGTACAACCAAGCCAGCGCTTAAAGAAGCCCCAACCCCCATTCCAGCTGAATATACACCAATCATAGAAGATGAATATTTAGGAAAATGTTCTTTAATAAATCCAGAAATAAGCGGTCCTGCAATCGCAATACCAATTCCAGCTAATACTGCAGTCATTAACAGAAGGAAAGAAAAGTTCGAAAAGAAACGCAATGCTGTTGACACACCTATTAATAATACCGATAATGCAATCGTCAATTCTATCCCCCATCGATTACTAAGCTTTCCAGCAACAGGAGCAAAAATACCCATACAAAAAACAGGAATAGCAGTCAGAAGACTAACCACGATACTAGACATCTGTAAGTCTATCTGAATATTTTTTAAAACTGGAGAAACTGATGTGATAGAAGCTCGTAAGTTCATGGAGATAACAAATAAAGCAAAAATACTCCATATCGTATAAATTTTTTTTGATTCTTTCATAAAAAAACACCTCTCATTGTAAATACTGATATAACTTTGGTATACTATAATAAATTTTCTGTATCATAATTTTATTATAATTAACTATTTTGTATATTATAGTATACCATTTTGGTAAAATCAATATGAAAGGCGTGAAAAAGTGAAAGAGGAAAATATTAACTTGTCTAGTCAGGTAGGAATTAATCTAAGAGAAATTCGTAGAGATAAAAACATTAGTCTTGAAGAGTTAGCGAATATAAGTGATGTTAGTAAATTAACGTTGATGAAAATTGAAAGAGGAGAAGCCAATCCCACACTTAATATCCTTTGGAAAATATGTAGAGGATTAAACATCCCTCTAACATATTTATTAACTTTTGATGAAAACATAGAAGTTTACCGTTTTAAAGACGGTCACTATTTGTTTGAGCAAAATAATAATTTTGTTGTTAATCCATTATTTAGAGCACATGGAACGACTGAATGGTGTCGAGTACGCATCGCACCTGACAGCCGGCACAGCGAGTTTCATTTACCAGGTTCTGAAGAAATGGTCATGGTATTAAACGGTCAATTGGAGATACAAGTAGGAGAGAAGATACATCAGTTAAATCAGGGGGATGTTATTAAATTTAATGGTGAAGAGCTTCATACGTATATAAACTATTCTCATGAGTCAGTATATTTAATGCTTTCCTTAACCTATAAAAACCCATGAATGAAGGGGCCAGTCTCGCTGACCAAAAATTATTTTACAGGCGGTTTATCATGAGAGATTAAGTTATAACGTACAGTACATACATTTATAGCTAATATAATATCTCTCATTGGGGATAAAAAAGCTAAAGATTCTTATACGGGACTGTCCTCAGAGAGTAAAACAAATAAAAAACTACTGGCATATGTGTGTCAGTAGTTTTTTTAGGTTAAATAGTACCTAGATAAGAGCCTTGCATTTTAGAATTTAAACACTTCATGAGTAGTATGCTCCAGATGTGAAAACTTATTACTCTTACTAACGAAAGATACAGATTTTCACTTATTATCATGTACCAACCTATCTTCTACTTTCCTTTTAAGAAATTGATTTGTTTATGGTATCCTAATAGAAAATCCACAAAGTATTTAATATTACCATGTTTTTAATGAGGTATATTTAACCGAAACTACAAATTTAATGTATTCTATACATAGAAGTAAAATGATAAACTATGTTATAAAAATATAAGTTTTATCATTTACATTACCTGACGACAAATGTGGACTTTTTCTACAATATAGGTAATTATTAAAGTGTTTATTACTGAAATAAGTTAATTATTACTCTTCAAATAGATGTATGGCACATTTTTATATAAAGTGTATAAATGTTGTAGATTTGACTACTATAAGTATGGATATTTAAAACAGTAATACATTTATACATAAAAAAATTTAGTATTTACTTAAACGAGTAAAGTGATTTAATATATTCGTCCAAACAAAAACTCCTTAGCATAGTTAAGGAGTTTTTGTTTACTATATCTCTATACAACTACTGTTTAAAAGACATTTTTCAAAGGTTTCAATTGCAGCTTGCTCATCGATCCCATCTACCATTAAGGTGATTTTATCTCCCTCTTTGATAGCTAAATCCATAATACCCATTATATTTCTTCCACTCGTAGTTTTTCCATCTTTAGCAAGCACTATCTCACTCTTAAATGAGAAAGCTAGACGCACAAATATAGTTGTGTGTCTAGCTTGAAGTCCTCGCGGAAGCTGAACTATAAGCTTTTTTATCAACATAATGTTTCACCTTTTTTTCTTTTCACTTATATTTCTCAGTTTAATCTGTATAGTCAGTTGATATGTCTAATACCCCATGTTTCTATAATTACCTTGAACAGAACGCGACCTGGTTCATGGAAGGAAATCATATTGCTTTAACCTTTCCGTATTCTACTAATGAGAACGCTACATTAAGGATAGCGATTGGAAGCTCCGCAGCTACTTCATCAGTTTAATTATCTGGTGTCATTACTATTTTTTTTAATCAAGCAAGGTATATTCAGCTACTCTATCATTGTTAGGTTCTCTTAATGTATACATTTTATTTTTGAAAACGAGATAAAGAAAACATATATTTAGAGAAGAACTACATATTCTGCTTGGGGTCCCTGTTGCCCCTTATATTCAATATAAGAGACTTTCTGCCCTATTTTTAATGAATTTGAGTTAGGATTACGAATAGAACTAAAATGGACAAACAAATCTTCTCCGCCTCTATCTGGAGAAATAAGGCCAAAGCCTTTTTCATAATCGAAACACCTTATCTTGCCTATTTTACTTTCCAATGCAAACACTCCCCCGCATCAAGTGTTCTTCAAAAAGCTACCTATATATATATAGCAAATATTAATAGCTTACGCGCCACCACCATCATGACAATTGGAGGTCCAAATGCATAACTAGGGCAGCTAAATGGATAATATTAACCTACCTGAACTGTTGGACGAATAATCATTTCGTTAATAGCTACATCCGATGGTTGCTCAATTGCAAATGCAATGGTACGAGCAATGCTTTCAGCGTCAATTGCCGTTTTATAAAATTTATCCAATCCTGCTTTTGACTCTGAATCTGTGGTAGTTTCTAACAATTCGCTGCTGACAGCTCCTGGAGATACATTTGTAACACGGATATTTGTACCATTCAACGCCTCTTCTTGACGCAAACCTTCAGAAATTGCTGTAACTGCATGCTTGGTACCACAATATACCGTTCCGCCTGGATAAATGTTATGGCCAGCTACAGAAGAGAGATTAATAATATGACCTGATTTTTGTTCTCTCATAGATGGAAGAACAGCAGAAATAGCATATAGAACCCCTTTGATATTGACGTCAATCATCTTATCCCATTCATCAACTTTTTTCTTAAAAAGAAAAGCTTGCGGCATGATTCCAGCATTATTGACTAAAACATCAATTTTACCTAATTCTTCAATAGTATACGCAGCCAATTCTTCCATTTGCTCATGGGAAGTCACATCGGTTACCTTATATATTGCCTTTCCACCATTTTTCTTAATTTTTTTACTGTTAATCTGTATTTGCAGGAAGTGAACTTGCGTTTACAGGGCTAATGGCTTTCTTGTTCAACAAACGCTTCACACAAAAAGTGAACATCAATAAGGAAAGAGTAACAGACACGGCACTGACCATGAACAATACCTGGTAACTCGTGTATTGCGAAACCCAGCCTAGTATGATCGCGCCTAGCCCGATGCCGAGGTCGGTAGCCGTTGAAAAAGAAGCAGTGGCTACACCTGTACGCCCCGGACTGGCAAGACGTATCGTTGTTGCTTGAAGAGAGGGTTCCGCGGAACCGAAACCAAGACCGTACATAATCGCCGAAATGATCAAGCCGAACAAATTGGTCGAGAAACTCAAGACAATTAAAGCTGAAATCGTCATCACTAGTCCAGGTATAATCACAAACGTCTCACCGTACCGATCTGAAAGTTTCCCCGAAATGGGACGACTTAGGACAAGCGTGGCTGCATAAACCATAAAGAATGTACCGGAATTGGCCTCAATGGAGTCAGCAAGTAACGGTACATAGCTGGTAATGCCGCCATAAGAGATAAACAGTAAAAAGACTGATGCCGTAACAGGCAAAACCGATTTTTCGAAAATTTCAATTCTCTTTGCACTCGCTTGAGGCTTAAAAGTCATTTTTGCACCAAACGTTAAGGACAGCGCTGCGGCAGTCAGGATGACTGCAAATAGAAATAGAGAATGGTACGAGAGGTTCTGTGTAACCCATAAACCGAACATCGGACCGATTGCCATAGCTAGAGTCAGAGCCATCCCAGTCCACCCCAGACCTTCTCCACGACGGGCGGACGGAATCAAATCCGTAACCGCGGTGATAACAGAGGTTGTGGAGACTGCCCAGGACATTCCGTGCAAGATTCTGAGTCCCATCAAAATGACGATTCCGCCGATCCAGTTATACATATACATCGCCACGGCAAAGAGAATCAGCCCTGAGACGATGAATGGACGCCTGCCGAACTTGTCTAGAAGTCCTCCGATGAATGGGCGAAAAATTACGGAAGATAGCATAAAAGCCCCCATCGCCAGACCGACCTGTGATTCGTTGCCACCCATCTGTTTAATAAACAAAGGCAGCGTTGGATACAGCATATAAAATGCAACGAATAGGAAAAGCAACCCCATAATCATAAGAATAAAAGACTTTGTCCATAAACGTTCCAAATCTCATCCCCCCTTGGTGAATAATTAGTATCGCTCCTTCTATCATTTAATGTAATAAAAGCTGATTGAAGGACTACTACATTAAAGTAGCTTCTTTCTTTATTCAGTTAGAAGAATTGCAATAGAACACAGTGTCTTAATCATTAAAAAGGGATAAACAATATTTCATTAATTTCTTACCTAGAAAGTTGTTCTTTAGGACTATACATGTAGTTTCTCATTAAAATAAATACTAAACTCAGGATTAAGAATAGGAACCCGCCGAATACGACGTACTGTGTACCCATTCCTGAAATAACTAACCCGCCTACAGATGTACCAGTTGTTACCCCTAAATTACCGGATGCTAAGAACAATCCATTTGAAAATTCAGGAGCTTCTGGAGCTGCAGACGTAATCCAATATTGACTAATATTATTTCCCAAAGCCACTACTATTCCAAAAAACAAAACAATTAAAGCCATAGGTCCCGTGAACTGCCCCATTAAGAATAATAAGATGTAAACAGCTCCTAATACGAATGGAAAAGATGCTACAGATTTTATGGCATTTTTAGTAAGCAACTTCCCTGCGACGATGTTTCCTATTATACTTGCCCCACCGAATATGAATAACATTAAACTAATCGTTTTCCCAGGTATATTCGTAATGGTTTCAAGATACTCAGCAAGGTAACTACTAACTCCATACATCGCTGCATTTATAAAAATGACAGCCACAATGGATAGCCACGTAATTGGTTTTTTCAATACACTTAATTGAGATCCATAAGAGAGTCTTTCCTTAACAGGCATAGATGGTATAAATAGTAATAACGCGATGAATGCTATAGCATTTACAATCGTAAAAAATAACATTGCCATTTCAAGCGAAGTTGTATTAGCAATAAAACTAGAGACTGGTGCACCAAGCACCATTCCGCCTGTTACGCCCATAAATACTTTGGCAGTAGCTTTTGGAGCTTCTTCCTTATTAACTGAGGCAGCAGCTACTGTCAAAGCTATTGAGACATAAACTGGATGTAAAAAGGCTGGAATCACACGAGCAATTAATAAAATTATAAAGCTTGATGCAAACATGGAAACAATGTTACCTAGAACGAAAACACCTAATACAAGTAACATTACCTTCTTGCGATTTATACCTGAGAACAATAACGGCATAATCGGACCAGAGATTGCCACAGCAAGTGCAAAGAGACTCACTAACAACCCTGCTTGGGAAATACTCACATGAAAGTGATCAGCAATTGAAGGTAATATTCCAACGATACCCATTTCAGTATTTAAGATACCGAAAACACCTATGGTCAATATAAATATAAGCAAATTATTTCGTCTAGCCATAAAACTCTCCTCCTACCTCCATTCATGAGAAAACTTTAAAAGTTAACATTGATTGATTAATAAACATCTGTCTATAATTATAAAAGGAAACTGGATGCTTTCAATCGTTAAATGAAAGCAATTTGTTGATTATTAAACAAATGAATCGAAATTGTTGATTATCTTTAGGAAGGATTGGTGACCTAACAATGTCTAAAGTGGATAGAAGAATTACCAAAAGCCAAGAAGCTATCAAAAAAGCTGTAATTGAATTGATGTCTGAAAAAAAATTTGATGATATTACCATTCAGGATATTGCCGACAGAGCGAATGTTAACCGAGGAACCATTTACCTTCATTATTTGGATAAGTATGATCTACTGGATAAAATCATTGATGAACATATTAATGAACTAAGGAGAATGTGCGAATCAGCAACTGAAATGAATTTAGATTTTGTAGAATCGAATGTAGAATGGTTCGAATACTTTGAGAGCAACTATTCATTCTTTTCAACGTTGTTAGCAAGTAGTCAAGCCTCTTATTTTCGTAGTCAGTTCCTACAGCTTCTCATCGAAGAGATCAAAAATGATATTGACAAAACAAAATTGATAAATGGAGAATTGGATGAAGAGGTTATACTTCAATTTATTGTGACATCTTTTGTAGGAATTGTGGAATGGTGGATCACAAAAGGGATGCCTAATCCGCCTCGTGTTATAGCAGTACAGCTAGGAATTTTGTTAGACAGAGGAATCTATAATACTTTCCTTTGAAAAACCTACCTCAATACAATGAGGAATAAAGTGGATAATTCATTTAGGGAGATGATTCTTTTTTATGTAGATTATGAAGGAATGTACCTAAACAAATGTAGGATTAGTCAAATAAATCAATAAAACAAGTCGAATCCCTTAACGTACAGGAATTCGACTTGTTTTAGGCTAAAATTCGCTTAGCGTACAAATATGAGCTTTTTCTACAATATAATTAATACTTAAAATTATATAATCACTTAATGCGTTAAACAGTATGAAAATGGATAAAATTAAATCACATTTACTTATATATCTAAACTCAGATTTGTTTTTATATTTCTTACATAATATAAAAAAGCGTATCTTAAGATACACCTTTTAGAAAAAATATTACTTCCGCAATAAGATCAGCTATTAAAACTTTCGTAATTTATTTATCCCTACATAATTAAAACGTTTTTATTTTACATTATTCTTTGTAGTTTCATAAATCTCTCTGTAAGTTCCCAAGTAAATGTTATCTGGCCTATTATCTAAGAAGTTATGATTAATATGCCTAATACATTCAGCTTCAAAGGCAGCCTCTCCAAACTTTTTGTATCCTACGAAGCGATGAACTAGTATCGGCCTGGAACTTCCATTATGACTTATACCAAACGTTTTATATACACAGTTTTTTAATTTACGTGTTGAACCTCTTAAAGTTTGGCCTTTTGGATTAATGATCTCCCCAGCTTTGTTAATATTATAACCTTTTTGGCTCGCTATTCTTATTATCTCATTGCTCTTGCTCAAAAAAATCAACTCCTACATGTGCTACTTAGGCTGTATAATTAAATTTCGTAAAAAATATAAGTTATTTATATATGAGTTATATAAGGTTTATATTTTAATAAAGAAATAAGCAAGCTAATCTATGTAAATTAGCTCGCTTATTGATTTGTTGCTTCTTATTTATTATTTACGTACTTACTTGTTTTTAGCTAGTAATTTTTCATTTAAACTTTCTCCATTACTTTCAATAACATCTTTATGCCAGTAGAAGCTTTGTTTTGGTATACGACGTAGTTCTTTCGGGTCGAATTCTTCACAGTTGACGAAGATAAAACATCTATCAACTTAAAGGTATTACAGTTTTTGCATTTAAATTACCCATTATAAAACGACATATTATTAAATAAATTAATAAAAAAATTTGTTTTTATCTATAAGATGAAATAGTTGAAATCGAGGTTTATAATGAGGCACTTTGAAAATATCTGTTACCTATCCACCTCCACAGTGCCTCATTCTAGAAACTATTCTAATTCTTCACCATTGCTACTAATTACTTTCTTATACCAATCAAAGGATTTTTTCTTACTACGTTTCATAGTGCCATTTCCAGTATCATCTCGATCCACATAGATAAAGCCGTATCTTTTACTCATCTCTCCAGTACTAGCACTTACTAAATCTATGCAGCCCCAGGTAGTATAACCTAGAAGATCTACCCCATCTTCTTCAACAGCTACTTTAAATGCTTTGATATGTTCACGGATATAATCAATTCGGTAATCATCTTCAATATATCCATTTTCATCAGGTGTATCTATAGCACCCAACCCATTTTCTACAATGAACAATGGTTTTTGATAGCGATCATATAATGCGTTCAAAGTAATTCTAAGCCCAAGTGGATCAATCTGCCATCCCCATTCACTTGTTTTCAAATGGGGGTTTTTTAATGTTGGAAATAGATTAGCAGCAGTTTGTGCATTTTTTTCTGGATCAGCACTTGTTAATCGTGAACCGTAATAACTAAACGAAACAAAGTCAACAGTATTATTTTTTAGAAGTTCCTCATCACCATTTTCCATCTTTACGTTTATATTCATTCTCTCAAACATTTTTTTCGCATAGTTTGGATATTCTCCACGAGATTGCACATCAACAAAGAAATAATGTTCGCGATCTCTCCCGATTGCTTTCCATATATCTTCCGGATCACAAGTATAAGGATATGTGCTCGCACCTGCCAACATACATCCAATCTTAAATTCAGAATTAATTCTATGGGCGATTTCAGTTGCTTTTGCACTCGCGACTAATTGGTGATGTGCAGCCTGATACTTCACAGCCTCTTCATTTTCACCTTCTTCAAAAACTAAACCTGAACTGCTGAACGGAAGATGTAAGAGCATGTTAATTTCGTTAAAAGTAAGCCAATATTTTACTTTATTTTTGTACCGAGTAAAGATGGTTTCACATAGCTTTTCATAATGATCGACCATCTTTCGACTTCTCCATGAACCAACTGTCTTTACTAAATGCACCGGCACATCAAAATGAGTAATGGTAACTAATGGTTCTATTCCATATTTCAAACATTCGTCAAAAACTTTATCATAGAATTTCAACCCTTCTTCATTCGGTAGGACTTCATCTCCATTCGGGAAAATACGTGTCCAAGCAATTGATAATCGATAACATTTAAAACCCATTTCTGCAAATAATGCGATATCTTCTTTATAATGATGGTAAAAATCGATTGCTTCATGACTTGGATAAAAATGTTGTTCATCACATTCTAACATTCTCATCTTTCCTTTTTTCACAGCAACACGATCTTTTCCTGCTGGTACCACGTCAATTATAGATAAACCTTTATTTCCTTCTAAATATCCACCTTCAACTTGGTTTGCAGCTGTGGCTCCTCCCCAGAGAAAATCTTTTCTTAAACTCATGATCATTCACTCCTATTAAATAATTATGCTTTTAAAACTAATAAATCGTCATTATAATCAACATTTCCATCTCTGCTGGTTGTCACATCCGTGTAATCCTGAGTATTTAAAATGATAATAGGAACTTGAGTTACATATCCTTCCTCTTTAATATTCTCCAGATCAAATGTCAGTAGCGTCTCGCCTTTACTAATTCTTTTTCCCTGCTCAACATGCGCCTCAAAATACTTTCCATTAAGCTGAACAGTGTTTATTCCAACATGAATTAGCATTTCTACCCCATCATCGGATGATAGACATATAGCATGTTTCGTAGGAAATAGAGAAACAACTTCTCCATTAAAAGGTGCAACCACTTTCCCTTCAATTGGGTTAATAGCAATTCCCTTTCCCATTGTTTCTAATGCAAAGACATCATCTTCTACCTTATTTAGTGAAATAACGTTTCCTTTGATAGGATTCTTAATGATTGTATTTTGACTTGTTACCTTTTTAGTTACTAGCGTAATTTCATTCTGCTTAGGTGTATCTTCAATTTCTTTAGTTTCTATCATAACTTCCTTTGTTTCTAGTGTAGTTTCATTCTGTTTTAGTGTATTTTTTTCAAATTTAAGACTTAATAAATAGGTTGTTACTGCTGTTACAATAATAGTAATGACTAAAGCAATTAATATGTTATATAAATTCCATATGTTTTCTCCAATATATAACGGAATGGCTGGAAGTCCTGATGCACCTGTCGCATAACGTGACACTTCCATTAACCCCGCGTAAAGTCCTCCACTTGCACCACCAATCATCGTAGCAATAAGAGGATATTTTTTTGGCAAGTTGACCCCGTAAAGTGCTGGTTCTGTAATTCCCATTAAGCTTGTAATTCCACCGGAATTTGCGATCTGTTTTAATGCTCGGTCTTCCGTTCTCCAAGCTACCACTAATGACGCAACACCCTGAGCGACATTTGAAATGATGGCTCCAGGGCCTAGAATATTTTCATATCCTAATGTTGTTACTTGCGCCAATGATAATGGAACTATACTATGGTGTAGCCCAAACATAACAAGAAGTGGCCAAACTGTTGCTACCAAGAAAATAATTATCCAAGCTCCTTGAGATCCCAAAAAATCAAATCCCATTGCTAAATATTGGCCGAAAAAGGATCCTAAAGGTCCTAATACTGTTAAACCAATGAGCCCTACAATTAAAATAGTAAACATTGGCACAAAGATAATCTTTACAGCATCTGGAATAATTCTTTTAAGTAGTGGTTCAACATAAGATTGTGCCCAAACAATTAAGAGAATTGGAACAACAGATGAACTATAAGAAACCAGTGTCATTGGAATCCCAAACACGTGAACATTTTCCCCAGCCGTTTGTAATTGAACAAAATTAGGGTGGAGCAAAATTCCAGCTGATACCATTGCTAAAACAGGACTACATCTTAGTTTATTTGCAGCAGAAAATGCTAATAAAAACGGCAAGAAATAAAAAATGGCGTCTGACATAAAACTTACCACATAATAAGTTTGTGACTCCCTCGAAATTAAATTAAATAATAACAGCAAGGCCAAAAGTGCTTTAATCATCCCTGCCCCTGCAATGGCTGGCACAATAGGACTGAAGGTACCAGAAATAAAATCGATTATCTTGCTGAAAATACCAACTTTTTGACCTTTAGAGGAATGGTTATCTGATTTTCCTGAATTCCCAAGAACCTTAATAACTTCCTCATAAACATCTTCGATATGTGTTCCGATGACAACTTGGAATTGTCCACCACTTTCCATAACACTGATTACACCATCTAATGCGGCCACCTTCTCCCGGTCTGCCTTTTTATTATCGTTAAGAGCGAATCTAAGTCTAGTCATACAATGGGTTAGTGTCGATACGTTTTCACTACCTCCAATTTTTTTGACGATATCATGAGCTAACTTTTCATACTTTTTGCTCATACATTTCCCTCCACCCCGTAGTATACAAAGCTTGAAATTAATAAAAAAAACCTAAACCGAACAATCAATTTTGATTGCTTGGTTTAGGTTTTGCCCGTTAGGTTACAACCCTATAAAGAATGTTATTAATTTTTAACTATCCTTTCAATATGGATAGTCAAATAGACCATTTCCTCATCCGTTAACCTGTAAGTGTATTTACTCTCGATGAACTTCTTTATCTTCTCTGAACACTTATGCGCTTCTGGGTATTTACTCATAATCACATTATATAAATCATCATCAGTAGAGCTTTTGTAATGATTACCTTTAACTAGACGTTGAGCAAAAAATTTTAGATGCGTAATGAAACGATAGAACTTTAAGGAATTTTCATCAAATTCCTTTTTAAAATGATATTTTACAATTGTTAATATTTCTTGCATAACCTTTGTCATATTTTTCAAGACAGGTATTTCTTCATCTAATTCTGCATTAACAATATGGAGAGCCAAAAAACCAGCTTCATCTTCCGGTAAAATGACGCCGAATTGCTCACATATCATATTTAATGCTTCCAATCCAACTTCGTATTCTTCTTTGTAAAATTGTCTCGTTTCCCAGAGTAATCCGTTTTTTATAGGTAAATTCTTTTTATAACGTTCAATAGCAAAACGAATATGATCAGTCAAATGGATATAGATGCTTTCATTTAACTTTTTAGCTAATTTCATCTTTGCATATGCGATGATTTTTTCGGATATTTCCATGTACTCAATTGGCATATCAACAATTAAAGTCTTGAATTTTTTCATTATATCTTCGTTTTCTAAAGTGAAAATCTTATCGATTTGTTGTTCATTAATATCATCGCCAACACGCTTATTAAAAGCTAGTCCTCGTCCAATGATAATAATTTCTTGTTTGTTTTTGCTTGAAATAACAGCATTATTGTTTAGTATTTTCTCGATTTTCACTTTATTCCCTCCGATAATAGAAAAAGACAAAACCTTACCTTTTTCTAAGGTAATCGGTTTTGCCTGATTTAACAGTTACAACCCGTTCTGTATGCGCTTACCTTATGTTAACATAAGGCTTTTCTATTGGCAATATATAATTTTTGTTATATTAATAATTTTTTTTACGTCCTTTTATATCTTTTTTAAGACTTTCCAACTCAAAGGGAAAAGTCGATGAGTCTATTAATATTTTACCTTACTATTGTTTCATATAATCGTGGATTTAAAACGCTAACGATATTACATAAGGAGCATCAACATTTTTGAAACCCCTATTTCATTAGAGCTGATTCTAGTTGATAAAACTATGATTACGAGTTACATATATCAATAACAAGTCGATTAAGATTCCTCACCTCCTGAGAATTCCCTAAATGGGAAAATTGGATCTTTCAGAAGAAATTCATAAGTGGATTCGTCTACAATACCTACAGTCTTGTCGCTATCATAAAGGTCTAACATAAAACTAGCCACTTCTTTTGATGTATTAAACTTAGGAACTTGTCCTTCATATTGAAACTCATCTACATCCAAAGAACGTAGCTCAAATTCTGTTTCTGTAACGGCAGGAGCTAGAACCTTAGCCTGCATTTTTGAACCTTTACTTTTTAACTCTTGAGCAAGACCTTCTGTGAACGCACTTACGTAGAATTTTGTTGCGGAATAAGTCACAAAATCAGAAATCATAATATAGCCACCTGCTGAAGAGACATTAATAATCTGTGTACCTTCCACATTTTTATAATCTCTTACAAACAGTGAAGAAAGAATGGTTAATGCTTCGATATTTAAATGTAGCATTGATTTAATTTTATTTAAATTTTGTTCTCCTACAGAGGAAAAATCCCCAAAACCAGCATTGTTAATCCATGTTTCTAACTCATAGTTTTTTAATGATTCATAGAATGTATCAACGTTTTCTGCTACTGATAAATCAACAGGTTTTACAATAACATCTAGATTTTGATTTATCTTTGCTATTTTACCTTTTAATTCTTCTAACTTTTCTTCTCTACGGGCAGCCAATATAAGATTTTTTCCACGTTCTGCAAAAGCTAAAGCAGTTTCATATCCGATTCCTGAACTTGCTCCGGTGATAACAGTATATTTCACTTCTTATTCCCCCTTCTCCAATAATTTTTATATCCTTTTTGTAGGTAGTAACAGCTTTACGGCCACTACCTACAATTAATCATGAAATTTCATATTGCTGAGCTTTTCTACGTTTTCAGGGTCGTGAAGGGATAAGATTAAGCTCTCTTTGGTATCTAACGTAGCAATCTTCTTCATATCTTCCTCACTCAATTCAAAGTTAAATATATTGAAGTTTTCAATGATTCTTTCCTTATGAACAGACTTTGGAATCGCAATGATTTCCCTTTGTATCAACCAACGTAAAGCTACTTGAGCCACAGATTTATGATATTTTTCAGCTATTGATACCAACACTTCATTGTTAAAGATGTTGTTTTTTCCTTCCGCAAATGGACCCCATGACTCAATCTGAATATGGTGATCCCTCATAAATTGAGCATTTTCTACTTGTTGTGTAAATGCATGCGTTTCAACCTGGTTTACAGCAGGAACAATTTTATGATGAGCGATTAGATCCATCAGGCGGTCATTTAGGAAGTTACTTACGCCGATTGCCCTGATCTTACCCTCACGATATAATTCCTCCATCGCACGCCATGAACCATGGACATCACCAAATGGCATATGGATGAGATACAAGTCCAAATAATCGAGTTGCATCTTTTTCAGAGATGTTTCAAATGCTATCTTTGCACTCTCATAACCCGCATCCTGAATCCAAAGCTTTGTTGTAACAAATATCTCCTCTCTAGGCACACCACTCCGTTTGATGGCACGGCCGACTGCTTCTTCATTTTCATAAACAGCAGCCGTATCAATCAAGCGATAACCTTCCACTAGAGCGTTATAAACTGATTTCTCGCATACATCTTCATTGTCGATTTGATAAACCCCAAATCCGAGTATTGGCATCTCAACGCCATTGTTTAATGTAACAGTTTGCATGCTAAATCCTCCTGTTTTTATTTAGTGAAATGCTTGTATTGTGAAGCTGTTGATGACCTTCTCACCAAGATTACGTAGGAGATAACGGCTAGTATACTTGTCATAAAAATTGTTATTCCAAAAGGAACAGCAGAATTTTCTCCTGCAATACCTACTAAAGGAGAAGTGACAGCACCTAATGCAAATTGAAGAGTGCCTAATACTGCAGCCGCACTTCCGGCAATATGTCCTTGTGATTCCATAGCCAGTGTAAATGAAATCGGCCCAATCATCCCAATAGCTGTTGCGAATAAGAAGATTGCAATAAACAAAGCAATGAAAGGTCCGTGAACTAGCACGACAATCAAGACGATAGCAGTAGTAATGAAAGCTACCAATAGTCCAATCCGAAAAATACGGCGTTCATCCATCCGCCCAGCCAGTCGTTTGACAAGCTGTGATCCAATAATAATTCCAAGCCCATTTAAGGCAAAAAGAACTGAAAACAATTGAGGCGATATACCATACATATTTTGATAAATAAATGGAGTGGCGGCAACATAGGCGAACACACCAGAGAACAATATGCCATTGGCAAGCGCATACCCCATAAAGATCCGATCCCGAAGCAAGGAGCCGTAGTTTCTTAATACTTCCTTGAAATTGCCGGGAACACGCTGCTCAACAGGCAAGGTTTCTTTTATTCCCCATACGGCTATGCCTGTTAAAACAAGTCCTAAAAAACCCAGAAAAATAAACACACCAATCCATAAAGTAAACGTAGTCACTGTGCTTCCAGCGGTAGGGGAAATCAACGGGGCGACATTACTAATCATTGTCAACAGTGCCATGAATTTCACCATTTCTACTCCACTGTAGCGATCACGAACAATCGCACGAGAAATAACAAGCCCTGCGGAAGCGACAAATCCTTGAATAAAGCGCAAAACAATAAACATACCGATGTTTGGCGAAAACGCACATGCTATAGAAATAAGAAAATAGAGCAGCATCGAAATCAGCAAAGGCTTACGCCTGCCATGAACATCGCTTAAAGGACCTGCAATGAGCTGCCCCAGACCTAACCCTAACAAACTGGCAGTTAGGCTTGCTTGAATTAAAGATGCTGTTGTATTAAAGTTGTTCATCATTTGGGGCAGCGCTGAAAGATACATATCAACGGTAAAGGGTCCTAATGCAGAAAAGGAGGAAAGCATAAAGGCAAATAGAAATTGACGGTTAATGGTCTTAACATTCATTTATATAGCTCCTTACTTTGGTGATAGTGATTGATTAAAATCTTTGTTACCATTCACTTTGTTTGCATCCCAAAAGAACTTTCCATTCGGTCCTTTAATTAAAGATCAGAAAACCATAGTCATCCGTAGAGGATGACTATGCCAAATCCGAAATCTAAGAGTTCAAACTATTAGCATCTTTTGTATTTTAGCGTACTACAAATGGCTCAAGTTCGGGGTTCAATGCGTAAGCTACGTAACCCTTCGCACTCTGCTCAAGTTGCTCATCGGACTGTTGATTTACCCCATACAATATATAAGGTGTCAAATAGGTTGTCCCAATCAAGTTACTGGTTACCTCAAGAGGTCGTAGTAGCTCTGGGACCGTGTATTTAAAATTTCCGTCTGATGAATAGTTTTCCTTAGCAGCTCCCGTAGAAACCGCAATCAGCAGCTCTTTTCCGCGCAGCTTATCACCCATGCTTCCAAAGGCCCAGCCGTAAGAAAGGACAGCATCCTCCCATTTTTTCAGCAATGGAGGCGTGCTGTACCAGTAGAAAGGAAATTGCAAAACGATACGATCGTGCTTCTCCAATAACCTCTGTTCGGACGCGACATCGATCTTCTCATCAGGGTAAGCTTCATAAACACGGTGAACAGTAACGTTAGCTTGCTTCTCTATTTCTTCTGTTAAGCGTCGATTAGCACGAGAAGCAGTTAAGTCTGGATGAAAAACAAGAACTAATGTTTTCATTTTATAATCTCTCCTATAAGAATTTATTTGTTTACGGCATCATAATTACTTAAAATCCTCATTAAAACCACATATTTGGCGAAGTACTGATACCCAGTTCAAGAACTTTTTTAATAATTGGCCGACCATGCTCCTCATCAAGTAACTCTGGATGAAACCTATGGACTGGTTCACCAAAAGTTTGTTTGCTCATGATTTATTTATCAGATAAAAGCTGCCCTGCAACACCTATATTGTCTTTTTCGTTTTCCTTTACGAAAACATAGAAGGCTTGTTCAGGTAAATTCATAATATTTGCAGCTGATGTGGTAAGTTCTTTTACTAACTTTCCTTTTTGTTCTTTAGTTAATTTAGCTGCTTCAATTGTTATCACAGGCATAATTTTATTCTCCTTTTTATGATGACTAATACTGCACTAATGAATGATTAGACAACTTGCTTGGTTGGGCGAATCAAGATTTCACTTATCGCAACAGTCTCAGGTGTGCTAATGGCATATGCTACTGCATCAGCAACGTCGCTTGACTTCAATCCCACACCTTCTATTTTGGCGTTATTCTTTAACCGTTCACGATTTTCAGGTTCATTAACCGTTGTATAAAGTTCAGTATCTACTAATCCTGGAGAGATAATAGTTGAACGAATGTTATTTTCTCTTTCTTCTTGGCGAAGCCCCTCCATGATCGCCCGAACGGCAAACTTAGTTCCACAATATACAGCAGATCCTGGATAAACAACATGTCCAGCTACGGAATCAGTCGAAATAATGTGGCCAGATTGTTGGTGTTTCATGATAGGTAAGACAGCAGCAATCCCATTCAAAACACCCATGATGTTGATGTCTAACATTTGGCGCCATTCATCAAAGCGTGTTTCTGCAAGTGGTGCAGTTGGCATTATTCCGGCATTGTTGTAGAGTACATCTACACGACCATATTTTTCGAATGCTAAATCTACAACAGCTTGAACTTCCTCTCTTTTTGATACATCTGCAACAGCGTATGAAATTTCAGCATTTGGTAATGATTCAACGAGAGCTTTCAAACGATCTTCGCGACGAGCAGCAATCACTAAATTTGCTCCTTCTTCTGCAAGTTTCTTCGTCGTTGCTTCACCAATCCCACTTGATGCACCCATAATAATGACAACTTTACCTTGAATAGTAGACATAGCTAATAACATCCTTTTCTTATTTTTGTTTTCATTGCAAAGCTTTAATAATTTGTTCCAACGGGTTAGTATCAAAGTCATGATGATTCATTTATATATTAATAGTTTAAATAAACCTCCTAAAACAGGAGAAAGAATCGATGAAATACCGACCATAACTATTTAATTTCCTCCACGTTAACTACTTATAATTCATAAATTATCTGCACAATACAATTAATTATGACCAACTATTGGGTGTGGTACATACGGCTCTTCTAGAGAAGCTATTTCTTCAGATGTCAGCTTAATAGATAGAGAACCTATAGCATCTTCGAGATGAGATATTTTCGTAGCACCAATAATAGGAGAAGTTACTGGTTCTTTCTGTAGCAGCCAAGCCAGTGCGATATGAATACGAGGAACGCCGCGTTTTTCTGCAATTGCTGCAACTCGCTCCACAACCAATCGATCAGCATCAGCAGTCGCATCGTATTTAGATTTTTGAGCTTGGTCAGTTTCGGAACGAAGCGTTGTTTCCGACCAATCACGTACCAATCTACCTGATGCAAGTGGGCTATATGGGGTAACTCCAATTTTTTCCTCCCTACAAAGAGGCAGCATTTCCCGTTCCTCTTCACGATATATGAGATTTAAATGATTCTGCATTGAGACAAATCTGGTCCACCCATTCTTCTCTGCAACATGTAATGCCTTTTGGAACTGCCATGCGTACATAGCAGAAGCACCAATGTACCTTGCCTTACCAGCCTTCACAACGTCATGTAATGCTTCCATTGTTTCTTCAATGGGAGTATTATAATCCCACCGATGGATAATATAGAGGTCTACATAATCGGTTCCGAGACGTTTAAGACTTTTATCAATTTCGCTCATGATCGCTTTTCTGGAAAGACCAGCACCATTTGGTCCTTCGTGCATTCGTTGGTGTACCTTAGTTGCAATGACAACTTCATCACGATTAGCATAATCCTTTAGAGCTCGTCCAAGAAATTCCTCGCTGGTACCCATTGAATACACATTTGCCGTATCAAAAAAATTGATTCCCAGCTCAAGTGCTTTTTTGACAATAGAACGACTTTGCTCTTCATTAAGTACCCATTGATGAATCCACTTTTCTGCTTCACCAAAGCTCATACTGCCAAGACAAAATTTAGATACATCCAATCCTGTATTACCAAGTTTCACATATTCCATTTGATTACGCCTCACTTTCTATGATTAAGATCAGCCACACCGATTAAGGTCTATGACAATTCAAATCCAACTTATAGAACTAATTAGTTTTATAAGTTATTAAACTATTCATCATCGACAGGTTCGAATCAGACAGTTTCTCCCGGGGGCATTGCTAAGTGCACAAACTAACTGTTTTTTGGAGCATGATTCCGGCATTATTACTAATGCATCTATTTTCCCAAACTCCTTAAGAGCATAGTCAGCGAGTTCTTCCCTTTGTTTAAGGAAAGTCACCTGTGTGGCTTTATAAATAGCCTATTCACTCTTAATTTTCAGGAATAATTTCATTGACACATGCTAATGCGTTAAGTGTTCTAGGAAAGCCCATATATGGTAGACAGTGAGTGATGGCGGTGATCAAAGTTTCCTTGTCATTGCCTACATTTTTGTTACCCTGCACATGTGCCTTCACTTGACCTTCAGCACCACCGAGCGCACTGATGATGCAGAATGTTAACAACTCTCGTGTTTTCAAATCAAGTCCGCCACGAGTGTAGAAATCTCCGAAGCAAAAAGCAGAAAGATATTCCTGCATATGCTTTTGATTTGATGGAGCACTCTCCTGCATTTTTTTAATGACATCTCCAAAAATCTCTACTTGAGTTGCAAGACCTTTTTGAAAACGATTATCTTCATCTACAGTCTTTTGACTTTCAATCGGTAAAGCGATATTTTTTGCTTTGAAAACCTCATTAACTTCATTGATAGCATTTAACGTTTTCGGGAATCCAATGTACGGAGCACACTGATAAACAGCTTCTTTAATTTCTACAGGTGTTAACCCCACATTCAATGCAGCACTAACATGTGCTTTTAATTGAGGCAATGTCTGGTTAGTAGCAAGAACTACCAGGGTGATTAACTCACGCTGTTTGTCATCGAGATTACCTTGATAAAAAACTTCCCCAAAAATAAAATGGCTCAGAATGTCCTGAAAACCAGGATCGGTAGTGTATGTAGCAGGAACTCCATCGCCAAATAGCTGTCTGAACTTTTCTTTGCTTTTTTCAATACGTTTCATAAAATTTTCCTCCTGTTGACCTTAATATACTTCTATTATTCTCGAGCTAGTTGAACTTAATGCCTGTTAAAAATCAATATTGATTGATTAATCAACAGTTGTTTATAATTATAAAAGTAAACAAAATGCTTTCAATCGTTAATTGAATGCAATTCGTTGATTACTCAACAAATCAATTAAAATTGTTGATTATCTTTAAAAGATTAGGGGTTTTTAAAATGGCTAAAGTAGATAGAAGAATAACCAAAAGTCAAGAGGCTATAAAAAAAGCAGTTACTGAATTAATGACCGAAAAACGTTTTGACGACATTACCATTCAGGATATTGCTGATAGAGCAAATGTTAATCGAGGAACCATCTATCTTCATTACATGGATAAATATGATTTATTGGATAAGATGATTGAAGAACATATGGATAACCTCAGAGAACTATGTCAATCGGCATCTGATATGACTTATCAAGAAGGAAATTATATTTGGTACGAATACTTTGAGCATCATTATTTATTCTTTTCGACGATGTTAGAGAGTAAAGGTGCCCATTATTTTCGTAGTCGTTTTCTCGAGTTAGTCGTTCAAGAGACTAAACCTGAAGTTGATACAACCGAAGGGAAAAATCAAGGGTTAAGCGAAGAGGTTGTTCTTCATTTCTTTTCCTCAGCTGTCGTAGGCGCAGTGGAATGGTGGTTTAAGAATGGCATGCATGTTCCAACCGATGTAATAGCCGAGCAGACTGGAATATTGTTAGATCGGAATCTAGAATAATTTATTACCGTTTCCAAAAAAAATAAATGACCTGAGTCCTGTATAGATTGGGACTCAGGTCATTTATTTTTCATTAAGGACTACTTGATAAGAGTGCACTTCAATTATTATTCATTTGTCAGCAAAGGGGGTGTACTATTGTTAGCACCCTTCTTAACTTTGCCTAGCGTTCCTTGTATCCCATTACAACTGTCTCTGTAAAAGGTAACTTTTGAGGAATTGTCCTTAACAACCGTCCAATTTCCATTTTTAGTACTAAACATGGTTTTGAACATCTTAAATATAAAAACTCTTGACGATAACTCTTATAGGATTCTAATTAACAACTATTATATTTTACTTTTCAATGCTCTAAGAATGAAGGATGAAAAATTATTTGGCTTTCGACCTAATATCCATGTTAAAATATTTGGATTACCGATAAATCCATGTTCATTATAATGTTGGAACATCTTTAAAAGTGTATTTACTTGATAGTCTCCTACTCCAAGCTTTTTTAATTGTGCAGCGAACATTGCATCTTGAGGCGTTTCAACTTTGATTTCACGACCAAAATTCTGTTCCATAGCTGCTATCATATCAGACAAAGATAAATTTTCAGGTCCACAAAGTTCATATGTAGCCCCTATATGACCTGGACTCGTGAGAATTATAGAAGCCGCCTCGGCTAAGTCTTCTAAGTCAATCATACATATGCGAGTTTCTTGAGTAGTAAAAAATTTTTGTTGAAATATACCTTTTTCACTAAGTAACTTCCAAGACATGAGTATATTCTGCATAAATACTGCTGGCTGAATAATAGTATATGGGATTCCTGAATCTACCAAAAGCTCCTCTACCATGAGTTTTTTCTGATGATGTGGCATATCTTGAAGTACGGAATGCAATACTGAATGGTATACGAAATGCTCAACTTTGGCCAAGCGAGCAGCTTTTATTATCATTTGCCCTATCTCAACTTCATGAGGATTTACAGCAGGACAAATGTGGTATACAGTACTAACTCCAATAAATGCTTCATTTACAGCCTTTTCATCCAACATATCTCCTGCCACTACTTCCATCTGACCTAAGGATTTAATTTCCTGAATTTGTTCAGTTGTATGAACAAAAGCCCTTATTCGCTCTCCTTTAGATAATAAAGCCTTAATTATTGCACGACCAGTTTGCCCATTTGCTCCAGTTATAAGTATCATAATAATATCATCCCTTTCTATAAAAACGATCTTCCAACTAGTAATATGGACTTTTATTCTGTAATAAACAAAACAATTTCATAACAACAAATACTTCCGAATTCACGCTCAAGAATTATTCAATAGTGCCTCTCATCGCTTGATACATTTTTTCTACTTGCGCGTCGATTTCGTCACGTGACATGCGTAATTGATTCAGGGAATAGCCATAGCCAATTTCCTGTCTTCCCTCTTCAAATCCTTGGAAAATTCCATTCGCGAATGCATCTACAGGCTCTCCATGGGTATGCAGACCTGATCCACCCAAATCAGTGTTCACTATCGTTGGCACCACTTCAATAACTTCTACGGATGTATTATCCAGTTGGTGTCTGAGACTCATTGTAAATGAGTGTAAAGCTGCTTTGGTCGCCGAATAGATGGGAGCAATCGCTAACGGTGTGAAAGCCAAGCCGGACGTCACATTCACAATGGCCGCATCTTCCTTTTCAGCAAAAAATGGGGCGAATAGCATGGATAGATGAATTGGAGCTTCAACATTGACCATGATTTCCTTGTTGTAATTGCTCCAATTCTCTTTCGCATTTGCCTTTAACACATGAAAACGTTGTTGAATCCCTGCATTGTTCACTAATACATTGACGTTTGGATAGTTCGTTGTTACCCAATCAAACAATTCTAAACGGTCGGATTCAAGTCCAATATCACTGACGTGCGTAATGAGATTTGGGAACTTCCCCTTGACTTCCCGAAGGACACTTTCACGTCGTCCACAAACGATGACTGTATTTCCGGTATTGATAAAGCGTTCTGCAAAAGCAAGTCCAATGCCTGCACTGCCACCCGTAATGAGTATTGTATTTCCTGAAAGTTTCATCGAAAATCTCCTCCTAAAATTAAGTACTGCTTAATCCATGGCTATTCCGCCATTGACTGGTACGTAAGCACCCGTGATAAACTGACAATCATCACTTACATACATCGCAATTGCCCTTGCGACATCTTCAGGATTTGCAATCCTCCCAATTGGTGTCAATGAAGCCATTTGTTCACGAAATTCTGCTGGTTGATCGGCAGTAGCCTCTGTATCAACCAAACCGGGTGCAATCACATTAACCGTTATTCCATTAGGCCCCAACTCCTGTGCAACGTACTTAGCAAACTGAACGAGTCCAGCCTTTGCAGTTCCATGTGCAATCATTTTAGGACTTGGATTTTTTGCCAATCCACTTGCTACATATACGATACGTCCATATTCATTCTTAATCATCATAGGTGTGATTGCTTTCGTCATGGTAAAGGCTGCTTTCATTTCATCATTCAATTTCTGTGAAAATTCCTCCCAATTCATTTCTTGGAAGGGTTTTGCAGCAAATGACATATTTGCATTATTAACCAAAGCATCAATTGAACCCCATTTAGAGTAGATCTCTTTCACCATCTGATCTACTTCATTTGGCTGACGAACATCCGCCCTAACAGCGATTGCTTCTCCACCGTATTTTAGAATTTCTTGTACAACTTCCTTTGCACGATGGGCGTTAGAAACATAATTTACGGCTACCCGATATCCCCTTTTGGCTAAAATCATTGATGCTTCAGCACCAATTCCTCGACCTCCTCCGGTAATCAAAACAACCTTTTTCATAGAATCCTGTTCCAAGAAAATCACTCCTTCTAATTTTATTAAATCGGAATTTAAATTAGTCAACTAATTGACCAATCGGGTAAAAAAAAGACCTTATTCAGGTCTATCTATTTGTTGACTAAGATGTGTAACCAGTCGTTCTATCAGCGAAGCAAACAGCACTAATTCTTCGGGTTCAAATACCTCAAATGTTCGGTCATTACTGGCATTGGTTAGTGGTTTAAGAGCTTCCAATATTAGTTTCCCCTGCTCTGTCAATTTCACTCGTGTGATACGCCGATCGGATAAGTCTTCATAAGTTGTTACATAGCCTGCTTGGCGTAAACGATCAACCATACTAGATATGTTCTGTTTTGTCACCAAAGTATCTTCACGTAATTCTTTGAGTGATAATCCCTCTTTCTTGGAAATCGCGCCGAGTAGAATCCATTGTTGGACGCTGGTCAACCCAACCTTTACAGTTAGTTTGCCACCTATCCGTGAAAGGAGGTTGGAAGCACGAAATATATTCAATACTGTGTTCACTTGAAAATCATCTTTATTTTTCATTGTTTCACCACCAATTTAGTCAATTAGTTGACTTTTATATTGTAGGATATAGCTTGTAATAAATCAAGTAATACTATTATTAAAACTTGACATTTATATGCACAAAATTTGCACGAAAGTTAACGTAGCTATTATATTGAGAAATGCGTGAATGTTAAAAGAAGAATATAGTAGGCTTGATTGGGAATTGATAAGTCTTATGAAGGAAGCTTATCAATTAGATCTCTCAATCGTAGAAGTAAAAGAATTTATATATTCAAGCCAAAAAGAGCCTATTTCTAAATGATTTAGGCCCTTTTTGGTGCTTATAAAGTACATTATGGTAACTAAAAATGTATACATTAAGAGATGGTGTTACAAAACTAATATAAGCTTTTATGTCTGTCGATTGCAATAAAGACAAGAATTTTGCTACGATGCATTCATCTCTCAAAAGAAATGTACTTTCTTTAAAAAGCAGTATACACAAATTACCTAGATACAGATTTAATTGAAAGAATCAATATTCCTCCGATTATGGAGAAAGCAAAGGACATTATAAAAATTGATGAAAACCCTAATGCCGAAATCATAAATGCTGCGATAATCGGGGCAATAGCTTGAGTTGTAGTATTCCCTAAATTGTAAATTCCTAAGAAAAAACCAACGCGTTCCTTATCAGGAATAACTTTTAAATTCAAAAGGTTATCTAAAGAATTCCATATACCCATTCCAAAACCAGCCATAAAAGCATAAATAATCATACCCATATTATTTTGTAAAAAGAAAATGCTTAGTGCGCCAATTCCTACTAAAATAGTAGATAAACCTACTGGTAATTTTAATATTTTGAGCTTATCTGAAATCGGCCCAGCAATAACCCCCATGATAACACCAAATATTAACATAATTATATTAATTAATTGTATAGACTGTTGTGTAGCAGATGTATCCTTGTGTAGAAAATCTGTCATTATATATAATAAATAACCTGTAACAGCAAAGTTTCCAACTCCTTGAAAAATTTTTCCTATTAAAGCTAAATAGTAATCACGACCAATAGACCACTTTGGAAAAACTTTCAATACTTCTTTTGCAGAAAATTTCCCCTTTTTTGTTGATATTGATATATTCTCGTCCAAGTTTGATGGTTCCCGGACAATAAATGCTGCAATCAATGTTCCTACGAATGTTATAATGCCAAAAATGATAAAACCCAAACGGTATTGCCCTAAAAAAATAGCTGCTAAAATTGTAAAAGCATTGTTGCCGAGCGCCATGCCTAAACCACCATAAGCAGATGAAGCTGTTCCTTTACCATTTTCAGGTGCTAAATCTAACCAAGCAACCATTGGTGCTACAATGAAGTTCAAAGCAACTTGTCCTAGCGCCCAACTTGTTAACAATAAAGGAATAGTCGTACTCATTGAGGCAAAAATCATTGCTAACATAAATACAAATGCTCCGGAAACTAGCCAAGGCGTGCGTTTTCCAAAACGAGACTTTGTACGGTCAGAAAGATAGCCAGCAATCATATTAGAAAGGGCCGCGGTAATCATCCCTACTGAGGAAAATAATGCTACTAATGTAATTTTGTTATCAGCATCCAAATGCTGAATCAAAGCCGGTAAAAATAAACTTGAAGTTGCAATATAGGGTCCAAGCCAGGAGGCTGGTCCGATAATTAATCCTGGCACTAAACGTTTTAGTGATATAGTATTTTTGTGGAAATTAGTTGTTTCAGTTGTTTCGGTTGTGTTTTTTAGTGGCATAGTATTCATGTAAAACTTCCTCTCTGGAAACTAATAATTTTTTACTGAATAGTAATCAAAATCTGCAAATGAGTCATGCTGATGAGAATCAACCGAGCCTATAAAATTAAACAATCCTGTAAATCCACCAATTTCACCTGGTTCCCCATTAACGCCTTCATCAGACAAATAAAGAACATCGATATTATCTACAAATACTTGCCAATTCATATTATCATCCAAACGATAGAAGATATCTGCAATACCTGAATTGTAGACAAGCTTCAACTCAACTACACCTTCAGGTATTGCAATATTATTATGAACAAATTCGATGCGTTCTCCTAATTTAGCCTGTAGTAAACTTAAAACTGTGCCACCACATGATTCTGAATGAGTTAAGTGAGCATAAATCCAATTATTTGAATCATAGTAAAGTCCCATACCCGCAGTTTCTGAGTAATGATCTGGATAAAATTCGACTTTAGTTTGAAGTTCATAATTAAATGATGTCGCACTTGTTGCTATAATAGCCGGATTTATTTGCGAAAAGAACGAGTTCTCGCCGTGAATACGTAAATATCCTGAACGTTCAATCGTATTCACCCAATCAACATCTTGATTTCGATAAGGAGTCATAAAATGTATGCTATATTTTTCGTTATTAAAATTATCAAATACATCATGAGATAATCTAGTGGATATTTTAACTCCGTCCATACCCTCAACTTCCATCTTTGCTAGATTTGATCCATCTTTCATTTCTAGCCAACCGTCCTCCGTCCACTTCATTTTTTGAATAGACGTTTCTCGTCCTAATGGATTTAAGAGAGTTCCTTCAATTGGGCGTGACATTAGGTGAGCAATATACCATTCGCCCGTTTGTGTTTGAACTAATGAACCATGGCCTGCTTTTTGCATTGGTGAATTTGGATTATACATCTCAAAATGCCCCGCATCTGGATCACCAAGTGAAAATAGATGTCGCGGTGAAGAGGTAATAATCGGTTCTCCTGATGGATGCGGTTCATATGGCCCAAAAATACTCTCCGAACGTCCAATTTCTACACCATGTGCATATCCTGTTCCACCAGCAGCTATAATAAGATAGTAATACCCGTTATATTTATATATTTGTGGTGCTTCAGCACATCCACGACTGGTAAACCCTTGTGTTACTCGGTGCCACTTTCCAATAATCCCCCCATTATCTAAATCAAACTCGGCAATTACAATATGTCCAGGTGCTTGATGCCCTTGACGTGTTTCCCATTCAAGTATGGAGATGTAATGCTTTCCATCCTCATCATGAAAAATAGCTGGGTCGAAACCTATTGATGTAATATAAATTAGATCTGACCAAGGTCCATTTATATCTTCTGCCCACATTGCATACGAATCTGCGTTAAATTCACGCCCTGCCATATTTACCATGTTAGAAAATGCTAACCAGTATCTATTTTTGATAGAATCATAGGATAAGTGTGGCGCCCAGATACCTGCTGGTGTATTTGTACCACGTAAATTAACTTCATCGTTTTTTAATCCGTAACTAATTAGCTCCCAATTTGCTAAATCCGTAGATTTAAAAATTTGTATACCGGGGTTCCAATGAAAAGTGGATGTTGCAATATAATATATCTCATTGACCCGAATAATTGATGGATCTGGCGCCATTCCAGGAATAATAGGATTTTTAATTATTGTCATTTCTCTAATTCCTTTCTTTACTAACATTTCTTTAAACCTGATTCCTTGTACGAGTAAGGCGTTCTGTTTTAGCTGACTCGAATTTTCCTTTAGAATAATTCCTACTTCCAATAGCTATTTTCTACATTTACCCTTTTATAATTTTACATAGATAAAAAAACAATGATGAAACAATATTTGATAACGCTTTCTTAATTTATTATAATAAGTTTACTATCCCAACTAATACTGATATTTCAACATTCTAACTAAAAACGAAAGCGTTTTCTTGAATCTGTTTCTATTATAAGATTAATCTTCTTTAAAAAGCGATTGTATTATCAAGGTTAAATTTACCCAAATCAAAGGAGTTAAAAAATGGAAAACACTATCGAATTTAATAATGCCCAACTACTTCCATTTATTGATTGGAATATACGCTTTTTTGGTGCACATATGCAGACGGTTTCTAAGGATTGGTCTGCATCAGCAGAATTTCATCATGCTTTTGAGATATTATTTGTCTTAGAAGGTAGTCAAGAAACTATCCTTGAAAAGGAAACTTATTTCCTGAATAAAGGTGATCTTATCCTTATACCTCCAGGTTTTTATCATACCAATCGATGTATATCTAATGATGGGATGACTTATTTTTGTGCTCATTTCGATATAGACGAGCCTTCTTTACGTATGGAAATGTTGAAAAACTGCGACTTAATCTATACAACTTCTTCTCCTTTTTATCAAAGGTTAAGAGAAACAATTAATAAATGGATCAACATGTTAGATCTCACAGAATATAATTCCATAAAGTATAAACTTAGAGTGCAAATTGTTTTATTTGAATTATTAGAAATTTTTTCTGACATCATCTCACAAAACCAAAGAAAACAATTGCAGCAATCTATAACCACTACAAAGTATGCAAAAGCAATTGCAGATGCTATAAGATCTAACTTTAAAAAAAGTTATTTATATTTAGATTTAGGTTTAGATAAGGAGGAAACTGATAATAACGTTCATATACAACCGATTATTGCTTCACTAGGTATAAGTCCAAATTATGGATTAGAGATTTTCCAAAGGGTATACCATATGTCTCCAAGGAAATATCTTTCCGACCTAAAATTACAGGAAGCTAAAATCTTAATTCAACAACCAGACATTTCTATAAATGAAATTGCGAGTCGCCTTGGTTATAAAAACCTTTCTCATTTTAGTAGACAATTTAAAAGGTGGACTGGTTTAAGTCCTACAGAATTCCGAAAAAATTCTCTTTCATAAATGAATTTTTCTAATGTTTAACAATGACCCATAACTTCGTATACTGGAAATTAGCTCTTTCTTTTAGAATAGGTGTAATTCCTTTTTCTAAAAAAGATTGTAGCAATAAACAATAGAGAAAAGGAGTATGGAAAGTTCACTCTTTTTGAGCTTTCCATACTCCTTTCGTTATTTGTTAAAGTAAATCTAAAAATTAACTTTTAGTCTTTTAGTAATGTAGATTCTCGTAATTATGCTTAATGGTGACAAATGACGCTTCTTATCATATACCACTCTATCTTCTACTTCCCTTTTAATAAATTTTTATAATCATGGTAATCAAAAGAAAATTTATAAGTATTTATATTTAATGTATTTTTAATAAGATTGATGAGATTAAAAATACAAAATGAACGTATTTCATAAAGAGGAGTAAATGAATAAATTCTTTTATAAAAATTAAAGTTTTATCATTTACTCTTATTGACGACAAATTGGTTAACTGTCTTTATAAAGAATGATAAAAATGAGTCGCTCTAAAAGGATGGATCTTTTTCGAGCGACTCATTTTACTTACACAAAACTCTCTTCAAAATGACATATTTTATAGAAGAAATTTGTCAAAAAAAGTAGCCTTTGCTCAACGGGAGCAGAGGCTTTTTTAAACTCAGGCAATTGGGAAATACTTTATTAGTTTAGGCTAAATTTAAAATCTACATACATATTTTTAAAACAATTTAGGGTTGAATTTTACTCCATGACTCATAATCAAACTTCAACGGAGTTCATTTCGTCATAGAGTAAATCTCAGTATAATTATCCCCTAAAAAAACAGGAGTTCCTCTTCCTTTTCCCCACCTAACCTTATTAAGTGACAAGTTTATAGAAGCTATGATATGTTAGCATCTCTACACATTATCTAAAAATAAGAGGATGAGGTGTTTGGATATGAATAATCTTATTAGTTTATAAATGTGAAACAATCAATTCGCAGTTTCCACTTATCTCAAAATTTCTTGTTTTTGCAGGAAGGATAAAGTGGCTACCTTTATAAAACGAATATTCTCCTTCTTCTCCCCTAAGAGTTCCGTTTCCGTCTATTACACTACACAACATAAAAGGTTTATCCATTGTTAAAGTTGCTTTCCCATTTATTCCCCATTTATAAACAGAGAAAAATTTATTTTCTACAAAAGTAGTAATTAGTAAATCTTTATATTTTGTTACAAAGGGTTTATTATCTACATCTATATGAGGAACTGTCGTAACATCTATAGCCTTTTTAAGATGTAATTCACGCTTTTTTCCATTCTTATCTCTTCTTTCATAATCATAAACGCGATATGTAGTATCAGAACTTTGTTGTGTTTCAAGTACAATTGTTCCTTCACATAGGGCATGAATCGTGCCACTAGGCACATAGAAGAAGTCACCCGGTTTCACCTTAATTCGACGAAGTAACTTATCCCAATCCTTATTTTCAATCATTTTAGTGAACCCTTCTTTTGTTTTAGCATTATGACCGTATATCACCTCAGCCCCTTCCTTACAATCGATGATATACCAACACTCCGTTTTACCTAACTCCCCGTTTTCATATAGATTTGCATAAGCGTCATCGGGATGTACCTGTACAGACAGATCTTGATTAGCATCTAAAATTTTTGTTAAAAGTGGAAAAGTAACTCCTCCAGAGTAACCAAAAACTTCTGGGTGATTCCTCCAAACCTCATTTAAGGTCTTTCCGGAAAACGGACCATTTTCAACAATAGACGGTCCATTTAAATGTGCTGAAATTGCCCAACATTCACCTGTTCTATTATGAGGAATTTTGTATGCAAATTTATTTTCTAATCCCTTCCCCCCCCAAATTCTCTCCTGAAAAACTGGCTTTAAAAACAATGGCTGCACCATTATAATACCCCCTTTGTTCTTTCATTTTTGTTTTTCCGGTTGTGTCTCGTAAGCTTTTCTCCCTAGAAGTAAGGCTCCTGTGATTCCCGCAAGGTCCCCTAACCCTACAGGAACAATGTATTTTTCTATTTCATCAGAAAGTTGCGGAATTTCGATGTATTTATTTAACAGCTTCTTTACATCTCTATAAATGAGAGGAAACAACTGTTTTTGCTTCATCACTCCTCCACCCAAAATAATTTTCTTGGGTGACAAAATAAGAATATAGTGTACCAAAGCTTGTGCAAGATAGTGAGATTCCAGCTCCCATACTTCTGGACGATTTACTAATTCACTCCCTGTTTTTTCCCATCTTTCTTCAATAGCAGGCCCTGCAGCAAGTCCTTCAAGACAATCTCTATGATAAGGACATTTCCCTGGATAAGTATCATTTGAATGACGTCTAACAATAACATGGCCCATCTCAGGATGTGAAAGCCCTTGAAGAAGTTCTCCTCCTAACACAGCTCCCGCGCCTATACCTGTTCCTACCGTAATATATAAACAACTATCAAGACCTTTCGCAGCTCCAAATGTTACTTCTCCTAAAGCTGCAGCATTCACATCTGTACTAAACCCTATTGGTATATTAAATGATTCTTCAAGTGTCTTTAAAATAGGATAACCTCTCCAACTGAGCTTGGGTGTTGAAGTAATATGCCCATAGGTAATGCTTTCAAAATTCACGTCACAAGGACCGAATGATCCTAAGCCTATGGCTCTTAAATTAAATCGACTAAAGAATTCAATGACTTGCTCCATCGTCTCCTCGGGTGTAGTTGTAGGAAATTGGACTTTTTCAAAAATTTGTCCATTATTATCACCCACAGCGCATACAAACTTTGTTCCTCCTGCTTCAATTGCACCAAAAATCATACTAAGCCTCCCAAATTTTATTTATAGTGAAGATACAATTAGGAATAATTGTTGTCGTTACTGACCAAATATGAATATTTATAAAATTATTTTAGGGATTAATTTTTTATAGATTTAATTAGAAAAATTAATGGCATCAAGTTTAAGAAAAGACTTGATGCCATTTTTAACATTATCTAACGATATGTGAGTTTGTGAATATATCACTACTGTCATCACTACTTGATGAGAATTCTGATATAACAGCTCCTTCAGGTCCAGCTTTAAACCAATGATTTGTATCAGCCGGAATAGTGTATTGGTCACCTGGATAAAGAATAATTTCTTTTCTAGCCGTATAATATTCAGCATGATTTGCTGGAGGCTCTACTGAGATTTGGGTCTCTTCGTTTCCTTCTATATAAAGGTATACTATTCCAAATCGGCACCTGAATGTTTCTTGTTTCCCATCTTGACCATTACTTCTCCGAGGATGGCGATGCTCAGGGCAAGTTTGATTTGGCAGCATAATCAGTTCTTTAGCACAATATCGTTCATTATTTATATAGACTACTAGTTGCAGTCCTTCTTCATAAAGGTTTGCTAAACCAAAATCCGTTATTTCTATAGTTTCTTTTTCTTCTTCATTTAAAACTATACCTGCCTTATCAAGATAAGTTAGCACTTGGAATTTGACGTTGTTCATATCTTGCTCCTCCATATAAATCTGCCTTTCCATCAGAATTAAAGAGACGCATTTTATAATTAATAACCTTTCGAGCTTCTATAATACAATCTGGATAAATTACATTTGGATCCCATAACTCTGTAGTACTTAAAATTTCACGAGCCTTTTTAAAATAGGCAAATTTCATATCACTAGAAATATTAATTTTACTTACTCCTAATTTTATAGATTGAACAATTTCACTATCTGGATTAGCAGATCCACCATGAAGTACTAATGGAACTTCAACAAGGTCATTTATTTCTTTCAAGATGTCCATTTGTAATTCTGGTTTTACATCTTTTGGATATATACCATGAGCTGTACCAATTGCGACAGCTAATGTATCAACACCTGTTCGTTTTACAAAGTCTTCTGCTTGAAGTGGATCCGTGTAAGTAACTGTTGAAACTCCTCCTTCAATCGAGTTTCCTGTTTGACCAATAGTACCAAGTTCTCCCTCCACAGAAACTCCTACTGCATGGGCAATTTCAACTGCTTTTTTAGTCAATTGTACATTTTCTTCGTAGGGTAACATTGATCCATCAATCATTACCGAAGTAAAGCCACAGTTAATTGCTCTCATTACATCTTTAACTGATCCTCCATGGTCTAAATGAAGTACAAATGGTACTTTACTTACATAAGCACGGTGCTTTACATAAGAGAAAAATTCATCAGTTAAGAAGTCTACTTCAGTAGGATGAATAGCAATTATAGCAGGTGAATTTAAATTTTCTGCTTCTTCAACGACAGCTCTTAAAAAAGAACTGTCTGCAACATTAAATGCTCCTACTGCAAATTTATTTTCTTTTGCTACTCTAAGTAACTCTTTCATTGTTATCAACATAATTAGATACATCCCCTTTAGTTTTAATTAGCTTTTCCTGCGGATCCTGATAAATTAATATAATGTAATATTGCCTCTTTACACGCCTTTTCCATGTTCATCAGTAAATCAAATAAATCTAATTCTGGGTCTGTTGTTAACAAATTAATTAAACATTTTTTCCCGGCTTTGAATATATCTGCACCGATATTAATTTTATTAATGCCGTAATTGACAGCTTTTCTAATATTGTCATCACCTGCACCACTTCCACCATGAAGTACCAGTGGTTTGTTAGTTTTCTGCTTAATTTCCTTTAGTAAGTCAAAATCAAGATTTGGTATCACATCGTCCTTATACAGCCCATGGGCAGTCCCAAATGAAATGGCTAGGGCATCAATACCAGTCTCTTCAAAAAAAGATGCTGTTTCATTCAAGTTGGTAAATAATTTTCGGAATGATTCCGAATTATAGTAGTTAGCATCTCCAACATGTCCAAGCTCACCTTCAACACTTAAATTGGTTGTAGAAGCCATTTTAACTACTTCTTTTGTTTTACGAACATTTTCTTCATATGGATAATCTGATGCATCAATCATTAAAGATGAAAAACCATGTCTAAATGCCGAAGCAATTAATTTAAAATCCTTTCCATGATCAAGATTTAATGCGACTGGTATACTAGATTGTTCTGCCAATGTTTTAACCAAAGGTACTATAAGCTCTGCCTTAGCATGTGTAACCATATGTTCTTGAACAACATTGAGAATAATAGGCGCCTTAGTATCTTCTGCTGCTGATATTGCTGCTCTTGCTGTCTCAAGATTAAAACAATTAATAGCTAAAATTGCATAATAACCTACGTTTGCATCTTCTAGCATTTTTTTCATTGAAACATACATGAGACTATCACCCCTATTACTCTACTGTAAACACAATATCATCATATGATACATTAGTATCTTCAGTGTCATCGAATTCTTCATCGACCTCAGTTACCGCCTTTTTCATCAATGATAACGTAACACCACAAATGACAGATCCAATGAACAGTGCCAGACAGAAAAGCCATGGATGCGTAAACAATGGGACTACAAATAATCCACCATGAGGCACTGGGGCTTCCACTCCCCACGCCATAATAAGACCTCCAGCAATAGCTGAACCAATCACACAAGAGCAAACGACGCGTACTAAATCTCTTGCCGCAATGGGAATCACACCTTCTGTAATCATACAGATACCCATTGGAAATGCTGCTTTTAACGCTTCTTTTTCTGATTTTGTATATTTATTTTTGGTCAATAAATAAGAAATTGTGATACCAAATGGAGGAATAATTGAACCTACAAATTTCACAGCTTCCGGTCCATAAATTCCGTTAACCAACATTCCATCCGCAAACAAAGACATTGTTTTATTAACTGGTCCACCGAAATCAAAGGTTGCCATAGTTCCCAAAATAGCTCCCATAGCAAATTTTGATCCACCTTGCATAGATTCAAGCATGTGTGTTAGGCCATTTTGTAACCATACTATTGGTTGCCCGATAAAGAGAAACATACTTAATCCACAAATTAATGTCGTTAATACTGGAATAACTAGAATTGGCATTAATCCTTGCATAGATTTTGGTAATTTTACGTACTTTTTAATCCCTAGAACAACATAGCCAACCAAAAAGCCTCCCACCATACCACCGATAAAGCCCGCATTAATCTGTGTACAGACAAAACCGATAATCAGCCCTGGGGCAATACCGGGTCGATCTGAGATTGAATAAGCAATGGCTGCGCAGATAAGAGGGACTATTAGACTCATCCCCCAGCCACCAATTTGATTAATCATATATGGAATAGAGCCAGTTTCTTTTCCAACATTCGGACCACCTAAAATTTGTCCTAGTGCAATACAAAGACCAGCTGCAACGATTAGAGGTATCATATAAGAAATACCAGTCAACAAATGTTTTTTTATTGTTGAACCTACATTTTTCTTTTTAGCGCTCATGTTTCCCCCTCCACATTAAGGTGACTTAGTTAGCAATATTCAATGATTGCTCCACTTTTTCAATAAATTTAATCGGTGATTTAATAACGGTTTCTGTTTTGACTCTAACAATCCGTTTGCCCTTAAATCTATCTTCTCCACCGATTTTAATATCAGTTGCCAGGATTACAACATCTGCCACAGCAATTTCTTCAGATGTCAATTCATCCTCTGTTCCAATTGTTCCTTGAGTTTCCACTTTCACTTCATGACCACGTGCTTTAGCTCCCTTTATTAATTTTTCCTTGGCAATATAAGTGTGAGCAATTCCCGCCGTGCATGCAGCAACACCAACAATTCTCATAAATAAGACCCCCATTTATTGTTTAGAATATATAGAATTTGGATGCTTAAAACCAGAGATTCACTTTATAGTGGCTAAGCACTTTGACGTTGATCAAACAGATTAATAATTTTAGTTGGATCCTTCTCAGTCAATAAAAAGTTAACCGTATCTTCATCAGCAAGCGCACCAGCTACTTGGGACAGTAGTTTGACATGTGTAGTAGTCTGATCAACTAGCCTAACGGCAAACAAAATAATACAGTGAACAGGTTTTCCATCTAAAGTTTCCCAATCAATCTCATTTTTAGTGCGTCCAATAGCCAACGATGTCTTTAATACAGCTGCCGATTTTCCATGGGGAATAGCAATATGGTTTTCTAATCCAGTTGGTCCAGCTTCCTCTCTTAAATACACATCTTTAATGAATTCTTCTTTTGAGGCTAGTGCACCATCGTTTTCTAGTAGCTGTGCAAGTTCCCATAATGCTTCATCTTTTGTTTTTGCTTTTAGATGTAGATCAATTCGATTTTCATTGATAATTTTAATAATATCCATGAGAAATGCTCCTTCCAATCTATTTAAATTAATACTTCTTCTAATTCATGAAGAGTCTTTACTCGCGTTAATCTCTCAAACAATTCTTTATGAGTAGCTAAAGAAAATAACTCTACTAATAGGTTATTCAGCATTATTTCACTTTTGAAAGCGATGACAATCTCTAATCTGTCCTCTGCGAATGTCAAACCTTTTGTAATATTAATGCCAACAGCTGGCTGCTTAACTACTTTTGTATTTAAAAGAAAAACAGAAAGCTGGCTACTTACTTTAACCTCTGAAACGATTTTTTCATTAGGCAATTTCTTATTAAGGTTAGTCTTATCTATCATTTTATTTAGTATCTTATCACAGTGATTTTCTTTTTCTACTTCTTCTAATCCCATAAATAGATAGTTTGGACATAAATATTTCTTAAGTAATGGAAATGAAAGACTATCCATTTCTCTCTTTAGCCCATCTTCAACAAATTTTTCTTTAATATGCTTAACATCATTTTCATTAAGTAATGTTGATACATAGGCTATGGGAAGGTTACTTTGGTAAAGTTTAACGGTTGAAATAATTAAATCAATATCAGCTAAATCCAGAGAACGATTTAACCAGCTTACAGATACTACATCAACAATCTCCCATTCAGGAAACGAACGATTTATACGATTCTTTAACAAATGAGAGGTTCCTATTCCTGTTGAGCAAACTAGGATTACTCGTTTCTTTTTAATCTTTTTTTCAATCGCCACTTGAAAATGTAGTAATAAGTAACTAATTTCATCTTGACTGATATCATTTAATTGATGGGCTCGCATAATAGAGATCATTCCAAGACTTACTGCAACAAATACGAAAGGATATTCCTTGTAGAGTTCCTCTAAAAGGGGATTCTTAATCGTAATCTGGTATTTTACGCGATTCAACATAGGCTTTAAATGGATGATTAATCCTTCATAAAGCTCCTTATCACCCTTCAAATCCAGCTTCGTAATATTAGAAACAGTTTTGATTAATTCTTCAGCTATTACCCTTGATTCTGGATTTACCCTACTTAATAAGTTCGTAGTTTCGAAATTTAATGATGTAACACATACACCAGAAGAAATAAGGTATTGATAAATAAAATAAATTTCCTCCTTAGGTAGTACCAGTCCACACTGTTTTGTGATTTTATCTGCCATTTCTTTTGATATGGCGTACACCTTTTGATCCATTATGGTTAAATTGTAAGTTATATCTTCTTGGTAAACGATGTTTCCTTTTTTTATGCGTTTAATACAAATTAGTAAATGAGTAAACATATTAATGTAATATGGATCGCCGATTAAATATCCCAATCGAGATTCTGTTTCATCTAGAATTCGTTTAATAATCCCCACATTTTGATGTCCAAACTGATTTACTAATTCGCATAAGGTGGTCTGCTCGATTCTAAAATCAATTTCTTTCTCCATTTCTGACTCTTCATTAATCAGTTCGTTTATGAGATGTATCATCGCTTTGCGAATATCTCCTTCACGTCCTATTAATCGAGTTCCATTTTTGTTCTTTTCTAGCTGCAAGTTAAAAGATTGTATCCATTCTTCAATTATCTTCAAATCATTTACAATTGACGCTTTACCAATAAAATATGTTTCTGAAAGTTTGTTAATAGAAGTTTCCTCAGGAGAATCATATAGCAAATTGGTTAAAATCTTCATTCTTCTTGCCTCAACTGACAAGCTAGGGACTATTTTTTTATTCCACGAAAGAAATTCTATGTTGAGTTTTATCATTTGATCCTTTGTTAAATCTAGTAATATACCTACACCTGGTCTTTTCTTTAAATAAATGCCTTCTGACTTTAAATCTTTCTCTAGTATTTTTAAATCTCTGTATATTGTTTTTTCTGATAAGTGCATTTGTCTAGCTATTTCTTTTACCGGCACATAATTTCTCTGCCTCAATAGATAATTGAATATTTGATTACCTCTATTTGATAACGCTTTCATTTAGGAACGCCTCCTATCCTTCCTTAAATCAAATAATATCACCATCTGAATAAATGAAAAATATCAAACTGTGTCCACATTATTAAAGACATTTTATTATACTAAAAAGGCCACGAATACATCTGGACATTATTGAGATAAACGTAGTCTATATACGATATTTATGTTTACTTTATTAATAAAAGGCTTAAAGTACTAAGCTAGATTGGAATATGAAAAGAAACCATGAGGCATCAAAATGACTTTTCTTCATTGCTTGTCATCCATAATATAGAAACAGAAGACAACTACCTAACCCGTGGGTAGTTGTCTTCTGTTTTTTCTGGTATAGGTTATATGCAATTCTAGTTACCATAATCAAAGTTCTCAGAAGGCCAAAACTTCTCTAACTACTATCCTATTACTCTACTGTAGGTATGGACACGTATGGTATGTGACTCAAGCAGCAATAAACAAACTAGCCGTTCATAAAATCAATGCAACTTTTCACTCATATAAATTATACTGCTTTAATTGCTACTGTTTTATTTCCTGATTTATGACTAGTATTACCTTGTGTTCTGTAAACAGATTTTTTTAACATTCCAATTATACAAGCTGTAATAATTGATCCAATTAAAATACATGCAATATATAGCAATGGACTGCTTGCAGCAATAGGAATTACAAAGATTCCACCATGGGGAGCCTGTAAAGAAATTCCTAATGCCATACAAATCCCACCACCAATCGCTGAACCAACAATATTTGCCGGAATTATTCTTAATGGATCACTTGCAGCAAACGGAATTGCTGCTTCAGTAATAAAAGATGCCCCCATAATATAAGCTGCTTTTCCTGCGTTGCGTTCTTCAAGTGAGAATTTATTTTTAAATAGTGTTGTTGCTAATGCAATCCCTAATGGAGGGACCATCCCTCCAACCATTAGTGCAGCAGATGGTTCGTAAATATGATTTGCAAACATTGCTAAGCCAAATGCTGATGCTGTCTTATTGATAGGGCCACCCATATCAGACGCCATCATTCCCGCCAAAAGCGCCCCTAATAAAATTGCATTCGAACCAGTTAAACCATTTAACCAACCTTGTAACGACTCATTAATCCACGCCATAGGACTATTAATTACAAAGTGCATAATAAAGGCTGTTACAAACGTACCTAATAGAGGAAGTATAAGTACCGGTGAAAGACTTTGTAATGAATCTGGAATGCCTTTTAATAATTTTTTCAATCCTAAGATTGTATAACCAGCAATAAAACCAGCAATCATACCACCTAAAAATCCTGAACCACCAAGGGTTGCCATCATACCACCAATCATACCTGGTGCTAAACCTGGACGATCCGCAACACTATATGCAATATATCCTGCTAGTACTGGAACCATTAGCGCGAAGGCTGCACTACCACCTGCTGTACCTAGAAAAGCAGCGAATGCATTATATTCAGAGCTTTTCGGGTCAGAAGCATGAATGCCAAACATAAAGGAGATTGCTATTAATATACCGCCAGCGACAACAAACGGAATCATAAAAGATACCCCATTCATTATATGGCTGTATATTTTAGGTTGTTTTAACCGTGTTTTTTCTTTTGCTTCCTTTAACTTGGTGTCTCCCTGATTTAAAGCCGTCCCTTTTCCAGAAATAGCATCTTCAATTAAATCCTTTGCATGATGTATCCCATTTTTAACAGACGTTTTTATAACCTTTCGATTACCGAAGACATCCATGTCCACTTTAACGTCTGCAGCAACAATTATGCCATCTGCTTCATCAATATCTTCCTGATTTAATCTGTTCTGTATACCCGTCGATCCATTGGTTTGAACTTTTATTTGAACACCAAGCTCCTCAGCAGCATTTTTTAATGCTTCTGCAGCCATAAATGTATGCGCTATTCCAGTAGGACATCCAGTAACTCCGACCAATTTTTTGCCAAAATACTTCTTATCATTCGTATCTACTTGCATCATTTTTTCTTCAGCATTTGCAAATAGTTGGACAACTTCATGACTATCTTTGGCAAGAATAAGCTTAGCTCTAAAGGTTTCTTCCATTAGAAAAGTGGAGATTTTAGATAAAGTCTTTAAGTGCTCAGTTGAAGAATCTTTACTGGCTGCTATCATGAAAAATAAATTACATTTTTCTGAACTATACTTAATTCCACTTAAGGACCTCCCCATAATAATTGCAGGCGATTTAACTCCAGCAGATTTTGCATGTGGAATAGCAATACCAAACCCTACTTCTGTTGGAACCTGATCTTCACGAGCCCAAATATCCTGTTTAAATTGTTTAAGATCATGTAAATAACCGTTTTTATTTAATTTTTCTGCCAGCTCATTAATTAAGTCCTCTTTCGTTTCAGAAACTAGATCTAATATTATGTTTTCTGGCCTTAGGACACTAGAAGTCTTCATATATAATCCCTCCTTTTAAATTTCTCCTAATTTATAGAGCGATGCTTTACCAGTTGAACCAAATAGATCCATTTTTTTCTTCACTAATTCAATAGCTGTCTTCGTTGCTTCAGGCATTAATAGATCAGGTTCATAAGCATCAGGATTTTCATCCAGAGTAGCTCTTAATTGGTTATAAAAAGCTCTCTTCATATCCGTTGATAAATTAATTTTAGCAATCCCATGTTTCACAGCTTCTCTTATTTCCTCATCTGGGTTGTCGGATCCACCGTGAAGAACTAAAGGAATCTTTACTTTTTCATGAATCTTCATTAATCGATCAATTTTAATAGAGTGATCCTTCGTTTTTGGATATAAGCCATGTGAAGTTCCAACAGCAACAGCAAGGGTATCAATTCCTGTTTTTTCAACGAAAATAGCTGCTTCATCAGGATCCGTATATAAAATCTCGTCTGTTCCGCCTTCTGAACTACCCTCATTACTTCCAATAGTACCTAGTTCGCCTTCTACAGACACACCTACTATATGAGCAAGTTCTACTGCTTTTTTTGTTAATGTCATATTTTCTTCAAACGGTAAATGTGACGCATCCATCATCACAGACGTATAGCCATTTCTAATAGATCGAGTAATATCTTCAATTGTTGCCCCGTGATCCAAATGAATTACAAAAGGAACTTTAGACTTTGACGCAGCCTCTCGTACATATGCCACAAATTCATCCGTTACTAGATTAATTTCATTCGGGTGAATTTGAAGTATAGCTGGGGATTTTTGCTCCTCTGCAGCATTTACTACAACTTTTACAAATTCGCTATTTGCCACATTAAATGATCCAACTGCAAATTTATTCTCGTAAGCTACTTGAAGTAAATCTCTCATATTAACTAACATTCCTATTCCTCCTAATATTATTTGGAAGACCAAACTTCCAAAAATTCATCATAATTAGCAACATTCAATAATTTTTCTGTCATATTTGTTTGTTTAAATACATCATGAATCTCTTCAAAGAACTTTGTATTATTTACCCTTTGATTTTTTGGAGGGATAAATAGAAAGATAATTTGAGCCATCTTATCTCCCCACAAAATTTTTTGTTTATTTATTGCTACTAACACTCGTAATTTTTCGTTATTTCCACAATCAAATGGATGTGGCATCGCAACTAAATTTCCAATATTAGTACTCGACATCTTTTCTCTTTCATTAATGCTTGTATATAGATGTTGAATCCCTCCAGTACTTGTAAGTGTTTTTAATAAACCTTTTTGAGTCTCTTCATCTAAGAAATAAAGATCATCCGGTGATAAATAGTATTTCAGTAAACCACGATTTAATTGAATAGAAATAGTCTTCATATCTTCGTTTGTAATCATTTCACTAACACGAATACAATTTTTCACGTTTAGGTGCTGCTCATCAAAGATTTCACTAGTAGTTACTATAGTTTCTATCCCTTCAGGAAGTAAATGGATTTCATGATTTGCAAATAAACCATCAATCTTAATATTTGGAAAGTATAAATTTATTTTTCTTTCTAATAGCTTACCTACTAAAGGATTTTTCCCATAAATTATTGCAATTCTTTTCCTTGTTTCTTGCGAATTTTCGATAATATTCATGATATGTAGTGTTAAGTAACCAATTTCATTTTCTGGTATCTTTATATTTAAGCAAAATTGTAATTCTTTAGCTAAAACCACTGCAATATTATAAGCATTCATGTATTCCGACTTTATTTGAGAAATAAATGGATTCTCTACAGGAAAGTAATATTTTAATGGATATAATGACTTTGTAATATGTACCAATAATCCATTAAATAACTTTTCATTTTTTCGGTTTGAAAAACCATATCGGACCCAAACTTTTTCTATAACCGATTTTACTTTTTCCTTTATTTCATCTGAGTTTTCTTGCTCAATTATTTCATTTTTCTTTGGTAATATTTGCAAAACAATTAATAAGTAGCATAAATACTGATATTCATACTCATTAAACTGTACATTCATTTCCCTAGCTAAACGAGTAAGGATTAACTTCGCTATTTTTAATTCTTCAAAGCTAGTATTATCTAACCTCATGTCTTTTTCAGCAATTTTTTGATTAAGGCCTACTCGTTTTAAACTAATAATTATGTTCACACATATTGAGAATAGTTCTTGAGAGCTTAGTAATAAATTATACTTAGTGACTTCTTCTTCAATACAAGAACATACTAATTGAATTGAGGACTGACTAAACCAATCATCGAAATAGTATTGCAGCGCTTCATCAAGAGACATTCTCTTTAAACAATTTGTTGTTACTAACTTTTTTAGTAATAGCCGTTTTTCTACTTCACTTCCCTTAAGCCTTATCCCTTGGAAAATAATTGCCTCCACCTCAATGTTTCGTTTTTCGGCTTGTATTATTTGAAATAATTTTTGTACGTCTTTCCTAATTGTTTGAGTGGAAAAGTAAAGTTTTTTTGCCAATTCATCATAAGTTATAAAATCAGTTTCAGATAAAAGTGTTTTTATTATGTGAAAAGCACGCTCCTCGTAATCATCTTCATTTTGATGAATATTTGATAAATCCCCAACTAATTTATATCCTTTTTGAGTATTACCAGTAATTATGACTTTATCTAAATAACTTTCATTTATTTCCCTAATGTCGTTTCTAATTGTTCTTGTCGTTACATTAAATAGATTAGCAAGTTCGCTTCCATTCACAAAATCATTTCCTGACTGTTCTAAATATTCCAATATTTTAATGTAACGCTTTTTCATTAGTATTTCCTCCTCACTTTTTATATTAATGTAAGCGCTTTACACTTACCAAGTCTATACTTTTTCCTAATAGTTAGGAAGGTTTTTAATATTAGAATGAACGTAAATAATAAATTACATAGCTTCTTTTTCTGGTATTCAATCCATTGATTCCAAGGTGACTTGTTTAAGTTATAAACTTAGTACTTTCTAAAATGCTTTTCAAAGTATATATGTATATCAATCTATAAAACTGTACAGACTAATAACGTATTCCCCCCTATTCAAATAAATTTGAAAATCCTTTGCTTTTCAGCAAAGGATTCTTTTTTTATTAAACGTAATTTATTATAAGTAAGTTGGTTTTGGTGCAAAGATTACATCCACTTTAAAGAGGTATATAGATTCTTAAAGGGATCTGCTCTTAAGCAGCAATTCCAAATAGTTGATGAATGAACTTCACTTGATTTTGGACAGGCTTATCCTGTAAAACAAGTTGCCCTTTTTTTATCATATGCATAGCTTCTATTCCAGAAAGAATGGATGTAGCTGTGCGAAAAAATTTCAATCCTAACATCGAACGAACTCGTTTTTTAATAAATCGATGATCTTGTTCCACTATGTTATTGAGATATTTTACTTGTCTTATTTGGATGCCTACTAGCATCTTTTTTTCTTTTCTCAATTCTTCAACTGCTATAGGGTAAGCTGGATTCTTATCGACTGTCACGACACGAGGCTCAGAAATATGAAAGGACTGCAAAGCTTTCTTGAAGAATCGCTTTGCAGCCTTGTGGTTTCTTGTTTTGCTTAAGTGAAAATCGATGGTATTTCCTTTCGAATCAACAGCACGATACAGGTACATCCATTGATTTTTTACTTTGATATAGGTTTCATCGACTCTCCAAGAATCATTGGTTTGCTTGGGATGACGACGGATTCGTTTGTCCAATTCAGGACCATACTGATGAACCCAACGCATGATCGTTGTATGAGCAACGGATAAGCCCCGTTCCTCCATCATTTCCACCAAATCACGAAAGCTAAGGTTGTACCGTAGGTACCATCTTACTGTCTGCAAAATAATATCATAATGATAATGTTTCCATTTGAATACATCTTGCTTTTCCATACTGGTCACGCACCTTTTTTAGAATAATAGTATCAGTATGTACAAGTTTTAGAGGTTAATTGCAAGTGTCTTGAAGTTTTTGCACCAGAACCAGTAAAGTCATTAATGGAATTTCATCCCTAAAATTGACATACCCAGTGGGGGTATGTTAGTTTAATAAATAAGTAAGAAGCCCTTTAATCGGACCGAACAAACTCGATTAGCATTTATGTCGTTGTAGGGCATCGTGGCTTATATTCTCTGAATTTAACGAGGATATTATTGGCATAGCATCATTGTAGTATAAAAATATTATTAATGGAGGTATGTTGAAATGGCGAATACAAATACAAGACACCCTGAACTTAATTCTTTCATTCATGACGTAGAGCAGATTGTTCAAGAGGGAGGAAGTGAAAAGATCTTAATTAGTAGGGTCTCAGAGAGAATGAAAAAGCTATTAAAATTGGGAAATATTCTACCTACTCAGTACATGCAACCTCAGCCCAAATCAGCTCTATATCCACTGCATATAGCCCAGGATGAAAGCTTTTCTATTGCAATTACGGTCTTTAACGTCGGTCAACCCTCACCTATGCATGATCATGGAACATGGGGCGTAATTGGAGTTGTACAAGGAGTAGAGCATGAGATTAAGTATGCTCGTCCCTCTAGCAAGAATGAACCGTTGACTGTTCTAAAAGACCGTTATATTCGAGAGGGAGAGGTCGGCATCTGTTGCAGTTCTGAACAAGACCTTCACCAGGTAGAATGTGCTTCCTCTGTTCCATGCGTGGGAATTCATGTTTATGGTCGCAATATTGGGAAAATTGAACGTCATATATATAATCCACAAACCGGGGCGAAAAAAGTGGGAGTGACTCCTTGGCTTCCAGTGCCTGGTACTCAAAATATGCTATAGGCTGCTATACACTAATCTCCTGACGTTGCTTATTGATGTGAGAAAAGTTATTTAGCGATTTTAACTTACGCCGTCATATTTGCTTTAGGCAGAGAGTGAATAAACATTTTTATTAAAGTTTTTCTTGTTCAATAGTAAAACAAATAGACTATCTTCTCCGAAGATAGTCTATTTGTTTATACTTTCAGCTATAGTGTCAATAAGAAAAGTAGGTGATTGAAAAGCACCACTAAGAGTATTATCTATCCCATAATTTTTATACACATATTAAAAGATGATATGGGTTTGTTTATTTCTTGTTTTTGTTCAAATTTTGTTTTGCGGAAAGTTCATTTTCTGTTACCCATTTATAATTTTTTTCTTTTTCTCCGCCAGTAGTAGGTATATAGGAAATAGTATAGACTGTAATATCACAAGCACCAACTAAATCATGACGTAGTTTGTTTAGTAGAGATTTGCCCTTGAATCTCAATTCTGACGTCAGCTTTTTTTAATAAGTTTCCTATAGCGCACCCTTTATCAGCTGCTACAAATAGTCGGTCGGCTGATTGGATTTGCTTTTCTGTTGCATTCTCAGATAAAACGATATGGGGATGATGGATAATTTTAAATTCATTATCAGAAGTCATTCCCTGAGAGTCTATCGTCATTGCTACAACAGGAAGGTCTCTAGATTCAATCATAGAGGTAAGAACTGACGAGTAACAAGCTGTCGCAGATGCAATTAAGATTTCTTTTGGAGAAGCGCCATTTCCACTACCTCCGAATTCAGTTGGAACCGCAATCTTAGTATCCAGAACTTCTGCTTTAAGGGAACCATTCCCTTTTACACCATCATGCCAAACAACCTTTACATTTGTTTCCAAAGCGAACACTCCTTTAAGTTATAATTTATTATTTTATAGTTGTGATAAATGAGTTTTTGGATGTATAAATTTTATTAAGATTCAGACTGCTTTATCGACTTTTGACTATATAAGTCAATCAAACTAAATCGTCATTATAAAACAACTATAATATGGAGACTAATATAGTATTGATAAAGAAGACCCTTCTTCTTAGGGTCTTCTGACTAGGTGAATGAATAAATTAAGAATTCATTACACTATTAGTTTTTAAAAGTTCTCTTTCACATGTTGCTGTACATATTTATCTAGGTCAACACCAATTTGTTTTAACGCATCATAACGATCATAGTGAGCCCGTTTTTCAATGATTTTTCCATCTTTAAAACGTAAGAACATCATGATTGATGCCTTTACACTTTTTCCTGTTGCAGGTACGCCAAAAAATGGTCCGCCTGTATGTGTACCTGAGAATTCCGTATAAGCAGCCACTTTATCACCGTCTGCAAAAATTTCTTTAACTGAGATCTTGATGTCTGGAAGTGCATCAAAGCTACCTTTTTCGGCCTTTATAAAACCTTCTACCCCTTTAAATGGTGTATCAACTTGGAAGTAGAATACAAGGTCTGGGTGACATAGCTCAGCAGCAGCTTCAAAGTCTTGTTGTTGAAGCGCTTCATAAAAACGTCTTACCACTTCTTTATTTTTTTCTTCAATTAACATTTTCTTTTCCTCCCCAATTAAAATGACACACTCTCTTTATTTTTTTCTTAGAATGTGTAAGATTCGCCGTCTTCTGGCACTAGAAGGCTAGAAGCGAATCCTTTTTCTTCTACAAATTTTTTGAGTTCTTTTCTTGATAATCCCCAATGGTTTACACCTTCCATGTGGCTCACGATTATTTTTGCATTTGGAGCATCCTTATGTGTTTCATAGATATCTTCTTTACCCATGATGAGTGAAGCATCTTCGCCTTCATAGGCTTGATTATCTCCGCCATTGACGACAATAATATCTGGGTTATGGGTATTTAATTCTTGCTGCACACCTTCATACCATACTGTATCTCCGGCTATATATAATGTTTTCTCACTTTGGTGTTTGAACACAACGCCACATACTAGACCTGCCAGTTTAATCAAGTCTCCTCTTCCATGCTCGCCTTTAGTTTTAATAAGTTGGATACCTTCGAAGACTGTATCTTCTGTTAAAACCTCGACATTTCGGAATCCAGCGTTTCGTATTTCTGTTGCATCTTCTTCATTTTGGGAAAACAATTTGATATCTTTCGGCAAAAGCTCTTTAGCTGCCTCATCCCAGTGATCTAAATGTAAATGAGTAACAATGACAGCATCTACATTATGAATAATGTTGTCAACAGGTGTTGGCAATTCAGCCAGAGGATTGTTTTGATCCTGCCTAGGTGTATTTGGGAATGGTGGGTACGTACCTTTTTCAGCTAACATTGGATCTATTAAAAACTTTTTGCCTGCATATTCGACAATGAGTGTCGCATTTCGAATTTGGTTAATTTTCATCTTTATCTCTCCTTTTTTTAAATCTACGTATAGTTTATACTATACCCAGTGGAGTATTACATAGAAAAAATCAAGTCTTTTGGTTGTTTGACTTGATTTTTGAAAGGATTTGAAAATATGTTAGATCATACGGATATGGGTATCTTACGTGAGCTGTCTAAAAATAGTCGAATTACAATGAAAGAATTGGGTGAGAAAGTCCATTTGACTGGCCAAGCAGCTGCATCTAGGGTAACCAAATTAGAGGATAATGGTGTAATTGAAGGATATTCAATTATAGTAAATCAAGCGAAGCTAGGGTGTTTTATGCATGCTTTTATTAATATCTATTTAAATGACATCCATCATCGGCCATTTCTCTCATTTGTAAAAACACAAAATCAATTCATCTTAAATAACTATAAAATTAGTGGGGATGGATGCTATCTGCTTGAATGTAGATTTCCATCTAATGAATATTTAAATGAATTTCTAGAGAATTTAAATGAGTTTGCAAATTATAAAATATCCACTATTATTAAAAAGCTGTAATAAATAATATTAAAAAAAGCCTTATATAAAAATATAAGGCTCTTTTAGTACCTAGAAAGTACACTATGTTAACTAAAATTCAAAATAACATATCGTCTATAAAGGTAAATTACTTTTTAGGCGTACATACAGTATGGGAGATTACTTGCTAAATAAAGTTAGTACGTAGAATAAGTGTTACAATGATAAGGCATCAAAGATTTTACATTATGAGGAGAGATTAGCTATGAAGAGCACAGGTATTGTAAGAAAAATTGACCAGTTAGGGCGTGTTGTCCTACCTAGTGAGTTGCGCAAAGTTTTAGATATCAAAGATCAAACACCAGTAGAGATCTATGTTGAGGGGAATCAAATTATTTTTCAAAAATATCAAGCCTCTCAAGCGTGTGTGATCACTGGAGAAGTAACGAAAGAAAATAAAGTATATCCTGGGAATCTTGTATTAAGCCCAGAAGGCGCCCAACAATTATTCAACCAATTGAAAAACAAAAATATAGAAAGTAGTAAATAGTCATTTAATATACAAATCTTGAAACCATAACAGCTTTAAAATTGTTGATCATTCAACGTTATATAAAAATCTTCCTAAATGATACATTTTAAAAACAAACAAGCCCTTGATACACATGGGCTTGTTTTTTGCCTGGGCTCCGGAAGGAGAAATTACGGTAACTAAAATTGTGCAGCATTCATTTACCTTTTAAGCTTTTTTCTTAAACTGTTCTTTCACATAGGCACACGTTCGTTTATGTTCACGGGAAAAGAAATGATCGTGTTTATAATACACTCTGACTTCACAAGAAGGACAGACAAAAAAGCCCATTTTCACCTTATCTTGATTTACCTCATGCGCATAAAACTCCCCTGTAGCTTTAAACATTAAAACATGTTTAGCTTTTTCAATCTTTGCTCTCATAATCATACCCTCACTAACCATATTATTCATCTAGTTCCATGATAAGGGCCATATGGTAAAAAGACAAAGAAAAAGCAGCATCCCGTTATAAAAACGGAATGCTGCTCAGATATTAATTGTTTTTCATCTTGTAGCCTTTGAATTTATATCCGTATACGCTCGTAAGATCAACGAAGCTTTTATAAGAATACGTAATGGCAACCGGTATGCCTACTTGGACTTTATCATAAAACTTTTCGATGTCTGCATTATGCATTCTCACACAACCTTGACTCACGTATTTTCCAATGCTGCTTTCATTGTTATTGCCGTGAATGCCGTATGTATCGCCATACGTACCATTTGCATTTAATCCTAACCAACGTTTTCCTAATGGGTTGCGAGGATCGCCCCCAGGAATATGTCCTGTATAGTAAGGACGGTTTTTAATCTTGTTCACCACTTTAAAAAAGCCAACTGGTGTTTTGTCCCATGTTTTACCCGTTGCTACTGGATCAACAATTTCAATATAACCATTATGAAAATACGCAAGCTTGTTGTAGTACTTGTTAATGATGATTAAATCTTGATTCGCTGGTTTACTTGCTGCTTCTGTTTTCCCTTGATTGACCCCACATAATGCGACCATTAGTAACGTAAGAACGGTCATTGATTTAATAAAAATGTTCTTCATAAAAACTCTCCTCTTTTTTAATTTTTATAAAAAACGAAAAAGCACCTTCCAAATGGAAAGATGCTCATCGTAACAATTATTTAATAAATAAAGAGGTCAATTTGTTGTAAAACAAATTGACCTCTTTTTATTTTATCTTTGTTTTCTGTCCCTTAATAGACGGTTATTCTGAGAAATAATAACACTACTGAAAACAGTGGTAGCAACCACACCCAAAATAGAAAAGAATAGCAGTACCACAAAATTATTATTTGAACGCATAGTAAACCTCCGGTTATTTGTGAACTAACAATATTATTTGAAACCCATCTGTTTTTATTCTTTATTAGGCACTATTTCAGTTCTATTCCTTACAGAGAAACGCTCTCTAACAAAATTAACTTTTGTTTTGCGTATAACTACTCATTCGATGCAATTTCAGCGTCTTAAAATATATATATAAAAGAACCCCACTCAATCAGTTAGTTAGAAGGAAGATTGAAGTAGGGTAAGTGTGATTGAATCTCTTTTGAAAGAGAACAATACCATTACACTGTTATTATGTGATGAATCTAATGAGTTATACAAAAATATCCTTTCACCAATCAGTTAAGACCAGTGTATGAACTCATAATATCGGCTCCTTTTTAGAGAAAGAAAAAACAGACCCTACTTTAATGAAGGTCTGCTCTTACTTATTTCCTTATTGATTTTCTCTGTATGACGACACTCAGGAAAAGAGGAACAGCCAAAAAAGCGAGTGCCATTTCCATCTCGTACAACTAAATCCTGCCCACATTTAGGACACTTACGAGGTTCCGGTGTGATATTTTCAAAGATTTCTCGTGCCTTAAAAACAGGATTGACTTCATTAATAAACTTTTGAAGATCCGCACGATCTACTAAGGTCACATCACATGCAGCTGCAAGCTCTTTTGCTTGTTTCGTGAAATAACTATTGGTCACAACCCACGCTTGATTCGCTTTATAATAAGCTTTTGCCGCGTACACTTCTTGTACTGCTGAAAGACTGACCCTATTTTTAGCACTATACCGTTTGGCTTGAATCACAACTTTTTCTTTACCTTTCATCACTAGATCAGCCCCAAAATCACCTGATTTTGGCGTTATTTGTGGTTTGTATCCTAGTTGTTGAAAAAGTGCTCGCAAATATACCTCAAATTGATACCCATCCATCTTATCAATATAAGGCATACCTGATTGAGCTAACTCTTTCATATACCTCCGTTCACGAATCACACGGTAAGCAAATTGAGAAAGTTTAAATAAAATGATGATAAGAAAAAGGTAAAACACACTTTGAAACACTTTATCCATTCATTGAAAGCTCCTGTTCTGTTTGTTTATTCCGGAGACGTGATGCTACAGGTTGAATGCTTTTTCCATTCTTTTTTAATTCTTCGTTCCAATCTTTCGCTCCCTTTGGAATATCTGCTCTTATTAAATCAGCATTCACGATTTGGTTCATTTTGTCAATAAATTCTTTTCCTCCTTGGTCATTATCGACAGCTAACACCATTTCTTGAATGCTTAAGCCTTCTCTTCGAGCTTCGATATAAGATTGAGCAACAGTTTTAGGTTTTAAGCCATTCATACTAATAAGGCGTGTATTCTGCAAACTATTCTCTTGTATACTCCAATAAGAAAGAAGATCAATTGGGCTTTCAAAGAAATGAATCTTGTTTGGGCGACCAACATCAACTGAAAAGCCTGTATGTGGGTTATCGTTCGGTAAGACTTGTTTAAAAGAACCTCGTTTATTTTTTATCGAAGCTGTTCCCTGTCGATCCGCCCCAATCACCTCTCCTTTACCTCCATGCTCACGCCATTTAAATACCACATTGTTTCGTTTGTCCTGGGCGATTAAATCTTTTTGAAGGAGCCAGTTCACTAACCGAGGATCTATTTTACGTTCTTTTATGAGATAATTTTTTACTTTGCTTTGATCCTTCACTTCTAACTCTTTTGGATAGCGAAAAGGCTCGTTAGATTTGGAATTAGTCTGCTGTTCGTGAGAATGAGAAAGCTCTTTATAATCGCCTTTATTGATATCTAATACAGCTTGTGGGAACGACATCCCATAATACATTTGAGCGAAACTGATTGCCCCGTATCCTGTTTCATTCCGGCTATTCCAAGCGTACATATTTCCTTTGATGAGTAAGCTATCATGTTCCGTATGACGATAATAATTTCCTTCTTTTACAAAGGTTTCGCCTTTGGCTTCTAGATACGACAACAAATCAATATCTCTTGCTTTCATAATCTCCTCCTCCTTGACGTGTTTTCGTTCTCCCATCTAATCCCTCCCTCACTTCACCCTATGCAAAAAGGGAGCTTTTCAGCCCCCCTCAGTCATTTTTAATCTTTTGCCATTTTTAGCGTTCTATTTCTTGGGTATATTTCCGTTTTTTTTGAAGAAAATGCTCCATTATTCCGTGCGAAAAATTTGGTGAATCCATTTTGTGATTTCTCTTCTTTTTTCTGTTTGTCATGATCCTTTTTCTCCGTATCTAACGCTTTTTCGAGTTTCGTTAATTTCTCACGTTGAGAATCAGTCAAATTCAACTCTTTTAATTCCTGCAGCACTTCTTTTTTTAATTTGTACACCTTATCAAAGGAATGCTTTTGTTCAAACTCCTTCATTTTGGCCAAACGCTGCTCTTTCTCTTGAGGTGTTTCTTGCTTCAGCTGCTTTTCGACAGGAGCTTTTTCTGGTTCAGCTTCCTTTTTCGCTTCTTTAGAAGAATCTTTTTCATCTGATATGCCTAATTGGGCTAACAAGCTTTGCTTAAACAGTTGCTTATACTGTGCTTCGTCACTAGGCTGCTACAGAACTTCTAGTACCTCTTGTTTGTAATCTTCTTGATATCGGTCCTTCTCTTGTGCCTGTTTTCGTGCTTGGAACTGATGAGAAAGCTCGTTCTCCATGCCTTTCAATTGGTCAGGAGTGAACGTATTTTCCTTTAAAGCACTTGATTTCAACATGACATAATCGTTTTCTGCATTCACACGAGCTAACATACTATCAATATCTTGAGGTTTCTCTTTGTCATGAGCCTGTAAAAACGTAATATAGCTTGTTTTGAGCTGCGTTTCTCGATCTTTCTCTAAAACAGGATTCACATCATGACTCTTCAAAAAATCAAGTGTTGTTTCACTTTCATAAGCTTGTTTTTGTCCTTTTTCATCCGTGGAAACAAGTAAAACCTGCGGTTTTTCCCCTCCTATAGCTGATTGTGTTAAGTAAACAGCGCCCGAAGGTATGTCTTGCAGCTGTTTCTCACTGATGTTCGCCCAATCTGCCTCGATTTTTTCATTTTGTGGGTGCTTCATAAACTTCTTTAATTCTCGTTTATCGGAAACAAGCGTTTTAAATTGGTCATTTGAAAGAGACGTAATTTTTTTCATCATTCTTCCTCCATTTAAGTAGTATTTAGGCAATAAAAAAGAGAGCTCTTTACGCTCCCTTACCTTTCGAGTTCCTGTTCTTCTTTTTTCTTTTTGACGGTGCCTGTACGTTTTTGGAATTGCATTTGACTGCCCACTTCCATACGGTCTTGAAAAGTAAGAGATTGTTCTTGAACTTGACCATTGATGATCCCCTTCTCGTTTTTAGTCATAGTTGAACCAATCTGATGCTCAAGTTTCACGACTTCTTCCTTTGTCATCCATCCGTTTTTAATCGCTTGTGTTTTGGTTGAATAATACTTTTCTTCAGCCGTGACACGATCTAATATGCTATCTACATTTTGTGATGATTCCTGTTGCTGTTTTTGTTTATAATCTTCATATCCTTCTTTCATTTTCTCTTGTACATTTTCAGAAGAAAGAGGATCTCCTTGCTGCTGTTTATCATCACTTTTTTCTGGTGACTGATTTTTTTCTCGTTCTTTGACTAAGGTATCTTCAATGGTTTCAATAAAGCCAACTGATGTTTCATGTACTTCTTTTAAGAGTTTTGTTTTATCTTCAAAGGTCTTTCCTTTTGTCCAATTTGAGAGGTAATCCAACGAATAAGAACTGGTGTCGATCCCAAAATAAGATGAAACTGTGTAAGCTGTCATTTCTGCCTGAAATTCTTTTTCCGCAGCTGTATAGTTTAGATATGTGTCCTTTGTATGAAGTTTGGCATGTGTGAGTTCATGAAGCATTGTTTTTACATTTTGCTTTTCTGAATTACGAGAATTTAGCGCAACTTCTTTTGTTAACGTGTAAGATACGCCTTTTGCGCTGCCTAGTTCTTCTTTAGGAGCAATAATAGAAATACCATTCTTTTCAGCAATAGCTTCCATTCCTTTATAAAGCGCCTTGTAATCCTCCACATTGCCTTCTAACCAACGATTTGGAAAAATCTTAGGTAAATCATTAGTCGTCGCATTCGTTTGACTGACGTCGAAAACATGTCCGACTGAAAAGTACAGTCGGCCTTGAGTGACTTCTTTTTTTCCCTCTTGAATCAGCTTCTTTTCTTGAGGAGTGGCTTTATTAATGGACTTTAATTTCCCATTTTCATCTTTAAATTTGGGAACGGTTTTATTTGGCACAAGAATTTTAATGCCTTTCTCCCCTTTATTGACAGAGAACCCTTTATCTTTCCAAAATTTAAATGATCCAACAGCTTGAGCACCAAAGAACTGTTCCTGAATAAGGGCTGTGTTTGACATGGAGTATTGATAAAACTTACCCATAAAAGATAAATAGTCTTTTAATTCTTCGGCAGAATGAAAATGCTGATCTACTTTTTGTTCCATCCCTTTCGTTAGCTCTTCAACCTCTTTACGCTTATCTTCCACAGATTTTTTCGCATAGGTTTTACTCATCTTCCCCCTCCTCTTCTTGATAGGAGATCCCCTTTAGTTCTTCTAATTCTTGTTCATACCACGGTTCTTCTAAATCCACAAAAAGCTTCTGTGTTTTAATATTCATTGGTACCAACATATTCTCTTGATGCACCACATATTGATGAAACTCCTTCGCTTCTTCTGGACTTAAATTCACCTCTACTTCTTTGTCTTGATACTGTACAATGGCATGATCCTCTCCTACAGCTTTAATTGAAGCTAACACTAAATCTTTATTAAAAAACATATTCATTCCTCCTCTACATTTTTAAATCTATCTTTATATAAATCCATCAATGAGATGGTTGTTTCCCTCTTGATTCTTCTGCATCAACCTTCTTTTGACGTTGATGAGCAATACGATTTCCGACAACTTCTCGCGCAATTCGTGTACTATCCATTTCCCTCATACTTGTCGTCATAAGTCCTTTAAAACCATGATGAGCAAATAATCCATTCATATACTCAATTAAAATTTGTGTGTTTTTATCCGCACTGTTTGCGCCAAGACGAATCTTTTTTAGTTCTTCTTTGATGACATCATGTAGGCTATTGCCAACGACTTCAGAAATATATTTCAATGACCATTCTTGTTCTTGAATCTTTCTATATTTCTCACAAATATCAATAATCGCTTCTGAAGCAAAACGAAGTTTATGTTCCTTCATATACTCTTGAATGTATGCCTCTGTTTCTTCATCCACTGTCACCTTATGTCTGTATTTCTCCATTTTTAATAACCCCTTTCGACTTCACGATTTTGTTCAATATCTTTTTGCAAACGCTCATAATGTTGTCGATTTTTCCAGCTTTCATATTCTGATTTAAAAGCACGTTCCATTTTCTTTAGAGAAACGTGTACAGGTAGATGGTTAGCCGAATAGGACTTTTGCTTTGCCCCAGAAGAAGAAGCTAATACTTTTTTGATATGTGTTTGTTTTCGATCATACTCACGCATTTCGCTTAAAAAAGCATTGCCCATTCGCTTATATAATTCATCTGTTTTGTTTTGCTTATAATGTTCATACCGTTTCTTATCAAACGTTCCTTCACCGTATGCCTTCCTTAACACCTCTACCTCTTGATCCAATTTCTTATTGAACTGTTCAAACTCTTTTGCATGATACTTTTGAATATATTTTTCACTTAATGTATCAATAGAGGATCTTAAAGGTTGCAACGTGTTATAACTGTATTGCCATTGTCTCTTATCTTCTGGAAGGTGATTATAGATGTGCAAAAAGAGTGGTTTAAGCTCTCGATTTCTCCATTTAAAGGAGGAATCCTGTTTCTTGCTTCCTACCATGTTTTTACGGATTAAATCATTTATTTCTTTTTGTTCCTGCCCACGTTCAAGAATCTGACTCACCACTTTTGATTTCATGGCATCTAACGTTTTGGGTTTTCTTTTGCCCCGTTCACGTGTAGGATTTGGTTCTACTGTCGCAACATGAATATGAATGTTGTCCGTGTTGTAGTGTATGGCAGCTGACCAGATAGCTGACTGATCTAGCCTTTCCCTTTTAAGCATTTCCTTCATGGACTGACGGGTAACCTCCATCAATTTTTTTTCATCCACTGTATGAGTATGAGCGTCATATAAACCATTTTCTTGGAGCCAAGGGTTATGAAATGTAATAACATCTTGCCACATGATACTGTTATTTTTTTGTGCTGTTTCAAATAAACCTTTCAATTCTTTTTTCTCATCTTCATTTAACTGATTTGAGTACTCTGTAAATAAAGAGGACGTCTTATCAGGGTTATTCATATAGTCTTGATAAAGAGAAAATAGTTTTTCATGTGCTTCTTGATCTTTCTTTGCATCGTCACGATCAACATACTCCACATACTCCTGAAATTCTTTCTTATCAGAGGTAACAAATTTCGTTTTAAGCACGACTCCTGGTGTAACAGAGGACTGATTCATTTTTCATATCCCTCCAATAAAGAAGCGAAAAGCTCACCCCGTTTTGCTATGCTATAATCCTCAACTTCTTTTAAACTGTTCCTTGTAGATCGTTCAATATTTTGCTCCATATATAACAACTCTTTTTTAATATGAAGTCGTTCCCTCTGTAAAAGATCCTCTATATTTTGAGTAACATCCTTTACGATCCTTTTTATTGAATCATCCTTTCTCTTTTGCGCTTCCTCATGCTCCTGACAGATACAAGAAATCGCATCACCCGTAAATGACAAGTGATGTTCTTTCATATAAGATTGGATATACTTTTTCACTTCAGGTGGTAACGATACTTTCATACGCTCTTTCATCATAACGGTTCATCTCCTCCCATCAATTCATGCATTATGCCATTCATATTTTCCATTGTTGTTGAGCACTGACCCATCATTTGAAGAACTTTCTCTAGCATGTTTTCAAGTTGTAATTCTCTGTTGGTTTGTTCATGAAAAAAAGCCAACATTTCAAGCTGACTTTTTAAAAATTCCTGACGTGATATGTTTTTTCTTTTCGCCATTTCATCAATTTTTTTAACTGCAATAGAATCAACATTTCGAACTTTAATTTCCATTTTATCCGACCTCTCTCAATTTTTAGTGCTCTCCCCAAAACAGAGAGAAGAGCATAAGGGGTTTTTGCCCCCACCATGGGTGGGGGGCTAGGCAAAGCCTAGCAAAACCGTGGGTACATCAAAAAGCCCAAAGTGGCGACTCTCTGGCGACTCAAAAATGATGTCCGGCGACTCTCTGGCGACACATTGGCGAGTTAGTGGCGACACCTCTTTTTTCACTTCATGGCTAAATCTTGTTGCTTTTCATTCAATTTTTGGAGCTTTTCTTGCAAGCTTTTTTGTTCATCTTCATAGAGCTGAATGCTTTCATCGCTCGATTGAATGGCATCCTTTTTCATCGCAATTTTTGATTCCGTATCGGCTTTTTCCTCCTGCACTTGGTACTTCATATCACATTGTAATTCGTTCATTTCTTGTTGCGTTTGACGCTTATGTTTGGCTTCTACTGTGATTGCTTTTTCATAGTTTTTCATTTTCCTTTTGACAAACTGCTTCTCTAAATCATTGACCAAAAGCGCATATTCTTGCTTGTTTTTTGTTCCTTTTCCTTCTTCACTTTTTGTTTTTCGTTGGTCAGAATAGAGTGTCGTAATTAACGCATGAGCGTCTATTTCCTCTGTTGAATCTGTTTCTGAATCACTCGTTATATCATCCACATTTACCGTTTCTTTTTCTTCATTTTCTTGATACAGATCAAAGGCAAGTGCTTCCCAATTTGGAGATAAATCGCTGATTCTTACCACATAATAGCCATTATCTTCATACAATAAATGAACAGGTAATTTGATGTTTGGATGCGCTTTTTCTTGTGCAAGGAAGCTTACTTCCTCTTCATCTGTTTGATCCATTTTGATAACCATATCCAGTGAGCCATTAGCCGGATGATACACACGATTTTCAATCGTGACTGTTCCAGTAATGTTTGAAGAAACCGCCTCATAGGTTTGGGTATGATACAAAGGATCTTCTGTTTTTAAATAGAATTTTGATGTCAGTAAGGATAAAAAACCGATAAAGAAAAAGATCAACATTGCTGTATACTTCCATGACCGATTGCGATTTAAATTAAATCGATAATCTTCAAATTGCTTCTTAAATGCCATCTGCTCCACCTCATTTCATGATTTCTGTTTTCAATTCTTCAATACTATAAACCACCCATTTATTCTCTTCTTTCCGTAGAGAAACTTTAATAATGTCATGCGTTTGATCATCGACATTTTCATCTTTTATGACAAGATGATTCGTAAATTCAGCAATCACTTCGACCTCTTCTTGTCCTTCATCATATTGTTGTACATAAAGCTGTAAATCGTTTGGAACTGAAGTGTAACTATCTCCATATACGAACTTTTCAGAAGGATAAAATTGCTCATAAAGCTCTTTGTCCATGATGGATTTTGCAACCTTCTTTTGTTCCTCAAATCCTTCTTTTTCATCGAATATCACGATAGTACGTATCCCCCTTTTAACTTTTGAATAGAACTTAGTTAAATTGTTAGAAGTAACCTGTAGCAATGGACAAAAAGAAAGAACGTGTTTCAATGAAAACACGTTCTGACTGTACGTTGTTATACTATTTGTTTAGTAAAAATATTTGGTTCCGAAAAATGAAATAACTAATAAATCATGGTTCCTCTAATTTTCTTTATTCTCCCGTATTAATTTATCACGATCAATAAATTGAGGAGGTTTCTCCATCCAAGAACGCTCAATTAACATATTCGCTCCATCTTCAGCGTAGGCTCCTGATTTCATAATAAATTTACTATAAAGAGCTGCTAAATCATGCCGTATACTTAAGGACATAGCACTTCCATATGTTGCAACTCCAAGTGCACACAATGCATTAACAAAACAAAGCATAGCCTGATCAGAATATGGGGCGACAGTAGAGTCTGTGACACACGTATCCCACGTCATAGAGGCAGGAATATCACTTTCATGCAACATCTTATGAGTATTATAGAGAATATCTGAAGTAATTTTCGTGCCACGTATAAAATGTTTTTTTATTTCAATATCCTTTGCTACCTGAGAAAACCCTAAAAGGATATCCTTCCCTAATTCATTATTAAGTGAAGTCATATATAAATGAGAGGTTTCCAGTGCAAGTAAAGATCGTTTGTGCCCAAACCATCCGGTCAGAAATTTCTGCTCTGTCACAAACTCTACTTCCTTTGGATAATCCATATAAGGTGGCCGAATAAAGACACCTTTTTCCTTCATGACTTCTCGTGTAGCACCATTAAGACTAATAGCCTCTTCCACATAGTTATGGAATAAATGATGGATATCTTTCCGACAGGCCAATGTAATACCACCTGCATGTGCAGTCATCCCAAATTTACTCATGTGTAGAAGATATGCCATATAAAAAACATCTGTAAAAAGACGGGGCGCACTTAATTTAACGTGTTTTTCTACTGGAAACCCAACTGGTTTAGGAATTCCCTCTTTTTGAAAAATCGTTTCTATTTCTACTAGGTGCCCTTGAGCTACGTTAATTGTTTCCTCTAAAAGAGGTTTTACATCAGAGTCTTCCACCGTTTGTAAAAAATGTGTGACCATACAAATATTTAAACTATCATTCATATAAGTATTCCAAAGATTTGAGATTTCAGCGCTTGCAAGACGCGATGATTTATTTATTTCTACCATATATTATCCTCCATTCATGTTTATAATTTACAAAATTTGCTAATAATAAACGTGAAGTTTGAGAATTTTAACTTGGACTCTCCATTCAGAACCATCCTCTCTACCAAGGATGGTTTTTTCTTATTTATGATAAGCTCCTTTTTATTCTTGATCTCGATCAATGGCACAATACGTGTTCTTCTTCCGTACCAATGTAAGCAACAACGCCTCATACATCCGTTTTTTAGGGTTTGTACTTGGTCTAACGATCATCAATAGCCCAAATATGCCCATGAAGATATAAAAGGGAATTTGAAGTATAGGATGAATAAAAAAACGTAACATCATCGTGACCATAAGTAAGCCAATAATGAACAACAAATCGAAGAGATAAAGTGATTTATTAATCTTTAATTCCGTCGAGATTTCTTTCGGAATGTTATAGTTTTCCATGATTCTTCTCCTCCCTATAAAAAAGAGAAGTAACAAGCGTTACTTCTCTTCTGGTTTATTTCGTTTCTTTGATCCAAGATTTCGTAAATCTCGCCCTGTATTTCGTCCAATTTGATAAGAACGTTTTGTTTTGTGGATTGTTTGCGAATTATCAATACGTTCTTTTACCTTTCCTACCCCTCCCTTAAAGTTATCTTTTACCACTTGTGCAATATTGCGTGTTTCTATCCGGTTCTGATCTGGCATTGGAATATCGTCTGTAGAAGCAGGAACTGTGTCTTTTTCAATCTGTTGTTTTCCTTGGCGAGGTTCCTGTGTAGCTGCCACTTGTGCTTGGGCTTGATCCATCCCTGTCGGCATGGAAACAGACGGTTCTCTTGTTGGTGTAGGATAGCTTACGTTTTCTACAGAAGAGCCACCTTCACTTGTACTTCCGCCGTAACCAGAAGTTTGAATTCTTTCATGTAATAAAGATAAATACCACTATAAAATACAGACGATGCTTTGCGCCTCGAAATAAGTTCACTTTAAGTTCATCTAGATTTACATTTAGTTAAACTAAAGGTGAACTCAACTTACCCGACATGTACACTACATTCCGGACAAGTTAAACCATCACCCCAACAAGTTCAACTAAAGCCGTCACTTGTCCGAATGTTCGCCGGAAAGATGTACAAGATGTTGTTTTGTACGACTCTTTTTGTTTTCTTAATGCCTTTATTTGTTCAAAATTTTGTTTTGTACGGTATAAAACGTTTTTATTATGTTATCATTATGTCATGATGTATTTTTTCAAAGGAGGTTTTTTGTAATGGACTACGAAAAAGTGTATTCTTTGACGGCAATAGCAGACAAACTAGGGCGTTCAAGGTCTAGTGTCTATGATTGGCTCCATACATATAAGGAATTTATAGAACCGCACACCGTCGGAAAAGGCCGGACAAAGAAATACAAAGAATCTATTTTTCCTGTATTGTCACTTATAGAAGACTTGAAAGCCGAAGGGCATCCTAATGACTATATTCGTGCTTTGCTTGCTTCGGAAGGTCATGATATTGTTGTTGAAGGGGAAACAAATGAGAATGCTCCAGTTTTGACACAATTGACTGAAGCATATAAAACTATCCTAACGAAAGTTGAAACGCTGGAATCACAAAATAAAGACTTAGCACGTCAAAATGAAAAAATGGCAAATGCTATGCAGGCAATGGCTGAAGTAATACGACAAACGGCGGCAACTAATGAAGAAAAAGAAGCAGAGCGTGAAAAACGACAACTTGAACGTGATCAAATGTTGATAGATACTATGCGACAGCTTCATGCTGACAAACAACAGGAACCGAAAGGCTTCTTCTCAAAACTATTTGGTAAGTAAAAGAACCCCAACGAATTAATCGTTAGGGTTCTTTTATTTATATAGTTGGTCTCCACCTACTAAAAGGGTTATTCTCATTTGAAGATTTACATAATCTAAACGTTTTTGGCATAAAAAACAACAATTTTAACACATTCTAAGCTAATTTGGGAGGGGAAAAAAATTCCCCTCCCCAAAACTAAAAATCTCATATATGATGGACTCCATCTCTACACTAATATGGCATCTGCATAGCTGAATATACTTCTTTTGATATATTTTACTAATTTTTTATTGAATTGTGAGACTACTTAACGCTATAATTAAACTAACAAAAATGTCCGGAATAGAAAAAAGACTTCAACTGTTTAAGTAGTGCAGCAACACTCTTAAACCGTTCACCCTAAATACGGTAGGGAAAACACTTGTCGAAGTCTCTTGTTAATAGAGTTAGTTTTTCTATAAAATAAAACTTATGTTTTTATTTTATATGAAATTGACATCTATTTCAAGGGCTTAGTTCATCAAAATCAAGGCATTGTTTTCCTTTTTCCAGGGAAACAGTGTCTTTTTTGTGTTCCTTAAAGGAGAAGATGAACAAATGACAAAGATATTAACCTGCTATTTAAAAGATGTAGATACCTTTAATGGACGGTTCAAATGGCTATGGACCAACAAGTCCACACTTCGGAAAAAGAAAGAAGAGTTTTTAGACACTCTTCGTACCCACTTTAAACAACAACAATCAGCTATACATAAAGAATTTCCTAAAAAGAGAATGGAAATGCTCGATCACGTCATCTATAACCTAGTGGCTACGGGCATTCAAGCGATCCGTTCTGAAACGCTCATGAAAAAATTTAATGTTTCCAAAAGCACTGTTTCTCGTTTTGTACGTTCGTTAAAAATGACGCCGTTTATTATTGTCTCTCGTTACATTAAAGAAGACACAAACGGTGCTCATCCTGACAGCTATGTATTTATCCTTAAAAGTCATAAAAACTTTGACAAAATTTGTGATGAGATCTTTTTTGCGCATGACATGACAGGGGTTCAAAATGTCCAAAAAGAAGAAATGACAACTCCTATGACAACTCCTGTGACGAATCAAGAAATGGCCGAAAACGTTGATATAACAGGCTTAGAGACCGATAAATCACCTGATGCCTTTATTAACCTTGATTTACCTGTAAATCATATAAATAATCATTTAATATCTGTTTCACAGTCATTCAGCTATATCAAAGGTGTGCCTAAGAAAGTCAATCAAGTCTATGCAGGTAAATATGGGCATCAACTACAAGACTTTTATGCTCGTATTCAAAATGCTGCAAAAGCTGTGAAACGAGATACAGAGATTGAGATAAAAAAAGAGCAAGTCCATGAAATTGCGTATTCAACCATTGTTGGATTAGATAAATATGTTCATGAAGCCAATCAACAAGGCAATCCTTTATCCCTAGGGGATATGTGTCGATTAGTCTATCAAATTGCGAAAAATCAATTCTACGAATTCGTAGATCCTAAAGGGCAGGATTATTCATCAGTATACGCAAACCAACAAGAAGTTATACATAACGAAAGCGAAACTAGAACATTGGCCAAACCGAAACATATTATCCGTAAAGAATTGGTTCCTGATTGGTTAAAAGCTGAAGAGGATCAAAAAGAGAGTGTACAAGAAACAGAAGTTACGTTGGAGCAGAAGCTTGAAATGATTGAGCTGAAGCAAGATTTAGGTCAAGAACTCACACTAGAAGAAGAAAGATTGCTGCAGGAGCATAGCTCCACGTATAGCTTGTTGGAGATAGCTCAGGTGAAACAGGACTTAGGACAAGCTTTAACACCAGAGGAACAAGAATGTTTACGTCAACATAATCAGTTAAAAGACACAGCTTCCTAGTCAAAAAAAGTAGAAATTCCTTAGAAGCTGATGTTTTAATAGAATATGTTTATTTAGAACTGTGTTCTAAATAAACAATAACTAATAATCTACGCAGGAGGAGACTATTATGCCACACAAAATTACCTTAACTGGATCAGCTACAGGACCCTTACGTGAATACGATCGCTATGTTGCCTTTGATATGCGTGAAAAAGGGTCACCATCTGCGCCTAAAGGATTAAAGAAGAGTACCTTTATTTCGTACACAGTGTTTGTTGCGAAGAAAGCCTTTAATAAAACGGGTCTAACTAAGAAAAGCATCATGCATGAAAAGATCTTAATTCAAGGGGAACCAACGTTAGACATTCCCATTGATGAATGCCCTGGCGAAGTAGGAGTCATTTGTTTTCAAATTACTGTTCTCCCGAACAAAAATGAGAAAGAGAAGAATGAGTCAGATGCAGAAAAAGAACCTAAAAAAGAGGCTTCTGCGCCTTCTGAAACACAAAAGAACACGGAACCTACTAAACAGGAAGAGGCACAAGCAACTGTTTCTCAACCTGTAGCAAAGGAAGAGAAGAAAGAAGTAAAGACTATTCAGCCAGAAGTACAACAAGCGCCTACAGAAGAGAAAAAGGCCGAGGAAAAAAAGACAACACTATCCAACCAACCGAAGGGAACTCAGGATCTATTGAACTTTGATGATATTATCGTTCCTGAAGAGTTCTTAAAGACACGCCCAAATCCTGAAAAAACACAAAAGGTTATCGATTTTGTGAAGCGTACAGGACGCCTAGATGAGCCATTAACGATTGAAAAAGGATCGAATGTCTTAAAAGATGGATACCGCCGTTATATCGTGGCCAAAACGGTCAAAATGGATCAAGTTCCCGTTGTCTATGAATATCAAAAGTAAATAAAGTGAGAGTAGAATGGTGTAGAGGGAGAACATCTTGACTCAAGGTGAAAAAGAGAACCCTAATATCGAGCACGTGGACTTGGATTATCCCATGGCTATGAGAATACTAGGCTGTCGATTATTAACGGTAAAACATGAATTGAAAAAATGTGAACGAAGATGAAAAGTAGTTACAGAAAGAAGCTAAAGCAGGAGAAACCATTGCAATGAGGAAGTATGGCACCTATTTATTTCATGAATTAAATAGGTGAACGCACTATCTTACCTGCAGCTAAAACTGTTCCTTGGTACATTAACGGCAAAATGACAAAATACCAAATATGGTCCTCTTACTATTTGAAGGTTTTTATGTATATACCTAGAATAGTTCTCTTGATAAGAGGAGGTGATCATATGTTGAGAGTCATAACCGCAGAAGCAGCATATACCACCGAAGAATTAGCCGATATACTTGGTTTGCCCATATCAACTATACGAAAATACAACTTCCATTTTGCCAAAATTGGTGTGCACTTTACTAAAAAACAAGGTAGATTAGCTTATACAAATGACGACGTTACCATCTTTCATGAACTAAAAAGAATTTATGCTCATCCCGAAATGACCTTAGAAAAAGCCGTTATAACCGTTGCAAAAAAATTTAACTTAGTACAAATACCAGCCACTCCACCTAACATTTCAACTGAAAAGCAAACCCTTAGCCTAGAACCACGTGAGATGCAAATGAAAGAGATACAAAGCTATATCGATGCAAAATTTGAGGAACGCGAACGTCAATTAATTTCAATGGCTCGTGAAATTCGGGCGTTAAAAAAAGCACAACAACAAAAGAAGAGTTTTTATAAGTGGTTAAAAACCTTTTTTGAAAAATGATTTGCTAGAATGATGGTATCTCGTTATCTCATATTCACACAAAAAAACCTTTTTCCTCTGCCTAGAGGGAAAAGGTTTTTTGTGTGAAGTTCAATTGTAAAGAATATCGATAACAAAGACCGCCCATTATGTATCAGTGTATAAGGCGGTCTTAACTGTATTCATGCTATATGTTTATGACAAAAATATCGACAACATGTGTAGAGGAATCTTATTTCTCTTATTCTATGCTAAAAACCCTTCCTTATTCCTAATTTTTCAAACACTTTTGATTCAATTTGGTGCAAAGTGGACAAGCTAATAAAAAAGGAGAGTGAGAGATGTGTTTTGGTGGCGTAACCCGAATCGCAGTAAATTTGGTCGTTGGCTGGATCGAGAAGGAATTACACAAAGTGAATTTTCTGAACGAAGTGGTGTTTCCCGAAACACTATTTGGCGAGTTTGTAACACCAAAGGTTATATTCCAACTCCTAGAGTAATGAAAAAGATCATGGCCACTGTTCAAAAAGTAGATAAAACAAAAGATATTGATGATTTCTTTCAATTCTAAACCCCATGTAAATGATATATAACATGGGGTTTAGTGTTATATGGAAATGTAAATTATGTTGCTATATTTCGATTTAGGATCAGTTCGAGATAAAGGTTGTTTTAAGTATCTCGCCTTCTTTTAAGCTATAACTAATTAATAAAATTTAGTTAAACCAATCTAGAGCTCCTACTAGAAAGAACTTGCCTATAAATTTTTATCTTTAAAGTTAATGTCCCCATATAATCGTTTTAGAGAATAAACCTCATTCTCTATTAAATTAACTGTCTTCAAGCTATTATTCCTCTTTCTACATGCTCAATGTAAATACTTTTCCCATTATATATTACATTGGCCATGTCCACTGAATCTGTAATTTCTTGTGCTCTTTGTACATCCACCTTTATCTCGCCTCCTTTTTATTTATAAAAGTGACAGTATTGGTTTTTGATTATTTTTTATCCATTTAATCCTCTATTTCAAAAAAAGAAGGATGACCACTTTCCATTAAATACCTTATGTGCTAGGAGCCTAAGTATTATATATACTTATATAATAAGAGCAGGAATTATCCAGATTTAGTTTTTTACAATTTATCTTTTGAGTAAATAGCTAAGTCTAATTATTCCCTATTAACTTCTAGGAGGATAGAGTAATGCGAATAATAATTGCCGATAGAGACTCTACAGAAAGAATAGGTATTAAATGGTTAATAAATTCTTATTCTATGAAATTTAATGAAGTATGTTTAGTTGAAGATGCAAGGCAGTTTATTAATGAATTTGAAAAAAGTGAACCAGATATATTGATTTTAGAGTTAGAAATGTTTTCACCTAACAGTTGGGAGATTATCTTAAGAAAAGTGGAAAATTACCAAGGAGTTATAATAGCTATCACTACTGAGGCAATTTTTGAACGTGCCTGGCAAGCAATTCAACTTCAAGCTGTTAATTTATTAGTAAAACCATTGTTACCTGAGAAACTAAAAGAGTCATTAGAAAAGAGTATAAAAAAGCTATCAAATTTTAAAGAGAAGTCTATTCATTTAGAAAACAAAGATGAAAATTATAGATATTACCAATCATTGATGATAGAAACTGAGGTAAAGTTTTCTAATGATTATAAAGGAATGATGATAATAAAACCGGAATATCCAGACGATTTAAAAGAACTTTATAAATATATTAATGAATACATATTTATGGAAACACCGGTTGTTTTATTATTTAGTGATTACATAGTATGTCTTTTTTCTGTTTTTGAAATGGACAAATTGTACATAGATTCTACTAGATTCATTAGTAATTCAATCAAATTACTGAACGGGGGAGTTTTTATTAGTATTGACTCCATAAATAAAGTTGAGGACTCCTTACATGCCTGTTATATGAGGTGTATCCAGACGTTAAAAATGGTATTTTACAAGGGATATACACAAGTTATGAAGGCTTCCGAATTCCCGAGCTTTGAAGAATTTGATCCTTTATTAAATTCTGAAGAACAACGAATATGGATTAAAATGTTAGAGGGAGAAAACCTAATACCTATAAAAAATTGGCTTTATGAGAAATTCACTAATTTTCCTAACGGGTACCCTGAACCTGAGTTAATCCGTATTAGCCTTACTAGTATTCTTGCACAGATACGGAGGCATATGAAATCCTATCGATTAGAAAAAAATCAAGCATTAGAGGAACAATATCAAAACATTTTTAACATTGTTCTTAATTCACCAGTACTTTTTAAAGTTGTACAGGAATTATTACTTTTTATTGATAAAATTTTAGAACAAGTTAAAACTCAGCAAAAAAATACTCAAAATGACTTTATTGAACTCGGTTTGAGGTTTATTGATGAACACTTCAGTCGGACAGATTTAAATCTCATAGTAGTAGCTGATTATGTTAATAAAAGTCCAAGTTATTTTAGTTATGTATTATCTCAGAGAACATCACAAACATTTCAGCAATACCTTACGAATGTTCGGATAAATAAAGCTAAACATCTATTATCTACAACATCACTGTCAATTCAGCAAATTTCATTTTCTATAGGTTTTTCAGACCCGAATTATTTCAGTAGGGTATTTAAAAATCAGACTGGTGTATCACCTTCTACCTGGAAAAATCAAATATTTATCTAGATATCTAGTTATTTTCCTATAATTAATGAAGAATTTGGTAATATTAAAGATTACCATAGTTTTAATATTACTTATATTCTGATTATTATCTTCTGTTTCTGTTAGTGTTTTTTTAATAAACTATTAATTAACAGAAAGGGGACTATATGATGAATACTGAATCAGTTAACTTGCGCAAATACTGCGCTCCTAAAGGAATTGAATTAAATACAAAAGGGTGGGTCCAAGAGGCAGTTCTTCGTATGTTAATGAACAATTTAGATCCAGAAGTGGCAGAACATCCAGAGAAATTAGTTGTATATGGGGGAATAGGGAAAGCAGCACGAAATTGGGATGCCTTTGATCGTATTGTATCCACTTTAAAAGATTTAGAAGAAGATGAAACATTATTAGTACAGTCAGGCAAGCCTGTAGCTGTTTTTAAAACTCATAAAGATGCACCACGTGTTCTTTTAGCAAATTCAAATATTGTTCCGGCCTTTGCGAATTGGGAGAAGTTCCATGAACTTGATAAAAAAGGATTGATGATGTATGGGCAAATGACAGCTGGCAGCTGGATTTATATCGGAAGTCAAGGTATTGTACAAGGTACATACGAAACATTTGCTGAATGTGCGAAACAACATTTTAATGGTAGTCTCGAAGGTACCATAACTGTAACGGCAGGATTAGGTGGGATGGGTGGAGCACAGCCATTAGCCGTTACAATGGCAGGTGGCGTGGTCATTGGAATTGATGTTGACCGAACACGCATCGAAAAACGAATTGAAACACGCTATTGTGATATTGTGGTAGAAAGTTTGGACGAGGCAATTAAAATAGCTAAAGAAGCAAAAAAAGAAAAGAGAGCGCTTTCTATTGGGTTAGTTGGAAATGCTGCTGAAGTGCTTCCTCAAATGATTAAACGCGGCTTTATTCCAGACATTGTAACGGATCAAACCTCGGCACATGATCCATTAAATGGTTATCTACCAATTGGATTAACCCTATCGGAAGGAGAAACATTACGTAATCAGTATCCAGAGGAATATGTAAGAAAATCTAAGGCGAGTATGGCTGTTCATGTTCAGGCTATGTTAGATATGCAGAGAGAAGGAGCCATTGCTTTCGACTACGGAAATAATATTCGTCAAGTAGCATTAGATGAAGGCGTAAAAGACGCGTTCAACTTCCCAGGTTTTGTACCTGCTTATATCCGTCCTCAATTCTGTGAAGGAAAAGGACCTTTCCGTTGGGTAGCTTTATCAGGTGATCCAGAAGATATTTATAAAACAGACGAAGTTATTTTACGTGAATTCTCATATAATACTCATCTTTGTAACTGGATTAAAATGGCGAGAGAAAAAATTGAATTTCAAGGATTACCGGCACGTATCTGTTGGTTAGGATATGGAGAACGTGCACGATTTGGAAAAATTATTAATGAAATGGTTGCATCTGGGGAACTTTCAGCACCTATTGTTATTGGTAGAGATCATTTAGACGCGGGATCTGTTGCTTCACCAAACCGCGAAACAGAAGCGATGAGAGACGGCAGTGATGCTGTAGCAGATTGGCCTATTTTAAATGCCCTAGTTAATACAGCTGCAGGGGCAAGCTGGGTATCCGTTCACCATGGTGGTGGCGTAGGTATGGGATATTCTCTTCATGCAGGTATGGTTGTAGTGGCAGATGGTACGGAAGATGCGGCTAAACGCCTTGAACGCGTATTAACAACAGATCCTGGTATGGGCGTAGTTCGTCATTTAGATGCAGGCTATGAATTAGCCATTCAAACAGCCAAGGAAAAAGGCATGAACATTCCAACATTAGACTAAAAGAAAAGGAGTGAGCATTATGTCATCTATTACGTATATTAAACGTGCCTCACAACTGATTACAGTTAGAGGCGGAACTAAAGAACCAAAACGTGCTCAAGATATGTCCGATATCGGTATTATCGAACATGGCAGTGTTGTAGTGGAAAATGGGTTGATTACATTTGTTGGATTAGATGTTGAAGCAGAACGCTATGTTCATACGTTGAATGGACATATAAATACGATTGATGCTTCAGGAAAGATTGTTACTCCAGGTCTAATTGATGCTCATACTCACATTGTGTTTGGGGGAAGTCGTGAAAAGGAACTAGAGATGCGGTTAAACGGAGCTAAATATATTGATATCCTAAAAGCAGGCGGAGGAATTCTCCAAACAACAACAAGTACCAGAGAAGCTACAGAAGAACAAATGATCCAGGAAACCTCCAAACGCCTGAATCGTTTTCTACAATATGGAGTTACGACGATTGAAGCGAAAAGTGGATATGGTTTGACACTGGAAGATGAATTGAAACAGCTACGAGCAGCAAAAAAGCTAAACGAAAAACACCCTGTTGATTTAGTTTCTACCTTCATGGGAGCTCATGCTGTTCCAGTTGAATATAAAGAAAATCCAGACAAATTTGTTCGTTTAGTGATAGAGGAAATGATTCCAAGAGTTGCAGAAGAAAATTTAGCTGAATATTGCGATGTTTTTTGTGAAGAAGGAGTTTTTACAATTCAACAGTCGGAGCAAATTCTCGAGGCAGGAAAAAGGTACGGTTTAAAACCAAAAATACATGCGGATGAAATTGTTCAATTTGGCGGTGCAGAACTTGCAGCAAAAGTAGGGGCTGTTTCAGCCGACCATTTATTACAGGCATCCGATGAAGGTATTAAACAAATGGCGAAAAGTGGTGTTATTGCAGTCTTGTTGCCAGGTACAGCGTTCTTTTTAATGGAGAAGCCTGCGAATGCAAGAAAGATGATTGAAGCTGGAGTTCCGGTTGCCCTTTCAACTGATCGTAATCCAGGGTCATCACCTACTGAATCCTTACCTTTTATTATGAATCTAGCATGTCTTACGATGAAGATGACGCCAGCCGAAGTCCTAACAGCATGTACAATTAATGCAGCTCATGCCATTGGAAGAGCTGATGAAGTTGGAAGTATCGAAGTAGGAAAGAAAGGGGACCTTGTTTTATTTGATGCACCGAATTATCAAACGTTGCAATATAACTATGCAGTGAACCTTGTAGATACTGTGATTAAAAAAGGGCAAATGATTGTGGAAGGTGGGGTTTTACGTGACGTACCCGTACCCACAACTTAATCGTCCCTCTTTTCATTGGGAAAGACAGCGTTCAACTGAACCTAAGGTAAGTGATTGGATCGAGACTTTTGAAGTGCAAGATGAAATAGATTTTCAAGCTGTAGATGTAACCGTTTTGGGAGTCCCTCTTTCGAGATCTTCTATTAGTGCCTCCGGGGCAAGTGAAACACCCCTTGCCATGAGGCAACTATGGAAATCGTTTAATCCGTATCACATTGAATATGATACGGATTTGACCTCCTTATCGGTTTTAGATTTAGGCGATGTCAAACAGCATGTAACAGATATTTCACTTTCTCATCAGTATATTAAAGAAGCAATGATTTCAATGCGGAAATATCACCCCCATACACTGCCTATCATGTTAGGGGGAGATCACTCGATTACGGCTATGTTAGTAAAAGGCTGGAAAGAGTCGCATCCAGAACAACGTATAGGGATTCTTCAATTCGATACACATTTCGATTTACGCAGTTTAGAAGATAACGGACCCTCAAATGGAACACCCATTCGAAACCTAATTGAGAGTGGTACAGTTGAAGGCAAAAACGTTTGGAATATTGGCCTGCATGGGTTTTATAACTCAAAATCTCTCAAAGAGTATGCAGATACCCACAAGGTTAATTACGTGACCTTACTTCAAGCTAGAAAAACAGGGATCTCTAATACAGTTGAAAAAGCCTTAGATGATTTAGCCAAGAATGTGGATGTCATCTATCTAACAGTAGATATGGATGTTCTTGATGTGGCTTATGCCCCTGGTGTACCAGCAGGAACAACAGGAGGAATGAGAACGGATGAATTATTTGAAGCCATATACATTGCGGGCTCACATCCATTAGTCCAAGCAATGGATATTGTATGTTTAGATCCCTTACGCGATAAATCAGGAATTACTGTTAAAGCAGGAGTTCATGTATTCTTGAATTTTTTAACAGGCTTTGCAAATAGAAAATAAACTATTAATTTCCTTATCCTTTTGAAAGTAACAAATCTCTAGCGATTTGTTATGAAACTTTCTTTCTCAGGAAGAAAAGTGAAAAAATGAGAGAGGAGAGAAGTAATTAATGAAAAACAATTATCGCTACTTTATTATTTTTATGATTGTTATTATAACCATTATAAATTACATAGATAGAGGAGCACTTTCATACGCTCAGGCTGAAATTATTCAAGAATTCAACTTAAATCCAGTAAGCTGGGGAGCGATTTTGGGGTATTTTGGCTATGGTTATATTTTCGGTGCACTGTTCGGAGGAGCGTTGGCAGATAAGAAAGGTCCTAAGTTTATGTGGATTCTTGCTGGAACCACATGGTCTATATTTGAAATTGGGACAATATTTGCTGGTCACTTAGGTGCAGCGTTCTTTGGGGGTTCTGCATTAGCTGGTTTTGCGGTATTTCGTGTTTTGTTTGGACTAGCTGAAGGACCTACTTTATCTACAATGAACCGAACGATGGCAAATTGGGTATCTCCAAAAGAAAAAGGTTTTTCTGTAGCACTTGGCTTAGTTGGAACTCCAATTGGAGCATTAGTCACCGCACCTATCGTAGTGGGCCTTTTAACGTTTACTAATTGGAAGGTAACATTTATTATTCTTGGTCTGTTGGGTTTTGTTTGGGTATTAATATGGAGAAAAATATTTACAAATTTACCTGAAGATCATCCGAGAGTTTCACAAATTGAACTTCAAAAAATTCGAAGCACAGATAGTTTAATAAAAGGTGAATCACAATTAGAAAAAACAAACTCCAAAAATGTTCCTTGGTATTATTTTTTTAAAAACCCTACACTAGTAATGAATGCCATTGGGTACTTTGCATTTTTGTATGTCAATATTCTATTACTCACTTGGACTCCAAAATATTTGCAAGATGAATTTAATTATTCTTTAGCATCGCTTTCATATATAGGTATGATTCCATGGGTAGGTGCTATTGTTACAGGACTAGTAGGAGGGAAAATTTCGGATAAGTTACGTGAGAAAACTGGCAATTTGCGTATAGCTAGATCTTGGTTCACAGTGGTTTGCTTATTTTTTACAGCTATTTGTTTTATGCTAATCCCAACGGTTGGAAGTGCGGCCTCAGTACTTTCATTAATGTGTATAGGTAATGCCTTTAATTACCTACCTAATTCGATCTATTGGACAGTTGTTCTTGATACAGAACCCAATAAAGCAGGAACTTTTGGGGGAGTAACTCATTTTATTGCAAACCTGGCTACTATTATCGCTCCTACGCTAACAGGAGGCCTTGTTGCGACACATGGATATAATGCTATGTTTACTGCTGCTGCCATTGCCGTAATAATTGGAATGGTATCTATGATATTTGTAAAACCAGGACAACGAAGTCATATATCGGATATGCCTAATGAGGAAAATATCATATTATAGTAACCATTATTCTTCTATAGGAGAAAGATCTTCTATCAAAAAGAGATACCTAATTTGAGAACGAAGGAATATAAAACCATGAAAATAAATAGCTGTTAACAAACATGCTTCTTAATAAAACAATAGTTTTGTTCTACTCTACTACTCAGATATCGATCTACTTTATTGTATGCTTTTAGACATATATTTTCTTTTATCAACTTATTACTACAGGATATCCAAGATTTTCATTTATCAATATCACACAAATTTTTGAAACATAAGAAAAAGCCAAGGCTTTCTCAAAAAAGCGCTTGGCTACTTATTTATTCCTTCATTTACTTTGAACTTTGGTTAAAATCTTACTTAGTTAGATTTTCTGAGAGTAAGTAAATGGAGAATACAATTAATACAAGCTCCTTTTCAAGGTATTACCAATAAAATTATTAGAATATTACTCCAGTTGAAGGAGAGGTAAATTTCTTATGGCGGAACACAAATTTAAAATGGATGATGCTCCACTTAATAAGTTTCATTTAAAGATTACTGCACTTACTTTTGGGTCTAATTTTACCGATGGTTATGCTCTTGGTATTATTGGTATAGCTCTTGCTCTAATTGGACCAGAAATGAAACTTAATTCCATGTGGGAAGGGCTAATAGGCAGCTCAGCTTTAATTGGCCTCTTTTTAGGAAGTCTAGTGCTTGGAGGGTTATCCGATCGTGTAGGTAGACAGAAAATATATTTGTTTAATTTTCTAGTAGTTGCCATTGCCTCTGTTCTACAGTTATTTGTAAACGGTCCAGTAGAGCTATTTATTTTACGTCTAATAATAGGATTTGCTCTAGGGGGTGATTATGCGGTAGGCTCCACCTTACTTGCAGAATTTGCGCCTAGAAAATATCGGGGTATCTTACTAGCTTCTTTAAATGTACTCTGGACAGTTGGGTATGTTGCTGCGACCATAGTCGGCCACTATTTAGGTTCAAATGACAACGAATCATGGCGATGGATGCTTGCTACATCGGCAATTCCTGCAGTTATCGTACTGCTATTAAGAATTGGTACACCTGAATCACCAAGATGGCTTATTAGCATGGGACGTAATGAAGAGGCACGCAAGATTGTTAAAAAATACATTGGGGTGAATGCAGAAATTGATGAAAAGATAACAGAGCATCAGCAAAACCAAGGATACCTATCACTTTTTAACAAACAAATTTGGAGGCGCACTACTTTTGGAGGGATATTTTATGTTTGCATTGTTATTCCTTATTTCGCTATTTATACCTTTTTACCTTCAATATTAAAAAACATGGGATTATCTGAAAATTTTACAGTAGATCTTTGGCTAAATATATTTCTAATTGTTGGATCGTTGGTTGGACTTTGGCTTATGGAAAAACTTTCTCGGAGAAGTTTTACCATTGGAACGTTTGCATTGATGACCCTAAGTTTATTTATGCTGAGTATTTTACAGAGGCCTGATATTTTACTTATCACTTTGTTTTTAATGTTTACTTTCATTATATCAGCAGCTTCGAATCTAACATTGACATATCCTGCTGAACTATTTCCAACTGAAATACGCGGGTCGGGAGTAGGTTTTTTGACAGCTTTCAGCCGGATCGGATCTGCTGTTGGAACGTTTCTACTGCCTTTGAGCTTAAATAATATGGGATTAGGTGCAACAATGATTGGAATGTCCGCGATTTTATTATTAGGTACTATTGTTTCAATTATGTGGGCGCCTGAAACAAAATCTCTTTCTCTAAGTGAAGCAAGTAACCCTTTAGATGATAACCCTTTACATGTAGAAGATAAGACAACCCTAAACTCTATGAATCGTAAAGCTTAAACAAAATAAGGTCAGCTTTTGCTCTCTTATATAGACATTAGATTCTAAAAGGTTAGCACTGTAGAGAGGGAAAGCTGACTACAGAAATTTACTAATAAAAATTAATTTCAGATTAAATACCATCACATTGAGGAGGAGTAACCTTGATTGAAGTAAGAGAAACGAAAGTAGTAATTGAAGACAACCTTACCATTAAGGATCTGGTAGCAGTAGCTAGGCATCATGCTTCTCTAGAACTCTCTGAGAAAAGGAAGAAGTGTATTATTCAAGCAAGGAAATTAGTGGAGAGATTTGTAGAAGAGAATCAAGTTATCTATGGAATTACGACAGGTGTAGGAGAAAATTCAAAAGTTAGAATTTCAACAACCGAGTCTAAAGAAATGCAAAAAAAATTAATCATGAGCCATGCTTGTGGGGTAGGCGAGCCTTTAAAAACAGAACAGGTCAGAGCTATTATGGTTATGATGATTCAAAACTTTTCACAAGGTTATTCAGGTATAAGACTAGAAACAGTGGAGGCTTTAATTAAACTATTAAATAAAGGAGTTACACCGATTGTTCCTAAAGAAGGATCTTTAGGTTATTTAAATCATCAGGCTCATATTAGTTTAGTTCTTCTTGGAATGGGTGAAGCGAAATACAAAGGGATAGTCATGAGTGGAAAAGAAGCCCTTCAGTCCATAGGTATTTCTGAACTTGAATTGCATGAAAAGGAAGGACTTTCTCTTATTAATGGAACAGTTGATATGACAGGGATTGGAGCCTTAGCAATTTATGATGCTATGAATTTGCTCAAATCTGCCGACATTATATCTATGATGAGTTTTGAGGCTTTGCGTGGAACCTACTATGCGTTCGATCCAAGAATTAGCCAAGTGAAGCTTCATCCAGGACAACAAAAAACAACTTCAAATATACATAAAATTATTAATGGAAGTAAAATTGCTGAGACATTTAAGGAGTATAGAACCCAAGATGCCTTAAGCATTCGATCAATTCCTCAAGTGCACGGAGCCTGTAAAGATGCTATGAACTATGCAAAGGACGTGGTGGAGAGGGAAATGAATTCAGCAACTGATAATCCTCTGATTTTTCATGAAGGAGAAAAAGGGGTTGCTATATCTTCTTCCAATTGTCATGGTGAAGCAGTAGCTTTAGCTATGGATTTTTTAACAATTGCTATCTCGGAGTTAGCAAATATTTCTGAAAGAAGGGTTTTTCGACTTTTATCCCCTCAGCATAGTGAATTACCTCCTTTCTTAGTTGAGAAGAGTGGGGTGAATTCAGGGTATATGATCTCACAATATGTGGCGGCAGCATTAGTCTCTGATAATAAGGTATATTCCCATCCATCTTCAGTCGATTCGATCCCTACAACAGCAGGACAGGAAGACCATGTCAGTATGGGAACATCTGCTGCTTTGAAAGCATTGAAGGTTATTTCGAATACAGAGAAAGTCCTTGGAATTGAGTTGATGTGCAGTTCTCAAGGTTTAGATTTTCTAAAGCCTTTAGAATCAGGAAGAGGTACAGAAGCTGCATATCAGTTACTTCGACAGCACGTTCCGCCACTAAAAGATGATCGAGTCATATCAGAAGATATAAACCAATCGGAAAATTTAATCCATGCAGGAGCACTGGTTAAACAGGTAGAGATACAAATAGGAGAGTTGCAAGTCTAAAAAAGAATTGATAGGAACTATTTCTCTACTTAATATAATATCTCTTAACTGAATCTATGTAATGAAGAATCCTTGGGATAGTGAATTTCCACCAAGGATTCTTTTTCCATGTATATGCTAGTTCCTATAAAAAAGTAGGGTATTGTATTCTTTTTTATCTATATACTCCATAAAAAAACCCCTTGTAAGGCTTGTTATATCTAGATAAAACAATCTTCCTAGAATTAAGATAATGATTCATAATAACTAAGTTACTCTTTATAGTAGTATCCATGACAACTTTCATTAAATTAATACTTGTTTTAATCAATTATTAAACTTCCTCTCTATATTTTTAAATTACAAAAAGTAAGAATATATTTATATATATGCTGTAACCTACCTGAAATAGTATCGTTATAAAAAGAAACACTACTGCCTCATTATTGTTATAAAGATATGTTACGATTCATTAGGTCGGTATGGCATGTTTCATCATGCATTTCAGCTCGTAAAAAGATTCTTCTTTCCTTGTCAGGAGAAGGGAGAAATCTTTTTACATTTATCAATTTTACCCACTATCTATCCATACCAACCTACATGCAAACATAACTTAGAGGTTTACTTTCATACATGTTAGAATCTATCTTTTGTTTGCGCATATTTTTATATGTGTCTTTTTCTTTCTCCTATCTGATTTCTTATTCCATTTGCTTAAAATTAGATAGGAGCTTTTTTTGTGGGCTACATTTTTAGCATTCTAGGTTAAGTTTATTCTAATCTCACCAGAAGAGGGCTGTTTTATCGGCTTTGCTTCCCTCTGTTGTTTAGTAGAACTCTTATATTTCTCCATCAGTTCATGAATACTTGCTACTTGAATAATCCGTATATGCTCTGAAGACACTGCATACCGAACAGGCGTAATCAGAATAACCGAAGGGAAGATAGGTGATCGACCTTCTGGTTGCCATTGCAAGTCATTCCACTCATCCGAAAAGAAAAACTCCTCATAGAGGTTGACCTTCGCCTGCATCTTCTGTTCCGAATACTGATTTCTCTGAATTTCAATCCAAAACGGAGATCCTTTAAAGATACAAAAGAGATCAGGTTCAATGCCTCCTTTTCGTCCTGTGGGCTTATCTTCGACAATAACCTGTTTAGGGGCACTATACGTACACATTTGTTTATAGATATCTAGAATTGAAAGGAAATGTAATATTTTTTGAGAGTTCTTTTTAATCTTCGCATCCACAGGTAAATATACCGTCGGAGAATACTGCTGAGTGCGTTCAATCAGCCCTAATCGATATAAACGTATCATCACACTATTACAGGCATTAATAGGCGATTTGAGCTGTTTAAAGAACAGTTCCACTAATGAGTCTCGATCTACAGCCCGAAACTGATTGATAAACCCAATGATGTCTTTATCACGCTGAGATAACCGAAAGCTCATCGCTGTTCCTCCTTCTCTAATAATCCAAAGATAGGCTGTGATACGACCTCCAGTTGAGGTTCAGAATCTTTTACCCGTGTTTTATAAGGAGAAAGCATTTCCTTACACGCTTCTTCATCTAAAAAATATGCTTGAAACTCTTTGACTTCATCAATTTTAATTTTCATACGCCCCCTGGCTGCGGCATCAATTTCTTCTGCTCCTAGCACTCCTGCAACCTTTGCATTCGTGGCATCGGCTTGCCGACCCGAAATCCTCACACGTAAGTTCGCCTTTAATGCTGAATTTAATAAGTCCGCGTCAGGACGCTGCATCGCAATAATGGTATGAACGCCTAACGCACGGCCTTGGCTGGCGAACTGTTGAATCATCTCTACAAGGTCTGTTTCTCGCTTAATAATGCTCATCTCATCTACAACTACAACAATACGAGGTAGCTTAAAGGGAAGTCGACTAATGTGTGTGACGCCATGCTCTAACAGTAAATCACCCCGTCGATACATTTCGGCTCGTAACAAGGCAAAAGGTTTTCGCATGTCTTTCGCTTCAAAACAAAGCGCATCCACATGCTCAATCCCATGAAACAGCCCTAAATCAGCTCGCTTGAGATCGACTAATACTAATCGCAGATCATCAGGCGACGTATATTTCACCCATGTTGTGAGGATAACGCGCATGAGACTGCTCTTTCCGGCTCCAATTTCGCCAGATATCAATAAGGTTTCTAAATCGGCAAAATTCCATGAAACAGGATTTCCATAGATATCTTGACCAATGCATACGGGAAGCTCCATTTTCTCAATATGAGAATGAATGACTTCATACCTATAATTGAGCATCTTAGGTAGGCTTTTGTGATGAACCGTAATACTAAAGTTCTTTAAGCTGCCATTCACTTCAATATTGCTGCCTAATACTTGGCGTAACGCCCATCTCTTTTTGTTTAAAAGCTCAGGATCAATCCCATTTAGTAAGGAAAAGGCGTACCGAGTGTACGTACGATGGTTATCGATTTGATGAATTTTGGGAAACAGATAGGAGGTACGATCTCCACGTTTAACCATCCGGTAAATCTCTGCCGTACGAAACGCTTTTATCAATTGGCCACGCATTTTGAGTTTTTCAAACATGAACATTCCTCCTCAAAACATAAAGGTCGCAAAAAAATAAATCAAGGCGCTATAGAAGGTGACAGGCAAGATAAAGTACACCACCTTTGCGAACTGATCCACAAGATCAATGACACCCCATCGCTCTAATATTCGTTCGATAATGGCAATCCCTAAGACAATCCCCCCTATGGTCAGAATAGTGGGGTCAAGCATAGCTAGTGGACTAAACGGAACAAAGGAGTAAGCCCTGAAGGGACGAGGTCTCGTAAGAGATGGTTTGTGAGATGGAGGAAAGATTTTTTGAAAGGTAAATCCTTTTGTTTTTCTCATGTTGATACCTTCTTTCATTCATTCAATTTTTGGTCCTTGATTTATGCATAATTTCAGCTCAACGCATCCGGTCGCCCCCTTCGCCTCTTCGGCTCAGCTCCCTTACAGGTTCCATGAAGAGCGTCATTACGCATACAAAGCTTGTATTAACGCGGTAGCGATGCTGTACTATATACTAATTAGGTATTGGAGTTATAATTCTTTAGATACTATGTAGCTACTGCAGCAAGCTTGCCTGTCCACTCAAAAATAAAAAAGAACCCTTGCTGCAGTAGGGGATCAGTAGATGGTGATGTAAGAGGTGCTTGACTTTTATATGCTGGGGGTTGTCCTAGTGGTTTATTTTTTTATGAAATAGACAAGAAATCGCAAGATGTCCTCCATTTAAGAGTGAAGCTAAACAGCATAGCTTTAATTGAAGTACATATTTTGTAATCGTATTTTCTTAGATAAATAATTATGATGTTTCATATAAAAAAGGGAACACCTGCTAACGAGGAAGTTCCCTTTTTATTAAGCTAGATAAAAATACATCAAAACAAAGATTAAAGAAATAGGCTACGGTGGGGGGCAAAGTTTTTTTCAACCGACCACTGTTACATGATCCATAGGAGTTGCATTGAATAAATAGGGCTAGCTATCAACACCTACGATTAAAATGTTGTATTCGCAGCTCCACCATACTACTCCAGAATTAATCATAACTCCTTGATGGCCTAGCCTCTATAAACACTAGCACATGTATCAGGTTTTGGTTCATAATAACAATGATTTTTAAATTGACCAGATGCAGGTTGACCGTACCATGTTGGGGGGCACGGGGCATGTGGATTAAAATACCAAAGAGCAAATTTCGCTGGATGTTGTCTCCAATAATCCAAATTCTTCTTTGCTAATCTTCTTTCAACACCTCTCGCTCTTTGATAAAATACATTTCCTTTTTGAACAGCTTCAAACGAATAATTCCCCCCCTGTACTTGATAAATGACTTGTGAAACGGTTCTTAAATTTTTAAAGTCTATACAATTTGCTGCAAGACGATTAACAATTACATTTCCGACATATAACATCCCTAGTCTTCCTTCACCTTCAGCTTCTGCTCGCATCATCCTTGCCATTAAGTTAATGTCTGCACTTCGATAACTTACTCTTGCCATTTACTCACCCCCAAAATATAGTATGAAAAAAAGCCTCTATTGATGTCAGTGTTTATAAGATAGCAATGCTTAGTTTTTACATATCATCGCGCATATTTAATCATTACCATTAAATAAATAGATACTGATTACCAAACGAAGTAGTTATTCTTTTGATACTAAGTAGCTACCGCAGTAGGTGATGATTAGATGGTCATAGAATATGTGCTTGGTTTTTATAAGCTGAGGATTGTCCTAGATAATCAAAACCTAGTTTAACTATATGGATAATGTGTGTTATAAAAATATAAATAACTGAAAAATGAGAAATTTTATTCGTTAAGTAAAAAGCAGTATAAGAAAGGCCTCTTTTTGTTAGTGGTCTTTAAACGAAGTGTTTGTCATTCAAATAAGTGAGCAAGCAAAGAATATGTAATTTTATTATTTGTTGCTAAATTTATAAAAAACTATTAGAAGGAAGTATCTGTGGCAAAAGTAGACGAGCAAAAAATCAACTATATAATGACTGCATTAGAAAAACTTCAGTATGGATCATTAAATATTACGATTTACAATGGAGAAATCACTCAGGTAGATTGCAGTGAAAAGCATCGATTTAGATTGCCTGATAAGCAGCTTTCTCGACGTAAAGACGGTGCAAGTTTAATTACGTCACATAGGTAAAGTTTGAGGACTAACATAGCCTATTTTTTGAGCTCGATACATTTGTACGCCAGAAAATAAAGATATCTTGACCAATATGGATAGCAGTATAAAAGACGTCTGTCTATCTGGATCTAGTATTTTTAAATCTTCAGTTGTTCATAAAGAACTTAGGGGGAGATGAGATAAAAATACGAGTAGGCACTATGGTCCTATTTAAAGGAGAAGAGTACCGAGTTGTATGGATCTACGACAACGCTACATGTGAGATTAAGAAAATGGATGTGTTAGGTAAAGTGGAAATTGCAGCAATCTCTGAATTGAAAGTTGTTTTGGATTGTATAATAGGATAAAAAGGCACCCTATCTAAAAAAAGATAAGGTGCTTCTTTTTATGTACTTAGTAATTTTCCTTCATGCTCATCATGGATGTCATCATTTCATTGCACTTGTGCATTTTAGACATTACCTGGTCCATGTCCATATTCATCTCCATATTCATATCGCATGCTTTATCCATCATCATTTTCATGTTATTCATTTCACACATCATTCTTTCCATACACGTCATCATCATCATATTCATACACATTTTTTCCATCTTCCATTCCTCCATATTGAGTAGTTTTTGAATAAAAAGGAAAATAAAAAGCGCTTAAAAAGTTCCTTATCTGTATTTAATAATTGAGTGCTTACAGAGACATGGAGTACCGTGTCGTGTAATTCAAATTACTATCATACTGAAGAACCTTTTTAGCGCTTCTTGTCATCAAGTCAGCTTTTCCTTTTTTATACAAGTGTAATTATATAACCCCAATTTATTACTTACAATCTTTTTATTACCTAATTTATATAAAATTTACAATTTAACTTAAAGTTAATATATTACTATTACATTTACACTCTACTAAGCTACTCTGCAATCCATTGTACGTTGATTACACTGGACTTATAAGACTTATATTAACGCAGTAACTCTAACCGATTACTAAATGACGTCATAAATAACCCTTCAGATGCTATGTAGCTACTATAGTGAGCTTATCTACCCACTTAAAAAATAAAAAAGAACCCTTACTGCAGTGGGTGAAGAGTAGGTAGTTATGTAAGATGTGCTCGTTTTTATAGGCTGGAGGTGGACCTAATAAAGATGTCCCAATGTCTACAGTAGAACTTAATACAACACAATAGCATAGTGAAAAATCGTATACTTCAGATCCTGCAAATGAACAAAGACAACTATATAAAAAAGAGAAGACTAAAGCCTTCTCTTTTTTACTCGGACACCTATGATTAAATAATTTGTTCATTGGACATTCCCCATAAACAAATACTGTATTGTGGAAGAATATAGATCTAAAGTCATTATGGTCACATCTTTATATATTATTTAGATATAGACTCTTTTAAAGCTATTTTCAAAAATTCTATATATACCAGAATCTCTTCTGGGAAGGATACATCATTACGTTTTACCAAGCCTACTTGAATTAAATTATTTTCCTTCAAGGGAATTGAAATAATATTCGAACTGATATAATTAGAGCCCACCCATCCTGTTCCTAAATTATATCCATTTGTATTCGATAGTAAGTTCATCATGCTTCCTCTATCCTTAAGGTATACTACCTTTGCAATACCTGACATATCGATAGATTCTTCGGCAAAATAGAGCATTAAATCATCTTTTTGATAGGTTAAAGAAGGATAGTCGTGTAATTGCTCCAGGGTAATGGATTTAAGATGAGCTAAAGGATGCTCCTTCCGGAGATAAACGTGTTGAGTTAAAGTAGCAAGAGGAATAAAATTTAGTGATTTCGATGCGAAATAGCGCTCAAAAAAGGAGCGATTTAGATCAGTCAAAGATAAAATTCCAAGAATACTTTTATTTTTATAAACATCGTCAATTACATCAGTGGTCTTTCCTTCTCGAATCGTCAGTTCATATTTCCGTTCAGCAAAGTAATCCATTAAGTTCGCAAAAGCCTCTATGGCAAAACCGTAGTGTTGAGAAGAAATAGAGAACTTTGTTAAGTCTGCTTTCTTTTCTTTATTAAAATGATAAATTACGGACTCCATTTGTTCTAAAAACATTTTAGCGTAAAATAATAATTCTGTACCATCTTTGGTAAAGACAACACCCTTATTTATCCTATCTAAAATAGTAATTCCTAGTTCTCTTTCCAGGTCCCTCACGGCCTTGCTAATACTTGGTTGAGTCACATAAAGCGCAGACGCAGCTTTACTCATAGAATTGTGCTTGGCAATCTCCACTATATATCGGAATTGTTGAAGTGTCATATCTATACCTTCCTTTTTTAATGAACAGATGTTTTGTTATAACTTTATTCTATAGCACGCAGTTAAAAAGTTCAATTTTACGTTTTAAATGACGCGCTTTAAAATAGATGTAGATAAACTTTGTATTGAAAGGAAGGAAAAGATGATAAGGGAAGCAACTAAAGAAGATTTAATGGACATCCTAGATATATATAATGATGCAATTCTTAATACTACAGTTGTATATACTTATAAACCTGAAACTCTTGAAGACAGAGCTGTTTGGTATAACCAAAAGATAGAGCAAGGTTATCCAATATTAGTATGTGAACAAGACAACAGAGTAGTTGGATTTGCTTCATTTGGTCCTTTTAGGGCATGGCCTGCCTATAAATATTCAATAGAACACTCTATATATGTAAATAGGAAATATAGAAGAAGAGGAATTGGAGCTTCTTTACTAAAAGAATTGATCACAATTGCAACTGAAAAAGGGTATATGACGTTAATTGGTGGAATTGAAGCAACAAATGAAAAAAGCATTATAATGCATAAGAATTTTGGTTTCACTCATTCAGGAACAATAGAGAAAGCAGGATTCAAATTCAATCAATGGCTTGATTTAGCATTTTATCAGTTATTACTTAATGGACCTGAAAACCCTATAGAAGATTAAAAAACATACTAACTACAAAGGAAGAATTAACAACAATGAAAAAAATAAGCTTAATTGTAACAGCATTATTTATATTAATTTTGGCTGCTTGTGGAAACAAAACTGAACAAGACAATAAAACAATTGTAATTGGGGCTGCTAATGTACCACATGCTGAGATTTTAGAAAAAGCAAAACCATTATTAAAAAAACAAGGATTTGATTTAAAAATCAAGGTATTCCAGGATATCGTGATGCCTAATAAAGCACTGGCGGATAAGGAAATCGATGCAAATTATTTTCAACATGTACCATACCTTGAGAGTGAGAATAAAGAAAAAGGATATAACTTAGTAAATGCAGGTGCTGTTCATATTGAACCATTTGGAATTTATTCTAAAAACTATAAAAAGGTATCAGATATCAAGAAAAATGCTACTATTCAAATCAGCAGTAATTCTGCAGACCAGGGAAGAATTCTAATGCTATTAGAGAGAGAAAATTTAATTACCTTTAAAAAGGGAGTAAATAAAGTTACAGCGTCTATCAAGGACATCGATAAAAACCCAAAAAATATTACATTTAAATCTCCTATTGACCCTGGGCTGTTACCTAAAGCTTATGAAAATAACGAAGCTGATCTTTTTGCAATTAATACTAATTATGCTTTAGATTCTGGTTTAACTCCTAATAAAGATGCTTTAATCTTAGAAGGATCTAAATCCCCTTATGTTAACATTGTTGCTGTTAGAAAAGGAGACGAGAATTCGAATAAGATTAAAAAGTTAATGAGTGTATTACACTCTAAAGAAATTCAAGACTTTATTACAGACAAATATAAAGGAGCTGTCCTACCTGTTACTAAGTAAATGAATGTAGCCTACCATTAGGCAGCAACTTTTAGCCAATATGTACAACAGAAAAAACACTCACTGAAATTGGTGCAGTGTTCTTTCCTGTTTCTATATTAGATATACTGTCTCACTTTCCTAAGTTGAGTGAAAATCTAGAACCGTATTTAATATATTATGTTTCTAAAGATTAACCTCTAAACTATACGTACATCAGTTATGTCTATACAGCTCTCTATTATGGGATGAAGATAACGTTGACGTTAAAGTTAATTTTATTTATGATTAGTTAATGTAAAAATATATATACCAATCACTCGTTGCCAAATCCGTAGTTGCAGCGAAGCTATGGAAAATGCGCAAAGGTGAAGATCCGGGTATTCTTGCTGCATCTAGTGGAATAGCAATTAAACCTGATTTCTGTAACACTATATAGCATGAGTTCCTGGTTTAAACACGATTCATTAATTAAATATTTCGAAGAGAAAAGAAATATCGATGAGGTGTAAAAAATGATTAATCTATATACGACAACAAGTTGTACTTCTTGCCGAAAAGCAAAGGCTTGGCTTGAGGAAAATCAAATTGATTATATTGAGAGAAATATATCACATGATCCTCTTAAGGAAGATGAAATCAAAAGCATTCTTAGCATGACAGAAAAGGGTACAGATGAAATTATTTCTACAAGGTCAAAGATACTTCAAAAGTTAAATATAGAGATAGATACACTTTCGTTACAAGAGCTATATAAATTGTTAAGGACCCATCCTACTATACTTAGACGACCCATTATACAAGATGAGAAAATGTTGCAAATTGGATATAAGGAGGAGGAGATACGAGTTTTTATTCCTCGGAGACTTCGTACCTTCACTATTATAGAACAGTCAGCAGTAGGTAATCATTAGAGGGTAATAGAAGAGCAATCAACGGATACCTTAACTTCTAAAGGAGATTGTAATAAGGAGCATTGGCAGTGTAGTAAGGCATATATTTCAGATTCTAAAAATGAGTAAACACAACTACATCTACATAAAAAAGAGAAGGGAAACCTCCTCTTTTTACTATATAATCATCTATATTAAAGGGAACAGGATCTCTATGTTTCTAGTGAATGTTTTTGCACCAGAACCTTACAAATTAACACTGCCCATATCCGGATAACGTTCTCCTGCTGCCACACCTTTTGGGGCTACTTTATTAATACGATAAAGTTCTTCTTTGGATAATTGAATTTTAAGGGCTCCAATATTTTCTTCTAGATATTGAATTCGTTTTGTTCCTGGAATCGGGACAATATCATCACCTTGAGACAGAATCCAAGCAAGTGCCAGCTGTGAAGGCTGACAGTCTTTTTCTCTTGCTAATTCTCTAATTTGATTCACAAGATCTAAATTTTTTGTAAAGTTTTCTCCTTGAAAGCGAGGAGAAAAGCGACGATAATCACCTTCTGCCAAGTCTTCAAATGTTTGAATTTGCCCTGTTAAAAAGCCTCTTCCTAAAGGACTGTAGGCTACAAATCCAATTCCAAGCTCACGGATAACAGGTAAAATTTCGTCTTCGACATCTCGGCTCCATAGTGAATATTCCGTCTGAATAGCCGTTATTTCATGTACTGTATAAGCACGGCGGATCGTTTGAGGAGCTGCCTCAGACATGCCAAGGTAGCGTACTTTTCCCTCTTGAACTAATTCAGCCATCGCACCAATTGTTTCTTCAATTGGAACATTAGGATCTACTCTATGCTGATAATAAAGATCAATATAATCTACTCCTAAGCGGGATAGACTTGCATCACAAGCTTGTTTTACATAGTCTGGATGGCCATTAACTCCTAAAAATGATCCATCTTCCCCTCTTACATTCCCAAACTTTGTTGCAATAATAACTTGATCACGTCGATCTTTAATAGCTTGACCAACTAATTTTTCATTTTGGCCAACGCCGTACATATCTGCTGTATCAAGAAAATTGATACCCAGTTCGATGGCACGATGAATGGTTTTTACTGATTGATCATCATTTCGTCCACTGTAAAAATCAGACATGCCCATACAGCCTAAACCAAGAGATGAAACCTCTAAATCGGATTTTCCAAGTGTTCTTTTCTTCATATTAATCATCCTTCCTGTTTAAATTAAGGTGTAAAATAGTTAAAATTGTCTGAATATAACCAATTTTATTATAATCTAGGATTAAGAAACGAGTAAAGAATAAGGGTTCTGGCGCAAAGATAAGCGGTAACATTAAATAAATAGATACTGATTAATGAGGGAAGTAGTGATTCCTTAGATACTATGTAGGTACCGCAGCAAGGTTGCCTGTTTACTTCTAGAAATAAAAAAGAAAATGTACCGCAGTAGGTGATCTTTAGATGGTCATGGAATATGTACTCTTTTTTCTTACGATTAGTCAATAATTTTTTCTTTGTTTTTTATTGTCTTAGAAGGTAAGGTATATAATAGGGTTTTCATAAAAGTTTGGAGAAAAGTGCCTGAATTTTGGGTATACCAAATAAACCTAGCCAACTTAGATTTTTTTACTAGGACAATGGAATATGTTATTATGTAAAAAACTATGATTTGGTGGCCAACCTGTAATCATAGTTCATATTGTGTGTAATAAGAAAGAAGAGGTTCTTCAAAAGCTTATTCACACAGGCGATAGACGCAACTTTATGACATTTGTTATAGGGGTGCGTTTTTAATTTGTCATAATACTCGACGATATGATTGTGTCCGAAACGTCTTTGTTTAATCATGTTCTGAATGATTATGAACAGCAGTTTTCGCAAGTGTTTATTACCACGCTTATTAATTTTGTCTTTAAAAAAGGTTTTTCCTGACTGAAATCTGCGTATATCAATACCTGCAAAAGCATTCAACTGTTTGTTATTCCCAAAACGGTGGATGTCTCCGATTTCGGCCATTAGGCGGACAGCTGTATTAGATCCAATCCCGGGAAAACTCAGTATCACCTGATACTCGCTACGTTTTTCTGCTAAATGGACCATATCCTTGATACATTGTTCCTTCTGTTGGAGAAGTTCTTGGTAACGTCTAGCATATGACTTTAGTTGTTCGCATAATACATCTGCAGAAGAAACTGCTGGATAGGACTGCTGGGATGCTTCCATTAGTGCCAGTGCTTTCTTTTCTGCGGTCGCTGCTGAGATATTCTTACTTGTATTGGCACGTATTTTATTTTTGATAATTGTTTTTGATAGTCCAAGAACATGATCGGGATGTGGAAACAATTGGACAATATTTAGAAATAATTCAGATTTCCTTGTGAAGAGTTTCTCCAACTCTGGAAACGTCAACTGAATTACTTTATGCATGCGACTGCGTATAACTGTTAATTCATCATCAAGCTCACTATAAAATCTAGAAAGTGATTTTAATTGATGAAAGAGGCTGTCCGTTCCTTGCGTCTCCCTACGGGAGATCGAAAAGTGGGTTAAAGCTAATTTGTGTGCATCACTTTTATCTGTTTTATTAATCCTTAATGAATCGCATTGTTTCTTAGCTTCCAAAGGGTTTAGAACGCAATAAGAGTAATTGTTTTCTTGCATGAAACGTTCTAATTGTCGAGAATATACACCAGTGGATTCAAATACAATATTGGGCTGTTCTCCATACCCTTCAATAAGTTCGTTGATTCGTTCCCTCAACTTCTCAAACTCAGGTTTGGTATGCTTAATTTCACCTTCAAAAATACACTTTTTTAAACCATTATAAATCACTACATAACTCTTACTCATACTCACATCAAAGGCGATTGCATGTTTCATGTTTACCTCCAAATAATTCAATTTCATTGAAGACTTCAGCTTACTCTTATCGATTCCCATTTCTTATACACGATCTCGCTGGATCCAACATACTAAAATCTGATTCAAATAAGGTAAGTGAAGAAGGTCAGTTTTATATACGGATTCAAGATCCCAAAAAGAGCACGACCCATTCTTCACTTCTACTATATAAAAAATAGTAGTGCTAACCAATGCCTTGGTCTGCACTACTAATCTTAGTATGTTTTATATGTTAGGGATTGGTCTAGTCGCCTATATTTTCTATGAAATAGACCAGAGATCTAAAGATGTCCCAACAAGGGCTAAAGTAGAACATAATGAAGAGCAGTGGGAGCATGATCCTAAAGAGAAGGAAATAAAGACAAATAAAAAAAGAGAAGGTTTTATGAGGCCACTGAAAAACTTTCGTTTTTTAACCTCATATCAGTATGGCAAAATAAAAAGGAGACTTTCTGTTCATTCATGAACGGAAAGTCTCCTTTCTTTATGTAACTTATGTAACTTTTCACTTTGTTTCTTTCAATAATGTCATAATTCGTTTTAAATTGAGGGCAAATATGGTCATGGCTCCTTGCATTTCCATACCTAAGAGACCCGAGGAAATTGCAACATCATACCCGTGTCTAT
>NZ_JAWRXD010000267.1:0-345 GCF_046535215.1 Priestia sp. SIMBA_032 | reverse complement strand
ATGCTAGGCACCCCAACAGAAATCCACGTGTACCGCGGTGACTCGATCAATGAGGATGGGGCAACCATTGCGTAGTCGGCGCGGAGCGTCCGTTGTGATCGGCGTCCTGGCGGCGGCTCTCCTCGCCGGTTGCGCCCCCTGGTTCCCCGCGTGCTCCATGCCCGACATCCGCCCGCCTCACATCACCGTCGACACGTCGATCTGGCTCCGTCTGCATCCGGGCGGCACGGTCCACGCATGTTACGCCGGCTCCTGCGACCACGAAGACGGAACCAGGCCGACGTTCGAGGTCCTGGTTCCGAACGAGGCGGACCACACCAAGGAGCACAACCTGGCGGTCACGCT
>NZ_JAWRXD010000266.1:0-345 GCF_046535215.1 Priestia sp. SIMBA_032 | reverse complement strand
CCCCTGTGAGTGTGTAATTTAAAAATTGTCTTCTTGACACGCGATGTTCTTTCTCGCTCACGAAAATTTCCCCCCTCTATCAGAAATTGTCCCCTCGTGATAAATTATATAAAAAATAAAAACTAGGACACTATCATGATATAATACGCTCATGCACAGGTCAATATCATACTACTCATAATAATAAGAACTTTCTGTTTATTGTGAGTTTCCCCACTTCTCTTCCAACATCACCATTATATTTTTTATATGTGCATGGATAACTTCTCTTTTTGCTTGATCACTAAATTGTTCTAATGCTAATGAAGGAAACCAAAATAAATCTCCCTGTAACTCTTGCATATC
>NZ_JAWRXD010000265.1:0-346 GCF_046535215.1 Priestia sp. SIMBA_032 | reverse complement strand
GCCGACCAGTCTCCGAATCTGCCGCGTTGTCAGCCCGAGTCGCTCGGCCGCCCGCGATGGCTTGAGTTTGCCGTCTGCCACATCCTGAATGACCTTGAATCTGTCCAGCTCTCGCATCGACATCGTTATCCGTTCTGTTACTGCCATCGAACCTCCCCGTGCCGGACAACCGGCGGCTGGGAAGCTTACGCGGCGCGAAAGCGGACAATTGAACTTAGCCAGAAGCGGACATTACAACTTAGCCACTACAGCAGCACAGTGCCGCTACGGTCTATTACGTCAACCAGTCGCTCAGTCATGACTGTCTTCCTCTGTTTTTCCGTTTGATGTAGGGGGGGCTCGACCC
>NZ_JAWRXD010000264.1:0-348 GCF_046535215.1 Priestia sp. SIMBA_032 | reverse complement strand
TGCCACGAATCGTAGAAGCGGTGTAACCAGTCGGCCTTTTCCCGGGACTTACTGGGTATCGGCATGCAATCGGTCGCGCCCCGGCAGCAACCCGAGCTTGCGTCATGTTTATCGTTTTCCGAAAAAGGCCTTTGAGCATGACTATCATCCGCTCCATCACGAGTCTAATGAACCCTGCGCTGTTAGCGGACCGCCTTCAACGCTGGTCACCCTTACCGCTGCGCGTCATCGTCGGCTACGGCTTCATGGCGCATGGCTACGCAAAGATCATCAAGGATCCTGAGCACTTCGCTGCCATTCTGCATGCACTCAATGTGCCGGCTCCGCACCTGATGGCATGGATGACCA
>NZ_JAWRXD010000263.1:0-348 GCF_046535215.1 Priestia sp. SIMBA_032 | reverse complement strand
GGTCCACCAGAGAAAATAATCCCTTTTGGATTCATTGCTTTAATTTCTTCTGCAGTAATTGTATGTGGATGAAGTTCACTGTATACACCGAACTCACGAATTCGACGTGCTATTAACTGATTGTATTGACTTCCAAAATCTAAAACGATAATTGTATCGTGTTGCTTCTTCAAAATAATCACCCCAACGTTAGTTCTCGTATATAAATATTTTCACCAATTTGGCGAAAAGCATTACTAATATAATAAAAAAAGCCAGTCCTCCGCCTCTAGTCTCATAACAAAGAAAAGGCAGGGGTCTGGCTTTATAAAGAAAGATAGTCTCCGCTCTTTATAAATATAAGACACA
>NZ_JAWRXD010000262.1:0-348 GCF_046535215.1 Priestia sp. SIMBA_032 | reverse complement strand
CGATGCTGCGCTGTTGTCCTTTCGGAACAACGACCACAGCGGACTCATGAACGGTCTCAATGGACTGTAGCGCCGTCTGGACGGGGCCTAGCTCGATCCTGAAACCACGTACTTTTATCTGGTCATCCTGCCTGCCAATAAAGTCCAGGCGGCCATCGGGTAACCAGCGGACACGGTCTCCCGTGCGGTAGCAGCGCAAACCATCCGGTGCGGGTAAAAATGAGGCCGCACTGCGCACGGGGTCGCTGACATAGCCTTGCGCCACGCCGTGTCCGTGAATGATCAATTCACCAGGCACTCCAATACCCACGCTCTGCATGTGTTCATCTACGACATCTACCCAGGTAC
>NZ_JAWRXD010000261.1:0-349 GCF_046535215.1 Priestia sp. SIMBA_032 | reverse complement strand
CGTGGCGTGAGTTAAGGGAGATGGACCGTAACGTATGGATTCGATTTATTGGAGAGACGTTAAATGGAATTGCAATGATGATGTTAATGCCTTTTTTTGCATTATATTTAAAAGATAAGGTAGATTCGTTGTTGGAAGTTGGGGTTATTATGGCGCTTTCTCCAATTGCTGCAAGCTTTGGTTCACTTATAGGAGGGAGAATTGCTGACATATATGGAAGAAAGCCGATTATGATATTTTCTATGGCAAGTAATGCATTATTAATGCTCGGTTTTCTATTTATAGAAGGATTTATTCCATATGCAATTTTATCTATTTTTTTAGGATTGAGTAATTCTTTATTTCATCC
>NZ_JAWRXD010000260.1:0-350 GCF_046535215.1 Priestia sp. SIMBA_032 | reverse complement strand
GTGGAAGGAGTGAGCTGGAGCGTAGGCAGTATGCAGTAGATCTATGGAAGAAGGCCTATTCAGGCAGATCGCTTTGCGAGGATGCATATTCTCGAGCTATCAATGATGCTGCTTCCCTTCTGCACGCTGGGCACGTCGATTTCAGTGAATGGCTTTCGCTAGTGCGATTGGCAAATGCTGCACTCCGGTAAAATCGAGAGCAACCATCACGCGGGCATAAAAAAGCCCGCAGGGATGGGCGGGCGAAAGGGAAAATCGGATGAGCCTTCACTGTGCAGGTCGAGGCGTCAAAAAAGTGTGAAGGCATGAAAAGGGCCTTCTGGGCTAAGGCTTTACCTCTATAATGCGCC
>NZ_JAWRXD010000259.1:0-351 GCF_046535215.1 Priestia sp. SIMBA_032 | reverse complement strand
ATTGTCGGCTCGTCCGGGACGCAGCGAACCCATCTTCAACTGCGCAACGAGCCCGTCGCCGAAGGCGACTAGCCCCGGGCAGACTTACCGCGCGTGGCAAAGCCGGCGAATGTCTCCGCTTTCGTTCGTGTGGCCTGGGGACAACACGGGCGCAAGCAACTATCAAGTCCGACACCTTTTTCCCCGTATACACGGGAAGCAGCCGTCGTCCCCATAGCGGCCCGCATAGCAATGTTCAACACGCGTGGCTCCATCATGTCAGTCAGAGCTTCCATCCTTGATTCGCTTCTGGCGACGCCGACGTCGGAGCATGGCGGCGTCACGGCGTCCATCCGCTCGTCGCTGCTATCG
>NZ_JAWRXD010000258.1:0-352 GCF_046535215.1 Priestia sp. SIMBA_032 | reverse complement strand
GAAAAATTTCTCTTTTGCTTTCTATTTGTTTTCTTCTCCACCAAAACATCGCTTACGGTGAAGATAATCAGCAAAGCATATACGAAAAGCGCATGGCACTATATAAAGAAACCGAGCAGTCTTCAGGCATTCCATGGTATTACTTAGCTGCAATGGATCAATATGAAAGAAATATACGGGGCGTAAGAAAAGATATTCCAAAAAAACCAGATGCCATCATTTCCCTTTATTTCAAACCAGAAATATGGGCTGGACCTGTTAATAGTAACGATACTCTCCCCCATACAATTTCTCTATTTGGCGGAATAGGTTTAGATGGTGACAAAGATGGATTTGCAAATGCAAATAGCGA
>NZ_JAWRXD010000076.1:0-667 GCF_046535215.1 Priestia sp. SIMBA_032 | reverse complement strand
CTACTATATGTAAGTACCACTTTTCTTATTCTTCTCTATTTAATTTAATAGTAAAAGAGCGTTCTAAAAGTCATCTATGAACTGCACCCCAATTGTTAGACACAGTCTAACAATTGGAGGTGCAGTTTTTCTATGGCTAAATTTACAGCTGATGAAAAAATACAAATCGTTCTACGTTGTTTGAACGGAAATGAAAGTTATCGAGAAATGGGTAGATCGCTCGGTATAAGTGACACAATCATTTTGAATTGGGTAAACCAATATAAACAGAATGGTCTGGAAGCTTTTCTAAAACGATGTACAAATTACACACAACAATTTAAACTAGACGTACTAAACTTTATGATTGAAAACGGTATGTCCTTATTTGAGACGGCAGCTATCTTTAATATTCCTGCCCCTTCAACGATTTCTGTTTGGAAAAAACAGCTCGAAACACAAGGAATTGATGCCCTTCAATCTAAGAAAAAGGGGCGTCCATCCATGAAAAAAGATTCAAATAAACAATTAAAACAACCTTTAGCTAAAGGGTCAGTCGAAGCACTTGAAGCACGCATTAAACAGCTTGAGATGGAAAATGAGTACTTAAAAAAGTTAAATGCCTTAGTTCAAAACAAGGAAAAATCACAAAACAAGACAAAGCGCAAGTAGTCTATGAATTAAGGCA
>NZ_JAWRXD010000257.1:0-353 GCF_046535215.1 Priestia sp. SIMBA_032 | reverse complement strand
GCGGTTCGATTGGCATTTTTCGTATTAGATATGAAAGAAGATGATGTGTTAGGTTTTGCGAAAGCACTTGTAAATGCGAAGCGAGATTTAGCGTATTGTTCTGTATGTGGACATATTACTGATCGTGATCCTTGTTATATTTGTAATGATTCGCATCGAGATCAATCAGTTGTTTGTGTCGTGCAAGAACCGAAAGATGTAATCGCGATGGAAAAAATGAAAGAGTATCAAGGTGTATATCATGTGTTACGTGGTGCGATTTCTCCTATGGAGGGAATTGGACCGGAAGACATTAATATCCCGCAACTCTTAAAGCGACTACATGATGAAACGGTACAAGAAGTAATATTAGC
>NZ_JAWRXD010000256.1:0-353 GCF_046535215.1 Priestia sp. SIMBA_032 | reverse complement strand
CTGGATTTGACCCAAATGTTGGTTTCCCGCTTCCTAATATTGCAGCTGGAACATCATTGACAGTAACGTTCCAAGTTACGGTAGTTGCACCGTCTACACGTGGAGCAGTATTAAATACAGCATCTGCTACAGCCACTTTCTTATTAAATCCTTTACAGCCACCTGTAACAACAACGAATTCAAGTAATACAACGGTAGTTACAATACCGTTACCTCCTCCTGGTGAAGTAACTGCAACAAAAACAGTTGATGTTGCAACTGGGGCCGTTGGGGATGTATTAACGTATACTGTGCTCATTTCAAACGTAGGAATTATCCCTGTTACAGATGTGTTCTTCCAAGATGTCATACCA
>NZ_JAWRXD010000255.1:0-354 GCF_046535215.1 Priestia sp. SIMBA_032 | reverse complement strand
ACGCGTCGCGCTGCGCTCGTGTAGCGTCGCGCTCAGACGCAGCATTTCCAAGCACTGCGATTCTTGTGTCACGTTCGCGGACGGCTTGCGCAAGTGCAGCCAACCGCTCCGAGCGCTCGCCGAGCTGCGTGTGCCGGGCGCGCAGCAGATGCACGGCCTTGAGCGCAACATCGGCCTGCTCTTCGGAGAAGCTCTCCTTGGCCCCTGGCAACGCTCGGTCATAGCCGAATGCATCGAAGTCTTCCGCATACATCGCGCGCAGCAATTCGCCGCTTCGCTCGGTGATGAAATCCGGCTGAAAAGGAATGAGGCTCTCGTTCGCCCGATGCACGGCGAACGGATCAGGCAGGTAGC
>NZ_JAWRXD010000254.1:0-354 GCF_046535215.1 Priestia sp. SIMBA_032 | reverse complement strand
CCGGGTCGGTGCTCTCGCCTTCGAAGGTGCCGCCACGTATGAGGTAGTCACCCCAACGGTTGCTATCATCTTCGGTAGGCAAATGCGTCATCGCTGTCTCGATCAGCTCTTCGGCGGTGATGCCACCTCGACGGTTATACGTGTCGTCTTCCGCCCGCGCACTGAGGTTCGCGGCATAGCCCTTGATCCACTCGTATGCCAGTGCCTGCGGATCACCACACATGCGGCGAGCGTCATGCTCTTCGATGGGGTACGGGTGATCCATCATTCCCCCTTTTTGAAGTCCGGGTGATCCCAGACATGGCGCAGTGAAGTGATCATGCGCGGGTAGACGACGAGCCAGAAGCGCTGGCC
>NZ_JAWRXD010000012.1:0-105376 GCF_046535215.1 Priestia sp. SIMBA_032 | reverse complement strand
CCATAAAAAATCCCCTCCATAGTAGACAGAATAGGTTGCTTTCTTTTATTTGTCTACTATAAGGGGAGCATACCATTTCATTGGCATTGGAGCGAGGTAGCTTTTTATTTGAGAAAATACTCAAGAGTTAGTTTGTTATGGATATCATAAACTTCCTGGGATGTTAAGCAAAAATAAAACGCATCATTTTAGAAATTGTTTTGTCGGATAGAGCAGGATACAGAAATAAAGTTGTTGTATAAATAGAAAGGAAATAGTAACACAAAATATAAAAAGAGGTGCTCAGTATGATTTTAGGAATCCATCCTTATTTAGTTTTGAATGGTGATGGTCAAGAAGCAGTTAGAGTTTATAAGAATGCGTTAGATGCAAAAGTGATTAGTGTTCAAACTTTTGGGGAAATGCCCCAAAACCCAGAGTCTCCTATTCCAGCAGAAGCCAAAGACCGTATATTAAATGCACATTTAAAAGTTGGCAATACTGACCTGATGTTTTCTGATACGCTTCCGGGTCAGCCTTATCAGCTTGGATCACAAGTTACTTTAGCTATCACGGTAAATCATGCGGAAAAATCGAAAGAAATATTCGCAAAGCTTCAAGAAGGCGGCGAAGTAATCATGCCGCTTCAAGAAACTTTTTGGAGCCCGTTATATGGACAAGTAACAGACAAATTCGGAGTAACTTGGCAAGTTTCGACGCATGCGGATAGTGATAGCTGAGAAAAAGTGTACTTTTAAGCAAGATAGCTTCAGCAGCAGATTAGTAGTAAACATTTTGTCCAACACGAAAAGATTAACCGTATAAAATAGCAAAAGCGCATTTTGAATTCTCTTTTTCAAAACGCGCTTTTTTGTTTGTTGTGCCTGTTTATATTCTCATGCTTTATGTTGCGGGCCCAATAGAAAGTAATCTGTTATATAGCTCATCAGGATGGCAGGCCTTATCAGCAAAAATAACTAGCTTAAACCATATTCCTCCAGAAAAACACGGCTATTTATTATGATGTAACAGTAGTATAGTTTGATGTAAAATTCTGAAAATTAAAATAAAATGATAGTTGTGTTTGTCAACGAAATAAAGGAGGATGGTTTTTGATGAAGAAAGTCTTTAATATCGGAGTTCTCTTTTTCCTGATTTTTGGTTTATTTCTTGGCGTTGGACCTACGGGTAAGGCATCTGCATTATCGTATGATGGTTCAAATCCATACACAACAGGATGTGCAAGCAAAAGTCCCATCACTTATGAAACGAAGTATATTTATAAAAGCGGTGTAAAAATCGGTTATGTGCAGTTAAAAGGAAGCGCTTATTGCCATACAGCATGGGGATATGTAAAATTTTATAATAACTCCCCTTACAACGGGTATGCAAACGTCGGAACGTACAGATATGAAGGGTCTTCGAGTTCCTCTAATGCTAGAACATTCTGTAACAGTTCCGGTGGCAACGGCATGGTAAACAAAGGGGAGACGTCATGTTATACAAGTCAATTATGGGATAAAGACCCGTACAATTCCTTAGCCGTTGTATTTGTTTATAGTTCAGACGGAAAGGTTATTGCCCAAGCGCAGACCGGCCGACATTAATAGAAATAATATAAATGAACACCTCTTAGGAAAAAGTCTAAGAGGTGTTTTTTGTTCAAAAAGATTGATAGGGAAATCTTCCAGCAACTTTATATTTGGTAATCAATACTACATGAATAACCACTCTATCAGTCAACTGGATGTACTTTTATAGCGCTGGGTCCTTTAGCTCCTTTATGAATTTCAAACTCTACTTTTTGTCCCTCTGCCAGGTTTTTATATTCCTCACGGTCGATCGCGTTGGAGTGAACGAACACTTCTTTTGATCCCTCTTCGGGTGTAATAAATCCAGATCCTTTTGATTCGTTGAACGATTTAACGGTTCCTTTATGTTTGCTCATTGAAAAAGCCCCCTTATAAGTATAGAAATAAATTCATAGTAGTTTTTTACCCAAACGCTGAAATTTCAATCATTTTATGGTAGGTATACCGATTAGAAGAATAGGGGTAAAAGTAAATAGGGAGGGCCTAACAATTTTTTTATTTCGGTTATATTTTTATATTATATGTGATATAACTATTGTTATAAAATGTAATCGTTAATTCTGCTAACTAAAGGAGATAAAGAAAAAAATGAGGGATGAGTTGTTATATATAGGGAAGAAAATTATCGATAATAAACAGGAATTAGCGATACAATTTTCTGATCTGATGGACTCAGAATATAAGCGGAAGCTGGTTTACCACGAAAAAAGCGAAGTTTTAAAATGGAGAGCAGAACTCATTGAGTATTTAGGCGCGTCGTTATTCGAGGAGCGCTCGGTCGTTTTAAAGAAAATCGTTCAGTGGGGTACAGATATAGGAAAAGTGGCTGTGGAAAACGGACTTTCTTTGAGTCAAACGTTAAAATCACTTACGCTGTTTCGAACAGTGATATGGGGTGTTTTTACAGAAGAGCTGCAGCAGAAGCAGTTTGCTCCTATTACGATGCTTGATGTAAGTAAAAAAATTGATCCGATGCTTGATGAGCTTAATCATATATTTGTTGAAATCTACGAAGAACATAATACGGAAACCATAAAACGCGCTTATGCAGCGCTAGAAGAATTATCAGTTCCCATCGTTCCTCTTTCTGAAGGAATCGCTGTGATGCCAATCGTTGGACAAATTGATACGCATCGTTCGCAGCTTATTATGGAAACGGCTTTAGAAAAAAGCGCTCAGCTGCAGCTGAGTTATTTAATATTTGATATTTCCGGTGTTCTTATCGTCGATACGATGGTAGCGGACAATATTTTTCAAATTGTAAAAGCCTTACAGCTTATCGGCACTAAAACGATGATTACCGGAATACGTCCGGAAATCGCGCAAACCGTTGTGGATTTAGGCGTGGATTTTGGAACAATTAAAACAAAAGCGACGTTAGAAAAAGGCCTTGAAGAAATAGGCTTTAGTAAACTGCTAGAAAATCCGCAAAGAAAAAAAGACAAATGGCGTTATTAATAAATAAAAAAGCCGAGAGGCTGGAAAAAATATTTTAGTTGATGTTAAATCCGAACTATTAATCTGATTGATGGTTCGGGTTTTTTTGTTGTTAGGGTGAACGTAGGTTTCATGTATATGGCTGCTTCTAGCTGGTGATTGAATGGCTTATATTGCAAAAAAATTAAGGGGAAGTCACAGCGTCACATGTTACATTCCCTGTAAAAATGGGTACTGGTAAAAAGAAGCATTTCAATTGCTTTTCAATTACATTAGCCGTCTAAAATTAATTAATTGTCAATTTAGAATAACATAAATTATTTAAATACTTAGACAAACAAATGAGGAAAATATATACTTATTAGTGTTGTCACGAAAAGATAAAGGGGAGAAACAAGGATGGATATCAAACGTCAAAACGTTGATTTTGGTAACTCAATTTTTCAAACGCTAGTGGATGGTTATTACTATGAAATTCCTACAAACGTAGTAGAAATCACAAAAGATCAAGCAGAGGGTCATTTTCCTTCAAGTGTAAATGAACCGGAATTACTTCTTCAAAATTTACTGATTTCTACAACAATCGAAGGAGTAGAAAAGTATTATTTAGTAGGAGACGCAGCAGAGAAACACGTGCTAGGCAATATCCATATTAATAAGTTACATAATAAAACTGAATCTGATATTCCTTATGTAATGTTTTTAGCTTCAATTGCTTATTACAACATACTTAAAGGAAAAGACAAAGAGGATAATCATGTGACGATTAATTATTTCTCGACTATGCTTCCGATTTGGCTGCTTAAGAAAACAAATAAATTCAGTGAAATGCAGCAGAAGATGGCCGAACGTTTTCAAGGAGAGCACACGGTTACGGTATTGACTCCTGGATTAGAAAAAACGCTCACTGTGAACATTGAAACGAGCAAATGCCGTATTGAAAGCGAAGTGGCTCGCTGGGCGATCAAAAAAGATTTTGAATTACAAGATAGAGAAGAAGCAAATGCATTCAAACATTTTGAAACACTAATTGTAGATTTGGGCGGAGGCACGGTTGACCTGGCACTGCTTCCTGCAGGACTTCAAGCTCCTAAAAGCAGAAACTCACTGAAGTGTCTTACGGATATTTCATATTTGAAGCATATTGAAAAGCTAAGAAATGAAAAGCTGCTTGAGTATTTTGATGATGTTCGTTCATTAGAAGAATTTATTATTGCCAATATCCATAAAGCAAAAATGGAGCAAAGAGACGGCAACAGCGGGAAAAAAGTCGATCTCACGGAGCCTATTCACGCTTCGCTTAGAGAATACACGCAAATTTTATTAACGAAAGTTGAAAATCTATTTCCATCGCCAAAAGATAAAGTCTATAAATATATTTATATTGGAGGACTGGCTCCTATCCTTCAACAGTTTATTGCAGAGAAGATTGATAACATGTACGGGGAAGAAATCAGAGAAGAAAATCACCTTTTCTTGCCGGAGACACGCAAATTAAACTTATACGGTCTTGAAATTTTAAGCAGACATGAAACAAACGCAGCGGTTCATGCTTAAAAAGGGGGAGCATATATGAGCCATCAACACACGCGCCTTAAAGAAGCACTAGACGATTGGTACGGTCAGCTAAGTTCCCAAGTGGCGGCACCGTTTTACTTACTATCAAATGCGTTTCTGACAGCTGGCAATCTATCAGCAGATATGATGGGAGCAAGGGAAAAGACCGCAAGTAATAGAGATGAACGTGCAAATTTAACAATCGAAACTTCTAACATTCCGTCAGAAGTGTCTTCATTTCTGAAAGAAAAACAGCAGGCAAACGAGCTGCAGGACTATATAGTGAGACTCATACAGCAAGACTTGCAAAAAAAGAGCAAAGAAAATGAAGTCGAGACGCTCGTTCATTCACTTCGAAAAGAGCTGTTGGGCGAAATTGACTTGCTAAAACAAGAAATGAATTCACGTCTTGCTGCAAATCGTGAGGAGTATGAGTCCTCACAGGCAAAAGAACTTCAGGATTATGTAGCGAAGCTTGTGGAACAAAACGGGCAGAAAGACAGCCGGGAAGAAGAGTTTCAATCGTTAATTCATTCATTGAGAACCGAACTGTTAGGCGAAATTCATTTGCTTAAAAAAGAGCTTGGCTCTGCGTCAGCTCCTTCCTATAAGCAGCTGAAACCCGTTAAAAATGAGGAAGAAGAAACATTTAAAGAAGGTCAATTAATTAAAAGTGAAAAAGTGACCGGAACCATTCAAGAAGATATCGATGTAGATTTCTAAACAGAAAGTAGAGGCGTGATATGCCTCTACTTTTATTATTTTTCTATTAAAAATGAGGCTGGGGCAAAAGTATTTTTGCTAAAGGAAGATCCGAACGAGTTTGATTCTTGATTGTGAATCCAACTTGTTCGGTTTTTTATTGGTATGCTGAATGTAGGTTTCATGTGTTTAAATGCTTCTAGCGGTTGATTGGAGGGCAAGGCGAAGACTCCTGCGGGAAAAGCGAAACAGGTGAGACCCCGCAGGAGTGCAAGCGACGAGGAGGCTCATCGACCACCCGCGGAAAGCGAAGCCTTGCACGGAAATTAACAGCGGTCCAATGTAAAAGCTTTAGCGTATAAATCATAAAGCTCTTTTGTTTCTTTTTAGCTTTTTTCGAAAGTATAAGCACATATCGAATATAGCGATGGTACAAATACTGCATTTTATTATAAACCAAAATAACGATTCGTTTATGCCAAATCCGCCAATCGAAGCTTTTAGTTCATTTAGCTGCCTGAGAATTAAATTTGTGTCGTTTTCATAGGCCACAGTAAAAGATTTAATCACAAGCATGGTCATAATGACTGCTTCTACAGATATATATAGAATTTTTCTTGCTAGTTTCAGAGAAGGGTTTACGTTTAATTTGGGAATTTTATAAAATAATTTCATCGCCTGTTTGCCTTTCAGTTATTTTAAGCTGTTTAAAAAGATTCGTTTATTCTATAATTCTTTCCTTGGCTATAAAATCCTGTATGTATAGCAAGTTTAAAAAAAGCCCGCTAGAAAAGGTAGTACACCGATTTTCTAGCAAGCTTATGTTAGTTAATGTTCTTCAGCTAAGGCATTTGCTTTTGTCACATGAACCGTACCGAATGGATGGTTTGGAGGAGCGTAGATGGAATAAAGTTTTAGCGGAGTGGTACCGATATTGGTGACATCATGCCATGTTCCGGCAGGGATAAATATCGCATCATCATCGTAGACTTTTCGTTTAAAGGTTAGGTTGTTTTTACTTTTGCCCATTTGAACAACGCCTTGCCCTTGTTCAATACGCAGGAATTGATCAACGTTAGGGTGAATTTCTAACCCGATATCTTCACCGGGCTTTAGACTCATTAACGTCACTTGTAAATGTGTTCCCGTCCATAAAGCAGTGCGGTACGTATTGTTTTGTTTTGACGCTTCATTAATGTTAATCACAAATGGTCTTTGTCCATAGTCCTTTAATTTACCGTTTCTTTGCTCAAAATGTTCGTTGGTGTGATAGTGGTTCGGCACATAATAACTATATGGCTGCCAGCTGTAGTACACGGGAGGCTGCCACTGATGATAATAAGGTGTATAGTGCATACTCATTCTCCTTTTCTCGTTTAATTTTTCTTTTCATCCTATGCTTTTTTCAAAACGGTTGATACCATTTGCCTTTTTGTCTGTGGTCTTTAGCCACTTATTTTTTTGCTGAAAATCATGTAATTAACTATTTATACCAGATATTAAATTGTTTTACAGCAGTTAAAAAATAATTTCATCACTTTAATACGATAATTCATTAAAAAAGTATCGTATGAAAACGTTTTATTTGATATAATTTTAGTAGATGAAAATTATTTTAAAGGGTGACGTTCATTGAAAGAAAAAAAACTTCAAGAATTAACTGAACATATTAATAATTTATTCAACAATTTAATTCATGGATCTATCACAGAAGGTGAATTTAACGAGCTGTCCGAAGAGCTTTACAGAAAGCAAACGAGGCTGCGCTATGAGATAGAATGTGAGAAAGGTTCGTATTACAGAGAATATTTTAAAGGCTAAGGCTTTGTATTAGACTGCTTTATAAGAAATAAGAAAAGACCTCCATTCAGGAGGCCTTTTCTTAACTTCTAGTAGAAAGTGGAGTGATACTTTCTATTTCAATAAGTATATTAATATATTTACTATATGAAAAATAAAACTGTTGAAGCTCTAAAACTCGCTATTCACCCCCAAAAACCTGTATGATAGGTTTAAGATTACCGCATATGAGATATATGTATAGTAAAAGGGGTGATGAGCTGTGAAGTGGTATAAAGGAGTTGTCATGCAAGTCTTAATGACAGAAATCGAAACAGCAAGAGAGCATATGGTTATGTTAGGACTTACAGAAGGTCTTACAAGCCGTAATACAGTTCGAATCAGTCAAACCCTTGATTATTTATTAAATGAACTAAGTAAAGTGATGGCCGCAGATTAGATAGTATTCTTTATATAAAAATGAAAAGAGCTGCTGATTTCACGGCAGCTCTTTATAAGTTGCCTTAACGTTTACTTTAATGTTTATAATATTATTTATACAATTACCTCATAGCAAAGAAAATAGCGGAATCTATTATATATATCGTATAGTAGAAACCTAGAAGATGAGTTGAAAGCACCTGTGAAAAGGGAAGCTTAGATACATAAAGCAAACGCCGCACTAAGAATGGCGATGGAGGGTATAGTGGAATGGAATATCATATTAAAGAGGCCGCTGCAAAGGTAGGGCTGCCTACGCATACGCTTCGATACTACGAGCAGCAAGGGCTTTTGCCTTTTATAAAAAGAGATGAAAACGGAAATCGTATTTTTAGCGAGTCCGATATCGAGTGGCTGGAATTTATTATTTGCTTACGAAAAACGGACATCGCTCTTTTAGAATTACGTAAAATTGTTGAATTAACACAAGAAGGCGATGATACAATCGGTTTGCGCAAGGAGATATTTGAAAAACATAGAGAAAAGATGATGGAAAAGCAAAGAGAGCTGGACGCAGCTTTTAGAAAAGTGGAAACGAAAATTGACTACTATGATAAATTAGAACAAAAGTATCAAGAAGAGCTTTCATTTAAAGCCTAATTTACCGGTTGTTTTTCGTATTTTATAAAGAAATAAAAAGCGGGCAGCTAATAGAATTAGCTGCCTGCTTTTTTTTACAACTTACAGTGTAGAAATGTCAATAACAAATCGATAGCGAACGTCGCTGCGAAGAACGCGCTCGTACGCTTCATCTACTTGCTTAGCATCGATAACTTCAATCATAGGAGCGACGCCGTGTTCAGCCGCAAAATCAAGCATTTCTTGTGTTTCACGAATGCCGCCTACAAGTGAACCAGCAATGCTGCGACGTGCCATGATAAGTGAGAATACGCTGTACTGGTCTGGGTTAGCCGGTGCGCCAACGTTAACAAGCGTTCCATCTACGCGAAGTAATGATAAGTATTGATCCACGTTCAGATTAGCCGATACCGTGTTTAAGATAAGGTCAAAGCGACCCGCTAATTCAGTAAATGTTGTCTCATCACTTGTTGCAAAATAATGATCTGCACCAAAGCTTAGCGCTTCTTCTTTTTTATTGTTAGAACGGCTCAATACCGTCACTTCAGCACCCATTGCATGTGCAAATTGAATCGCTACATGTCCAAGGCCGCCCATTCCCACGATCGCCACTTTTTTGCCAGGACCAGCATTCCAGTGCTTTAACGGAGAAAATGTTGTAATCCCTGCACATAGAAGAGGACTTGCTGCATCCATACTTAAATTATCAGGAATACGAACAACGAATCCTTCTTTTACGACGATTTTTTGGCTGTAGCCGCCGTATGTACGGTTTCCGTCGTAATCTAATGAATTATACGTTTGAACAACGCCTTTTGTACAGTATTGCTCGTCCCCGTTCACACAGTACTCGCACTCTCCGCAAGAGTCAACGAAACATCCAACGCCTACGCGATCGCCCACCTTGTATTTTGTTACGTTTTCGCCAACTGCTTCAACTACTCCTGCGATTTCGTGACCAGGAACCATCGGGAACATCCCGCCGCCCCACTCATCAAATGCACTATGAATATCAGAGTGACAAATACCGCTAAACTTAATATCAATTAAAACGTCGTCTGCTCGCAGTTCTCTGCGTTCAATTGTCGTGTTCTCGAATTTTGCCTTTGCGTGCGGCGCACTTAAAACACGTGATGTTGTTGTATGTTGATGATTATTACACATAAGTAAAAACACAATCCTTTCATATTAAACATAACCAGTTGCTAATACACTCGCATTCACTGACTACGCTTGATGTATTTAAAAACTACAATACTAGCTTAAACGTTAAAGTCGACTTTAAAGCAAGACCTTTTTGAAAAAAATTTCTTTCTATGACTTTATGAAAAAAGGAAAGGAAGGAATAGCATGGCAGCTTTCTATCTTTGTTTAGTTAAAAGAAATTCTTCAAGGGTGCAAGCGGCAGCTTGTTCATCAACTCCATTTGTCAGCAGTGTTATTTCATCTCCTTTCTTAACAGCTAAAGCCATTACCTTCATGATGCTTTTTCCACTTACACATTTTCCATCTTTTGAAAGAAAAATATCACTTTGAAACGAACACGCTTCGCGTACAAACAAAGCTGTATGTCTAGCTAGAAGTCCACCGGAAAGTTGCACCTTCATTCTTTTAATTAGCATAGTGTTTCCCCTTTTTTGTATTTTAAAAACTATAAAACTAGCTTAAACGTTAAAGTTAACTTTAAGGCAAGAGGTAATTTGGATAAAAAGTGGAAAGGGAAGAAAGGATAAGCCTACTGTTAATGCACATAGTGATCCTGTTGTTAGTACGAGGGAATGTGAATGAAGTGTAAAGCCGATTTTAAAGGAGAGTTCTCTTAAATCCTTTTGTTGGATGAGCAAAACACGTAAGAAGAGACCCTAAAAAAGAAAGAAAAATGATGAAATACTAAGCAAATGAGAAGATTTGCCTCTTTTAACAGATATGTGTACGTTTTCATGCCGAATGTTTCCGTTTCCACTGACTTTGTCAAACAGCAGACAATTGTTGATAATAGAGCTATATAAGAGCCAAAGGGGACGATAAAATGAAAAAATCTATTTCAAAAGTAGAGAAGTTCATAACTGAATTTAAAACGTCAATGACAAGCTACGGAGAAGCAATTATAAAAGTAAAAGGAAACTGATTCTAAAAAGATGCAGGTTATTTTTTTATAAATCTATTCCATAAATTCATACTAAATAATCATACTATTAAAATAAGAAATATATCTTTGCTCATAAAAGCTTTGTCTATTGTTGAAGTAACAGTAGGTAAAGCTTTTTGTGTGGTTACATAAGTGGATATGATATCTTTTATAACTAGCATTTTTAGAAGGAACAAGCTTTTAGGCAGTTGCAGTGTATAAAAAATTCTGAAATTTTATTATTGACTGAAAGCGTTTTTAATATTAATATTAATTCAAACTTAACCAATATTTAACCAACACATAACAAATGAGTTTTTTTATTTACAAATGAAATCGATTTCATTTGTAAAGTTATAAGATTGGTAAGTTTTATCACTATCTGTTGCTAGTGAGGCAGCATTACACAATAAGGGGAAAAGAGGAATCAAAATGGGAAAAGAAAATATTCTGTGGGGAATTGCTCCAATCGGGTGGAGAAATGATGATATTCCTGAAATTGGTGCAGAAAACACATTGCAGCATCTGTTAAGCGATATCGTCGTAGCGGGCTTTCAAGGAACGGAAGTGGGAGGTTTTTTTCCTGAACCAAGCATATTAAACAAAGAGCTTGAGCTGCGGAATTTAAGAATTGCAGGTCAATGGTTTAGCAGTTTTATCATTCGTGATGGGATAGAGGAGACGTCAAATTTATTTCACAAACATTGTCAGTATCTGCAGGAAGTACATGCTGATGTGGCGGTCGTATCTGAGCAAACTTACAGTGTTCAAGGGATTGAAAGAAATGTTTTCGCTGAAAAACCTTATTTCAGTGATGAAGAATGGGAAGCTTTATGTGCAGGATTAAATGAGCTGGGAAAAATCGCAGCAGAATACGGTTTACGTCTTGTCTATCATCACCATATGGGAACAGGTGTACAAACATTAGCTGAAATTGATCGGTTAATGGAAGGAACGGATGCAAATCATGTTCATCTTTTATATGATACGGGACATATTTACGTTTCTGACGGAGACTATATGGAGCTATTACATAAACATATAGATCGTATTAAACACGTTCACTTTAAAGATGCAAGAAGAAACGTGCTGGAGCAGTGCAAAAAAGAAGGAAAGTCATTTTTACAGTCGTTTCTAGCCGGTATGTTTACCGTGCCGGGTGATGGGTGTGTAGATTTTACAAATGTGTATAAAGCGTTAGTTGATTACAATTACAAAGGATGGATTGTAGTGGAGGCGGAACAGGACCCTTCCATCGCACATCCATTGGAATATGCTTTAATGGCCCGAAAGTACATTAACGAAAAGTTAGTTATTCATTCTTAAAATAAGACGGGGGAATTAGCATGGGTAAACAGGGAAATCAACATTCATTTTTACGTACGATCATTTTAGTTTCTACGTTTGGTGGACTGCTTTTTGGATATGATACAGGAGTTATTAACGGGGCCCTGCCTTATATGTCTGAATCTGATCAATTGAATCTCAACTCTTTTACTCAAGGTCTTGTAACGAGCGCTCTGTTATTTGGTGCTGCGTTTGGTGCGGTAGTAGGCGGCAGGCTAGCAGATTATAACGGGCGTCGTAAAACGATTCTGTATCTTGCCATTCTATTTTTTGTTTCCACAATCGGATGTACAATTTCGCCAAACGCAGCCGTTATGATTCTTTGCCGTTTTCTATTAGGACTTGCTGTAGGGGGCGCATCTGTTACCGTACCGACATATTTAGCAGAAATGTCACCAGCTGAAAGCCGGGGGAAAATGGTAACTCAAAATGAACTTATGATTGTTACTGGTCAACTTCTTGCCTTTACGTTTAACGCGATTATCGGAAATATGCTAGGAGAAAACCCTCACGTTTGGCGATATATGCTGCCAATCGCTGCCATTCCAGCTGTCTTTTTATTCTTTGGCATGCTTAGAGTACCAGAAAGTCCACGCTGGCTTGTGTCAAAAGGGAAAAATAACGAAGCGCTAACGGTTCTTCAAAAGATACGGGAAAGTAAAAGAGCCAAATCAGAGCTGCAAGAGATTGAGAGCGCTTACGAGCAAGAAGCAAAAATGGAAAAAGCAACGTTTAAAGACTTAACAACTCCGTGGGTTCGAAGAGTCGTTTTCCTTGGTATTGGAATTGCTGTTGTACAGCAAATTACCGGCGTAAACTCCATTATGTATTACGGCACTGAAATTTTAAAAGACGCAGGTTTTCAAACAGAAGCTGCTCTTATTGGAAATATCGGAAATGGAGTCATCTCCGTTTTAGCCACGTTTGTAGGAATTTGGCTGCTAGGTAAAGTTGGACGCAGACCAATGCTTATAACAGGATTGGTAGGGACGACTACTGCCCTGCTGCTGATTGGTATATTTTCTCTTGTATTTGAAGGGTCTGCGGCACTTCCATATATCGTATTAGCACTAACGATTACGTTTCTCGCGTTTCAACAAGGAGCTATATCTCCGGTAACGTGGCTAATGCTTTCAGAAATTTTCCCTTTACGATTAAGAGGCTTAGGGATGGGTGTTACCGTATTTTGTCTGTGGGGAATTAACTTCCTTGTAGGTTTAACGTTTCCTGTTTTATTGGCCAGCATTGGCTTATCCACTACGTTTTTTGTCTTTGTTGTACTCGGCATCGGAGCGATTTTATTTGTTAAAAAGTTTTTGCCGGAAACAAAAGGGCTTACACTTGAAGAACTGGAACAAAGGTTCCGCAGCTATGATAATGAAGACGCTGATGTTATGAATGACAATAAAATTATCTAAGTAAAGAATGGAGAGAATCATTATGAAACTATGTTTTAACGAAGCAACAACATTAGAAAATTCAAATCTTGTAAAGGACCTTGAATATTGCAACAAGCACGGATATGATTATATCGAAATTCGCACAATGGATAAACTCCCTGAGTATTTAGAAAGTCACTCAATGGATAATTTAGCGCAGTTTTTTAATACAAATCATATTAAACCACTAGCGCTGAACGCTTTAGTTTTCTTTAATAACCGCAGTGAAAAAGAGTACCAGGAAGTGATAGAAGAGTTTAAGAGTATGCTAGAAACTGCTCAAAAGATAGGCGCTCCCTATATCGTAGCCGTTCCTTTAGTAACAGAACAAAAAATCGTAAAAGCAGAGATTAAAAATAGCTGCGTACAAGTGCTGAATGAATTATCGGAATTGGCTGAACCTTACGGAGTTAAAATCGCCGTTGAGTTTGTAGGTCATCCTCAGTGTACGGTTAATACGTTTGGTCAAGCGTATGACATTGTTCAAACTTTGAACCGAGATAACGTAGGATTAGTACTTGACTGCTTCCACTTCCATGCGATGGGATCAAAACTAGAAGACTTAAAACAAGCGGATATTTCTAAAATATTTATCGTTCATATTGATGACACGGAAGATTTTCCTATTGGCTTCTTAACAGACGAAGACCGAGTATGGCCAGGTCTAGGAGCAATTAATTTAGATGCTATTTTCTCAACATTAAAAGAAAAAGGCTATAATGATGCGGTATCTGTAGAGCTATTCCGACCTGAATATTATCAATTAAACGCGGAAGAAGCAATTAAGACGGCTAAAGAGACAACCATTAAGGCTATCTCGGAATACTACAGCTTTCAAACAACAAAATCATATTCATGATAAGGAGTGTCAGTCCGTGACGTTAGTATCTTCAAAACTAGTATCAATGAAAGATATGCTTCAAGCAGCTAAAAAAGGAAACTATGCGGTTGGTCAGTATAATATTAACAGCCTGCAGTGGGCACAGGCTATTTTACAAGCTGCCGAAGAGGAAAAAGCCCCTGTCATTGCCGCCGTTTCAGACAGGCTTGTGGACTATTTAGGCGGATTTAAAACCATTGTAGGCATGATGGAAGGCTTGTTAGAGGAAATGAATATTACCGTTCCTGTTGCGCTTCACTTAGATCACGGTATGAGTGTAGAAAGATGTAAAAAAGCTATCGACGCTGGATTTAGCTCGGTCATGTTTGACGGTTCTCATTACCCAATTGATGAAAATATTTCCATGACTAAGCAAGTAGTAGACTATGCTGCTGCTCAGTATGTCTCCGTTGAAGCTGAAGTTGGAACAGTCGGAGGCATGGAAGACGGGCTTATTGGCAACATCGTGTACGCTGATCCCGCTGAATGTCTGCGTCTTGTAAAAGAAACGGGAGTCGATGCTTTGGCGGCCGCTTTAGGATCAGTTCACGGACAGTACCAAGGTGAACCGCAGCTGGGCTTTGATGAAATGAAGGAAATAGCTGACTTAACAGATGTACCGCTGGTTTTACACGGCGGTTCCGGTATACCAAACTATCAAATTCAAAAAGCAATAGCTCTTGGACACGCGAAAATTAATGTGAACACCGAGTGCCTTCAGGCCTGGACGCGTGCGGTTCGTCACACGTTGGAAAGGGACAGTGACGTGTATGATCCCCGAACCATTCTTACACCGGGAAAAAAAGCGGTGATGGCGACTGTAAAAGAGAAAATGAGAGAGTTTCATACAAGTCATAAAGCTTAATAAAAAAGAGGCTGGAATAAAAGCATTACAGTTGAAGCAAGATCCGAACGATGAATGGAGATTCTTGATAGAAAATCCAGCTCGTTCGGATTTTTTCTATGGTAGGGTTTTAATCCATTGAGTTGCTTCTAGCTGATGATTGGAGGGCAAGGAGAAGACTCCTGCGGAATGCGAAGCCTTGCACGGAAATCAACAGCGGTGTAACAAACGATCCCTACTAGCTTATGTATCTAACTTGTTTGCCTTTAGCTGGAATTGATGTAGTCATGTCTCAATCTCTCTTTGTTTTAGCGGTTACACTTCTAGAAAATGCCTTTTGTAAAGGTTATAATAGTAAGTAACAAAAAAGCGAAAAGAAAGGTAAACGGGGGAGGTAGAAATGTTAAAAACGAAGCGAATTCAACAAATTCAAGAGTATGTTTTTGAACATGAATCTGTCTCATTAGATGATTTGGTTTCAGTGTTTGAAGTCTCCAAAAACACGATTCGACGCGACGTTCAAAAGTTAGTGGATGAAGGGCATATAAAAAAAGTATATGGCGGCGTAGCTGTTAACCATGTGAAGCTTGAATCATTTAATGAAAGACAAACAAGAAATCAGTTTCAAAAGCGTTTGATTGCCAAAACGGCAGCTCAGTATGTAGAAGACGGAGACGTGATCTTTATTGATTCAGGAACCACTACGTTAGAAATGATTGAATTTCTAAAAGACAAATCGATCACGATTGTTACCAATAGTTTAGATGTTATAGTAAAAGCCTTGCCTTTTGATGCGTTAAAAGTAATTTCTACTGGCGGCTACCTTGAACGTGAAACTCAATCATTTTCAAGTTTTAACCATGCCAATCCTGTAAAGAACTACAACTTTGATAAAGTATTTATGGCTTCTACGGGTATTTCCATATCAAATGGGGTTACCAATTCATCGCCCGTTGAAAGTGAAATTAAAGAAACCGTTATAAAAAGAAGTACAAAAGTGTTTTTATTAGCAGATCATACAAAATTTGATAAGTATGCAATGATTACGTATTGTCAGTTGCATGAAGTGGATTATTTAATTACAGATAAAGTGGACGTCAGCTATCAGCACTATGCAAAAGAAAATGAGATTACATTTGTCCTTGCGGAAGAATAAATGTTTTTAAGTGATTATACATACGCTTAGACTAAGTGCTATTAGGCATACAAAAGAAGTATGCCTTTTCTTTTTTGTTTACTGCAATCGCTCCTCTAGAAAGCGATTACAGTAAACAAAAAGATAAACTAACAAAATTTTTAAAAAAGTGTTTACAAAGTAAACTGAATATTATAAACTAGGTTCATAGATAAGAAAGCGCTTTTAAAATAAGATGAAATCGATTTCATCAAACGAAGCTACATGTATAATAAAATTGGTTTTACAGGTAAGACAGAGTATGGAAAAATGATGGGAAAGTTAAGGATGGGGTTTGAAAAATATTTTTTTAAGACCAAATGAAATCGATTTCATTTGAAAGTGGAATTTATGATGAATTTTCGAGCTTTTCTCCATCTTTAAACGTTAAAAAGTGCAGGGGCTGAAAGTATTTGTCTCATCGCTAAATAGCAGCTGAAACAAAGGAAAGAGCTAGGAAGTAAAAGGATAGAACCTCATTTATTACACAAAATGAAATCGATTTCATTTAAAAATGTGAAAAAAGGGTAGAAAAATCAATCTGATGGTGATTAATTTCAGAAGATAAGGTAGGAAGGTATATGAAAACGATAAGGTTAACAACTAGTCAAGCTTTAGTAAAATTTCTAAATCAGCAATATGTAGAGTTTGATGGAAAAAAAGAGCGTTTCATTAAAGGAGTATTCACCATTTTTGGACATGGAAATGTGGTGGGGATCGGGCAAGCGCTGCAAGAAAACCCAGGCGAGCTTGAAGTGTATCAAGGCAGAAACGAGCAGGGGATGGCTCATGCTGCGGTAGCTTTTGCAAAACAAAAACATCGAAAGCAAATCATGGCCTGCTCTTCTTCCGTTGGTCCAGGCTCAGCGAATATGGTTACATCGGCTGCGACAGCTACTGCAAACAATATTCCGGTGCTGCTTTTGCCAAGCGATGTGTTTGCCACTCGCCAGCCGGACCCGGTACTTCAACAAATTGAACAAACGCACGATTTATCTCTTTCTACAAATGACGCTTTCCGGTCTGTCAGCAAGTACTGGGATCGAGTCAGCCGTCCAGAACAGCTGATGTCGGCTATGATCAATGCGATGCGTGTATTAACAGATCCGGCAGATACAGGAGCCGTTACAATCGCGCTGCCGCAGGATGTACAAGGGGAAGCGTGGGATTTTCCAGAAAGCTTCTTCCGCGAGCGTACCCATCTTATTGAACGCCGCGAGCCTTCGCAAGAAAGTATCAGAAATGCAGTGAAGCTGATTAAATCAAAGAAAAAGCCTCTTCTTATTTTTGGCGGCGGCGTTCGTTATTCAGAGGCTGCGGATGCATTTGCTGCATTTGCTGAAAAGTTTCATATTCCATTTAGTGAAACGCAAGCTGGAAAAAGCGGGCTTGAAAGCAATCATCCTTTAAATCTAGGAGGAGTTGGCGTAACGGGTAACAGCGCTGCTAATAAAATAGCGCAATCAGCGGATTTAATTATTGGCGTGGGTACACGTTTTACAGATTTTACGACTTCTTCAAAGCTGTTTTACGCTGAGACGGATGTATTAACCATTAACATTTCTGAATTTCACGCATCAAAATTGGAGGCTACTAAAATTGTCGCGGATGCCAAAGTGGGTCTTGAAGCTCTTTCGTCTGCATTAGAAGGCTATAAATCAGGCTATGAAACTGAAATTGAAGAAGCCAAATCAGAGTGGAATCAAGAGCTGACTCGTCTAAAAAATATTGCATACACAGGCGAAGAATTTATTCCAGAAATTAAAGGGCATTTTGATCACAGCCTGTCGGAGTATAAAGATAGCCTAAGCACCGAACTTGTCCAAACGACTGTGCTTGGTAAAGTAAATGAACTAATTGCACCTGATTCTATTATTACATGTGCAGCGGGAAGCCTCCCGGGTGACCTTCAGCGCATGTGGATTTCAAATGAACGTAATACGTATCACCTTGAATACGGATATTCATGTATGGGCTATGAAATTGCATCTGCTTTGGGCGCTAAGATGGCTGAGCCGGATAAAGAAGTTTATGCGATGGTAGGAGACGGAAGCTACTTAATGCTTCATAGTGAGCTGGTAACGAGCATTCAAGAAGGAGTTAAAATAAATATTGTTCTTTTTGATAATTCCGGCTTTGGCTGCATCAACAACTTGCAGATGGATAATGGAATTGAAAGCTTCGGCACAGAGTTCCGCGTTCGTAACCCGCGGACGGGGCAGCTTGATGGAGATATTATGCGCATCAACTTTGCTCAATCTGCAGCTGCGTACGGTGCCAAAACATACGAAGTGTATACAATGGAAGAGCTTGAATATGCCATTGAAGATTCAAAAAAACAAAGTGTTAGTACACTGATTGACATTAAAGTTCTTCCAAAAACAATGACGGACGGCTACGATTCTTGGTGGCATGTAGGAGTAGCAGCCGTATCTGAAAGCTCAGATGTTCAAACGGCGTTTGAAGGCAAAGAAAGCCAGTTGCAAAAAGCAAGAAAATATTAATCTTTTAAAAAGCTAGAATATCCAGTTTGCTTGATTAAAGAGTGTCCCTAGTATAAACCGTTAAAAAACAAGAAATAGAAAGGTGTGGAAAGGAATGGCTGATTTAATCGTACCGACAAGAACAGCTGACAGTGATGGAAACGTACTAAGCATCACGCCGAAATCTGCGGGATGGGAGTACATTGGCTTTGACGTTTACTCATTAAAAAAAGGTCAAACACTTAAAAAGAACACGGAAAATCAAGAGGTTTGTATTGTAATCTTGACCGGTAAGTCCAACGTTTCTACGAAAGAAGAAAAATGGGAAAACATCGGACAGCGAATGAATATCTTTGAAAAAATCCCTCCGTACTCCGTATATGTATCGAATGATGATCACTATGAAGTAGAAGCTGTAACCGACTTGGAAATTGCGGTATGCGCAGCGCCTGGAAAAGGTACATACCCTGCTCGTTTAATTGCACCGCAGGATGTGGGCGTAGAGCATCGCGGAGCAGGAAATATCGCGAGACAAGTCCATAACATTCTTCCAGAACAAAAGCCGGCCGATAGTCTGCTGGTAGTGGAAGTGTTTACGCCGGAAGGAAACTGGTCAAGCTATCCTCCTCATAAGCACGATCAAGACAACTTGCCGCATGAATCGTATTTAGAGGAAACGTATTACCATAAAGTCAACCCAGGACATGGATTTGCGATTCAACGAGTATATACGGACGATCAATCTCTAGATGAAACAATGGTCATTAAAGATGGAGATGCAGTCTTAGTTCCTAAAGGCTATCACCCGGTATCTGCTCCTCCAGGTTATGAAGTTTATTATTTAAACGTCATGGCTGGTCCTGTGCGAACATGGAAATTTAATAATAGCAAAGATCATGAATGGATTATGGAAGAAAAATTAGCATTAAAGTAAGGAGACGATGTGAGTATGAGTTATTTAACATTTGATTCACAAAAGCGATTTGACCTTCTTGCAGTAGGAAGGCTTTGCATCGACTTAAATGCAAATGAATTTAATCGCCCGATGGAAGAAACGATGACGTTTACAAAATACGTAGGAGGATCTCCTGCTAATATCGCTATTGGTCTTTCTAGGCTTGGAATGAAGACAGGCTTTATTGGAAAAGTGTCAAACGATCAAATGGGCCGCTTCAGCACTAGATATTTAAACCAAAATAACATTAACACAGAAGGCATTGTAGTTGATCAAACAGGAGCCGTAACGGGGCTGGCCTTTACTGAAATTAAAAGTCCTGAAGAGTGCAGCATCCTGATGTACCGTGATAATGTGGCAGACTTGAAGCTCCATCCAACAGAAGTTTCTGAAGAGTATATTAAGCAATCAAAAGCGCTGCTTATCTCTGGAACTGCTCTTGCTAAAAGTCCTTCAAGAGAAGCCGTGTTTCTTGCTCTTGAATACGCGAGAAAACATAGCGTAGTTGTATTCTTTGATGTCGACTACCGTCCGTATACGTGGGAATCAGAAGCTGAAACGGCCGTCTACTATAATTTAGCGGCAGAAAAATCAGACGTGATTATCGGTACGCGAGAAGAATTCGATATGATGGAAAAGCTTTTAAATTATGAAGAATCAAATGACCAAGTTACAGCTGAACGATGGTTTTCTCATCACGCTAAGATTGTTGTCATCAAGCACGGAGGGGAAGGCTCGATTGCTTATACAAAAGACGGCCAGTCTCATCGAGGAGGCATCTTTAAAACAAAAGTGCTTAAAACATTTGGAGCTGGCGACTCCTACGCATCTGCTTTTATCTACGGGTTAATGCAAGGGTTTACAATTCCTGAAGCGATGAGATTTGGCGGTGCTTCTGCTTCCATCGTTATATCAAAACACAGTTCTTCAGATGCAATGCCAACGGTAGAAGAAATTAAGCAGTTTATGGAAACAGCTGAAGAAGTACTGCAGCAAGCGTAATCAAAAATTGAGAGGAGAATGAACATGACACAAACAACAGTAAAAACAGTAAAAAACTATATTGGCGGCGAATGGGTGGATTCATCTACAAGTCTGACAGAACCAGTTTATAATCCTGCAACGGGTGAAGTCATTGCAGAGGTTCCTCTTTCAACAAAAGCAGATGTAGATCAAGCGGTACAAGCTGCGAATGAAGCCTTCAAAGGATGGGCAAAAACTGCGGTGCCAAAACGTGCGCGTATTCTATTTAAATATCAGCAGCTATTAGTAGATAACTGGGACGAATTAGCGAAACTTGTGACGCTTGAAAACGGAAAAAGCTTTAATGAAGCGCGCGGAGAAGTACAGCGCGGAATTGAATGTGTAGAATTCGCAGCGGGTGCTCCTACGTTAATGATGGGAAAACAGCTCCCTGATATTGCAACGGGCATTGAGTCTGGCATGTATCGCTATCCAATCGGTGTTATTGGCGGGATCACGCCGTTCAACTTCCCGATGATGGTTCCTTGCTGGATGTTCCCTCTGGCAATTGCTTGCGGTAATACATTTGTATTAAAGCCGTCTGAGCGCACGCCGCTTTTAGCAGCAAGATTAGTAGAATTATTTGAAGAAGCTGGATTGCCAAAAGGCGTATTAAACATTGTCAACGGCGCGCATGATGTGGTAAATGGCCTTCTTGAACATAAATTAGTGAAAGCAATTTCGTTTGTAGGTTCACAGCCAGTAGCTGAATATGTGTATAAAAAGGGTACGGAAAACTTAAAGCGTGTTCAAGCATTAGCGGGTGCTAAAAACCACTCAATCGTATTAAACGATGCAGATTTAAACGTAGCAACAAAACAAATTATCGGAGCTGCTTTCGGTTCAGCAGGTGAACGCTGTATGGCAGCATCTGTCGTAACAGTGCAAGAAGGAGTGGCAGATGAATTAATTTCACGACTTGTTCAAGAGTCAAACAACATCGTCATTGGAAACGGATTAGAAAAAGATGTTTTCTTAGGACCAGTGATTCGTGAAAACCATAAAGAACGTACGCTTAGCTATATTGAATCTGGCGTAGAAGAAGGAGCTCGCTTAGTTCGTGACGGCCGTGAAGATCATGCGGTAAAAGAGAACGGCTATTTTGTTGGACCCACTATTTTTGATAACGTTACACAAGAAATGAGAATCTGGCAAGACGAAATCTTTGCACCGGTGCTTTCTATCGTGCGTGTAAAAACGTTAGAAGAAGCCATTGACATTGCCAATAACTCTCGATTCGCAAACGGAGCTTGCATCTATACAGACAGCGGCGCAAGCGTACGCGAGTTCCGTGAAAATATCGAGTCAGGCATGCTAGGAGTGAACGTAGGGGTGCCGGCACCTATGGCGTTCTTCCCATTCTCAGGCTGGAAAGACTCTTTCTACGGCGATCTTCATGCCAACGGCACGGACGGCGTAGAGTTTTACACAAGAAAGAAAATGGTTACGGCACGCTACTAAGAATTCACTTATCGTACTATGGGATACTAGCGACATTTGCTAGTACCCCGTAGTACAATCGTATAAAAAAATAAAAGTCGTTTTTTTCGCAGTAACAAAATGGAAGTGATTAGTTGAGTGCTATACGTACCGTCAAAGATAAGTATCTTTTTGCAGCCGTTTCATTTATCTTTTGGTTCTCGCAGTTTATTTACGTACCTATTTTGTCTCCTTATATGGAAGGGCTGGGAGGCAAGTATGCCTTTATTGGTTTAGTGTTAAGCAGCTATGGACTCATGCAGCTATTATGTCGCCTTCCGCTCGGGATCTTTTCAGACTTTGTGCAAATGAGAAAACCGTTTGTTATCTTCGGCATGATAGCCAGCATGTCAAGCTGCCTGCTATTTTCGTTGACCGATAGCTTAATAGGGGTGTTTATATCACGCTGCTTGGCTGGATTGGCAGCTGCAACGTGGGTTGCCTTTACGATTTTATATTCAAGCTACTTTGAACGTGAAAAAACGACTCGGGCTATGAATATCATTTCGTTTATAGTAGTTTTGGCTCAGCTTTTGGGTATGAGTTTAAGCGGTTACATTGTAAGTGAGTGGGGATGGCACGCTCCGTTTTGGATAGGGACGATCTTGAGTGTCATAGGCGCTGTTCTTTCTCTTTTCATTTACGAGCCCAAAGAGAACGTAAAGAGATCGCCTATAAAGCTTAAAGAATTAATGAGCGTAATAAAAGAGCCGTCGCTATTAAAAATTTCGCTGCTGTCTATTCTAGCACATAGCCTTATTTTCACGACCATGTTTGGTTTTACTCCTGTGTACGCATTAAGCGCAGGATTTAAAGAGAGCGAGCTGAGTTTGATTGTCTTTTCCTTTATGATCCCTCATGCAGCTGCTCCTCTTATTATGGAAAAGCTATTTGTTTGGCGCTTTGGAAAATGGAGCATCTTAAAGGCCGCTTTTTTTCTGGCTGCATTCTTTACCTGTATGATTCCTATGACAGAAAATAAACTGTTGCTTTGTATCATTCAAAGCGTGAACGGGTTTTCATTAGGATTAGTATTTCCTCTTATGCTAGGAATGTCTATTGAAAAAATAGGTGCAGAAAAAAGAGCTACGGCGATGGGAGGCTACCAAGCGCTGTATGCGTTAGGAATATTCGGAGGTCCTTTTGTTGCAGGAATATTAAATTCTTGGATGGGACTTAAAGCAGGCTTCTTTTTTGCAGCAGCCTTAGGGTTAACCGCTACTGTTTTTGCAGCGGCATGGGATAACAAAGAAGCGTCATATAAAGTTTTTAAAGCAAAATAAAACGTATGGAAGCAAGCATCTATTTCCATTTTTAAAGCTCACATATTAAAGGAGGCCATAGATTATGGTGTTGAAAATTGGTGTTATTGGAACAGGAGCAATCGGACAAGATCATATTAGAAGAATTACAAATACGTTATCAGGCGGCAAAATCGTTGCGGTTACGGATGTAAATCAAGAACAAGCAAAAGCTGTTGTAAAAAATCAAAACTTAGATGCCGCTATTTATGATGACGGACATGAGCTGATTAAGTCGGAAGATGTAGATGCAGTTGTTGTTACTTCTTGGGGACCAACGCATGAGGAATTTGTGCTGGCAGCCATTCAAGCCGGAAAACCTGTATTTTGCGAAAAGCCGCTTGCTACAACGGCAGAAGGCTGCAAAAGAATCGTTGATGCTGAAATTACACACGGCAAGCCATTGGTGCAAGTTGGCTATATGCGCCGCTATGACACAGGGTATCGCGCTTTAAAGAAAGTGATTGAAAGCGGACAAATTGGTGAAGCATTAATGGTTCACTGCGCACACAGAAATCCTACGGTACCTGATACATATACAGGCGATATGTCAATCGTTGATACGTTCATCCATGAAATTGACGTTTTGCGCTGGTTATTAAATGACGATTATGTATCTGTTCAAATTGTGGCACCGCGAAAAACGAGCAAGGCGCTTGAACATTTGCAAGATCCAATCATGGTGCTGCTTGAAACAAAGCAAGGCGTTCGAATTGATGCTGAGGTCTTTGTAAACTGCCAGTACGGCTATGATATTCAATGTCAAGTAGTAGGAGAAACAGGAATCGCTAATTTACCTGAGCCTTCAAGCGTCGTGTTACGCAGTGAAGCAAAAAAATCTACTGAGATTTTAGTAGATTGGAAAGATCGATTCATTGACTCTTATGATACAGAGCTGCAAGACTGGATTGTTTCAACGCTTAAAGGCGAAGTAAATGGACCAACTGCTTGGGACGGTTATGTTGCGGCCGTTACTTCAGATGCTTGCTTAGAAGCAAAAAAATCAGGAAATATTGTTCCAATTTCGTTAGGCGAGCGTCCTGATTTCTATCATAAAACGTTAACCGCAGCAGGCAAAATGTAAGCGTACGAACGTTCTGTTTATGAAACAGCTTACTCATGGACCACATTAAAATACTGGGGGATGGGCACGTCTAGTGTGCATAAAAGAAAGGGGAGCTTTAAATTGCGTTTAGCATATGATCCGTCACATTACCGTGATAATACAAGTTTAAAAGATACGATTGATACAGTTGCAAGATTAGGTTATGAATACGTAGAGTTATCTCCGCGCAAAGATTTTATTTGGTTTTATGAATACCCAAAAGTTGATAAACAGCGTATAAAAGACTTAAAAAGATACTGTGCCGATGCTGGAGTGAAAATTTCTTCTGTGCTTCCGGTGCAGCAGTGGTCTTCACCAAATGAGCAGGAACGTGAAGCGGCAGTAAGGAACTGGAAGCGTACAATCGAAATTACTTCTGAGCTGGAAGTAGATTTAATGAACAGTGAGTTCAGCGGCGACAAGAGCCGGCCTGTTGAAAGCGAAGCGGCTTTTGTTAAATCGATGGAAGAGCTGATGCCGATTTTTGAAAAAGAAGGAATTAAGCTTAACCTTCAATCGCATCCAAATGATTTTATTGAGTTAAACACAGAAGCTATTGCAATGATTCGGGCGCTGGACAAAGACTGGATTAAATTAGTTTATTCTGTTCCTCATGCTTTCTTTTATGACGATGGCATCGGCGATGTAGCAAAGCATATTGATGAAGCAGGTGATTTGCTTGCACACGTTCTGATTGCTGATACGCTTAACCATAAAGCAGCGTTTGGACTGCGCTATATTGTAAATCCGCCTGATGCAAAGGTAACGATTCACCAGCATTTAAATCCTGGTGAAGGAGAAATTGATTTTGACGCACTGTATCGCAAATTAAGAGAAATTAAATTTGACGGCATCGTAACAAACTCTGTATTTGCCTACCCTGATCGACCAGAATGGTCAAACGAAGTAACGTTAAAGTCAATTAGAGAAGGATTAAAGATCAAAGAAGGCTTAAACGTTTAACGTGATCTACCGAAGTGATGCGAAGCATAAAAAGATATGTTTTGCATCACTTTTCATGGTTTATGCTTGAAAGAAGATCAGAACTTGTGGGCATAGCTAGTTTAAAATAGTCTTAATTGTTCTATTCGGCTTCCATCATGATGATAAAGAGAGGCTTTATTATGCTAGTAATGTATAATAAAGATAGATGCAAAACGGATAGAACTTTTTATTATAAAATGTTAATTACTACAGATAAAGGTGAGTGAACGTATGTCAGTTAAAATGAGTGATGTGGCCAAACTAGCTAATGTAGCTCCAGCTACTGTCTCGCGAGTTCTTAGTCAGCCCCACCTAGTAAGCAAAGAAACGCAGGAAAAAGTTTTAAAAGCCATTGAAGAATTAAATTATCAGCCCCATATCATCGCAAGACAGTTCAGAAAAAAAGAAACAAAAACCATTTTAGTAGTGGTTCCTGATATTACCCACCCGTTTTTTTCTGAAGTTCTTAAAGGAATTCAGCATACGGCCATTAAAAGCGGCTACCGAGTAATTTTAGGAGATACAGAAAATGACATTGAGCGAGAAGGAGAGTTTGTTGATTTATTATTCCAAAAGCAAGCGGACGGCATGATCCTTTTAACAGCCCGCATGGATAAAGACAGAATTGAACAAGTCTCCAGACAGTTCCCTACGGTTCTTGCGTGCGAATACATTGATGGCTTAGATATTTCTACCGTATCTATTGATAATATTAGCGGGGCGCGAAAAATAACGGAGCATTTAATAAGCCTTGGACATACCAAAATTGCGCATATTACTGGTCCTATGAATGTTATCTTAAGCCGTGATCGATTAAAAGGGTACCGCCAAGCGATGATTAGCCACGATTTACCCGTGGATTCCGCTTTTATTCAAGAAGGAGACTTTAGCTTAGAGTCCGGTTATCATCAAATGATTCGCTTATTATCGTTAGAACAACGGCCAACTTCCGTATTTGTTTTTAACGATGAAATGGCGATCGGAGCGATAAAAGCCGCAAAAGACAGCGGGTTAAAAGTGCCTGAAGATATAGCTGTAGTGGGGTTTGATAACTCAAAAATGTCGGATATCATTGAACCTCATATTACAACGATTGAGCAGCCTAAATATGAAATTGGAAAAAAAGCGATGGAATTACTGCTTGGATTAATGAGCGGAAAAGCGTTAGAACAAAAAAAGTTTGTATTAAAAGATGAACTAATCGTACGCGAGTCTTGCGGAAGTAAAACTACAGTGAAAAATTTTATCCAGCTTGAAGGCTCAGCTAAGAAAATTAACTAGTGCTGTTTAAACGCTATGCTATGAGGTTTTTTGCTGAGAAGTAAACAAGAGAGACCATCATCTTTGTCTTCTCTTGTTTATAGCAAAGCGGAAGGAACACTCTGATAAAAAAGAGAAGGTGACTTTAGTGAGGATTAAGGGAACAGTATTCAAAAAAAGAACATATCCAAAGCATCACTATAAAAGAATGGATCACCTGTCTTTTTTAGAGGTGAAAGATAACATCTCCTTTGATGGCGATGTGCTGAAAATCATTCCTGTTCTTAGTCAAAAATCAATGGAATGCTGGAATATCGGAGATGAAATTGATGTGGAAGGTGAAATGAAGTACATTCGCATCATTACTTCATTAGGAAAACTCAGCCTTCTGCCCGTCCCTGTGTTTATCGTAAAAACAATTAAAGAAATAAAACCTTCTCCGATAACTAGTTAAGCTGTCAGACATAAAACGGCTGGTCATCGTCATCAATCATGATCATATTTTAATGGGATTTAAATTCTGAAATTTCTTATAAATTATAGGTTCCTTCAGATAAGAAGGAGGTGGAGAATGTGACAGCTAATCTTATCGCGGGGAAAATTTCTTTAAATGAACGTGTCCATCGTACACAAGGAAACGGAATGTCTTTTCATGTTCATTATTGGGGAGTTATGCCTAAGCACTATGATAATGTCCCTCACAAACATTCTTTCTTTGAGGTGTGTTACGTGCTTGAAGGACAAGGAACTTACATAGACGACGGGCGTCCCTATCCGGTAAAAGAAAATACAATATTCCTTTCAAGGCCCGGGGTATTACACCACATAAAAAGCGATACTGGTCTTTTTCTTTTGTATGTAGGCTTTGAACTGGTTGAATCAGAATCAGCTGAAAAGTGGATCACACTAATAGAAGAAGCCAAACGATGTTCTGAAGTAGTGATAGATATAAAAGAAGATGGAACTGCTCCGTTAATTTGGAAGTCTCTTTTGAATCACGCAACAAAAAGTGAAGATGCCTTTTTTGAAGAAATACTGACAAATTTAGCTCATTCTCTTCTTCTTTCGCTCATAAACACGTTTGTTTTGTCTTCAAATTACCATCATGAGAAAGCTGTTCAAAAGACATCTTCTTTGACCCTTAATCTTGCAAAATTATACATTAAAGACAATCTAGCCAATTCTATTAAACTTACGGATACAGCGACTCATTTACATCTATCTAGCCGTCATCTGTCTCGTCTCTTTAAAACTGAATTAGGTGTCAGCTACTCGGAATATGTACAAAATGAAAGAATTCAAAGAGCTGCAATACTGCTCAAAACAACAGATTTATCGATTACAGATATTGCTCAAGAAACAGGGTTTCCTGACGTTCACTACTTTACGCGTGTTTTTACTGCTTCGATGCGCAGCTCACCAGGACGTTTTCGTAATCTATATACAAAATTAAAAACAACTGCATATAAAGATTAGTCAACTCTTCTTTGCTTACATGTGTCCCGAGCAGAGGAGAGTTATTTTTTATGAAATAAAATTAATGAGGATTCAAACATGTCCTCAAAAGATAAAAAGCAGTCTTTTTAAAACAAAGACGATTAAGATCCAAGATTATATAATAACAGCTATACTTTATTAAAGTTAAATAAAAGCGTTTACAATCTCTGTTTTTTAGCTTGTTGAGATTAAAAGCTGCAGACGGTATTTTAGGAGGAGAAGACAATGAAATTATCTTATGTAACAGACAGTTTAGGACATTTACCTTTTGAAGAAATGTTAGATGTAATCACAGAGATGGGAATCAATACGATTGAAATGACCACAGGGGGTTGGTCGCCAGCACCTCATTTGAGACTAGATGAATTAGTAGAAAATAATGATAAAAGAAGTGAATTTTTACATGCATTAGAAAAGCGTAACATCAAGCTTTGTGCGTTAAACTGTTCTGGCAATCCTTTAGATCCAGGTGAACTGGGAAGAGAACATCGGGAAGTAACAGATAAAACGTTTGAGCTGGCCAAATTATTAGGTGTAAAGAAAGTAATCATGATGAGCGGATTACCAGCTGGAAGTCCTGAAGACAAGATTCCAAACTGGATTACGTATACAGTAAGTTGGCCACCAGTGTTAAAAGAGATTTTAGATTATCAATGGAATGAAGTAGCCATCCCCTACTGGAAAGAGCTCGTTAAGAAAGCTGAAGCCTGCGGTATCGAAAAAATCGCTCTTGAAAACTTCAGCTCTCAATTAGTCTATAACCCTGAAACATTATTTAAACTTCGGCATGCGGTGGGACCTATCGTAGGATTAAATTTAGACCCAAGCCACTTAATTTGGATGGGCGCAGATCCTATTTTGTCAGCTAGAGAACTAGGAGCAGCCATTCACCATGTGCATGGAAAAGACGTGCGCCTTGAGAGACATCTATCAGGAGTGAACGGAGTAATGGAAACAAAAGAAGTGACGGATGTCGCAAATAGAGCCTGGAATTACGTGGCCGTAGGCTGTGGACAGGATTTACAGTGGTGGAAAGAGTTTTTCTCTGTTGTTAAGATGATGGGCTATGATGAAGAAGTTTCTTTAGAAATGGAAGATTTAACAATGTCAGTTGAAGCAGGGGTTCGAACTTCTATTGAGTCATTAAAACAAACGCTTAGCTTTTAATTTAAAGGGATTTCCACGTTCTAACCAGAAAAATAATATATATTGTTTTCTGGAGGAATATGATGAAAGAGCTAAAAAGGTTAGAACCGCTGCAAGCAGCTACACAATTCATTTTTAAACATTACCCTAACTGTCAAGGCGCATTGCTCGCTGGAAGCGTGGTGAGAGGAGAAGCTACGCGCACTTCCGACCTCGATCTTGTTATTTTCGATGATAGTCTTATTTCTTCTTTTAGGGAGTCCCTCATTGAATTTGGATGGGCAATTGAAGTTTTTGCTCATAATCTGACTTCATACCAAGCCTTTTTTAAAAGCGACTGTAAGAGGGCTAGACCGTCACTGCCAAGAATGATTTCCGAGGGAATTATTTTAGCCGATAAAGGAGTAGTGCAGTCTATAAAAAAAGAAGCAAAACACTTACTTGAAAAAGGCCCTGAAAAATGGTCGGAAGAGACGATTAGATTAAAAAGGTATTTTATAAGCGATGCCTTAGATGATTTAATTGGTTCTTCAAATAAAGGTGAATCACTTTTTATTGCTAACACGATCGCTTACATAACGCACGAATTTGTTTTAAGAACAAACGGTCATTGGATCGGGGATTCTAAATGGATTGTCAGGTCTTTGAATGACTATAATGAACGCTTTAGTAAAGAGTTTGTAGAGGCATTTGATACCTTTTATAAAACAGGGAGTAAAGATAAAGTGATTCAACTGGTGGATAAAGTGTTAGCACCACATGGAGGCCGGCTGTTTAAAGGGTTCTCCTTGGGGAAAGAGCAATAAAATCAATAGCACGGTGCTTGTTATAACCCCGCTACTATTACTTGCTAGTAGTGGGGTTTGTTTTTAGGAATATTCGCATATGCTTAAAGAGTTTGCCCGTTATCAATCGTAAATACTTGGCCCGTCACGGACTCTTGCTTTAGCTGAAACAAGATGGCATCTGCGATATCTTCAGGAGAAGAAATGCGCTGAAGAGGTAGATTGCCTGCAAGCTGATACATTTTATCTTCGTTGCCAGCCCACCATCTTGTGTCGACCGCACCAGGAGAGATGCAGTTTACTCGAATATGGGGTGCTAGTGCAATCGCTAACGACTTAGTCATTGTATGAATCGCTGCTTTTGTCGCTGCGTAGGGAATAGAAGATCCGATTCCAGTTGTACCCGCAACACTTCCTACATTAACAATCGCCCCTGACTTTTGCTTTTTCATATGTGGAACGGCTGCTTTTACACAGTGAAACATGCCTTTTACGTTTACATCATATAAGGAGTCCCATACTTCATCAGTTGCAGACTCTAAGTCATTCATCGGGATTTGAGCTGTAATACTAGCATTATTCAGTAATCCATCTAACCGTTCGAATTGTGTAATCGTTTGATGAATCATTTCATTCACTTCGTGCTCGTTGGCTACGTTCGCTTTAAAAGCAAACGTGATGCCTCCTTTTTCAGTAATCTCCTCCACAACTTTTTTCGCTTCTGTTTCTGAGTTGCTGTAGTTGATAACAAGTTTCGCACCCATGTCAGCTAGCTTTAAAGCCGTTGCTTTACCTACGCCAGTGCCGCCGCCCGTAATAATAAATACTTTATTTTTAAAGTCGATCATTTCTATAAACCTTCCTTTCTCTTAACATCTTTTATTATATCTTCGATGGGAAAAAGGATATAATAGGTAATACTAAGAGAGATATCATTTAAAATGATATCAACGGAGGAATTGAAATTGGAAAGCCAAGACTTACGAATTTTTAAATGTGTGGCAGAAGAAAAATCATTATCAAAAGCTGCGGAGGTATTAGGATATGTTCAGCCGCATATCAGCCAGCGAATGAAAAAATTAGAGGAAGAGTTAGATACTAAATTACTGACACGTACAAATAGAGGAGTTACGTTAACGGATGAAGGAGAAGCTTTGTTTAACTATGCCCAGCGTATTTTACTGTTAATGGAGGAAGCTAAGGCAGAAGTTAATCCGAATAAGTTTAGAAAATCTTTAATCATTGGTGCTTCCCAAACAGTTTCTGCTAGTAAAGTTCCAGCTTTATTTTCGTCTTTTTTGAAAGAACATCGGGATATTGAAGTTAAAATCAAAACAGATAGAAAACAAGTCTTACAAGAAATGCTTTCGTACGGAGAAATTGATGGCCTTTTTCTTAGTGGTACTTATAACAAAGCGCAGTTTGAAACGGTTTATCGCTATGCAGAAAAGATAGTACTCATCTCACCTCTATATGAAGCTAGAGTAGAAAAAGATCAACCAACGCTACTCATCAATAGTGATGGAAACTGCATCTATAGAAACAGACTAGTAGCGTTTTCAAAAGAACATCATACACATAAAGCTAACATGATGGAATTTGATTCATTAGAAGCTATTTTACAAGGCGTTCGTGATGGGCTTGGAATAAGTGTAGTCCCAGCTAGCGTAGTAAATTCTCGTGGTGATATGAAAAGCATTCAATATCAAGAGCTTGCAGAAGACGTTCAAATTGATTTTGTAGTAAAGAAAGGGAAGCAGCGCTCGCAAAGTCTTAAAAAGTTTATTCGTTTTTTAGAAAGCCTATAGATTCTGTCTTTAGGGTATGAGGAGTGCAAACGGAATTTTTGATACATGAATAATTTGCTTTCAGATGCCTACTCTAAAAGCAAACTGTAATAAAAAGGATGATATTATGAATTTTATTTGGCAATCTGTAATCTTGATTTTATCGGGAATATTATTACTAAGAATAGCGGGGAGAAAATCGATTGCTCAAATGACGCTCGCTCAAACGGTCGTTATGCTTTCTCTAGGTACCATCATCGTGCAGCCCATTGTTGAAAAAAGTATGTTAAAAGCGATCGGCGGGGCAGCTATATTTGTTCTTGCTATTTTAGTTTTAGAGTACTTACAATTAAAGTTTAATGGGTTTGAAAAATTTCTGACAGGTAAATCTAAAATCGTTATAAATAATGGTCAATTAGATACTAAGCAGCTTAAAAAATTACGTTTAACCGCTGATCAATTAGAAATGAGATTACGAAATGCAGGCATATCAACTATAAAAGATATTAAAACTGCAACAATTGAACCAAATGGACAGCTAGGGTACGAACTTCAAGAAGATGCAAAACCGTTGACTGTAGGTGACTTTAAACAGTTAATGGAATTATATATGCCATCTTTTTCTCAAACTAGAGTACCTGCGCAAGATCTACATAACAAAGTGTCGTCTAACCCTTCTTCAGATATATTTGAAGAAATTAAGCACCATTCTAAACCAAACCCTAAATACCTCCAGTGATACAGTCACTAGAAAAAGTCGTCTTTTTCGTATAATGATTATTAATTAAATGAGCATAGTTATTTTAGGTTCAAATCGCAGATGATTTGAACCTTTTTTGGGATTAACGTTTATAAATCATTAGGACATTTTAGAGTATGTACCAAATGAATAATAAAGAGGACGTAGAAAAATCTAAAGTGTTCCCTTTTGAGGGGCAAACATTTCAAATCGCATCACACTTTTTGTTACCAATATTAATATAATTCTCAGTCGATTTCTCTAATTAGATAAATCAATAAAAGCAGAGAAGGGCCAGCAATTAAGCTGCCCCTTCATTTTAATTTCACTACCTAATTCTCATGGTTGAAGAAATTTGTTGTCTTTTATTATTAATTCTCTTCGTCGCTTTTGTACTCTAAAATATCGCCTGGCTGACAATCCAAAGTCTTACATATTGCTTCTAATGTTGAAAAACGAACCGCTTTTGCTTTCCCATTTTTCAGGATGGAAAGATTCGCCATAGTAATTCCAACCCTCTCTGAAAGCTCCGTTACGCTCATTTTTCGTTTTGCTAACATCACATCAATATTAATAATAATTGCCATATCCTACACCTCAGACCGTTAAATCATTTTCTGATTTTATGTTAATTGCTTCTTGCAAAAGCCTTTGGAGAACAGCAGCAAAAACTGCGATAACCAACGAAGCAAAAGGAATAACCATTCCAACAAAAATGAGACCTGGGGCATCGTCTTTATCTGCCACGAGATAATAAATGGGCAAACCTAAGACGTGCAAACTACAGATAGAAATGGCACAGTATTTGATGCTCATTAAAATTCGAACAGACAATTCGGAGAAAGCAATGTTCTTGTCAATATAACTCAACAGTTTAACAGCTTGATAAAGGGCGAAGTAAAAAGGTAATGTTCCTCCATATAAAAGGATGAAAATGATATATTTTATGGAATGAATACCTAAGAACTCCGCTACCGCAACTGCCAGTTCAGGAACCAGAAATATGCACAAAGTGAGAACTAGAATTCCAATTAGAATAACTGCTATCTTCAAAAATAATGTGGTTGCTATCTTCATAAAAACACCTCTTCTATATTTCAAAATATTAATTGTTTTTTGTCTGTAAATCCATAACATTCTTTATAGGTTTTTGAAACACATCCACAATGGCTGCGATGATGCTTGTTGCCAAGATGCCCATTAGACCTAGAGATATTGGACCTGCTGCATCATCACCCGTGAATTGAGCATGCGCTCTTAAATAAACTATTGCTAACAAAATAAACAAAATGACAGTAAAAGTGCATTTTTTTATTACCTTCAAAGATTGAAGAGATAACTCAGAGAAAGCGTTATTCTTCTCGATATAGGTTAAAAGTTTAAAAGCTTGATAACAGGCCAAAGAAAATGTAATACATATTCCATATGTACATATCAACAGTGGATATAACGAATAATCACCAGGACGCTCTATAGCATCTCTTCTGGCTGCTTCAGGCAACAAAAATATGCATGCGGCAAGCACTGCAATTCCAATCAGAAAAATTATTACCTTTAAGAAAGTGGTAGAGCCTCGTTTAACATTCATAAAAAACACCTCACTTATTTTAATGATAATACGAATTTAACATACGATTTATCGTTTTACAATAAAATATTATCGTTTTTTATTATATTATTGTTGTTATCGAAATATCCTTTTAATTTTAAATAAAATAAAAACCATTTCTCAATCCAAAGAAATGCTCTTACTTTAGAATGTTAAATTTACAACTTTTTCAACAAAACTCCCTAACAGTTTAATAAAGTGAATCAACAACGAAAGATATCAGAACCTACTTGAAAATGCAGTATGAAATTAAATTTTGCACCTTTGAAAAGAACCCGTTAGTAAAAATCTATGTTCTTTTTTCTTTTTGATGTTGAGACTATGGAATCTGTATATTTCTATTTAATAATATATGGTATTATTTTCTTTAGTTAGGAGGGTATTTGAAATGAGTATATCAAAAGAAAATAAATCGATTGTATTAACCGTTATTTTGCTGGTAGCCGCGTTTTTTGTATTTTTTGCAAATCGGCTGCTTCCCCAAAATTCAATTTTCCCAAGTGAAACCGGTGATTTGACCATTCTGCTATGGCTGTTTTTTGCGATAGACGTTGGTTTTATTGTAGCGTTAGTTTTAGGCATTCGAACGAAGAAGCCGAGCGTTGTGTGGTTCAGCATTATCGCAAACAGTATCTTTTTTGTGTTGCTTTCTGGTTTAATTTTTTTATTAGCAATTGCAAATAGCATTTCTGAACCGTAAGCTTATTATTTTTATTATAGGTAAATGACGAGGATTTAGAGAGGTTGATAGATTATGATGATAGGCGGTCCTTTACTTATTGCACTGCTGCCAGGTGTACTTGTAATCCTCGTAACTTGGCTGTTCAGAAAGATGAAGTGGAACAAAGTCATTAGAATGCTTCCTTCAATGCTAACCGTTATGGCTGCCGCTATTCTTTTTTAGATTGGTTATGTAGAGGTAAGAGGTTTTGAAGGTGCGGGCTATTTGTTTTTATCCGTGTTTTTGCTTTTATTCGCAGTGGTATCCTATATCGTAGCTAAAAAGCCTGTACAATAATTTTTAAAAACTTTATAAATTCTTTATAAATTCCTCCTATACTACGTGTAGGGGGGATTTAATATGAAAAATATCATTTTAGACGTAAAAAGCATTTCAAAAAAAGTAAGACGCCGTCACTTAGTAAAAGAAGTCTCGTTTCAAATTAACGAAGGGGAAATATGTGGACTGCTAGGGCCAAACGGAGCTGGTAAAACGACGTTAATTCGTTTATTGACGGGGTTGATTAAACCAACCGGGGGAGAAGTTTTTATTAATAATAAACATATTGTTTCACAAAGAAAAGAAGCGCTGCAAAACGTTGGTGCAATTGTGGAGTCGCCCATCTTTTTTCCTTATATGACGGGAAAAGAAAACCTGACAAATTTAGCTCGACTGCATTCATTTCACACCAAGCAAGAAAGGCAACAAAAAGTAAAAGAAGTGCTTGATATTGTGGGATTAACCGGCAGAGAAAACGATAAAGTTCGAACGTATTCTCTTGGAATGAAGCAAAGGCTCGGAATTGCCCAAGCGCTCTTAGGCGACCCGTACTTATTAATACTAGATGAGCCAGCCAACGGCTTAGATCCAATGGGCGTACGTGAACTGCGCGAGCTGCTTTTTACCTTAAAACGCGACTATAACAAAACGATTCTGATTTCTAGTCATTTGCTGGATGAATTACAGCGAGTATGTGATCAAATCGTTGTGATGAGAGAAGGAGAGCTAATATGGGACGGCGCTCTGGACCAGTTAGCATCCGGTAAAAATCTGGAAGATGCGTTTGTAGAGCTGGTGTCACAATGAAGGAGCTGTTAGTAGCGGAGTGGGAAAGACTTTGGAAAAGAAAAGTGGCGTGGCTGACCTTTCTATTAGTGCCGGTGGTGCTGTTAGCTGCTTCATCCTATCTTCAAAAAGAAAACGGAGCACTCACAGTCGATTTACCACAGTATACGTTTGCGGGAAACTTTCCTGTACTGAGCTTAGCCGAAATGTTATTTACCGTTTTTAATGCTATGTTCTTAGTTTTTATTACGCTCGTTGTTACCGGCGAGTACCGGTCAGGACAGCTGCGAATGGTTATGATACGATCGTATTCGTTTAAAGAAATCATCCTAGCGAAAGCTGCAGTGCTTCTGCTGTTTAATTTACTTTTTTTTATTACGTATTTTTGTATGAGCTATGCGATAGGCTTTCTAATGTTTGAACATCCGCAAACCTACTTTGTGTTTTATCACAGTCATGCTTTCAACATAAAAGAAGCGCTAGTATATAATCTTTCATTCTATGGATATGCCTATTTAACGACTGTTGCGATATGCTGTGTGCTGTTTTTTATCTCTGTTATCAGCAAAACGACCACTACGGCTGTTGGAATTGGTGTTGCTTTTATAATGATCTCGTTTTCGTATCCGGCTTTATTAAGAGGATTTAGGCAGTGGATGAGTGAAGAGCTTTTTGGACAGCTATTTTTTACTTCAGTACCGATGATTCAATGGCAGGGGATCACAGTCATGATGGCAGAAAAACCGCAGTTTGTAGGGTGGAATTTTGGCGTTTTAGGTTTTTATATTTTATTTTTTAGCGGTTTAACGTATGTAGCGATTCGAAAAAAAGAATCATTTTTATAAAAGGAGAGAAGACATGATGACAGGACTTTTTATCAGTGAATTAGAGCGAACGTTTAAACGAAAGAAAACGGCGGTGGTACTAGGTGTGTACACAGGGTTACTTGCTTTTAGCTGGTTCTTTTTCTTTCAAAGGGGAGGCATTTCGTTTTTTGATGCGGCTCATGACGTGAAAATTGATTCTTTAAATTCAGCACCGCTGCTTCTTCGAGACCTATCCTTTGCCATTACGTTTATTGTCATTCCGATGTTTGTGGCAGATAGCTTTAACAGCGAGTACACATCGGGAGCGCTGCGCATGGTACTGATTCGACCGCACCATCGTGTGAAGCTGTTTTTTGTAAAATGGGTCGTTCAATGTTTACTAGTTTTTATTATTCTTTGTATTACGTGGTTGGTGGGGACTTGTCTTGGAAGAATGGTTATGCCTTATGTAAATGAAACAACGTTTTTAGGCGGACATACGCTAGGGACTTTATGGGCGTTACTATATTCGCTGAAATTTTACGGCATTTGTTTTTGCATCTTTATAGCGGTTATTAGTATCGGGAGTATCCTGAGTGTTCTTATGCCTAATTCCATTTTATCTTACGTAGCAACTATTGGTGCTTTAATTGGAAGTGTGTATGTGTCAGATAAACTAAGCTTCTTTTTCTCCGTAACCGATTCTGTTTTTCATGAATTAAGCAGGCCAAACTCTGAATTTTTAGTGAACCTATTATTTCCAATTTTACTTATTAGCTTTATAATAAACCTATTCGTATGGAAAAAGAAGGAATGGGTAGGGTGAGCTGGAGATGAATCAAACAATTTTACTAGTGGACGACGAAAAAGATATTATTTCCTTTATGAAAGATGCGCTGCAAGATGAAGGATATGAGGTGATGTTTGCTTACGAAGGGCAGGAAGCCTTAAAAAAGTTAAAGATAAATCCAGATTTAATTGTGCTGGATGTGATGATGCCAGGCATGGACGGCTTTGCACTTTGTGAGATGATCCGAAAAAGCATATCGTCTCCCATTATCTTTTTAAGCGCCAAGCAAACGGAGCAGGACAGAGTAAGAGGACTATTGGTCGGTGGAGATGATTATTTAGTTAAACCTTTCAGTATGAAAGAACTAAAAGCCCGGATTTACGCCCATCTGCGCCGTGAGCAGAGAATTAGCAGCAATTCCTATAACAGGCTTCACTTTGGAGAGCTAACCATTGATTTAAACGGCTATCAAATTTTACATAACAATGAAGTAATTCCGTTTACTTCGAGAGAATTTGAGATTATTCATTTCCTCGCTCTTCATCCAGGTCAGGTGTTTACACGCGAACAGCTGTATGAAAAAGTGTGGGGCTACGACGCCGAAGGAGATTCATCTACGATTACAGAACACGTGAAGAAAATTAGAGCCAAACTATTAAAATATGACGAAACATCTTATATCTCGACCGTTTGGGGCATTGGCTACAAATGGGTAAAATAAAAAAATGGATGAACCGGGCGACGTTAAAAGCGCAGTTTGTTTTATCCTTTCATTTGATCTTGCTGTACAGCCTGCTTGCGACGCTTTTAACGTGGGGAATTGTCATCTTAGTGAACTGGTTTCTTATGCCTGGAGCACTGAATCCAGCAAATTATTATGAAAAACAAATTCCTGATATTTTGCAGTTTGTGAATAAAAGAGATGATGCGCTTCTTTCGAAAGATGTTCAAAGCCAAGTAGAAGCGGTTATTCCGCTAGAAGGAATGGATTATCAAATTATAAATAAAGAAGGACAAATCGTGTATGGGTCCATGTCCACTTCATACATAAAAAATAAACGGGATCTTTATTCTCAGGTCAATACAAATATTCATTCAGGTAAATATATTATAAAAGTCTATCCGCTTTTTAATTCAAAAGACGAAGTAAACGGGGCGATTGCTTTAAGATATCAATTAAATGTGGCTTCGGCTAATCCAAATATTAAATGGATTGTTGCGCTTGTAACGTTTTTATCGTTAGCCAGCCCGTTTCTTTACTTTTATTTGTTTGCTTATTTGTTTGGAAGACGATTTAGCAAAAAAATTGAACGGCCTTTTAATGAGCTGATGACCGCAGCCAAAAATATTCAGCATAATAATTTAGATTTTTCGCTGTCCGTCACTCAAGACGCAAAAGAATTAAGTCAGCTGCTACATGCCTTTGAAGAAATGCGAAAAGAATTAAAGCAATCGCTATCTAAACAGTGGCAGCTAGAAGAAGACCGCAAAGATATGACGGCTGCGATTGCGCATGATTTACGAACGCCTCTTACGATTATTCACGGTCACACCGAAATTTTAGTAGAAGGAAGCAAAAAAGACCCGGAGAGGCTTAATCGATATTTACATACGATCTACACAAATACACAGCGTTCGATTCAACTATTAAATCAGCTGCAAGAAGTATCTATCATAGAAAACCCGGGCTTTACCGTAAAACGGGAACCTATTGATATCTACACATTTGTTCATGAAAAAGCGGACGAGTTTCAGCTTTTATGTCAAAAAAAAGAGATTACCTTTTTATCTTCAATTAGTGTAGAAGATGCATCCAATCAATTTTACGGAGATCCTCAGCGCATTTCTCAAGTATTAGATAATATCATCACAAACTGTATTCGCTACACGCCTGAACGAGGAGAGATAGCTTGGAAGACCGTCATTCATCACAACGAAGTAATCTTTGAAATACATGATACGGGACCTGGTTTTACGCTATCGAACAAAGAACAGCTGTTTAAAAAGTTTTACCGAGAAGATGCGTCAAGAACAAGCGGCCACGGAAACTTGGGGCTAGGTCTTTACATTGCTCATTCCATTGTGAAAAACCACGGAGGAAGCATCACAGCCGATAATAAAGAGACGGGAGGGGCATTGTTTAAGATTGTTCTTCCGACAGGGAAAGAGTAAATGCGTAAAAAAAGAACCCTCCAAAAGAAGAGTTCAAAAAAGGGTAAGTAAGAAAGAAATGTACATGTTCCTTTGGGGGGACTGCATCTGTACAGTGAAATTTATACCCGGTATACACTTGTTAAAACGTTGAAAAATAAACCAATAATGTAAAAAATAGATCTAACTAGCTTTTATCATTCATAAAAAAGACTGCAGAGCGGCTGTATACCGTATTCTGCAGTCTTTTTTTATTTTATTTGCGTAAGAAATCTCTCATAAATTCATTCACTTTTTGGGGCTGTTCATGTTGAGGTGCATGTCCTACACCGTCTAAGCGATGAATCGTTATGTTTGGAACGTACTCTTCAATTCCGTCTAAATTACTGTTTTCAAACGCTTCATCTGCATTTCCCCATACAATTAAAGTCGGAGAGTGGAATACTTTATGCGGCAGTGCTACAGGTTTATGAACGCGCTCTTCAAATGGGTAAAGGGAAGACGCACGATAGTAGTTAAGCATTGATTTCATTGCATTTGGCTGATTCCACGCCTCTACATATTTAGCTTCTTCTTCTTTAGTTAAATAGCCTTTTTTAATGCCGGGCTCCGTCAGCATGTTTCTTAATTTTTCACTATTATTCGCGAGTAGCTCATCCTGAGAGTTTGGCTGTTGGAAAAAGCTCATATAGCTGCTTGCTTCTCGTTGAGCAGGATTTTCAGCAAGCTCTCTTATAAAGGTATAAGGGTGCGGTGCATCAAACATGACTAATTTTTTGACATACTGCGGATATGTATAAGCAAATGCCCATGCAACAGCGCCGCCCCAATCGTGTGCTACTACCACACACTCTTTTTCACCAAATGCTTCAATTAACTGTTTTACATCTTCCATTAAGTGAGGCATGCTGTAAGCAGAAATTTCTTCCGGCTTATCTGATAAGTTATAGCCTCGCATATCTACAGCTACCACGCGGTAATCTTTCGAAAACTCTTCTAACTGATGGTGCCACGTATACCAAAAGTAAGGGAATCCGTGTAAAAACAGCATAAGTTCGCCTTCACCTTTTGTCACGTAATGGAGGTTTATATCATTCACTTTTACATAACCGTCTTTAAACATGTTACTCATCCTTTCGCTTTTAACCTTTATTATAGAAAAACTTTACTCTTTATTAGTTGATGTATCAAATAATAAGGTTCCTTTATGCGATAAATGAGCTGTAAAACTCTTTTAAAATCCTTATTTTGGTTATTGTTTGTGAAATATAACCCTATTCTTATTTTGAATAATTGTAATCTATTAGAAAAACTTGGAATTTAAAAGAGTATGTAATAAGATAGTATATGATAAATATTTCCATATATAGGAGGAGACATATGCAAAAGAAAATTCTACATACGGTGCTTTCACTTGCAGTAGGAGCAGGAATATTTGCCGTTGGCGGAGTTCCTACTCAAGCTAAGAGTCAAGATCAAAAGATAAGTAACACATACACAATCGCTTTTAAAAATGGATTGCCAGACAACTATCAAGAGATTATTCAAAAAGCTGGTGGCAAAGTGACTAAAGCGCTTCCTGAAGTAGGAGGAATAGAAGCTCAATCTGAACAGGCTTCTTTTCTTAATAATTTAAAAGGGAATTCTTCGATCGAAGCTGCTAACAGGGAAATTCCTCTAAGCTTGGAAAAAACATCAGGTAGTCCTTATAACTATCAGTCTAATATGATCAGCTCACAGAATGCAGAGAATTATTGGGACTCTCAGTGGGATATTCAACGAGTGACAAATGGCGGAAAATCTTATGATGTAGAAACAGGCGGATATAAAAATAAAGACGGTAGTACAACTCATAAAGCAGTGGTGGGAGTAATTGATACGGGTATTGATGCATCTCATCCTGATTTGAAAAATAATATACTAGGTGGACGTAATCTTGTTCCGGCTGGAATGGATGAATCTGAAACTGGGAATCCCGCAGATATAAAAGATCGTAATGGACACGGTACGCATGTTGCAGGGATCATCGGAGCGAACGGAAAAGTAAAAGGAGTAGGACCAGAACTCGGAATACGTTCTTATCGCGTCCTGTACTCAGAGCAAGCTCTTGGAATGCCTGCTTGGATTATAGACGGAATTATTGCCGCAACCAATGATAAAGTCGATGTTATTAATATGTCTCTTCGTTTCTATAATAATAACAAAATGACTATTGAAGGAGAAAGCTATAAATCAATTGCTGAAACACTGCTTTGGAAAAGAGCCATTCAGTACGCCGTGAAAAATGGCGTAACGGTTGTAGCCGGTAGCGGAAATGAAAGTTTGAATTTGGATAATAAAAAGGAAGTAAATGACTTTTTAAATACCTTGTATGAACCGTATGGAATAAGTGTCAAAGGGCCCGTAACTGTTGTACCGGCACAAATGCCAGGAGTGATTAATGTCTCAGCTTCTACAAAATGGTCTACTCAGCAGCTTGCTTTCTACTCTAACTATGGAAACAGCGCCATTGATGTGGCGGCTCCAGGAGGAGATTTTGGAGAGAAATATGCAAAAACTAATGATCCTGCAGCAGCTGATCCAAGCAATTTAATTCTGAGTACATGGCCTACGTATTTAGGGACTTCCTATGAGTTAAACGCCGGTACTTCCATGGCAACTCCTCAAGTAGCTGGGATTGCAGGAGTTCTTAAAGCCGCTCATCCTGAGTATAAACCCGCTCAAGTAACAGCGCGTATTAAGCAAACAGCTTTTGACTATGGAAAAAAAGGACATGACGCTTTATTTGGTTCAGGAGAAGCAAATGCTTATAGAGCGTTAGAAGATATAAAGAATTAGTGCTTGTAATGGATACAGTAAAAAGTCTCCCTAAAACATTGCTTTTAGAGAGACTTTTTTGAAAAATTATCATCTTGAGCATTAGTGTTTTCTTAAAACTCATCTGCCTTAGCAATTCCTAAATTAGATTCAAAGTCGGTGATGTATACACAGGCATTCGTATATTTATCATAGGAAGCATAGCTAAAGTTTCTGCTTACATTGTAATCTCCACTTATAGGCTTATAGAATTGAATCGATTTAATTTGATCGTTGAGAGATAAATTAAAATTATGAGTCGTTTTTTTTAATTGTTCGAGCTGCAGCTTGGTGAAACTATCGCGATGCTTTTGGATTTCGTCTTGCATAAGCTCTATTTTATATTTAGATACGGTGTTAATATGATCAATCGCAGGCCCCATATCTTTTTTTATTTGTGCTTCAGAAGAATGGAAGTGCTTATCATCAAATGAATCTGACACGTTATTGCTTCCTTCCCAAGTTTTTGTTGCATCTATAACGTCATGCATATTGTTCATGAGCGTAACTTCATAGATAGTCTTGCTTGAATTAAATCTTTTATAGGATTGTACATACTCTTTTTCTGTTAAATCATCTACATCTCTTTTTAATTGGGCTATGCTTTTTTTTAATTCTCTATCACTTTGTGTTTCTATTTTTGACGTACTATTAACAGACGCAGAAAGCAGGTTAAAATCATTTTTATAGCTTTGAAACGTTTTATCGTCTGTCTTTCCATCCCTATTGATTAAGCGTTCACACTCGTTTTGCAGAAATTTCAGCTCTATGGCCAGCGCTTTTTTTGCCTCGCTTCCATCTATGCTTTCATTGTTTGAGCGTGTGTGGCTGCATCCCATTAACCCCAGCGCTAAAGCTATTGTAATGGTTCCTATTGTTACCTTGCTTATGTTCCTCATGTTGAAACTCCATTTCTATTTGTTTATTACTTACATATAAAAACTATATCATAAAAATGGAATATTTATCTTTATATACTATTAAATGTTACATTCTGTGTAGATAAACTAAAAAAAGTATTATAATGGAATTTGTAAAAATGGTGTTAAAAGAAAAACAAACAAACAACCATACACTTATACTTTTTTACTGTTAATTTGACTTCTAAAGGAGGAAATCAATATGGATGGAATCGCTAAAACCCCCGAACCGCCTTATTATGCCGTTATTTTTGCTTCTGAAAGAACAGAAGGCGAGAAGGGTTATGGAATCATGGCAGACAAAATGGTGGAGCTTGCATCTAAACAAAAAGGCTTTTTAGGAATAGAAAGTGCCAGAGATCGAGATTTGGGCATTACCGTTTCATACTGGGATTCCTTAGAATCAATAAGAATGTGGAAAGAAAATTCAGCCCACCGCGCAGCACAGCACAAAGGGAAAACAGAATGGTATCAAACGTTTTCGCTTAGAGTGTGCAAAGTGGAAAGACATAGCTTTTTTGAGATGTAGGGCGTACATGGTTGTTTGTTTAAAAAGGATGAGCAGCCGCTATATTTTTAGCTGTTATGGGGTTTATGGCCGTTTTTATCACTTTGTGTTCACTAGAAGCAAAGCTAAGAACGATTGTTAAACAAAACGATAGAATTGTTGAATTACTTGAGAAACGGAATAGAGAGTAAACAAACCCTAATGAACTCAACGTTTATGATATCATCTCCTGACTTTAGCTACGGGAGATGTTTTATTTTAAGAGTGCATAAAAAAAACCTCAGTAGGAGGTCTAGTTATTACTTTTAAAAAAACACTTATAACAAGCTCATCTACTGTCTTCATCTAGAGGCTGTATTAAAAGCTAATTATAAAGTAAGGCTATATTTATCGTTTCATCAGGAAAGATGAGCTGAACTTCTTTATTTCTTACTTGTGATCTTTCATTTAATCACCGTATTTTTTTCTGTACGTGAGAAACGTTATTAAATATACAACTGAAATCGTCGTTAGAAAAACTAGCGGGGAAATGCCATTGCCATTATAAGAACTTTTCCCTTGAAAAGTCCGATAAATGGACTCTACAACATCTAAAATTAGTACACCAATAACGATCATAAATGAATACGATTGAGCCTTCGTGTTGATAAACTTCTTTCTTTCGTCACCTTTTCGCGAAGATGATGAAATAAAAATCAAAATTCCGCAAGCTAACAGGATGAATGAATACACAATTTTAACCCAATCCATTCTTACTCCTCCTTGTTAAAAATGTAAAAAGTGTTTTACATTATCATTGTATCATCAGTTCCAAAAATGTCAAACTCTTTTTACATTGTAAATTATTTGTATATAAGAATCTCTATAGAAGATTGGATATCTTTAAATGGATTTTATAACACAAAGTCATGTTATAAAGTGACTTAAATCAACTCCATTGGTAAAATGGAAGTAACAGGAATTTTTGTGTTTCACCAACTAAAAGTGAGGTGAGTTGTGTGGTTCTTCATAAAAAAACAGTTTCTTTTGTTGCTCTTTTTTTACTGCTGTTAGTCATAAGTTCAAATTACGTGTTGTACCACTCTTCTTTTGGACTTCAGTCTTTGCCTGCTGATCTCAACGGAGTAGTAGTAGGTTCTATTTTAGACTTAAGCCTTGTGGCTCCGCTCTTATTTCTAGCCTGGCAGCGTAGGTTCAGCGTGAAATATTTTATTGTATTAATGGCTACAGGCCTTATTGCTGCACGTTTTATCATTCCGAGTGAATATTTGGCTTCTTTTCAGTCGGTTATGTGGCTAGGTGTTGGCATAGAAGGAGTACTCATTTTATTTGAACTTTCACTGCTGTTTATGCTAGTTAAAAATGTACCGCCTATTTTGAAAAGGATCAAATCAAGCTCTTTACCGCTTTTATTTTCCTTTTCGCGTGCTGTAAACGAAAAGTTTCCCAACCAAACGTTTATACACATCCTTTGTTCAGAAATGCTGATGTTTTACTATGCGTTTGGAACGTGGAAGAAACAGCCGAGTACTGGAGGGAATACGTTTACTCTTTATAAACGCTCAAGTTTTATCACGTTTCAAATTATGATTATTCACGCCATTGTCATTGAAACATTAGGGCTTCACTGGGTGCTGCACAATACGTCTATGATTCTATCGACTATTTTACTGATTCTGAATATTTACAGCATTGTTTTCTTCATAGGAGACATTCAAGCATTAAGGCTTAACCCTTTACGAGTCGATGATGATCGTCTATACATTTCATTTGGTTTAGCTAAGCGTATGGAAATACCATTTAGAGATATTGCTGAGATAGTAGAAGACACTCACATCCTCGAACAAAAAATACCCAGCACCACGATTGAATTTATCGCACGCGATTTTGAAACTGTGCATCCCGATCTTTTACTAAAACTAAAATCTCCAATCGAAGCAACGCTTTTTATGGGAATCAAAAAGAAATACCAGCAGGTCGCCATTCGGGTAGATGATCCTCATGCGTTTAAAAAAATAGTCAAAGAACGTTTGGAGAAAGCTGAGCGGGATGAGTTGATCTAGAACTCTAGAAAGACAAGACCTTATAGGGGTATCTATAAGGTCTTTTTGCTGTTGATTAGTTACCGGACATAAATAGTGAAGTGTTAGCTGTATTTTAGTAAAATGGAAGTAATAGGTAACACAGTGAAGGGGGATAGAGATGGGAATTTTTTTTAGAGGAAAAGAGAAGTATTTAAACTCTATAGAATGGCTATCTGAAAACTCAATCCATTTAAGCAAACCAACTGAATGTACGCCGCAAGAGTTTGAATTTCTCCGGCATATCGTAAAAGATAAGAGAATTGTGTGGTTAGGGGAAAACGGTCATAACATAAGAGAACATAATATGATGAAGTCAAAAATAATAGAATTTCTACATAGAGAAATGAATTTTACCGTACTGGCATTTGAAAGCGGATTAGCTGAATGCTGCAGCGCTAATGAGTTAAAGGAAGAGTTTACAGATGAAGACTTTTTAAAAAACGCCGTTTATTCTTTATGGGCAACAAAAGAAAATCTGTCTTTGTTTCAGCTAATGAAGAAATCAGATTTAAGTTTAATAGGAATAGATAGTAACCCTTCTTCTAATCCTGATCTTTTCGTAAAATTTGTTCAGCAGCTGAGTCCCGGAATGTCTGAAGACGTGATAGAAAAGATAGAATACATTGAATTAAGTATATATAAATGGTACTACCAGCTAGGGCAATATAAAGCGAGAAGAAAAAAAGTCCCAGCAGAAATGCTACGTGAGTTTGAAGGGTTTAAAGAAAAAGTAAATGCAGTAATAGCGGACTTAGAAGCTTATCTACATGCAGAATACGTTTTGTATCTTGAAAATCAAGAGCTTGTATGTAAGGTTAAAATGATTATTCGATGCCTGCAAAATCGCTTATATTTTATTAACCATATTCACCATAATCATCGAACGTATAAAAAAGTAAGAGAAAAAAGAATGAAAGAAAATCTAGAGTGGGTTTGCCAGGAGCTGTACCCTGACGAGAAAATTATTATTTGGGCCCATAACCTTCATATCTTTAAACAATACAAAACGTTTACGGGATTTGAACCTCTAGGAGCAATTGTCTCCAATAAAATAAAAGAACAGTCTTATTACTTAGGCTTATTTATGTATGAAGGTGAAATACATACGGATACAGGGCAGCCTTATAAAATAGAGAAGCCGCCTAAAAAAAGTCTAGAGGACTATATGCATCAAGTGCAGTCACCGGCTTTATTTACTGATTTCTCACAGCTTGAAAAAAACTCAGACAACAAATGGATATTTACTAAAACGATCTTTTTAGAAAGTGGTACTATGCCAACTTTATTTGTACCACGCGATCAGCTAGACGGTGCTTTATTTGTTGAGTCTGTGTCTCCGCCTGAGTATCTTAAACGCAGTAAAAATAAATAAGAAATCGTAATGAACAAAGAAGAGGTGCACATTGAAAATCTATAAATTTAGTAAAAAACATGGCGAAAAAGTAGAAAAATATCAGTCGCATTTAGCTACTTACGTAAAAATGGCACAAGCAAACGAAGCAGCTACTATCGGTTATATGTATATAGAAGGAGAAGGAACGGTAGGATATCACGAAGCGCCTATAGCTCAGCTATTTATCGTAGTTGAAGGTGAAGGGTGGGTAACAGGAGAGAATCGAAAACGAATACCCATTAGACGTGGAGAAGCAGCACTGTGGGGAAAAGGAGAATGGCATACATCGGGAAGTGAAACCGGCATGACGGCGATTGTCATTCAATCCGAGGCTTTACACCCTGAAGCATTTATGGAGATAAAAAAACAGCACGCTTAGATGACTTATCCAAGCGTGCTGTTTTTCTATAAGACTTTGAATTTTTTTAGAGCAAATTCAATTCCATCTTCACCCGATTTTTTCGTTACAAAATCTGCGAGGCTTTTCAATTTATCAGATCCGTTGCCCATCGCAATTCCAAGGCCGGCTAACTCGATCATATCAATATCATTTTCTCCGTCTCCGAATGCGATAGCCTCGGATTGATCGATGTTAAAATAGTTTAAAACCTTCACAATAGCTACTGATTTTGTAATTTCTTCTTGAAGAACACTTACGACAAAAGGGTGCCATCTCTTAAATAGTAAATGAGGAAATCGCTGTGTATACTGCTTGGCGGTTTTGTCATCGGCATACAAGCACATTAAATAAATATCTTCATCATAAATACGCTCATTCATTCGAGGATAATCACTGAGAGATAGCGTTTCCTTCAGTGCTTTTAAAATATTATCATCTTTGACACCGTTCATGCTGAGCTCTTTTGTATAAAATGAAAGACCGTGATTTTCTAATGCCGCGTATTCAAAGACTTCACGCGTAACGTGCTTATCCATAGACAGCTTATGAATGACTTCTTCATTATGTACAGTAAACGCTCCGTTTGCGGTAATAAGCGTATCTATACCTAATTCTCTAATTTCTTCACAGAGAGATAAAGGCCTGCCTGTTGCGGCTACGACTTTTAATCCTTTAATTTTTAGGCTTTTTACAATTTCTCGAGTTTTAGCGGAGATAGTCCCGTTTTCGTGGTGCGTAAGGGTTCCGTCCACGTCAAAAAATACAATTTTATAGCTCATAGTATTCTCCTTGCTTAAACAGCTCGATCTTTTTTTACATTTATAAATAATAATGCACAAATTAAAATAGCAGCTGCATATAAAAACGCAGAAACAACCGGTTTATGTAAAAAAGCAGTATGATTGTATGAAGAGTCATACAAATAAAGAGCGGCTAAAAATAGAAAAGGCAGTAGTTTCTTCATGTTGTCACCTCCTGGTTTTATTATACATATTTTTCTTGTATTTGTATGTAATCTTAGTGAGAGCGATAGAATAATATCATTTTACAAAAGTAAAGAGAAAGCGAAGTGACGAATATGACCGTACATCACTATATAGGATCTCCCTATGAATTGCCTACAGGAAGTTTTGGCACAAAAGAAACGCTGGTGCCTTTACCCGAAGTTTCTCTTTTTAATCGAAATCAAAAGAAAGATAAGCCGATTACAATTTATGAAAAAGAAGAAGATGCGTACGGTATTCGTATCAATCGCTTAACTGACGGGTACAGCGATATAAAGCGTGTATTCACCTTGCCATATATCTACGAATTATCTTGTGATGCACATTCTAAATCAATGAGAGAGCTTTTTACATATATTGAAGAACAACTTATAGAGGGGTGTTACATTGAATTATATTCGTGCTTGGACGGAGATGAAGCGGAAGAAAAAGATTCAAGTCTAGATACGAGTATTAACTTAAAAACGCTGTATTTTGGAAAGCATTATCAATTAGATAAAAAGAAGTATATCTATGAATTAGGGGAGATGTTTACATTTGAAGATAAACAATTTGTAGTGGTGGTTAAATAAGTTGGTTAGCCTATAACTTTTGGATAAGAGCTATAGGTTAACCGCACTGATATTTACAAAAAAGGCTTAATGTACGGAATAAACCCATATGTCTCCTTACTTTCAATTTATGAAATTATTCTCATTTATAATAATGTACCTCATTATTCCATTAATTACAAATTCATACTCTTATAAACGGTTTATTAGATCTACTATATTATGGTAAAATTCACAGAGTATAGTAGTATCATTTTTTAAAGAAAGATGGGAAGAAGTTGGATGTCGTAAAAGAAGTAAAGCTATTAAAATATCAAATGAGTCTCATGAAGCACATGATTAACGCAGAGGAACACCCTTTTTTTATGTTTGCGATTGATCATGAATTTGAAGAAAATCAAGTGAAGGCATTCTTAAAAATACTAGGTTTGTGTAGCTGTCGAATAAAAGGTGAAGAAATTTTCGAATGGTATCAAAATGATCAGCTGTTCTCTCAATTTAACCTTTGGTTAAATAAACTATATGCGTCAGAACCACCTACGTTAGAAGAATTAAAAATGTATGTGGCTTAAATTTTTTATCAGGAATTTGAACTAGAATATTTATTGTGCAGTTTGAATAAGCAGTTTATTCAAACCGAAGTTTGTGATTTTTTCTTGAAGTGTTTAAAAACAGATTTGAAATAAATGATTTAAGAGGGTTTTAAATATGTAGAGTTTAAAGGGAAAGGAAGTTTAATTGAAGTGGCACGAATTATCAACTTTTGGTCATTTATGTGTGCGTTACTGTGCGTTGTGTTCTTTTTCATCGCTTTTAATCACCCAGCGTTATTTAATATAAATTTTTGTTTAGCAATGATTCTATTTTTCGTCGGCATTGCAGGGTTCTTTGGAATAAACAATTAGGCATCGGCTCTAAGAAGTATTCTAACGGTGGTAATTAGTGCTGGATTAATTCTAGTAACAGGATTTATTATCTTCATCGGCAATCTTTTTTCATAGCAGATACATAAAAGATACTAAAAAAGATTCTCATTTAGATAACCTTTAGTAAGCACGCTGCAGAAACAATTAAAATAGTACGCTGACTTAACGTTACTCCTCATCCTTTGGTGTAGCAGCTCCATTTTCGTATATCTTTTCGATAATTTTATACGTAACTCCAGTTAAAACGGACAGGATTAGCATCTTTCCTATAAGGTTAAAACCATAGTTATATTTTAGATATTCTAATAGTACTGCATAGAAAAATACGCAGATGCCTAATATAACATGTTTCATAAAAAACTCCTTTGTTATTGACTTCATATAGCTATATTTAAACGTATAGAAGAGGGCTAAATCGTTAGCCCTCTTTTAAGTAAGCTTGTTAAGTGACCAGTTGTTTTTTAACTCAGTTATTTACATTCAAAAGAATAATCATTGGTAATTGAATTATGTATTTCTACTATGGCTTCTCCGCTGTTATCGTAACACTTTGAGGTCAACGTTTTTATTTCAGTACTATTAAAATAGCTAGAACAGTTAATCAAGACAGAGATGACTAGCAGTAAAGTAAGTAGAACAATCATTATTTCTTTTATTCTAGATTCAACGATAGGTCTAATTTTTTATTCTCCTTTTCAATTTACATTAAAAGCTATAGTTGTAGTAACAATGATTCACAGTTAACATTTAAATTTCAAGAGCTTGATCTTCGGATAGTCGAAAATCAAGCTTTTATTCTTTCATGTAGAAATTTTAATACTCCTATCTACACCCCGATATTCTTACATTTTTAATTTACCTGTTTTATTCATAGTCCACCGTCGTTCCGCCAAACATAAACGTAATAATCCCTAATACAAAGAACAGCTGAGAAATTACGCCTACTATACTGCAAATCAGCCCGGCGATTGCGAGTCCTTTACCGCTTTGATTGGTAGCAGCTATTTGATTTGATGCTTTTTTGTAGAAGATAATGCCAATAATACCTGTAATAAACCCGATGATTGGAATAAAAATGGACAGGATACCTAGAGTTAGAGAAACAATAGAGTTGGTGTTTACTTGAGGTTTTGTGTTAGTTTCCAACGAATTCACTCCCTATAAATTATATTTTTTTGATTATACCATAAAAAGGAATAATGTCCTTTTTACTAATAAAAGTAGAAATTTTTAGAATTATATGTGTCTCTGTATATTTTCTATGCGTCGTTTCATTAAACGTAAGATGATATGTACAAAAAGAAACTTATTCTTTGACGTTCCTATAAGGAAATCAGCTTCGTAGAGTATATTTACTGAGCTAGAAGATTCTGCGTCATAAAATCAATTAACCTAAATTAAGGAAAATATGATACAATAACCCATGAGAATGTTAATAAATGGAATTGTTTATACTGGATGCTTTTCTGTATGTATCATTTGCGATTATGACAGCATTCTTTTTGCATGCTGCTATTAAACTAGCTATATTTCAAACAATACATAAGCATGTGTGCCTGCAGAAAATAGAAGGAGGAGTATAGTGAAGAAATACATCATTTCATTCGGCGTAACATTTGGCACCATAGCACTTCTGTTTTTTATAGGCAATACATTTCATATTTCGTTACTGTCAGTTCAGTGGATTTATGTAAATGAATCGGAAAATTTTCAAATGGAAGCAAAAGGCGGTTTGATACCGGTGGCCCTTGGACTTATTCTCGGTTTTATAACCGACTACATATTAAGTGAAAAAGAAAAAAAGCAGGGTCATCAATTATAGTGAAGAAAAAAGGATCTGATATAGCAGATCCTTTTTTTATTTGTGCTTTCAATAAGTGAATATGAAAAGAATAGTATATGTAGATGTTGTCATACATATTACGGTCATAAAAAACAAACGAAGGGGAAGCAAAGCTTTATGTTATCATCGACTTTTTATAATTTACTGGATATAATTGGTATTTAATAGTAATTTTTTTGTAAAAAAGTGATTTCGTGTGCCGTCAAAATGACTAAATCAGTTACTTTCTATGATTACACCTAACTACTAATAGAGAAAGTGAAGTGAGCAAATGACAAATCTTTTAGAAGTTAGAAACATGGCAAAATCGTTTGACCAAAATGAGGTTTTAAAAGATGTTTCATTTAATGTACCTCCTGGATCGATTGTGGGATTTATTGGTGATAACGGAGCGGGGAAATCTACGACGTTTAAAGCAGTACTAGGATTAATTTCGAGAGATAGCGGAACTGTAGAAATATTTGGTGAAGACAATTTGAATACAGATGCGACGATTAAAGAAGATATTGGCGTCGTGTTTGACGCGATTAATCTGCCGGTTTCTTTGACCATAAGACAGCTAAAAAATGTTTTCAAGAAACTATTTAATTCTTGGGAAGAAGCTGATTTTCACCGGTTGCTTCTTCTTTGCATGTTCCTATCTTATATACTCTCTTTGGAATGTTGATGTATATTGCTTCTTACTTTATTGCGCTGTCTATCTACTGGAAGAGAGAATTTTAGTGTGAATTGATTTTGAAGTAAAGACTACCAAGCGTTCCGGAAGGCTATTTATCAACAAATAATTCAAACAAAAAACAGCCACAACATTTGATAAACTAAGCAAACAAGATCTTAAAAATATAACCGATATCATTGCGGATAAGGCTTAACTTATGGGGATTTTTACAAAAGTTAATTGTGTCCTCTAAGCACATGTATTATAGTAAAAGATGCAGTTTTAAAATGTGAAAGGAGATTATATGGGGAATTTGTTTAAACGGGCTTCAAACGTATCAAAAACCGCTTTTATTGCTACACTGATTTTGTATATCATTATTGTAGCGTGTTTTATTCCGTCAATTGTATTTGCGGGAGCTTTCTTTGCTATAGTAATTAAAATAGCAGCAGCACTTTTAATCTTAGCAACAATCCTAGGAATGATTTATTCGTTCTTCATTAAAGGCGGCCAAAAATTTCTTTTTTTACTGTTACATGCCGCTTCTTTATTGATTGTTTTGTTTAGTATCTCTGCTTTTATGCTCGCTAAAAGCGCTGAGTTGACATAGTGAAGAGGAATTACATATGCAAAAAGGCAGGAGAAATCCCGCCTTTTTTATTTTTGTATGATTTCAAGGTGGGTTGTATTTTCTCGAGAGGCGCCGCTGACTATTTGGCTAAACGTGTTTAGCAAGAAGAAAAGAAGGAAAAGAATATGTGATAATTTGGAAATAATCATAGTTGTGACAGGAGGTATGGGTTTTCTTTTCTCTTTTTATCTTTTTTATTTTTACTCTGTTATAAGTGAAAGCAAGGGGAAACCTTTGAGTGAAAGCCAAATCTATATGGTGAGAGGGCTAGCCGTAATCGTTCTTTTAGCCAGCGCTATAACGGGAAGTCATTTTACCTAAACAGGATTGTGCTATTAATCGGTGCATCTCTTAATTGCTGACAAATCAATCATATGCTGCCACGATCAAGCTAGGTGGGGTGAAAAAGAGGGGAGGCTAATACAATGAAATGGTACAGGCACGCGCTCATTCCTTTAGCTATAGGTTTTTTTAAGCTTTGTGTGTTTTGTCATTTATAGTAAGGCAGAGGCAAATCCGAGTCTTCAGATGAATCAGGCGCTGTTTATTTCGATTGGTATATGTATTGGAGGAGTTTTGGTTATTTTGATTATCCTGTTATCTATCTTAAACTTTTTAAAGTATTACTACGGTGCTTAAAAAAAGCAGACATGTGTATTTTATATCTGTGTGATCCTCATCAATTAACCTATTGGTACGTCAACGCTAAACTAGGCAACTTTTTGTAGTCCATGGGATTCAGGTAACCAAGCGTCTCATGGATTCAAATGTAATTAAATCAATGGACATCGTTATGTAGTTTACTTGTTAATTCTTCTAAACTGTCAAACTATGTTAGGGAAATTTTACACATATCTCGGCTGGACCCGATTAAAGAAATAAAAAGCCACTAATTGCTATTAGTGGCTTAGAGAAATCCTCATTGTTGATGATTCTTATTGCTGTTCCGATTTAACCAAAATTTTAACTTGGTTTTTTTCTTTAATCAGGCTTTCAAACCCTTCTTCAATTACATCGTCTAGGGCTATCTTTTTCGTTACTAATTTTTCGGCTGAGAAGTAGCCTTTTTGCATAAGAGACAATACTGCTGGGAACACGTTACGATAGCCAATGATTCCTTTAACAGTTCGTTCTTTAATTACAATATCATTCGGTAGAATTTCTGCTCCTTTTTCCCATATGCTAACGATAATAGTTTCTCCGCCAATTCCTGTAGATTGGATTGCTTGACGTAATACAATAGGTACGCCTGTTACTTCAAATGATACATCTACGCCACCTTCAGTTAATCTAGCAATTTCGGCTACCGTATCTTCAACTTCAGCAGGATTAATGATGATTGCTCCTAATTGTTCTGCTTTTGCTTGTCTTTCCGGAGATAATTCAACTGCATAAATATCAGTTGCACCTGCTGCTTTCAACGCTTCAATGACAAGAAGTCCAATAGGTCCACATCCAAATACAGCAACTTTGTCTCCTGCTTTTACTTTACTTGAACGTACTGCATAAAGAGCTACTGCCGCTGGTTCTACTAAAGCACCTTGTTCATAAGATAAATCGTCTGGAAGTTTGAATAAAAGTTCTTCGTCTACTGCAACATATTCACTAAGACCTCCACCGCCTCCGGCTAAACCTAAGAATCCCATTTGTTCATCTAGGTTATAAGCACCTTGGTGTCCATGTGTAGCAAAGATTGGCTCAACTACCACACGATCACCAACTTTATAATGGGTCACACCTTCTCCAACCTCTACTACTTCACCTGAGAATTCATGTCCAAGCGTCACTGGAGCAACCTCATTAGTGAGAGGGTGCGGTCTATCAACTGGAATAAAGATGGGACCACCTAAGTATTCATGTAAATCACTACCGCAAATTCCACACCATTTAACTTTCATTTTCACCTGACCAGCCTGGACAACCGGTTCATTTATTTCTTCAAGACGAATATCTTTTTGATTATGCCATCTTAGCGCCTTCATATACTACATCTCCTTGTGTCATTTCTTTTACTATAGCTATAAGTATACAACCAGATATACTTATGGTAAATTTAGTTAATATTAACGATTGTTAAGCAATACTTAACTAAAAGAAAAAGAGGGCATTATGAATATTGAACAATTAAAATATATGGTGGAAATAGGTAAAACTGGTTCATTAAAAGAAGCAGCTGATAACCTGCATATTACGTTGCCTGCACTAAGCCAATCTATAAAAAATTTAGAGAAAGAACTAAATATAATTATTTTTCATCGTTCTAGAAGAGGATCTATTCCAACTGAAGAAGGTCATAGGTTAATTGAAAAGGCCAACTCTGCTTTATTGAAAATTCAAGAATTTATGGATGAAGCAGAAGCGTATACAAATACAATGAATGGTGAAATAAAGATTGCAACCTACCCAGGACCAATGGAGCTTCTCGTTCACTTAATAACAGAAATTAAAAGAGAATATCCGAACATAAAGGCTTCCGTCTATGAAAATAGCACCGAGTACATTATAGAGAAAGTTCTAGATGGGGAGGTAGATGTAGGGTTTATTACTTATACAGAAAAAGAAGAAAAAAAGTATCGGAACTTGGTATTTAAAAAGTTATTAGATGGTCATATGGTAGCTGCAGTAAATAAGAAGTCGCCATTAGCCAAACAAACACTCATTACTGAAGAGATGTTAATTAACCAGCCCATTGTTTTATATAACGACAAATATATTCAGGAATTTATGAAAGGTTTTAGCTCACTGCCATGTGATATCTTGCTTACTACCAATAATGTAGATACAATTCGTAATACGTTGGAAAATAATACGGCAATAAATATAGGATTTGACTATGCGTTTAAAACAGATGCCGGCTTATCTAGAAGTGATCAATATGTAGTCGTTAACTTTGCTCCTCCGCATTATAAAACTTATTCTTTTGGGTACTTTTATAATGCCAATAATGGGCTTTCTAGAATAATAAGAGAATTCTTAAAGCGGATTCATAGAACTATAGTAAATAATGAATTATAAAGAGTGAATTGTGTGAAACGTCATTTAAACTTGCTTTTATCGTTATGTAGTAGTTTGTTCATTTTTTTATTGTCACTGTTTCAATGGGATTTAGATAATTGTATAGGGAAATACGTAAGTCCATATATATGGTTATTCTTTGTCATTCCTTTCTTTTTACTACTAACGCTGTGGACAGGAATTTATCTGTTTAGCAGTAGAAAATGGCTGCCACTGGCTATTCAAGTGATAACCGTGGTGCTGTGGTTCTTTATTCCGTTTGAGCAACTTAATTTAGACATAAACTTTAAACTCCATCAACAGAAGAGAGAAGAAGTGCATCTAAAATAAAAAGTGGCGCCTTGAAATCCGATGAAGCCAACTACCCATCGCTCATTCCTTTACCCAATGAACCCGACAACTCATCGCTTATTGATTTAACTAAAGAGTATGCGAGCGTATCTAGAGGTCGAGATGATGTCGCAGTAGAAACCAAAGGAAAGGGGACATCCGTGCTTTTATTTAAAAATATTGGAATATTAGGTCATTTCTCAGGCTTTGTTTATGACCCAAACAACCCTAAACCTTCATCAGGCGATTTTGGTCTGAAGTTTGAAGAAATAAAAAAGGTATAAAAGAATTGGTATTATATATCTTATTAGTAAAAAAACGAGCCTGGGACAAACGTATGTTAACTCAAGTGAAAAACGGACCCTCGATCAACATGCTTGATGGGTGGTTCGTTTTTTTTGTTAGGATGAACGTAGATTTCACCTGTTTAGATTTCTTGCTTTATTTATTACTAAGAAGCGCAGTTTAGTTGAAAAATAACTAAAAGAATAAATAGCAAGAATTTTTAAGGAAATTTTAATAACTTGCTAAGAAACTTCTAATTTCTCCTTTATTTTTTTGTAAGTTGTCTCCTTTAAAATAAAAGTAATCGAGTAGCCCACCTTATTTTGAATGGTTGAAAGCTCAATAAGGTTGTATGACGAAAATACGAATGGGTAACCTCACTACTTAAAATGGAGGCTGATGTACACTTATGAATCTAGAGGTTTTTCGAAATTACTCCTTGCAGCATTTGAAGAAAGATATACTATCGGGTATTGTTGTTGGCATTATAGCTATACCTTTAGGGTTAGGATTTGCGATAGCTTCTGGAATATCGCCTGTTACAGGACTTTATACAACGATTGTAGCGGGCTTGCTAATTGCTATTTTAGGTGGATGTAGGTTTCAAATCGCGGGACCTACCGGTGCGTTTGTTCCTGTTTTATTAGGGATTGTGTTGCAATATGGTTATGAAAACTTATTAATTGCCGGCTTTATGTCCGGAATTCTCCTCATTATCTTTGCGCTATGTAAAGTAGGAGCTTTAATCAAGTATTTTCCGTCCTCTATTATTGTAGGATTTCAGTCGGGAATTGCGCTGATTATCTTTAGCGGGCAGATCCCAAACTTCCTTGGGCTGCACGCGATTGACAAATTTCAGTTTTTTCATTTGAATATAAAAGAGATCTTTGGTAATTTACACTTCATCAACATCTATAGTATCGCTACAGCAGGATTGTGCTTAGCTACGATTTTAATTGTTCTTTACTTTTCGCCTAAGTCGCTGGGAATGTCTTATTTACTCGGAATTATTGTCTCAACGGGCTTAGCATCTTTTTTCTTTGCAAATCAGTTTGAAACCATTGGTTCCATTTACGGAGAGATACCTCGTCATTTCCCGGCGCCAGCGTTTCCAGATATAACAGTGGAGAGGGTGGTAACTCTTTTACCTTCTGCATTTGTCATTGCTATACTTGTAGGGTTACAATCTTTACTGACAGCTCGCGTTGCAGATGAAATGACAAAATCAAAGCACAGCAGCAAAAAAGAACTGATTGGCCAGGGAATCGTAAACATGGTAACGCCGATGTTTTCAGGTATTCCCGCGGCAGGAGAGATTGCAAGAACTGTTACCAATATTAAAAACGGAGCTTCGTCTCCAATTGCAGGGATCACGCACGCTATCTTTGTGTTGATTGTGCTGCTAGTGCTCGCTCCGTACGCTTCATACGTGGCACTTGCCAGTCTCGCGCCAGTTTTGATGGTCGTGGCATGGAATATAAGTAAAAAAGAACAGTTTGCAAAAGTGATAAAAGAAAAATCATTTCATTCATTGGTTTTACTTACGACATTTTCGCTAACGGTATTTACAAACCTAACAGTTGGAATAGGCGTCGGATTATGCTTATGTGGTGTACATTTTATAGTGAAAAAGAGTCAAGAAAAACAAAAGCTATTAAGAAAAACTGGTTAATATAATCATATAAAATAATACGCGGAAAAACCCCCACTGCAGGCTTAGACAGTGGGGGTTTTAGTAGTAATGAAAAAGACTATCTCAATTATTTTCCTTCAAACCAACAGCGGGCGTTATCAAAAAGCATATGCTGAATCTGCTGTTCGGTTACGCCTTTTCTTTTTAATTCCGGCACGACTTCTTCTAATACAAAGCTCATCGACCATTTTGGAAAACGTTCTTCAATCACGCCTTCTGGAAACCAGTCCATTGTACAGCAGTAGTCTTGTGATAGAAACATGCGGTTTGAATAGCCTTGTTTAGCTAATTCAATGACCGTTTCATTTCTATTTTCAGCTGAACATTCTCTTGTCAGGCCGTAGCGGTCCATACCAATAAAGGCACCTTGCTTTAAAATGTTTGAAATATACTCGAGGTTATCCGTATCACCCGTATGTCCAATCAGAATTTGATTTGGATTAGCGCCTTCATCGAGTAAGATGTCCAGCTGCTTTAAGCCTGTGCCGCTTGCAGGATGTGAATGAGTCATAATCGGCACGCCCGTTTTTTTATGAGCGCGTGCCACGGCACGCATTACTTTTTCTACATCCGCCGTTACGCCAGGTGCATCTGTAGCGCATTTTAGAAAGCCGGCTTTAATCGACGTGTTTTGAATGCCGACTTCGATGTCTCGAACAAACAGATCTGCCATATAGTCAATGCTACGAGTTTGAAAATGGGTAGGGATGTAGTTATACGTATAAATTCCCGTAGCTGCGATGATTTGAGTGTCCGTTTCACGGGCAATTTTTTCAATAAAACGAATATCTCGTCCTTGTTCCATCACCGTAGGATCACAGATTGTTTTGACTCCGAGTTTCTTCACGCGATTTACTTGTTCCACTGCCTTTGCCACTTCTTGTTTTTCATCATATAAATGAGGAAACTGTGCGTGAACAGATTCAGAACGAACGCGCATATGTTCATGGATTAACGTTAGCCCTAGTTCTGACGCGTTGACTGGGCCTGTTACAGAATTGATAAATGTCATAGTGTAATTCCTTTCATAATCTACCTGTAAATTAAACAGCGGTTGATCAGGTACATTTTTAATTTAATCTGTTTTATTTTTATATATAGACTACTGCTATAAAAAACACATATTGCATTATACAACATACGTATTGTCTTACACAACAGGCGGGCCTTTTACTCCCCATGACAAAAAATCCTTCTTTCCAAACAGGAAGAAGGACTAGTCATATTGATGATTACCCAGCATTTACACTGTAGCTATCACCATTTAGTTTACGGAATTTTAAATAGCTGCCAACTCTCCAAATGACAATATACATAAAAGCTAGTGTCATCGTTAAGACCGCGAAGTCTATGGAGTCTAAGCCTTTAAAGTACTGGCTCAAGGCCATTCTTATAAAAATAATGGCGATAATCACATATTTAAAATTTTTATTTGGCTTTGAGTAAATGAAGCCGTCTTCTCTTACCTCATAGTCTGTTTGGCTAAGCATAATGAGTCCGAATATAACACCTAATACACCAGCAATCAGCATTTCCCAGTAGGGTGGTAAGTGAAAGGGCTGGCCCGGTATGTGCATCAGCTGACTTAGACTAAGTGAAAATGCAATCAATATGAACAAAATAGGAGCTAATATACCAAGTCCATTCCTTTTAATGGGTCTATGTCTCCTTTTAACCCTTCTCCAAATAATGAATCCAATAAGAGCGATAACCAATATATAAATAAATAGCATTTCCATCGTAATTTGGCCTCCTTTTTCATTTTTATGTTCGTACAATCCACTATTTAGTATAAACAATAAAAGGATGAAGATAAAAGTGCATTCTTTCATTTTTTACACATGAGAATTCTCACTATTTTTTATCACTGCCGTTGTAGGTTTTGGTATGCGCCTCATTAACTGTTTCTTTCTTTTTTACCACAATATGTTAGAATTGTAGAAAACGAGAAAACGTAGTGCAAGCAAATTTTGTTTACACGCTGCCATAGTTATAGAGGTGAATGAGTTGAGGTTAGGAAATCAGTTGCAAAAATTAAGAGAAGAAAAAAAGATATCTGAAGAAGAGGTTGCTAAGCAAGTGGGTGTATCTGTACAACACATACATAAGTGGGAAAATAATCAGAGCTATCCTGACATTCAGCATCTTTTAAAGTTAGGGGACATCTACGAGACGACCATTGATGAATTTATTAAAAACGATATTGCATTACAAAACAGCATAAACATTTGTGAAGAAGAAAAAGAAGACGACGATGAAATGTTTCACCCAGGTTTTTATATTGGAATAGGTATTATGTTTCTTGGTACTTTACTTAGCCTGGTTATCGGCAATCTTACAATTACGATGGCATCCAATATCGCCGGAATGCTAATTGCTTGTTTTTATAAAGGTATTTTAAAACTTTTGCAAGATGTCAAAAAGGATTTTTATGAACAAGGATAAAAGGGTGAAAACATATAAAATCCTTAAAACGAATAGTATAGGTTATCAATGAAACCTAAAGCAGGAAGGTGACGTAGTGATGATCAAGTCAAAGCTTTTGTGGAAAGTTATTGGCCTAGAAATCTTAGTTATCTTTTGGTTTGTGGTAAACGGTGCATACGTGAGCATGACGCATCCTGCTACACATTATCTTCAGTTTTTAGGAATCTTCCCTTTGGCGATTGGAATAGCATTTTATCTAACAAAAACAAAAAAGTGGCCGCATTTTTTCTCCTTTCAACAAAACGGGTCTTTAAAACGAGAATCCTGTTTCTTTCTCCGCTTCTTTTGTATTTGCTTATTATCCTCATTGATAACAAAGGTGCACACGGAAGTTCCATTGCTGATCTTGTTCTTATTTTGCTTACCCAAACTCTAGTCATAGCATTTGTAGAAGAGATGGTATTTAGAGGATTTATCCTTAATCTGCTGCTATCAAAAAGCTATAAAGTAGCGGTTCTTCTATCGTCGTTCCTATTTGCCTTTACGCACAGTTTGAATATGCTAAGCGGTCAATCGGTAGCAAATACAATTTTTCAAATTTTATTTGCATTTGTGATTGGGTTGGTGCTGGCTTTGCTGATCGTTAATGGTCAATCGATTGGAATTATGATTGTATTCCACGGCTTAAACAATTTTCTCCAGTTTACAAGCCCTGTTGACGCTAACGATTCTTTACTTATTAATTACGCGCTGCTTTTATTTTTAAGCGGATACGCCTTTTATTTATGGAATCGAAAAGCTACTTTATCTGTTTCTCAACATCAGATTAGTAGCTAGTCAAAAGAGACTGCAACAACAGTATTTTAGTTAAAGAAAAATCTGAACGATGAATGGAGATTCTTGATGGAGAATCAAACTCGTTCGGATTTTTTGTTGTTGTGATGAACCTAGGTTTCGTTTATGTGGGTGGGTGCTTCTAGCGGTTGATTGGAGGGCAAGGCGAAGACTCCTGCGGGAAAAGCGGAATAGGTGAGACCCCGCAGGAACGTAAGTGACGAGGAGGCTCACCGGCCGCCCGCGGAAAGCGAAGCCTTGCAAGGAAATCAACAGCGGTGTAGCAAGTGACCTATACTAGCTCCTTTGTCCAATTCGCTCGCCTTTAGATTGAATTGCTTTAGTTGTGGTCTCACTCTCTTTTTAGAATTTCGAAGCAGGTATTAATCTATCCAAAGCTGAATAACTCTTATGACTAATGCTGGTGAATTTAATTTGTTGAGATCTTATTAAACGCAAAAGGGGAAAACTATATGTTTGAAGAAAAAGTAGGGATTATTACGGGTGGAACGTCGGGGATTGGTTTAGCAACAGCGGAATTACTCGCAAAAGAGGGCATGCATGTTGTCATTGCCTCTAGAAACAGTGAAAAAGGAGAAGAAGCTCTTTCTAGATTAAGAAAGTGGTCTCCTCGATCTCTTTTTATCAAAACCGATGTAACGAATAGTCAAGATGTCAAAAACCTTGTTAGCCAAACATACTCTACATTTGGAAAAATCGATGTGGGCTTTAACAATGCGGCTAACACAGAGGCTTCCTTTAATGCTACACACGAATTCAAAGAAGAAGACTTTGACCATTTGATCAACATTACGTTAAAAAGTGTATGGCTTTGTATGAAATATCAGCTGCAGGTCATGACCAAACAAAACAGAGGTGTTATTGTGAATACATCGTCAATGGACGCTATTTTGTGCTCAGCGGGGACTGGTGTATATGCGGCTGGGAAAAGCGGTGTGATCGCTTTAACGAAATCAGTTGCTCAAGAATATGGTCATCAACATATAAGAATTAACTCTTTTTGCCCAGGTGCATTTCGTACGCCTATGTTAGAAGAAAGGTTTTCAGATTTATCTTCAGAGGAAAAAGTAAAGCTCAATGAATCCTATCAAAAGCTAAACGCGCTAGGCAGAATTGGTGATCCGCTTGAGGCGGCAAAAGCAGTAAAGTGGCTTCTTTCTGATGACGCTTCTTTTGTTACAGGGCAAAACATTATTGTAGACGGTGGGATTGGGTTTAGGTTTGAGTAAGATTAATGAAATAAAAAGGTATTTAAGGGGATGCTTATGTCGTTCATTCTTAATAATTGTATAGCCATTAGTATCGTATTTACGGTAATTTTTTTTATAAGTATTGCGTTTAACAAAAGAATAGTTGCCCTTGTTCTTTCATTTGTTCTATATTATTCGGTTCATTTTTACTTCTTTACGCTTTTGCCAAAATAAGCGGGTTTGATGCTCTAGACAGTCAAATAAAAGGTTTAATAATTATCGGAGAAGGTTTGATCTTACTCGTTATTACAAGTGTATTCATTTCCGTTCAAGAGGCGAAAAAGAAAACGCTATAAAGTGAAAACTAAACGGCTGCTCAAGGTGGGGATGATATGGCAATTGGAGTTGCATTACTTGTTTTAGTATTAGGTCTGATGTTTGCAAGCGGACTAAGCCAAGGAAAATCGGCTAAAAGAAAATATATAGTGTGGGGAACAACAACTATATTAATCATAGCTCCGTTCTTTTCATGGGCCGTTTCAATTTTGTTTGTGATTAGCCAGGAAGAAGGTTTTGCAGGAGTTTCATTAATGATGTTATTGTTTCCGTTTTTCTTTTTAATAGGACTGGTTACGCTGTTAATAGGAGTCTTTAAGAAAGAGAGTGCGAATAAATCTATTTAAGAAAAAGAAAGAACAATCAAGAGTACAGCTGATAGTAATATGACTCTGAAATAACTAAAGTAAAATCTTTAATCTATTAATAAAAAAAGCCAATTCGTGTTAAATTCGAATTGGCTTTTTCATTTTTGGGAACCATCGTTGTACAAATAAACTTTTGACTAAAGTATGAATCTCTTTTATTCCTCTTCTGGTTTTGAAGATAGCACTTCTTTTTTTAGAAAGAAGCATAAAATAAAGGAAATGATTGTAAGTACAAATGCGTAAGTATAGATATGCTGAAATGATTCAATAAATAAAACTTTGATTTTTATAAATAATTCTGGAGTAATACCGTTTGGAATTCCTCCTGCTGCCAGGCTATTCATATTATCCGCCATGCTTTTTGGCAATTCATCGCCTAAACTACTTAGCTTTGAAGTAAGTGTGGAAGATAATAGCGTACCAAACACACTTACGCCCACAGTTGCGCCAATAGACTGAAACAATGGAACGGTTGCTAATGCAATTCCTTTGTGTTCTTTTTCTACGGATTCTTGAACAATTAAGTTATCCCCCCCAAACATGACGCCTAAGCCAAGACCGGTGATGAAAAAGAAAACGATAACCTGCAGGGTAGTGGTACTAATATTTAATTTAGAAAATAAATAAAAGCCGATAACAGGCATAATGAAAGAAATCACAAACAATTCGCGGTACCGAACTTTTGTTAATAGAAACCCAGAAACAATTGAAGTTGCAACAGCACCTACCATCATGGGCAAGGTTAAATACCCAGATTCAGTAGGGGTAAGGCCTAATACGTTCTGTGCAAAGTAAGGGAAAGATGAGAATGATCCCATTAATCCACAGCCTACAGTAAAAACAAGCAGTGATAATACTAAAATATTACGATTTTTAAATAGATGCAGCGGTACGATAGGTTCAACCACTTTTGATTCTACCCAAATGAAAAATCCAATTAAAAGTACGCCTACACATAGTAGCGAAATGATGAATGGAGAGCTCCACGCATATCCTTCATTCTCGACTAAAACAGGCGTAATTAATAACGAAATGATTGCGGCTACCAGAAGAACGGCTCCTGCCCAATCAATCTTTACTTTTTTTCTTTCGTGTGTTTCTTTTAACCCACTTGCTAAAAAAATGACTGCTATTAATCCTACAGGAATATTTACGAAGAAAATCCAATGCCAGCTTGCTTGATCTACAAAAAAGCCGCCCATTAACGGCCCTAAAAGCATAGGGATAAACATAACTGGACCCATAAACGCTTGAACTTTTGCTCGTTGTTCAACAGGGAACAAATCACTCGAAATCGTCATGGCTAATGGCATTAAGCCACCCGCGCCAAGTCCTTGAATTCCTCGTCCAATTAAAAGCATAATCATGGAATGAGAAAGCCCACATATAATGGAGCCTCCAATAAAGAAAGCCATAGAAGCGAAGTAGACTTTTTTTCGACTAAATAAATCGGCTAATTTACCTAGTATAGGCATAAAAGCAGATAGCGCTAGCATATAGATGCCTGCAACCCAGCCATACATAGATAATCCGCCAAGATCACGTATAATCGTTGGCATGGCTGTATTTACAACCGTTTCATCAAGCTCAGAAAAAATGATTCCAATCATCAATCCAGCCATTACTAATATTTTATTGTTTTTATTATTTAAAACTTGTTCTCCAACATTTGAGATGTTTTCCATATTGCATTTCCTCTCATAAAATCAGTAGAAAGAATCACTAAACAGCATGTGAATCATTTCTCGTTATTGTCTCTATTAGTTTCTCGGGGGTTTCGATTTCTAAATCTCGGTGTTCTAGATTCAGAAGCGTCTCCCCAAGGTCCGCGCCCAAAACCTCTTGGTCCGTGCTCTGGATCACCACCAAAGAATCTATGGTGAGGTCCAAATCCTCGCAGATCATTAGGATGTCGAAATTCTTGGGCTTTATCATGACCTTGTTTTAACATCTCTTCGTCTAAGTAAGTATTTAACTTCTGCATTAAATGTGAAAGAGTATCTTGCTCTTCTTCTGAAAGAACATCAAAGATGCCTGAGCTATTGTTTTGTTCCTCCGTAGCCTCGATAGCCTCTAGTCCGGATTCTGTTAACTCAACGGAGAGTACTCGTCGATCTTTCTCGGATGGTGTACGAACAATGTAACCTTTTCTTTCTAACTTACTAAGTAATTCACCTATTGACTGAGGTCTCATGTCCAGTAAGTACGACAGCTCTTTTTGTGTAGTTTTAGGCTGTAATTTTAGTAATTTTAATATCCGTCCTTGCCCTCGGTGCTGATCACCTAATGCTCCAGGATCTCTTCTGCTGATAAAGTAGTATCGCTGATATCTTGCTAGCTGTCTCTGGAACCTGAAAAATTGATCAATCAAATCTTGTTCGTGTAAATATTCGCTATCTCTTTCATTCATGATAAAAACCTCCTTGCTAATTAACGTTATCCTGATTTGGACAAAAAATGTTATCTTCTCAAAAAGATAAGGTACCTTAATAAAATAATAAAGGTACCTTACTAAAATGTCAATATCTTATAAAAAAGATACTTTGAAAAAGTTAAACATATGTATAAAAGCTGGATAGTTGAAGAAAGGTCTTGCTAAGTAAATTTTGTTTTGAATAGCAGTAAACGTTTCTGTGGTGAAATTCGAAGAGCAGTTACTACTTCTTAAATGATTATTCCTATATATAGGGTAGTATGTTTACAGAATTTAAAGGAGTGTGTATGATGCCGTTTAGTTATGTTTCTCACTTATATTGTTCTAAATGCAAAAAAGAATATAGTCCAAAAGAAAAACATCAATTATGTGAATGTGGCTCACCGCTATTGGTAGCGTATGATTTAGAGAGATTGAAAGATAACCTGACTCCAGAAGCTGTTCAAAGCAGAGAACCAAATTTATGGAGATATCATGAGCTGCTTCCAGTAGAAGATCCGGAAAACGTCATTTCCTTAGGCGAAGGGATGACTCCGCTTATAAAAATGCCTAAGCTAGGTAAAGAAATGAATATTCCAAACTTATATATGAAAGATGAAGGTATTATTCCAACGGGATCATTTAAAGCTAGAGGTGCCGCTGTAGGGGTGTCAAAAGCAAAAGAACTGGGCGTTGAACAGTTAGCGATGCCTACAAATGGGAACGCTGGAGCTGCTTGGTCGCTGTATTCGTCACGCGCTGACATAAAAGCAACGGTTGTGATGCCAAAAGATGCGCCTGTTATTACACGAAATGAGTGTGCTGTCGCTGGAGCTGACCTTTACTTAGTAGATGGACTCATCAGCGATGCGGGTAAAATTGTCGGTGAAGCTATTAAAGCCTGGGATCTTTATGACGCTTCTACGCTTAAAGAGCCGTACCGAATCGAAGGCAAAAAAACAATGGGTCTAGAAATTGCTGAACAGTTATCTTGGAATCTTCCTGATGTGATTTTATATCCAACAGGAGGAGGCGTTGGTTTAATCGGCATCTATAAAGCGTTAAATGAATTAAAAGAGCTTGGCTGGATTACAGGTGATCTTCCTCGTTTAGTTGCGGTACAAGCTGAAAACTGTGCGCCTATTGTAAAAGCGTGGAATGAACAAAAACAAGAATCTGAATTTTGGGCGGATTCTTCAACGATTGCCTTTGGGATTAATGTACCAAAAGCAATCGGAGACTTTCTTGTCTTAGAAGCCGTATACAATACAAATGGATGTGCGATTGCGGTGGACGAAGATAAGATTGTGGAGGAACAAGAAAAGGTTGCACAGCTTGAAGGTTCGTTCATTTGTCCGGAAGGCGCTGCAACATTTTTAGCTGCACGCCGTTTGCGAGAAGAAGGGTGGATTAAAGAAAACGAAACGGTTGTGGCTTTAAATACAGGGCTTGGAGTTAAATATCCAAACACGGTAGATATTGAAGTCCCTGTTTTAGAACGAAATGGCAGCCTTGCTAAAAAATAAAGCAAGTAAAAAATAGATCTCCGTCTAAGCGGAGGTCTATTTTTTATTCTATCGCAGATAAAACGTTTATCTAATGTAAAAAAATGTAATATGTGTGAATCTTTATGTTCAAAACTATACGGATGTATTTAGGTTTAAAGTTCGTCTTATGGGGTATCTAAAAGAAGAAAGAGAGTATCTTTCTATCTGGAAAAACAGCGTCATCAGGGAGTGGAGCTGGCATATTACGCAAGTTGAAGAATATGACAAAAGTAGCACTGTAAACCAGCTTGCTTTTACAGTAGAAAACTTACTTGAAGCCACGAATGATTACACGGAGAAAGGAGTCGAATTTGTATCCCCTCGTACCCCAGCCAAAATCTTAAAGTTTTATTCTATGGACTGAATCATCCAGTGCTGCACTTGTTAAAACGAGCTTTATATTTATTTTTAAGGCTACATAATTTTTGTAATAGAAACAGTGTATCTATTACAAAATAAAGCTTATATCTAATGGGTTGTAAAAATAATTGTCAGATAACCTGAGTAGGAATTTATACCAATCACATTGTGAACCAGATGCGCTATTTTTAACGACAAGTTGCTATTTCAGCGACTGTAATTCCATCGAAAGCGATCCTTATTTTAGGCGGAAATCGTTTTTTTAATAGCAACCAATTGTACGTTGAAATAAAAAAAGTTTATTTTGGTTTTAATTCATTTATTTATTAGCGTTCCTTCCTCAGCTTTTTTTGGCTTCAAACCCTTTAGCCATAACCTTTTTTAATATTTAACATCACATGAATAGTTTTCGTTTTTTACTTAAAAATAAGAAGTGTTCCAACACATTTACATGTGAAATACAGTGAGTCAAATTTGACTTTACTACTCAGTCTTGTATAATCGTATACCGCGGAGGTGACGTAATGAAATGAAGTTTAATAAGAAAAAAATTAACGTCGTAGATATTGACAAAGCTAAAAAAAGCGTCTTTGCTACAGGAGTAGGAAACGCGATGGAATGGTTTGACTTTGGCTTGTATTCATATTTAGCCGTAATTATTAGTCAAAACTTTTTTAGCGCAGTTGAAAATGATCAGCTCAAATTAGTGTTCACATTTGCCACATTTGCGATTGCCTTTTTAATGCGTCCATTAGGCGGTGTTATATTCGGTAAAATTGGGGACAAGTTAGGAAGGAAAGTCGTTTTAACCACCACCATTATTTTAATGGCCTTTTCCACATTACTCATTGGGTTGTTACCTACATATGATCAAATCGGTATATGGGCACCCATCCTTTTATTAATTGCACGAATCATCCAAGGTTTTTCAACTGGTGGTGAATATGCTGGTGCGATGGTGTATATTGCAGAATCGTCTCCAGACAATAAGCGAAATGTGCTTGGAAGTGGACTAGAAATCGGTACACTTGTTGGTTATATTCTTGCTTCACTGCTAGCTAGCTTACTGTTTTTTGTTCTTTCGGATAAACAGATGGCCTCATGGGGCTGGAGAATTCCTTTCTTATTAGGATTGCCTTTAGGACTTATTGGTTTTTATTTACGAAGAAGTTTAGGGGAAACACCTATTTTTGAAAATGAACTTTCCAACGAAGACGAAGTTGAAGAAGAAAGCTTCCTCTCTATTTTAAAAAATCACAAAAAAGATGTGTTTGTTTGTTTCGTAGCCGTGGCTTTCTTTAACATTACAAACTATATGCTATTATCGTACATGCCTTCTTATTTAAATGAAATTATTGGTTTATCTAACACAGTTGGTACGGTATTAATTACGGCAGTTATGATTTTAATGGTGCCGCTTGCTCTTATGTTTGGAAAACTGAGCGACAAAATCGGAAACAAAAAAGTTTTCTTAATCGGTTTAGGCGGATTGAGCTTACTGTCAGCCTTTTCGTTCTATTTAATCAACTTAAATGGTTTAGTTTTTATTTCAATCGGTATTCTTATTCTAGGTGCTTTACTTGCTACGTATGAAGGAACAATGCCTGGAACGCTGCCAACGATGTTCTACACAGATATTCGCTACCGAACATTAGCGATTACGTTTAATGTTTCAGTTTCTATCTTTGGTGGAACGACGCCATTAGTTGCGACATGGTTAGTTCACGCAACGGGCAATCACTTGGCTCCAGCGTTCTATTTAACGATTGTGAGCATCATCGGATTTTTCGTAATCTTGTTCCTGTTCGCGAACACGGCAGGAAAATCACTGAAAGGTTCATACCCTACAGTTGCTTCTAAGTCTGAGTACAATGAAGCGGTTGAAAATCCAAAAGACTCATTATGGTGGCACACAGAGCAAACAGAAAAATAAAGTAAATAATAAGCAGCTGCTACATTAACTGCTGCGTAAAATAAGAATACTCAAAAGAGCCTTCTCTTTGTATAGAGCTACAAAGAGAAGGCTCTTTTTATCGTTGGACGATTTATCCATTTCCTGTATTTGCTATCTGCCGTTCCGTATGTTACGATTAAATTAATTATTTTTGTTCGGTATAGGATTGAGAGAAGAGAAATCTCTTCAATAGAATTTTTTATCTTAAGATAGTATGGTTGGACAAGGGTAGTAATACAATCGTGGAGTATTCCACACCAGGAGGCAATATTATGGAACAAGGTACAGTGAAATGGTTTAATGCAGACAAAGGCTTCGGCTTTATCGAAGTTGAAGGCGGAGACGATGTATTCGTACATTTCAGCTCTATTCAAGGTGAAGGCTTTAAATCGTTAGAAGAAGGTCAAAAAGTAACGTTTGACATTGAACAAGGTCAACGCGGAGCACAAGCTGCTAACGTTCATAAAGTAGCATAATTAATCCAAAGTAAAAAAGACTCCACATAGGGGTCTTTTTACGTTGAATTTTAATAATTTAAAAAGAAATGATTTTAAAAAGGTTACTTTAAACATAAGTATAGACATTGGAGACAGAAAGCTAGTAAAGAAGAGCTACCTATATCCTGTGTCGTAAATAAATAGAAAAGAATACCTGATAGCTGTAGAACGATAGGCTTTAGGAGCAGGTATACGTAAGGTATCAAAAATAACTAACTTTCGCTGGAGTAGCCGTTGGAAAAGGTTGCTGACTATCAGAATGCTGATGAAGTAAAATATAAGATGCACATTATATTTCCCGATAAATAAAGTTAAAAATTTAATTGTTTTTGATATGAGAGAGGATGAAGGATATGAGTATAAGCTTATTTGCTAATGGAGAAACAGTAAGTATAAAAGCATCTAATGAAATAGTGATCATTGTAAAAAGTCATTATGTGAAAAACATGAAAAGATATTCTTATACAGTTGATAAATATCCCAGTACATTTTTCTTTGAAGAAGAGTTAATGAAACACGAATCATAATTATTCATGAAGAAATATTGATTTATAGTTTGGATTACGCCAATACTATGCTATACTGAGTTTACCATTTGTATTACCGATTACTATTTTTGTATTAATAAGCCCTATTCCTCAGCGGATAGGGTTTTATTATTACATTTTCAAAGTAATGAAAAAGACAGACTCCATGGAGTCTGTCTTTTTATATTTATGATGGATTATGCTTTTTGAACGTTAGTAGCTTGAGGGCCGCGTTGACCTTGTTCTACTTCAAATGTAACTTCTTGACCTTCGTCTAAAGATTTGAAGCCTTCGCTTTGAATTGCTGAGAAATGTACAAATACATCGTCTCCGTTTTCGCGTTCGATGAATCCAAAACCTTTTTCTGCGTTAAACCATTTTACTTTACCTTGTTCCATAATTGTTGCCTCCTAGTGTGACACGCACACATTGTGTTACTATCCTTGCCCAAATCTACAGACGAAAGTTATTTAACTTATCAATCTTTACCGAACAAAAATAATTCTTCTTAAACTTAACAGAAATAGAGACTTATTGCAAGAGTAGAGTCTGTACAGCTAGAAGTTCTCCTTTGTCTATGTTTGCACTATATGAGCTAAAAAACGATACGTAAGCCTCCTCAGTTCAAATAAAGAGAATGTTTGTGGTACACTTAAATAGTAAAAAACATTTAAAAGCGAGGAATTATATGAACACAACTAAAAAACACCACAGGCCTAAGCGCCTAAAAATTGCTTTCCGAGCACTAATGGTCATTATCGGAGGGATTATTGCAGCTTACGGTCTAGAAACTGTCTTAATTCCAAACCACGTCTCAGATGGAGGAGTAACAGGCATTAGTATCGTTGCTTCAAACCTATTTGGCTTACCACTAGGAGTTCTAATTGCCGTTATTAACATTCCTTTTGTATGGTTAGGGTATCAACAAATCGGAAAAAGTTTTGCTATATTTTCCATCCTCGGAATCGTCTCACTAGCTGTCGGTACAAGCCTCATGCATCACACCCCAGCGATTATTGAAGGAGATACACTACTCGTAACCGTTGTCGGCGGTATTATCCTTGGCTTTGGAATGGGAATTGCATTGCGTAATGGCGGCGCGCTAGATGGCATCGATATGCTAGCTGTACTGCTTTCTCGAAAATTGCCGTTTGGAACAAGTGATCTTATTTTGTTCTTAAATGCGTTTGTATTTATTTTTGTTTCATTGGTATTTGGTCTGCAAGGTGCGATTCTTTCTGCAATTGCATACTTTATTGCATCCAAAGTTATTCACATCGTAGAGGTAGGTCTAAGCGGATCGAAAACCTTCCAAATTATCACCTCTCAGCCTGCGTTAATGGTAGAGACAATACGTGATCGTTTAGGTCGAAGTGCTACATATAAAGAAGCTTACGGCGGATACTCCCATGAGAAATTCAAGGAAATCACATGTGTAATCAATCGCTTGGAAGAAAGCAAAATGAAAGAAATTATCAATGAAATTGATCCAACGGCTTTTGTTACGGTATATGACGTAGCCGAAGTTAAAGGTGGTAATTTCCGAAAGAATAATATCCACTAAGTACACCAATCAATACATTTTTACGAACACTCTGCCATATCCTCTTTTATTTAGGCGTGTAGAGATAAGAAAAAGCAGCGTGATTCTTGCATCCGCTGCTTTTTTTGTATCGTACCATCCACTTGCGAGAAGCCGCCTGTTGGATAGCTAATTTACTTAGCCGAGGTTTTTAAAAACCGGATACTTTGAAAAAGTGAAACGTTCAGAATGAAGCCGGATAGGGTACTTGCAGACATTAACGTCATGATTTTTCCTTTGTGTTTCTTCTTTGAAGATTTGACAACAGCGCTCCATATTATAATAGAAGCAATTGTTACTGAAAAAAGCCACATATAACTTCTTCCTTCGTGTACCATATGTATTTGTATGAACTTTCCTCTCGTGCTTTATCTAACAAATTCAACAGAAAAAATCTCTGAACGTAGAAGAACAGAGATTCAACAGAATGATGATTCTTATATAATACAAAGGATGACTTTTCCTGTCTCAGAAAGGTCATCTTTATCGTACCATCAGCAAGGGTTTGGCGCTGTGCGTTTTCTCACAGCGTGGGAAGAAAAAATCTGTTATTGTGTAGAGGTCGGAGTAAACTTTCTTAATTATGTGCGCTTCTTTCATATGTATCGAACCTGCTGACTAAGATCAGCAGGTTTTTTTATGCTATGGACTAGCTGTCCTCTTCAAGCGGACAAGAGCGGTTAATCTTTATAGACAAATAGACTTTATATCATTTTACCCATACGTAAAATAGGTTAAAATAGAGAGGTGAGGCATGGAGAGAAAAGAGTTAAATAAGAGGTGCGTAACATTATAATCACAATTTATCTTACAGGATTATAACGGTGGTTATACTAAATGGTGAACGTTGAAAGGGGATACATAGTTTTGAACACAAAATATCTAGATTTACTTGCACAAAAGTATGATACGGAAGAAAAAGTGGTAACCGAGATTATTAACCTTGAAGCTATTCTTCATCTTCCAAAGGGGACCGAACATTTTGTCAGCGATTTACACGGCGAGTACCAAGCTTTTCAGCACGTGCTGCGAAATGGTTCAGGAAATGTAAAAGAGAAAATCAAAGATCTTTTTAAAAATGTATTATCTGACCAAGAAATCAATGAATTTGCGACATTAGTGTATTATCCTGAAGAAAAATTGCCGTTGATTAAAGCGCAGTTTCGAAACAAAAAAGAACTGTATGAATGGTATACAGAAATCATTGATCGTATGCTGAATCTCATTTCATACGCTTCTTCTAAATATACGCGCTCTAAACTGCGTAAAGCATTGCCGGAGCAATTTGTGTACATCATTGAAGAACTGCTGTACAAAACGGATGAATTTACAAATAAAGAACAGTACTATACAAAAATTGTTCAGCAGATTATTTCTCTTGGGCAAGCCGATAAGCTTATTATAGGGCTTGCTTATACGACGCAAAGATTGGTTGTGGACCATCTGCACGTAGTAGGAGATATTTATGATCGTGGACCTGAACCGGATAAAATTATGGATACGCTGATTAACTATCACTCCGTGGATATTCAGTGGGGAAATCACGATGTACTATGGCTAGGCGCTTTTGCGGGTTCGAAAGTGTGTCTTGCCAATATTATTCGTATATGCGCGAGATACGACAATCTAGATATTATTGAAGATGTATATGGCATTAACCTGAGACCGCTGCTTAACTTGGCGGAGAAATACTATGATGATAATCCTGCTTTTAGACCAAAAGTAAGCTCAAGTGACAAACTATCGGATCATGAACGACTACAAATTACGAAAATTCATCAGGCTATTGCGATGATTCAGTTCAAGCTTGAAAGTCCGATTATAAAAAGACGTCCTTTCTTTAATATGTCGGAAAGGCTGCTGCTTGAAAAAATTGATTATGATAAAAATGAAATTACGATATATGGAAACACGTATCCGCTAGAAAACAGCTGCTTTGCAACGGTGGATCCGGCGCAGCCTGATCAGCTATTAGAAGAAGAAGAGCAGGTAATGGAAAGATTGCTGCTTTCCGTACAGCATTCGGAAAAGCTGGCGAGACATATGAAGTTTCTTATGAAAAAAGGCAGCCTTTATTTGAAATACAACGGAAACTTATTAATACACGGCTGCATTCCTTTAGATGAAGAAGGAAACATGGAAAAAATGACGATAGAAGATAAAACGTATGCAGGCCGTAACTTGCTTGATGTGTTTGAACATTATTTACAAGAGGCTTTTGCACATCCTGAAGAAACGGATGATTTGGCCACAGATATGGTCTGGTACCTATGGACCGGGGAGTACTCATCGCTTTTCGGAAAACGCGCAATGACGACGTTTGAACGATATTTTATCAGTGATAAAGCAACGCATAAAGAGAAGAAGAATCCATACTACTATTTACGGGAAAATGAGGAAGTCTGCCAAAACATCCTCGCGGAATTTAATCTGAATCCTGATCACGGTCATATTATTAATGGTCATACGCCAGTCAAAGAAATTGAAGGAGAAAACCCGGTCAAAGCAAATGGAAAGATGATTGTTATTGACGGCGGTTTTTCAAAAGCGTATCAATCCACAACAGGGATTGCTGGATACACGTTGTTATATAATTCTTACGGTATGCAGCTAGTCGCTCACAAACACTTTAATTCAAAAGAAGAGATTTTATTAGAAGGAACGGACGTCTTATCGGTGAAGCGATTGGTTGACAAAGAACTAGAAAGAAAAATGGTTTTAGAAACAAACGTCGGAGAAGAATTGTTAAAAGAAATTTCTATTTTAAAAGATTTAAGAAAATATCGCTATAGTTAAAGATAAAAAAGAGCAGTATGCCCCTGGGCGTCTGCTCTTTTTTATTTAGCGGTACTACACCGTCATTTCCCAGCTCGACATTTCCAGCCAGTGCTCTTGTTCACGATAGTCGGGCATGATTTTTCCGACAAGACGCCAAAAGGACCGATCATGATTCATGTGAACCATGTGGCACATTTCATGAACAACTACGTAATCAATGACGTGCTGCGGTGCCATTGCCAGCCGCCAGTTAAAGGTTAGCTGACGCTTAGAATCACACGTGCCCCACGCTTTTTTGCTATCTGAAATCGAGATGGATCGCGGCTTTGTTTTAAAATGTTTTTGATAAGAGGAGATACTCTTGGTTACTAGCGCTTTACATTGCTGATAGTAAAAGCGTTTGAGCGCTTGTTTTATCGCTTCATCGTCGTGCTGATTGACATAAATCTGAAGCGTGTCCGCTTCAAACACTACAGAATCCTTTGTAATGGTCGAATCGTGATGAATCTGTATCGGATAGTTTTTTCCTACATACAAAAAGCTTTCTCCATGTTCATAGACTTTTTTCTTTGATCCATGGGTTCTATCTTTCATTTCATTTATTTTTTGCTGAATCAATGCCCAGTTGTTCTCTAATAACATACGTACTTGTTCAGTAGACGTTCCTTTAGGAGCAAGGACTTCGACCGTTCCATATCCGTCTACTTTAATTGCAAAAGAACTTCGGTTTTTATATCGTATTTCATAATGGATACTCTGATTTGAAAAAGTGTGTATCATTTTATCCTCTATATTGTACGGTTAAGCCTCTTAGGAATTTTCGAGCAAAATTCTCTTTGCACGGTTTGTAATTTTTGTGGCCTTTTTTTCGTAATAAAGCACCTAATTCTGCTTTAGATACACGTATGCCACCGTCATCAAATACTTCTAACATCTCTTCACTTGTTAGGGACAAAGCAATTTTCACTTTCTTTAATAAGACGTTATACATATTTTGATTGCTTTGAACTGGCGCTGGCGGTGCTTGCCCTGGTTTAGGGTCTTGTTTTCCTCTTTTAAAGGTAATAAAACCGTTTAAAAAAGAATCTAACATACTGTTCGTGCACGGTACATGATCGTCCGCATGAACTGCATCCTCGTCCTCTGCATCCGGTGTTCTCGTAAGAATTTTTAATACGTCTTCTTTTGTTACATCTTCTCCGCCAAGATTAAAGATCTCTACCATTTCTGTATTTTTTAAATCTAAGGCATATCGTAATCTAATTAAAATATCGTTATTATCCATTCTTGCTCCTCCTATAACTTGCTTGCTGTATGTAAAAATCATGACTGCCACAATCTGAACGAACTTTGTCAATATCAGTACAATTATAGTAACAGGTTCCGCTGGAATTCTAGGTTATTCCATTCATTTCTACAAACATATAACTTCTCATATTTATCAGCCTTCGTCAACTCTTGAAAAAGAACGATTTGCTCATATTATGTCCGAACAGACTCTTTACCATAACAAAAATTAGGCGCCGCAGTCTGCTAAAAGAAGCAGAGGTAGCTTTATTTTTTTAAGAATGGATAGGGCAATTTTTGAAGTTAAAGAATCCCTGTGTGCTGCTAGAATGATATATCTTAATAAATAAATAGTTTTATATATTTATTAAGTGTCCAATTAGGAGTATGATAGTAGTAAAAAAAGAAAGAGGTCAACAGATGAATTCAACATACTCACCAAGAGAATCCACAAAAATTAAAGCTTTATCCATGCATGCGCTTTTTATCGCACTGACGTTTGTAGCTACCATGTTTATCAACATCAAGCTTCCCATCATGGGTAACGGAGGCCTCATCCATTTAGGCAACGTTCCTCTTTTTATAGCGGCCTTTCTTTACGGCAAAAAAACAGGAGCGATAGCAGGGGCTTTCGGAATGGGTTTATTCGACCTCATCTCCGGCTGGACAGCATGGGCGCCGTTTACATTTATTATCGTAGGAGCAATGGGCTTTTTAGCAGGTCTTATCTCTGAAAAAGCACCGGGTAAAAGAGCACTTGTGAACACACTGGCAGTTGTTGCTGCGCTGATTGTAAAAATCGTAGGCTACTATTTTGCCGAAGTGATTCTTTACGGTAACTGGATCCTTCCGCTTGGCTCTATACCGGGCAATGTGATGCAAGTTGTGATAGCAGGTATCATCGTCGTTCCGCTTGTAGGACGATTAAAGAACAGAGCGGTACAAATTTAATTCGTCAATCGTAAGTCGTTTTACCATTATCCTATCCTTAAGTGATATACTTGATAGATATTCATCAAGTGAAAGGAGCGGAAAACACCATGAAATATCTAAAATCACAGATGAAGCAGCTCATTAAAGACAACCAGGAACTGCAAGGTAAGCTGAATGGACTGATGAAAGAGCACAGCCTTGAAAAAAACTTTGCTCTTAAAGCTCTCTACCATGCAGAAGTGGCTGAAGGCGGGAAATATCAGCTTGCCTATCAAGCCCTGGACGCACCGAAAAAGTAATGGCCTTGTTGCTCATTCGTATATTTCTTCATTATAAAAAGGCAGCCGAATCGCGTATTTGGCTGCTTTTTTTAGCAAATAGAATGACATAGAATTGTTTTGGCTTTTGCACAACTTCTTTCTAACTGCTTAAATCTTGATAAATAGGGTATTGAAAAATAAATGCTAGCGATCGTTCTAATTATATAAGAAAAGAGGAAAATAGCGATGACCGTATGTGCTTTAGAACAAGCAAAAGTAGAATTATCAAATGGAGAAACAGTAAATTACCGAATGAAAAAAGGCGGAAAAGAGGTACTTTTGTTAATTCACGGAAACATGAATTCTTCCCTTAACTGGGATGTGTTAATGAACGAACTTCCAGAACATATCACAGCTTATGCGATCGATTTAAGAGGGTTTGGAGACTCCACTTATCATACACCTATCCACACAATCAAAGACTTATCAGATGATGTCAAACTGTTTGCGGATGCTCTAAAGTTGTCTGCTTTTACAATAAGCGGGTGGTCATTAGGAGGAGCAGTTGCTATGCAATATGTGATTGATCATCCGAATGATGCGAAAAAATTAATTCTATTAAGCTCCGTCAACATCAAAGGCTATCCCATTCCAAGAAGAACGTTCCTAGAACTGCCTATTCCTAACAACTTTATACAAACCAAAGAAGAAGTAAAAGAAGCATTTAGAATGGTAGAAAACGCGAAAGAAACAAAAAACACATGGTTTTTAAAAATGATGCTGCGTCAATTTTTATATACAAAAAATAAGCCGTCTGCTGATCAATTTGAAAAGTATTTAGAAGGAACGATCAAGCAGCGCAACTTAATTGATATCAATTACGCACTCATGAGATTTAATATTTCAAACGACTTTAATGGTGTTGTTCAAGGGACAGGAGAGGTGGAAAAAATCACGATTCCTACTATGGTTATTCAAGGAGATGAAGATAAGATGGTTTCGACAAGAGATGCATCTGACATCGCGAAAGGCATAGGAGAAAATGCAACGTTAAAAATTATGAAAGGTGTAGGCCACTGCCCGCTGTTAGATGATTTAAGCAGTTTAATGGACTTATACAACGCTAATTTAAGTAGGGCTTAGGAAAATCTCGATTCTCTCCAGTAATAGAAGTTTTATTATTGCTAGATGCAGCATGTTCTAAATTCACACAATCAAAATGGGCTGTCTGCAAAAGAGATACTGTGAGATGAAAAAAGCGTGTTATCTTTTGAGGAAGCAGACAGCGAGCAAATAAAGCCACTACAAAAAACGTAAGGTCTTTTTAAAGAGGCTTACGTTTTTTTACATGCACGCAACATATTCAATTCTGTTTTTCAAAATAAAGAAAAAGGTTGGTAATCCATTTTGATAGCACTATCACACCGAGATAAAATACAAATAAATGACCGTAAGTAGCCCATTCATGCAGCTGGAAAAAGCCAATCCCTGTTAATAACGGTTTGAAAATAAAAGCAAAAAATAAGCAAAGAATCGTTGCGTATAAATAGTAATTTTTATGATGGTTAATTGTCCATTGGTAAAGCAGCATAAAAGAGACAGGAATAAGCGAAGCATCTAGGCTAAAGCTTACGGGTATGATTGTGTTGATTTGGTAAGGATACGTCCACAGCCCGTTATAAACTCCGGCTGTATCACTATAGTGAAACCAAACGTGCACGTTAAATCCATAAAACCCTAAATGAAACGCTTTTTTTCGATCAATTAAAAAGAAGAGAATGACTAAAGGCAAAATAAAAGCACTCAAGGTCACCCAAAACTGCCAAGAGCCTGGAGTGGAGTATTGCTGCCAATATTCAGCCCACGTTTTGGCTAGATTTTCTTGTATGCTATGTATTTTTTTTAGATATTCCTGTTGGTTTGGTGTCAATGTAATCCATCCTTTTTAAGTAAGCAAAATTTCGTTGCTTTTAAAATGCCCTTTTCTTAAGGTTTGGATACCTTTCCCTGTTGAGTTGTTTGTATTTTTCTGCACGCAAAACGATGTATGTATTCGGTGTAATCTGCATGCTTACGTCGATTTTGCTGCTCGGAGAGGCCGTTTATCAGCTCATCATTTAAAAAGCAGTTACAGCGACTGCTTTTTCCATTTTTATGAAAATTTTAGCGAGGTTTTTACGTATAAAAGGTATCAATAAAATAGTAGAAAAAGGAGTGGCTGTTTGTCTGAAGAAAAGAAAAAGGCAAATTATCTAGGAATGGGATTAGGTCTGGGCGTTGCGATGGGGGCTTCTCTTGGAATGTTGAAGGATAATATGGGGTTTGGTATTGCGATTGGAACCTCATTGGGCGTTGTTTTTGGAACGACGATGAATCAAAGAAACAAAAAGGAATAAATTTCTGAAGAAAGGAGTAGAGAATGAAATATTTTGACGAAGCAAAAGAACTATGGTTAAACTATGTCCCAAGAAATGGGCAGTCGGATATTGTAGAAGGAGAGGTCATCCGAGCCATTGAAAAGCTTCGCTGTGAAGCTCAAGGCAACGGAAATGCCAATTGGGACGTCGGATTTGAGATGCTGGTTTTTTATATATTAGACGTATTAAATGACCCGGACGTATTCAGCGCATCTATGTTAGCCGAAATAAAAGCCGATGTTCACACCTTGCTCACTTCGGCAGAAGATCCGTATTTAGAAGACGACGTATACGATCGCTTGACAGATTGCGTCATTGAGTGGCATATAGCCAAAGGCGGACCTATCAAACGAGAAAAAAATCCTCAATTGTATAGATAAACGTGAGAAAGGAGCTGCTAACAAGCTCTTCTTTTTTTTAGGTTCAAGCTCTGTATTTAACCAACAAATATTTAATTGCATCATGTGCTAAATAAATACATATAAAAAATCAGCAGTTTACATCACAGCAATATAGCATAAGCTTCATAAAAAACCAATTTATAAAAGGGAAAATGTTTGCTGACCTCCATAAAAAGTTCATAACTGACGCTGTTGCAAACACCTGTATTATTATATTCTTTACTAAATAAGCGATAAAGGAGAAGCGCCGATGTATATTCCAAAGTATTTTAAAGTGAATGATGAACAAATCATGTATGATTTTATTGAAGACAATGGATTCGCCATTTTGTTTTCATATCATAATGAAAAGCCTTATGCTACTCATTTGCCTCTAATGTTAAGCCGGAAAGAAAAAGCTTTATACGGACATTTTGCTCGTCCGAATCAGCAGTGGAAAGATGCTGAAGATCAAGAAATTCTAGTTGTGTTTCAAGGGCCTCACTGTTATATTTCACCGTCTTGGTATGAAACGAATCAAGCTGTACCGACATGGAATTACGAAGCTGTTCACGTGTATGGAACCATGAAAATGATTGAAGAACCAGCAGAACTGCTTGAGCTGCTGAGTAAGATGGTAGCGAAATATGAAAGGCCGAGTAGTACATATACACTAAATAACGTTGATCCTGCTTATATGAATGGTTTAAGCAAAGGAATCGTTGGATTTAAAATCGATATCACTAAAATGGAAGGCAAGCAAAAGCTAAGTCAAAATCATTCGGTAGAGAGACAGCAGCTAGTCATCGAAAAGCTAGAACAGGCATCTCGTGAGAATGAACAAAAAATTGCCGAGCTGATGAAACAAAATGTGCAGCATGTACTTAAAAAGTAAAGTCCGTTTGAAAAGATAATAAATTCGTTAAGGAAAAATAAAAAGAAACTAACGATGTGTTTAGTTTCTTTTTTGTTATATTCACAACTATTTTCTTGTTATTGACAAACAGGCTGTATATCCTTTAAAATTATCTTTAATTAAAGATAATTAGATTAAAGATAATTTCAGCGGAAGTTAAAAAATTTATATATTATGAAAAGAGGCGGAGCAGATGGAATTGTTAGGGTTGCATCATGTATCTATTTTGACGGGGAAAGCTGAAAAAAACTATCAGTTTTTCACTAAAGTTTTAGGCATGCGATTAGTAAAAAAAACGGTGAATCAAGATAACACTCAGTCTTACCACTTGTTTTATGCAGATGGAGAAGGGACGCCAGGAACGGAAGTAACGTTTTTTGATATTCCGGGGCTTGCAAGAACGCATCAAGGTGCATCTGACATTTCGACTGTGTCGCTTCGCGTTAAAAGTACGGATTCTTTACACTTTTGGAAAGAGCGCTTTGAGCAGTACGGAGTGGAATATGAAGAAATAGCTAAACGAGCTAATCGTGATACGTTAGCATTTAAAGATTATGAAGGTACACGTTTGCTTCTTGTTGCGGACAACGGTGAAAAAGGGGTAAGAGCAGGCGTGCCATGGAAGCGTGAAGACATTCCGTTAGAACATGCAATTATCGGCTTAGGACCGGTCACGCTAACGGTAGGTACGGCGGAGCCAACAGTCGATGTACTGACAAGCATTATGGGATTTCGCTACGTAGGTTCTTATCCATCTCTTGCAGGAGATCATAGCGATATTTTAGTTTATGCAACGGGTGAAGGCGGAAGCGGAGCCGAAGTTCATATTGAAACGAGACCCGATTTGCCGAAAGTTCGCTTAGGGCGCGGCGGCGTTCATCACGTTGCATTCCGTGTTCCAAATGAAGAAGAATACAATAAGTGGGCAAGCCGGTTAAATGAAAATAGTCTGCCGAATTCCGGTAAAGTAGAGAGATACTATTTCAAAGCACTATACTTCAGAGAACCAAACGGCATTTTATTTGAATTATCAACGGACACACCTGGATTTGCGACCGATGAACCGCTTGAAACGATGGGTCAAACATTAGCTCTGCCACCATTTTTAGAGCCGAAGCGCAAAGAAATTGAAGCGAAGCTGAGACCTCTAGATTTGGATGAAACACTATAAGATTTGTGGCTATTGAGACATGAAAAAACTCCAGTATTTATACTGGAGTTTTTTAGGTTAACACTCATCGTGCCAGAAACCGCAACCACATGCACCAATAATAATGAGTAAAATAAACAGTACGATGATAATGGCAAAACCATTACATCCATGGTGAGGAACGCCATATCCACATTCAGGAACCATATATCCATAGTCCGGCATTGTATATCCGCAGTGTGGAATCATATGATCATAAGCAGGTGCTGTATAGCCGTGGTGAGCCATAGCAGGTGAAAACGGCATATTTTCATTAGAACTAAAAGGTGCGTTTACGTTATTATGCATTTTAATATCTTCCCTTCATTTATAAAACTTTTATAAAGCTTTGATAACTTATTCATATGTTCCAAGGTCCTCATATGAAGCTTATTTACAGCCCAATTATGGTTAATTAACTATATTTTATGGTGAATGGAAATGTAGCAGTGAGTTTTACAATGCTTGTAGCCTTATAAGTTATGTCAGAAGGGAAGGGGGTTACCTGTTCTAAATTGTATACCGCTGTTTCTAGAACTGGTTATGATGAACGTAAAGAAGCAAGAGGCTGTTTCTTTTTTATATTTAGAATATGTCCAAGAGGTAAAAGTGCTACTGTCATATCTCCAGAATTTCATAGTCTAAAGTCGGATTTTTTACATATCAAATAGACTTTAAATCAATTATTAACTTTCTAGAGCTGTAGATAATGAAATGAAAAAAAGCAGGCGTGAGCCTGCTTTTTCATTTCATATATTAGGGTTAATGACCAATTGGATACATAGTCGTTACGCTGTAGTCGTAGTCTTTGCCTCTGTAATCGGTATACACAACTCTAACTTCTTGGTTTAAAGAACTAATGTACTTTTCTTTAACGTAATTGCCAGATTTATTATTGGTGCCGTCTTCACCTTCGTTGATGACTTCCTCGGCAACAGACATCGCTTGTTTTTCACTTAAGTATTTGCTGAATTGGCTTTTACCATGGTAATTGTCTGCTCCTGGTTTTTGCATATGCGCGACAATGTGGCAATATCCATATTTATTATTTCCTTCTTGTAAGACAAGTTCTTTGCCGGTAAATAACCTGTCGCTTTGAGTCTCAGCTGAGCATTCGTTGCCTGATGTAGTGTCCGATGTGCTGCTTGAATTTTTTTCATGCTGCTGAATGAGGGAAATAGGCGAATTGTTGGTAAATACAGCGATGAGGGCAATAACAAGTGCTACAATAGTGTATAGTATTTTGCTGTTTTTAAAAAAATCCATTTCTTTATGCTTCTCCTTTTTGAATCAACGTTAAAATCAAATCGACTTTCTTTTCTAGCTGATCAATTAAGTTTTGTTTTACTTGTTCTGATTGTAATAAAGCGCTTCTTAGTTCGTCCATATCTTTTTGCATATACGCACGGTTTTCTTTTTCTTGCTGCAGCTCTTTTTGAAGAGCATGTATCGTGGACAGCAATTCTTTATCTTCGTTCATTTCTGCGTTCACCGCCTCTGTGTTGATAAAAAGCAACTTATACCCACTATATAAAATAACACTATCCCCGCTGTAAATCGACTATTTGTACAGGAAATGAGTCCTCCCGGGTGAGGTTTTAGCAGGATATTGCTAGTTGAGAGGAGAATAGTATGGTTTACCGTAGATAGATAAGCTGCGCAGAAAAGAGGGAAGAAAATGTTTCCGGAATTAGAGACAAAACGGCTGATATTAAGAAAAATTGTAGAAAATGATGCGGGTGAAATTTTAGAATGCTTTTCTGATGAAGAGGTGCTGCGCTATTACGGACAAAAATCTTTAGAATCGATCGACCAAGTGAAGGAGATTATTAAGAATTTTTCCGAAGGCTACGGAAAAAAGCAATTAATTAAATGGGGGATTCAGCTAAAAGGAAACGAAAAGCTGATTGGCACAGTAGGGTTTCAAGAGTGGTCTTCTTAGCATAAGAAAGCAAACGTAAGCTATGCTCTTTTTCCGGATTATTGGAACAAAGGATACGCAACAGAAGCCGTTCATGAAGGGATTTCTTATGGCTTCAACGAACTTCAATTAAATCGCATAGGAGCGATTGTATTTACGCAAAATAGTGGATCGATCGCCTTATTAAGCAAAGTAGGATTTAAAAAAGAAGGAACATTAAGAGAGTACATGTACCAAGACGGTATCCCATTTGATACATATGTTTATTCGCTGCTGCGCGGGGAAGCAAAGATATAAATATAAGCACAAAAAAAAGGAACACGGGGAGATGTTCCTTTTTTTGTGCTTATATTTGTTATTAGAATGTACGTGCAGCTTCTTTAGCGCGAGCAATACCGTCTTCTTTGATTTCTTGTGCTTTATCTGGCATTGCAGCCTGTCCTTCTACAAATAGACTTCCGATAGAAGGAACCCCGAAGAAGTTCATCATAATGCGCATATAGCGGTGACCCATTTCTAGCTCACCAGCAGGGCCGCGAGAGTAAATACCGCCGTTTGCTTGAATATGGAACGCTTTTTTATCTGTTAATAGACCTACAGAACCTTCTGCTGTGTATTTGAATGATTTCCCGGCTACTGCTACAGCATCTAAGTATGCTTTCATCACTGGTGGGAATGAGAAGTTCCACATTGGTGTAACAAATACATATTTGTCCGCTTGAGCAAATTGGTCACTTAACTCGTTTAAGCGAGCAACTTTGCGCTGTTCTTCAGAAGTAAGTGCATCAAATTCTGCGCCGCTTCCAAGTTTGCCCCATCCGCTGAATACATCGCCGTCGATGTGAGGGATATGCTCTTGATATAAATTAACGTGAACAATCTCATCCGTTGGGTTTACTTCTTTATACTCATTAATAAATGCATCTCCCGCAGCCATACTGAATGATTGCGTAGCATCGTTAGGGTTTGCTGTAATATATAATACTTTTGCCATAATTCTTTTCACCTTTCTGTCTTCAATATATAAATGTTGTTTCATGAATTAAAGATAATATGTTCGAAAACATCTACTACGTTATTAATAGTAACTTACGTAACAAATTTAGTCAAAGGTTTTTTATTGGGTTTTATCATGTTTAAAATGTTTCTTGCTCATAATATATTTTCTTCTTTTATGCCTAAACCCTTTTAAAATAGGGTTTTATGAGTCCTTCATTATGATTTTAAATACTATGATTTGAAAATAAATATCTTTTTTTGAAAGTGAATAATATTAAAAAGAAAAAGAAAAACACATATTTACATAACCTGCGTTATGAATAGTAACAAAAAATAACAGCGTTTCATCTTTCCTTTAAACCTATTTTTAGCGTGAAACGAGCAGGAAGGTAATCATTATTTCAAGGGAAATATAAGGGAGGGAAGAGTAAAGAAAAAGACCTCGATCTGCTTCGAGGTCTTTTTGGTTTTTATTGAATTTAAAACGTTTTTGCCATTGAATGCGCTTTTTGGAGTGCTTTTTCTTTAATTTGCGGAATTTGATCCGGGAATTTTACTTGCCCTTCAATAATAATGCTTTCAAACGCTTCAATACCAAAGAAGTCCATCATGATTTCTAAATAGCGGTGGCCCATTTCTCTTGCCATTTCAGGGCCTTTTGAATACACGTCTCCGCGGGACTGAATGTGAATTGCTTTTTTTCCTTTAAGTAAGCCTTGAGCGCCTTCTTTTGTATATGTAAAAGTTTTACCTGACACGGTGATCGCATCAATGTACGTTTTCATAATCGCAGGAACGGAGAAATTCCACATTGGCGTGACAAAAATATATTTGTCAGCGAGTACGAACTGTCCGCCTAATTCAGCCAATCGTCCTACTTTTAATCGTTCATCCGTTGATAAATCCTGGATGGAAGAGTGAGAACGAAGCTTTTTCCATCCGTTAAATACGTCTGCATCTAAGTATGGAATATCTGCTTGATATAAGTCTAAGTGAACCACATCATCTTCTGGATGCGTTTGCTTATACACGTCAATAAATTCTTTCCCAACAGCCATGCTAAGCGATTCGTCTTCAGCTAAAGGGTGTGCCGTAATATAGAGAACATTTGCCATGATGCTCATCCTTTCTATGGAGTGATTTTAATCTCACAAATTAATCTTGGACCCAGCTTTCTGCCCACTGGCTAATCGGTCCTAGTATTTTTCCTAACTCTGTTCCTTTTTGAGTCAGCGAATATTCAGAGCGAATAGGACGATCCGGAATGACATTTCGGACAACGATTCCGTGATCTTCAAGTTCTTTAATCCGTTCTGTCAACAGCCTTCTGCTTAAGGCTGGTATACTTTCATTTAGTTCACTAAAGCGCTTAGGGCCGCTCATCAGTACATAAATAATTAATCCTGTCCATTTCTTTCCAATAAGTTCAAAACTCTTTTCTACTTTAGGTTGAATATCTTTTGGTTCGTCCATATTACGTCTCCTCCTTCAAACAATATGGATGAAAAATAACTTATGCATTTATTGTAACAGAAAAAACGTAAAAACATGTGGAAACTTTGGGTGAAGCAGGGGAAATTGAATAATTTCACTAGTATTTGTACTTTTCTTTTCACTTCTTGAAAACTTTTCACACGTAGGCTTGTTACAGCATACGATGTACGAATTCATTTTAAGAAAAGGTGGTATGGTCATGGCAGGAGTTATTAATATCTGTAACACAAGAATTAATGGCATGGCAAGAAACGGGTCAATGAATTTTGGAGAAGTGCTTCACAACTGACACACGGCAGATGTTAAATCTGTTGGAATCAATTCAACGTACGGAGACATCTCAGCTGCTTGTGCTCGAATGAAAAACACAAATATGGATGCAGATCTATTTGATCAAACCGCTGTTGCGAATATTGATGGGGTATATGGAAATCAGCTATAAAAGGGAGCTGCTTATAACATATGAAGTTGTAAGCATCTTTTTTATGTTGATGAGAAGAGAATGTTTGGTTAATAAAAATAATGATAGAGCGACCTGATAAAAGTTCGTGAATCCATCATATAAGCCTTTTCTAAAACTTTTTACATATTGTACAAGCACCTTGTGACTTATTGAATAGTATATAGAGGAAAAATAAAGAAAGGATGATTAAAATAGACTCATATGATTCCTATTACAACCGTTCCGATGGAAAATATTATATTAAAAAGAAAAAAAATAATCACAATTCTTTAAAAGAGCCCAAAAACAAAAGGAATAAAACAGACAATTCATTATATAAAATGAGCGTGAAAAATAATCACAAACATCCTATTAAAGTTAGTATCATTATGCCTACGTATAATAAATATCATCAAACTGCTCTTTCGCTTTATAGTTTATCAAAACAAACGTTTCCTCAAGCTGAGTATGAAGTCATTTTAGTGGATGACGCTTCTTCTGATAATACGCCCAACATTTTTAAAGAAGCTGATGTCCCGTTCAAATTTAAGTATATCCGCATGAAACAAAATAAAGGGCGTTCCTCAGTACGTAATATAGGAATTAATCATGCTAAAGGAGATCTTTTAATCTTTTTAGATGGAGAAATGCTAGCGCCTCCTTCTTTTATTAAAAATCATTATAAACATCATATGCACGAATCAAATCTCGTGGTTACCGGTGCCATGCATTATGAGGGAGTCTACACGTTTATTATGCCAGACTATAATGAAGATCAAATGGCTCATTTAAAAGAACTAGTAAATAATGATGCCGAGTATAGAAGATTGTACGAAAACTATGAACAGACGAGGCAGCATTCAAACGCTCCTTATCCTCTTGTAACAAAAGAAGACATTGATACAAACCGTTTTCAATGTTTATCATTCCCTAATCGTTATTTCCTTAACAGCGGGCTAAAACATTTCGGAGAGCGACTTGAAGGATTTACACTACCTTATATTGCATTTTTAAGTGGAAATGTATCAGTAAGAAAAGGGAACTTAAAAAAATCCGGTCTTTTTGATGAAACGTTTGTTGGCTACGGGGCAGAAGACTGGGAGCTTGGATATCGTTTATATAAAAATGGTGCACAATTTGTTTTAGATCCCTCAACAGTTGCTTATCACCAGGAACATGGTATATCCAAGCGAAAAGTGAAAGAACAGTGGGGGAATCACTATCGTTTTGTGAAAAAACATCCGAATATAGACGTTCTTATTCTATCTCTCGAATGGAAAGAGCTTCCGTTTATGCATATGCATCAAACATTAGTTGAATATAAAGCGCTGGAGAAGCGTTTTCCTGACGAATATAAGGAATTTAAACATGCTTTTCGCGTCATGCTGTTTAGAAGCATTGAATATTTAAATAGTGGACAGCCCGTAACGAAACTCTACGATCTCCCAGGAGGGTCAGAGGAAAGAATAAAAATTCTTCAGCAGTTTGAAACACTGCGTCCTCGCGGATTTGACTACTTGGCGAGTTCTTTTGAACAGATCTATTACCTGTAGCGCTATTGCATGCAGAAAAAGATATAACATTATCTCTTAAAAATTGTCTCGCCGTAAAAGCCCCTCAGCTTACACAGCTTCTATTTTGAAAATTCTAAAAAGATATAATGTACGTGCGACCTTTTTTGTCGTAGGTTCGGAAGTGGAAAGATTTCCAAAGCTGATCCAACGTATTCATAGAGAAAATCATCGGTTATTCTCCAAAGCTGTTTCGTCCACCTTACAGTTCAATAAATGATACAGCTCTTGCTGCTATTAAGGAATTGGGAATGACGTCTGTTCTATGGAATGTAGATAGTCAGGATTGGCGTGAAGAAAATCCATTGGCCATATGCAAATATACGATTAAAAATTTACAAGAAAAGAATCTTATTGTCATGCACGATGGGGATCGATACGGCAGCGGAGCGTGGGATCAAATTGTTGCTTCATTGCCGAAACTTATTAAGTATTTAATAAAAAACGACTATCAATTTGTAACGGTTCCTGAATTTCACCGAGTCGCATACAAGATTGAAGGGTGGTCTTAAGCCGAAAAGGGAATAGCCAAGAGGTATTCCTTTTTTTTATTATAAAACAAGATAAAATCGCGAAGGGTTACATGTGCTAATTGATAGAAAGACTAGGTAGAGAAAAGCGTTTCACCTTATAGAGAGGAATTGATCGTTAGGAGATGTCTTACTTAGACGTGCAATACAAATAAAATTGGTAAAAAATGAATCTTTTTAGAGTGTGATTCGTACTAGTAAGTAGATACATAATTTTGATGAAGAAAAGAGGTAGTACATTGAAAAACAAAGGTTTGATCGCTGCGATCATTGTGTTGGTGCTTGTTGTGATTTACGGAGTGAGCTCTTACAACAGCCTCGTTAGCGCAGAGGAAGATGTAGATAATAAATTTTCCCAAGTGGATAACCAGCTAAAAAGACGATCTGATTTAATTCCGAACTTAGTGGAAACGGTAAAAGGCTATGCTAAGCATGAGCAGGAAGCTATTGATTCAGTTACTCAGGCAAGAGCGCAGCTAGCGGGAGCGAAAACTCCTGAAGACAAAGCTGATGCTAATCAACAGTTGAGCGGCGCATTAAACCGCCTGCTCGTAGTAGTTGAAAAATATCCGGATTTAAAAGCGAATGAAAACTTCAGAAGCTTAATGGACAGTTTAGAAGGAACGGAAAATCGACTCGCTGTAGCGCGTAAAGACTATAACGATGAAGTTGCAAAATACAATAAATCGGTTAAGAGATTTCCTGAAAGCATGTTAGCGGGTACGTTCGGCTTTGAAAAGAAGCCATATTTTGAAGTGACAAATGAAGAAAAAGAAGCGCCGAAAGTTGATTTTGGGAGCGATAAGTGATGAAATTTCTTGCTTCGTTTGCTTTATTATTGTCTCTTTTATGTAATACGGTAAGCGTTGCTTTTGCTGCACCTGATATTCCAAATCCGGTAGGCGATATTTACGTTCAAGATTTTGCTCATTTATTAAACGATCAGGAAAAAACTGAAATAAACCAAATGGGCAGAAAATTGGATGATGAAACGAAAGCTCAAGTAGCGATTCTTACCGTGGATTCATTAGGTGATGCGGATGTAGAAGAGTACGCGAATGAAGCGTTTCGAAAGTACAAACTCGGTGATAAAAAGCTGAACAATGGCGTTCTTATTTTGCTTGCTAAAAAGGAGCGAAAAATTCGAATCGAAGTAGGATACGGGTTAGAAGGAGCTATCACCGATATCAAATCGGGAGAAATTTTAGATTCTTATGCTATTCCTAACTTGAAAAATGGAAAATACGATACGGCGCTAGAAAGCACATACAAAGCTGTTTATAACCAAGTCGTGAAAGAGTATGATTTAGGAACAGATTTTGAACAAAAAGTGCCAAAAGCATCTCCGCCTTCTGATAGCGGCGTTCATTTCACAACGCTTCAAACGCTGCTGATCGCAGCTGTTATTGTGGGCTTGCTTATTCTTGACTTCGTCTTTTTTAAAGGAGCGATCATGCAATTTCTGCTAAACTTCCTTGTGATGTTCGGAGGAAGAGGCGGAGGTGGCGGCAGCGGAGGCAGCGGTCCTCGCGGAGGGGGAGGAGGCAGCTCTGGAGGCGGCGGAGCTAGCCGGGGCTGGTAAACAGATAAGAGTAAAAAGAGGCTAAGATAAGACTAGGTTAGTTGAAAGAAAATCCGAACGAGACGGATTCTTTATTAAGAATCCGACGCGTTCGGTTTTTTTGTTTGTACAGTTATACTTTGAAAAATAGATTTTTTCCATTAGATAAGCATAATTAGAAAAATTAAGGGAACTAAGAAAAAAGCTAGAGATTTACAAATAAAAAGGAAGGTTTTATATGAATAAATTTAAATGGATAGCGGCAAGGAAGCAGCTCTCTCCTCGTGCTTTTAAAGATGAGCTAAATAGCCAAATATGGTTTAGTCCCTTAATTTATGCTCTGTTTTCTGTCCTTTTAGCTGCATTGACGCTGTTTCTGGACTATTATTGCAAATTAGGAGAGAAGGTTCCTTCATTTTTTTCAATCAACATGGATTTAACCAATACGTTAGTGAGTACGATTATGCCCGGAATTCTATCGATTACGACGTTTACCTTTAATTTAATGCTTGTTGTGTTTACATCATTTGCAGCTCAGTTTTCTCCTCGCGTGTTAAAAAACTTTGCTTCTTCAAAATCGACTCAGCGAATTCTCGGGATTTTTATGGGGAGTTTCTTATATACACTTTTTGTCTTTCTCTTTTTAAACAGTTCACAAGTAGATGGCTACTTTGCTATCCCATTTGCGACCACGGCGCTATCAGTTTTTAGTGCAGGCACGTTTGTCTACTTTATTAATCATTCCGTTAAATGGCTGCAAGTTAACCACATGACTCAATCGATGAAAACGGAATCTATAAAAGCTATTGAAACGACGATACGTGAAGAGCTAGAGGTTCATCGAACGCAATCTGCTCATAACGAACAATTTTCCTTTCCTGAAGGGGATAACAACCCAGTATATATTCAAACATCTGGCTATATTCAGACCGTAAATTACAGCCGATTAATTCACTATGCCAAAGAGCATAACTTAGTGATCAAAATGGAGAGGGAAGTAGGGGACTACGTACTCGACGGAACGATATTGTTTTATTATTGGAAACGAGATTCTGCAGAGCAGGATGAAATCGATCAAACTATTTTCCATCGATATGTTCATATAGGAAAATCTCAAACCGATATTCAAGACACAACTCATATTATTACCAAGTTTGTCGAGATGGCGATTAAATCATTAGGAAGTGATGACTTCAAAACGGCGGTTAACTCCATTCACCAAATTAGCGATATTCTTCGGAAAATTTGTGATGTTAGTCAGTTTTCTTCGTATTTAGTTGATGACAGCGGCGTTGTACGAATGGTCATTCCTGATAAAAAATTTGAAGACTTTTTGTATGATGGATTTGCTAATATCCGGCACTATGCTAGACGTAATATTATCATTACAATGGAGCTGCTTAAAACGCTTGGAAATCTCGCCGAGGCCATTGGGCCAGCTTATTACGACGACATTTGGGAGTTTGCCGTCTACACGTCTCAAGGCTTTGAAGAAGAATATTTATTTGTTCAAGATAAAAAATATTTTTTACATATTCTTTATGATTTAGCTATTTCTACAAAAAAGGAAGAGCAATATGAACAGATAACTAAACAAATGAAGAAGTAAAAAAGCCGAAGTTAACGCGTGGCTTCGGCTTTTCTTTTTTATTATTTATTTGAACGTTTTAAGATGCTTTTAGCATGTGAAAATGTATCAAAGCTTGCTTTTCCGTGATACGCACCCATTCCGCTGTCACCAACGCCGCCAAATGGAAGGTAGTGAGACGTCATGTGGTTAATTGTATCGTTAATAGAACCGCCACCGAATGACACGCTGTTTAAGATGTGATCTTGGACTGCTTCATCTTCAGAGAAAAGATAAAGTGCCAATGGTTTTGGACGTTTTACGATTGCTTCAATTACTTCTGAGATTTCATCGTATACGATGACTGGAAGAATTGGTCCAAAGATTTCATCTTGCATCACATTGTCTTCCCATGAGATGTTGTCAAGAACAGTTGGTTCAATAAACAGACGAGAACGATCCGTTTTGCCTCCAAAAACGATATCTCCGTTTGTTAAGAAGCTGTTGAGACGGTCAAAATGCTTTTCGCTCACTACGTGAGGGAAGTCTAGATTTTGTGAAACATCTTCGCCGTACGTGTTTGTTACGACTTGTTTTAGGTTAGCTAGCAGCTCGTCTTTTACATTTCGCTGAACAAGAATGTAGTCCGGCGCTACGCAAGTTTGGCCAGCATTTGCAAATTTACCGCGCGCAATGCGTTTTGCTGCTTCTTCAATATTTGCATCTTCGTGTACAATTGTAGGACTTTTTCCGCCTAGCTCAAGCGTAACAGGTGTTAAATGTTTAGCAGCAGCGTCTGCCACAATTTTGCCGACCATTGTACTTCCTGTAAAGAAGATGTAATCAAAGTTTTCTTTTAGTAAAGCCGTGCTTGTTTCCACTTCACCTTCGACTACCGTCAAGTATTCTTCAGGGAAGTTCTCATTAAACATCTTAGCAAGAAGGCTTGACGTATGAGGTGTTAATTCAGAAGGCTTTAACACCACGCAGTTACCTGCAGCAATCGCGCCTACTACTGGTGATACAGCAAGTTGGAACGGATAGTTCCAAGGTGCAATCACTAGAGCTAAACCGTATGGATCTTGATAAATGTAGCTTTTTGCTCCTGCGTGAGTAGATGGTGTTTCTACTTCTTTTGGCGCTGCCCATTCTGCAAGGTTCTCAACTGCAAAGTCGATTTCACTTAGCACAAGACCAACTTCTGCACGTTTAGCTTCCATTTCTGGTTTGTTAAGATCCGCTTTTACTGCTTTTAAAATGTCGTCTTCATGACGCACAACAAGTTCTCTTAATTTCTTTAGCGTTTCGATACGGAACGCAACTTCTTTTGTTTTACCGCTATTAAAGAATGAAAGCTGTTTTTTTGTAAGTTCTTGATAGTTATTCATCAGAAAATCTCCTTTTACTTCACAATTTTAGCCCTTTATTTACTAAATAGAACTAGCTACTGCTTATTTCCAAGTTGTAACCGTATTGACCGGTAAACGGTAAGAAGCATGGCCTTCGCTTGCTGCTTTCCCGATTGAGATAAGCATAATTGGAAGATAACGTTCTTTATCTAAACCGAATTCTTCTGCGATTAAGTGTTTTTCGTATCCGCCGATTGGATTTGTATCATATCCGTGAGCGCGAGCAACAAGCATGAGCTGCATAGATACAAGACCTGAATCTATTAAAACGATGTCTTTCATATCAGCTTTTGGCATGTTTTCATAAATCGGCTTAAAGAAATTTAGCTGCTGTTCTTTAATATCCTGAGGCATATAGCCAAGCTCAACGGCTTTACCGAAAATTTCATCTGCATATTCAACGTTGTTCATGTCACCAAACACGGCAATAACAGCTGAAGATGTATGAACTTGTTCACTGTTGAATTTCGCAAGTTTAGCTAATTTTTCTTTCCCTTCAGGCGTTTCAATTACAACAAAGCGCCACGGCTGCATATTAACAGAAGAAGGAGCGCGCATGGCTTCTGTAAGAATTTCCTCCATTTCCTCACGGCTGATTTTTACTGAAGGATCATATTTTTTAATTGAACGGCGTTTTAAAGCAATTTCGTTAAAGTCTTTTGTAGTCATAGTCATTATTCCTTTCTTTTTAGGCGTTAAACTTATTTATTATCATTTCCATATTTTTGATTGTGGACAATTGTTTGACGTATCAATAATTGATACATCAACAATATAATACATTGATTTGAGAATTGCAAGGGAAAAAGTTTAAACTTTTGAAGTGGTGCTAATTTGAAGTGTGAAGTTATATTTTCAGGGAGCGAACAAATATAAAGAGAGTAAGTAGAAAAAAGAAATGATAAAAATGAACAAACAAAAAGTTTGACTACTTTTTATCTCTTGGTTACGATAAGTAACGAAAAGAAACAAAAGTGAATTTGTTACTTTTTAAATGAATGACAGTTCGAGAAAGAAGAGATAGAAAAATGTTTCTTCCCTTCTTAAAACTTAAACTGTATCTGCAATTAGTACAGTATAGCAAGACATATCAAGCAGAAAAAGTAGGAGGACTTCAAGATGTATACAGATTTAAAAGATAAAGTAGTAGTTGTAACAGGCGGATCAAAAGGATTGGGTCGTGCAATGGCCGTTCGTTTTGGTCAAGAGCAGTCAAAAGTAGTTATAAACTACCGCACCAATGCAGAAGAAGCGTTAGAAGTGAAAAAAGAAATTGAAGAAGCTGGCGGTCAAGCTATTATTGTTCGAGGCGACGTAACAAAAGAAGAAGACGTTGTGAACCTTGTAGAGACAGCTGTTAAAGAATTTGGTACATTAGACGTTATGATTAATAATGCAGGTGTTGAAAACCCGGTTCCTTCTCATGAATTATCATTAGAAAACTGGAACCAAGTGATTGATACAAACTTAACAGGGGCATTTTTAGGAAGCCGTGAAGCAATTAAATATTTCGTTGAAAATGACATTAAAGGAAACGTTATTAACATGTCCAGCGTTCACGAAATGATTCCTTGGCCATTATTTGTTCACTATGCAGCAAGTAAAGGCGGTATGAAATTAATGACGGAAACATTGGCTCTTGAATATGCGCCAAAAGGTATCCGCGTAAATAACATTGGACCAGGTGCAATCGATACGCCAATCAACGCTGAAAAATTCGCAAATCCGGAACAGCGTGCAGACGTAGAAAGCATGATTCCAATGGGCTATATCGGCAACCCGGAAGAAATCGCATCAGTTGCAGCATTCTTAGCATCATCACAAGCAAGCTACGTAACAGGTATTACACTATTTGCTGATGGCGGTATGACAAAATATCCTTCTTTCCAAGCGGGAAGAGGTTAATAAATAAAGCTGAAAGGAAAAAGATCTCGGAATATTCCGAGGTCTTTTTTGTATTGTCATAAATGTACGGATTATTTACCGAATATTGAAACTTTTATTGAAGTTTTACGTATATAAGCTAACGACGAATAAAGGACGTGTTGATATGCTACCCGAAACGATTCAACAAAAAGTAGCTCAGTATAGAGGTTTTTATATCAGCTTAAAAAATGAACTTAAATGGAAAGTGGCAGATCCGAAGCAGTTTATGGCTATGGCTTCTATGTACGCAGTGAAAGGCAAATCGCTCGAGCTTCAGCCTTATATTGAGTTAAGTGACTATATTAAAAATCAAGTAGGAATGTTTTCTACATTAAAATCATCGCAGCGATTTACGATCGCAGCCATGCTAGACACTCGCTATGAGAATCCAAAAGAAACGTTTCATGAGTTTCTGGATGTATACGACCAATTGATACAAGGCGGGTTTACGAGAGGCGCATTTACGTATATTGCGGCTTCGGCTATGCTGTCGAATGAGTCAAGTCGAAGTCATAAAGAAATGGTTCGACGGTCATTAGAAATTTATCAGGGCATGAAAAAAAAGCATCTCTTCCTCACGTCAAGCGGTGATGTACCTCTTGCGGTTTTATTAGCTGAAACATGTGAGTTCACTGATGATCTGATGCATGAAATTGAACACTTTTATATGACATTGGCGCAGCATGGATTTAAAAAAGGAAATGACCTTCAATTTTTAAGTCATATTCTCGCAATCGATAAAAACCTGCATGCGGATACCCTTATTGAAATATGCGTATCTGTAAAAGAAGCCTGTGAATCGGCAGGTATCAAAGTGAAAGCGATGCATTACCCGGTCATTGGCTTATTAGCACTATTTGAAAAACCAGAAACTGAAATTGAAATCATCCATGAAGTAGTGAAACAGCTAAACGCAGACAAACTTTTCAAATGGCAGAAAGACATCAATGTTATGCTGGCGGTTAATTTAGTTATCAGTGAAAAGCTGAAGGATTCTAGACTGGTCGAAACGGGCATCTATACAACGATTGAAACCATTATTCAAGCTCAGCAAGCAGCTATGCTAGCGGTTATTGCAAGCACTTCAGCGGTTGCTACTACGACTACTACTTGATAAATGAAACGGCTATAAAAAGAGGCTGGGGCAAAAGTATGTTAGTTGAAGGGTGACCTGAACGATGAATCGGTCGAATTTTTTATTGGCAGAGGGAAGGTAGGTTTACTCAATTTAGTTACTTCTAGCCGTTGATTGGAGGGCAAGGCGAAGACTCCTGCGGGAAAAGCGGAAGGGATGAGACCCCGCAGGAGCGCAAGCGACGAGGAGGCTCATCGGCCGCCCGCGGAAAGCGTAGTCTTGCACGGAAATCAACGGCGGTGTCATAAGCGAGCGATTCATGCGATCTCATTTGTCCGTCTTTAGATTGGAATGATTTTGTTATGTCTCAATCTCTTCTACTTAAAAGTATAAACCTCGCCATCATCTGGAACAAAGACGTGAGATGTCATGTCTTTTTCTTTGATAAAGCCTTTTAATTCTTCTCTTGATAGCGTCCAGTGGTTTACAGCTTCCATATGGACAGAAATAATCGTAGCCTTAGGAGCTGCTTTGTATACTTCGTAAATATCTTCTTTCCCCATTACAAGAGAACCGCCTTCTAAAAACTGATTATCACCGCCGTTTACGACGATGACATCCGGTTGATGGGTGTTGATTTCTTCTTCAACAGCGGAATACCATACCGTATCTCCAGCTACATAGAGCGTTTTTTCGCTCTCATGTTTAAACACAACGCCGCATACTAAACCAGTACGTTTTAAAATTTCTCCTCTTCCGTGCTCGCCTTTTGTTTTGATTAATTGAATGTCTTTAAAAACCGTGTTTTGCGTAAGTATTTCTACGTTTTTAAAACCAGCTTCTTTTACTACTGCGGCATCTTCTTCATTTTGAACGAACATTTTGATATCGTTTGGCAACGCCTGTTTAGCGGCATCGTCAAAGTGGTCTAAATGGAGGTGAGTGAGAATGACGGCATCAATACCATCAATAATCTCTTCAACGGATAACGATAAGCTCACTAAAGGGTTGTTTTGATCTTGTCTGATCGAATTTGGAAAAGGGGGGTAAGTTCCTTTTTCCGCTAACATAGGATCAATTAAAAACGTTTTTCCCTCGTATTCAACAAGTAAAGTAGCATTTCGAATATGTGTAATCTTCATCTTTATCTCTCCTTTTTTTGATCTACGTATAGTTTATAAGATAAACTACTCGCAAATACATAGATAAAATCAAGTCTTTTAACACTTTCACTTGATAAATGAAAGAATAGTAGTCAAAAGCAAAAAGAACCGAAACAATGGTGTTTAGGTTCTTTTTGCGATTTCTTTTTTCTCTTCATACACACGTACTTGGTTGCGTCCGTTTTGTTTGGCAGCGTACAGGGCAATATCTGCTTTATTTAAAAGGTCATCCAACGTGTCGTTTTCTTGTTTTGCTGCTTGGGCTACTCCAAGGCTTAGCGTAACAGAAATGGTCTCTTCATTGATCCGTAAGGGCTGAGTCTCAACGTGCCTGCGAAGCTGATTGGCAAGGGCCTCAGCTTCTGATGATGTATAGTCCTTTAGCGTGAGTACAAACTCTTCACCGCCGTACCGAGCAAAAAGCGCTCCTTGCGGTAATACGGACTGGCAGGCTTTTACGACATGTACAAGCACCTGATCGCCGGCATAATGACCATACGTGTCGTTCACTTTTTTAAAATAATCAATATCAAGTAAAAGAAGCGTAAAAGAAGCTGCGGACTGTTTTGCTTCTTTGAACGCTTGCTTACTGTACTGAAAAAATGCCCGACGATTATAAATTTGAGTCAGCTCATCGTAATAAGCTTGATTTTCAAGCTTTAGCTGAAGTCTTTTTAGCTCCGTAATATCCGTAAAAATAAGCAGCAAGCCGTGACTATTATTAGCATACTGCAAAGGAGAGGTGCGAACTTGATACGTATACTGAGATTGATCCCAAGAAAAAAGCTGCAGCTCATGACTGCTTTTTGCATTTTCTAATGTAAAAGGAAACGAGCTGCCTGATAGCGTGAACCAAATATCAGCAAACCGTTTTCCAAACATTGCTTTTTTTAGCTGAGGAAACATGTTTTTAGACGCTAGGTTAAATTCAATTAGTCTGTAGAATTCATCAAGTACGATAACCCCGTCATTGATACTGTTAAATATCGCATCTTTTGCAACGGGCATGACCGTAAACATACGCGATGAGTTAATGGACCATAGATATAAGAAAGAAGAAACCCATAAAACCATTGGGACTGGATCAATTCCCTGCGGCGTATAGCCCATTAAATAGATAAATGCTGTGACCATTGGGACTAATTGCCCGACCATTAATGAAATTAACTGCAGGCGATAAGCTTTGGCTGTTTCTTTCCAGCGGTAAACGGCGAGCAAAAAAGCAACGAACATAGACGAAAAGATGAACATGCCGTGAATCGTGTACCATGGTCCAATTTCTTGATGAACGTAAGGGGCACCTAGAACGGGATCAATTTCAAACACGCGGTAATGAAGGTGGTGCCAGTCATTTGTTGCGACCATAATCAAACTAATAAAAGGAATGATAAAAAGGGCAAAAATATGTTTTTTTCTTACCTTTATGCCGACATACTGCATAACAAACAGTAGCCCTGCAGGAGGCGAAAAAGGCATGCCCACGTATTGAATAACGGTCCAAAATTTCATTTCTCCGAGATTAACGGATAGTAAGCTAAACGCCGCACCCATACAATAAATGGTAGTGAAACCTGTATGAAGAATAAATAAATGCGCAATGTTAGCGTAGTGATGACGCTTAATAAATACGTAAAAACATAAGTATAGATTAAGAACACCAGACGTACAGATAAGCGTTATATAAGCTGTTAAATCTAAATTCACAAGTGTCTCCCTCATTATGAAAACATTTTTACTTAAATGTAGCACAGTTGAAATGAAATGTGGATATTTCATGTAGGAAATTAGTAGTGTTCGAGATGGTAGAGGGACTATAAGGGTAGGTCAAGACGATGAAAAAATGGTGCCTAAACAACAAGTAATTGAAACGAACGGAGAAACTTTATCTTCAGCTACAAAAGTCAAAGTTTCTCAGTAAAAAAACACATGCCTGAAAATACGCGATGTCCGTCATCTGCGTGTCTTCAGGCATATTTGTATTTACAGTCTATTTAAGTTCACCGTTTTACAAAGGTGTCACCTGCATTTTTTTCTGTCTAAAAAATACCCAATCTGTAAAGCCGATTTCTTTAAGACGCTTTTTTACCAATTCAAAGTCGTCGCCAATACGCTCCGGATCATGAGCATCGGAACCAAATGTAATGTGTACCCCGTAGTGCAGGGCTCTTTCTAAAATAGCGTCTGCAGGATACCAGCCTCCGCAGTCTTTGGTTTTGCCTGATGTATTCACTTCTATAGCAATGTCATGTGCTGAAATTACCTTTAGCGTTTGATCAATTACAGCTGTCTCGATAGAAGAAAAAGAGGGATAGAATCCTTTCATGGCATCAATATGGCCAAGAATCTGAAACATTCTGCTCCGAGCGGATTCTTCGATTAATTGATAATACGTTTCTTTCGTGCGCTGTTTTTCTTTTTGAGAAAGTCCTTCCCAGCGCGTTTTATGAAAGATACTAATTTCATCAACTTGATGCACAGAGCCGATTATGTAGTCAAACGGGTATTTTTCGTAGTGGCTTTGATATATTTTTGTATACTCTGGAAAGAAATCAGACTCCACGCCTAACAGCACTTCAATTTTTTCTTTATATTCTTCTTTTAGTTTCAAAATCTCAGCTACATATCCGGAGAATGCGCTTTTTCCCATCGCAATATGAGGATACGGCTGATTTTCTTCGCTCGCAAAATAAGGCGAATGATCCGAAATCCCAATGATATCAAGGCCTTTATCAATAGACGCCTCTATATAATCTCGAATCGTTCCGCGAGCATGTCCGCATCGGTCGTGATGGGTATGAAAATCAAATTTTAAGTCAGCCTTCATTTTTCATCACCTCTGTCATCTTTTTATGTGGTTTATAGAGTATTCTACAAAGAAACAAAGTATCCCTCTTAGAAATGGATGAAGCGAATATTTCTTGGGCTTACGGATGTTTCATCTACTAAAAAGAGTGTGCAGAAACAAGTTGTTTTATTTAATTTACTGCAAAAATTGACATGGAATTCATTCCAAAAGTTACATTTGATTCGGCAAGCTAAAACGCATATACTACTCATACACGATCTGAAATAACGTTCAGGTAATCGCTGCATCATTTGATGTAGAGGAAAGTCCATGCTCGCACGGTGCTGAGATGCCCGTAGTGTTCGTGCCTAGTGAAAAAATAAGCTAGGGCAGCTTGGCTTATAGCTTAGCTGACGGCGGGAAAAACCACCTAAGTCCTTGGATATGGTCGAGTATCCCTGAAAGTGCCACAGTGACGAAGCTTTGCTGGAAACAGCAAAGGTGGAACGCGGTAAACCCCACGAGCGAGAAACCCAAACAATGGTAGGGGAACTGTCTCTAAGGAATTCAACGGAGAGACGGACGGTTACATGTGTAATCGTAGATAGATGATTACCACCTGAGTACGAGAGTAAAATCGTTTGCAGTACAAAGGTACAAAACATGGCTTATCGAACGTTGTTGAAACAGAGACTGACTATGTAATATGTAATCAAAACAAACCAATGGGGTTTGTTTTTTTTGTTTATTATTTTTTAAATCATAGCTGACTTATTGTTAGAGTGCTTGAATTTTCCTCACCTTAGTATAAGGACTTAAGGTATATGGAAATACATATTGCCTAAATTGTTGTATAGTTTACTTATACTTACTAATTATGGGGAAAGGGAGAAGATGGATGATTAAGAAAATGGAACATACAGCAATTATTGTTGGAAATATGGATGAAACGATTCACTACTACTGTGATATGTTTGGCTTCAAAGTTCGCCTTCAAGGCTCTAACGAAAAGAGAGAGATGGCTTTTTTGTATCTTGAAGAACAGCCGGGTATTGAAATTGAGCTCATTCGAGATATTGATCCGATTGGAGAGTATAACAAAAGCGGGATTGTTAACCACCTTGCCTTTACGGTAGAAGATATAAATAAGGCAATTCAACATTATAAGAGCAAAGGAATTGAATTTTTATCATCTGAGCCTCAGCCAACGCTCGAAGGCGGACGTATGATTTTATTTCATGGCCCAAACAAAGAATTGCTGCAGTTAGTAGAACGGGTTAAACTTTAAAACGTCTACTTTAAGGGGTACATACAAGAAAAAATGTGTTTTAGATTCTCAAAAAAGACCTTTCTTTTATGGTGATAGAAAGGTCTTTTTTCATGTGCATTTACTACGATATTTTAGTTAGCTTTTTAATAACTTTCCTTACGTTTCATAACAAATCCTTCTTTCTGCTAGAAAATAATGATCAAAAAATTTTATAGGAGCTGTATACGGCAGTCGTCAAGATGAACTAAAAACATCCTCGAGTATGTTTCCAATTTTTATCGTAACACCCGCTATTTATAATGTATAATTCATTATAATCATATTTTTTATACATCTATGTAATGAGTAGAGCCGCTTGATAAGGAGATGGTGCAAAATGGAATGGCAGCAGTTTAAATATTTTCAAACGCTAGCACGTACGCAGCATATGACGCGGGCAGCAGAAGAGCTGTTAATTACGCAGCCTGCGCTCAGTCGTTCAATCGCTCGTTTTGAAGAGGAAGTAGGAGCGCCGCTATTTGACCGGCAAGGACGTTCCATTCGATTGAATCAATACGGTAAAGTCTTTTTGAAGCGTGTAGATAATATGATGAAAGAATTTGATAAAGGACAAGAGGAAATTCAAGCGCTGCTAGATCCTGAGAAAGGGCAGGTGTCACTTGGGTTTTTACATACGCTCAGCACAGATTTGATTCCAGATTTAATCGCGTCGTTTCGCAGCTTATATCCTAAGGTGAATTTTCAGCTGAGGCAAAGTCCTTCTCACGTTCTTCTTGAGCAGCTGCAGCTCGGCGAACTGGATCTTTGCTTGATTGCGCCGATGGAAGAGAAATCGTTTATTAAATGGCGTCATCTTTGGAGTGAAGAACTGTTTGTGATTGTGCCAAAAAATCACCGGTACGCTCGCCGTGAAAGTATCGCACTAGAAGAAATTGCTGAAGAATCATTTATTCACTTAAAAGAAGGCTTTTCTCTTCGTCTTACGTTTGAGCAGTTATTTGAAGAGACAGGGGGAAAGCCTCACATTATGTTTGAAGGAGAGGAAGCTGACACCGTAGCGGGACTTGTAGGAGCCGGCTTAGGAATTTCTATCCTTCCAGATTTACACGGAATAGATCAAAGCAAAATAGTGAAAATCCCATTAGCTAAAGCCAACTGTCACCGAGTAATTGGACTAGCATGGATGGAAGGAAGATATCTATCACCGGCTGTTAAACAGTTTAGAAACTTTGTTTTACATAAATTTAATGATCAGAAATAAAGATGTTTCATGGCCTAGGCTTGTTTACAAACTTAGTCCTTTTTTCGTTTGAATAATCGTTTTAAAATCGATCTTTTTTTACCTACTACGCTGCTTTCTTTTGAAGCTTCTACTAATTCTGAAATGGCCTGCTGTTCACGCAAGCTTTTACGCAAAGATTGAATAAGCTGCTTGTCTTTTTCCTGAAGAATTTGTTTTGTATCAGGCTCTTGTTGGGGTGAAGGCTGTACAGGAAGTTCAGAAGGTGTCGGCTGCTGGTCGTCGGCCTCGGGCTGGTCAGCGGTTTCTGCTGTGTTCTCTATGTCCTCTTTGTCTTCGTCCTCTTCTAGAGACACGGCAGCTTGATCCTCGCTTGCAGTCAAAGAGAATTCTTTTTGCAGAGATTCATTAATTTCTTCTGCTTGATAACCCTCATCATAAAGCTGCTTAATTTTCAGTAAAACGGTCACAGCCGCAGCTTCATATTGTTTTGGTCGATGATCTTCTTTTTGTATAAAGAAATATTGGAATTTATCTATATATCTTCTAATCGTTGAAATAGGAATATTTGTTTCTTCAGATAACTCTTTTACACTAAGCCATTTTGTCATTTTCTCACCACTTTTTAAATGATTACTTATTCGTCAGCATCCATTTGAAATTGTACTGGTATCTACTGTTTATCTTATCACGTAACGCTTCTAAGTACTTTGCTGTGTTGGTTTCTGTAACGTTTTTATAATCACAGTGTCATAAATGAGGTATAAGCTGGCACTCCCACAAAGATTTGTTAGTTGAAGAATAGGGAATAATCAGCAAACACTTGTCTGAAGTAGATTAAACAATGATGAGTGGACTGCTTATCTATTATCTTATAATGTTGCTGAAGAAAAATCGAGTGATTACTTCACTGTTTATTTAATATGGTAATGTTGTACTAAAGAAGAAACGAAAGGAGGAGCGACTTGAGTTTTACAGAACGAGCAGTAGCACTTATTAAACAAATACCATCCGGGAAAGTAATGACATACGGACAAATTGCCGGCCTGGCGGGTAGTCCGCGAGGTGCAAGGCAAGTTGTACGAGTATTGCACTCGATGAGTAAGAAACATAAACTCCCTTGGCACCGAGTCATCAATTCCAAAGGAGAAATTGGATTTAAAGATGAAGAAATGCACCTTGTTCAAAAACTTTCCCTTGAAGCGGAAGGAATAATCGTTTCTTCGGAAGGAAGACTTGATCTTAAAGTCTATCTCTATGAACCTGACGTGTATAAATAACAAAAAAGCTATCTGAAATGAACTGAACCCAAAAAGTTAGATCCTTTATCTAAGCAGCGAATGAGGATTGAATTCTGTATTCTACAGGGGTCAATCCTTTTAATTTTACTTTTATTCGTTTGTGGTTGTAATAAACAATATACCTCTCTAATTCCTGTTGAAAGTGCTCCATACTCTCAAATTCTTGGAGATAGAGTAACTCTGAT
>NZ_JAWRXD010000075.1:0-667 GCF_046535215.1 Priestia sp. SIMBA_032 | reverse complement strand
TGACTGATCTAATAGGGCTTTTATGGCTTCCAGCTCTGATTTGGAAGACTCAAGTTTCTCCTGGATTTGAATCATCCATAAATCGGCATAGGGGTCATCCCGCTCAGCCATGCGTGTGATCTTATTCATCAATGCTACAAAGCCGCTTAGGCCAATGATGCCGTTCTTACCCTCTCCCGCTGGCCTACCGTGCCAAACGCGAGCAGCGTGGTGAGTGTGAAGCGTAAGACTTTTGTCGCTGCGTAGAGGACCAAGATTTAGCTGGAAAACTTCAGACATGGATTGCTCCTGCAAGTGGATGCCACAGCATCAGTGTTGCCAAGAACATCGGGATCGTCCGTCAGGAAACAGAATTGGAAGGGTGCTGTTTTGAACTCTCACTAACTCAATGAGCAACCGAGAACGTGATTCCACTGGAATCGCAGTAGCCGTCTGCCAGTATGATTCCAGTGGAATCGTTTTACCGATGTGCCAAAGTGATTCCAGTGGAATCACTTTCAACGGCCTAAGATTTTGTATTTGACTTAAGCAGATCTAAAATCGCTTTGACCCCTTCACGTCCAGTTACGAGGCTTTCAGTACTTGGCTTGCCACGCTGAATGACTGACCCCGGGATAGGCGCCGAACGAGAAACTGTGGTTCTCAGAGCGCCGCGAGAATCCTCCGA
>NZ_JAWRXD010000253.1:0-354 GCF_046535215.1 Priestia sp. SIMBA_032 | reverse complement strand
GTGTTACCCTTGGTGGGCAAGAGCATATGTTTCAGCCAGAAGGCATCCATGGATCTCTGGAAGATATGCTCAAACATCTACTGCAAGGTACTTTGGCTTATTCCGGTATGGACGTACACGAACCGTTCGTTGGTTGGCACGTCCCATATATTTCGACTGATCAGCGGTTGTTCCTAATGGAGCAGTGGAAAGATCGTATTCGAAAAATTAATGACGAGCCGTTCCTTGTATTTCCGCGTTTACAGAGTTTTACTGAAAAATTATTTCCCATGTCCTAAGCCATTTGGCAACTGTGGCGGCCTTCCCTGTGTTTTTGTCTGGTCGATGATTTTGATCTGTATCTGATTTACCATC
>NZ_JAWRXD010000252.1:0-354 GCF_046535215.1 Priestia sp. SIMBA_032 | reverse complement strand
CTATGCAGCTCGCAATTTTACCGCGTGATACGAGTATTCAAAATCATCATTATATAGGTACTGGACCTTTCAAACTTGCTCATTACTCTGAAGATAATATCGTACTCGAAGCGTTCAACCATTATTTTAAAGAGCGCGCGTTATTAGACCGTATTGAATTTTGGGGTATTCCTGACCATGTGCAAATAGATGCTGATTATGAACTACCAAACGAAGAAGAAAATGAAAGGTACGACATACAAGTAGAAGAAATAGGCTGCATTTATGCTGGCTTTAACTTTACAAAACCTGGTCCCTACCACGACATTTACTTTCGAAAAGCTTGGAGAGAACTATCTGATGTTGAAATGATAC
>NZ_JAWRXD010000251.1:0-354 GCF_046535215.1 Priestia sp. SIMBA_032 | reverse complement strand
ATATGTGTGGCTTCTGCAAATGGAACACGCTTCGAGATTCAATTGCCTATTCAACGACCCTCATCCCTAGGAGTCGAGGAGCGGTGAGCGACGATTCATGACGTGACTTTAGTGATGGCTTTTGATCCGAATAAGGTTCAACACCTCCTTACGTTCCTGCTGCCTTGGTGTTGGCAAGCGCTTGCTAACCTAAGCTTGATTGATTTCGCTCATCAGCTGCTGTCGGATGTTGATTGTGCCGTTGCTGTGGTTGGGATTGATTGTTAATAGCCCGAACTATCACTCCCGCTTGTCCATGCACTACGGGGGAGCTATCGATGGCTACATAGTGTTATGGACAATAGTCATCCTTTC
>NZ_JAWRXD010000250.1:0-355 GCF_046535215.1 Priestia sp. SIMBA_032 | reverse complement strand
GTTGTAATGGAGGAAGCAATGGTTCTGCTACAGTAACTGTTACTGGAGGAACCGGAGCATATCGTTATTTATGGTCTCCATCCGGAGGAACTGCAGCTACTGCTTCAGGGCTTGCTGCCGGAAATTACACCGTAACTGTTAAAGACGCAAATAATTGTCAAAAAACAGCAAATGTTACCATAGAACAACCATCGGCTCTAATAGCAAGTGCCGCCGCTCAAACGAATGTCTCATGCAATGGAGGTACTAATGGATCTGCAACTGTAAGTGTTACCGGAGGAACGGGAGCATATACATACCTATGGTCTCCATCCGGAGGAACTGCAGCTACTGCTTCAGGGCTTGCTGCCGGAAA
>NZ_JAWRXD010000249.1:0-355 GCF_046535215.1 Priestia sp. SIMBA_032 | reverse complement strand
AGCGATGGAGCGTATTTAATAAATAGAGAGAGGAGCGAGCTGTAATATAAGGCTCGCTCTTGTTTAGTAGGAGGGGACTTTTAATGGAGAAATATGATCCTAACAAACATTATCACATCGGATATTATGAAGACGGATATGATTTAGAAGTGACGGCGTACAAAAGAATAAATGAACCAGTTTGGGATGCTTATATTCCGCACTATGAGGCAGACGATTTTTATAAGAAAGTGGAGGGAATGAAGCTAGGTAAATATATAGATGATTATGGCATTATGGTGTATTCATTTGGGAATGATATTGATGATGATGAAGCACGAATTATTTTTGAAAAATGGTTAAAAAAGAACGGGAT
>NZ_JAWRXD010000248.1:0-356 GCF_046535215.1 Priestia sp. SIMBA_032 | reverse complement strand
CTTCACCATTTAACTGGATGTACATACGGTCATGCGTTGCATCAATTTTAATATTTGGGAACTTTTTCAGTTTGAACTTCACGTTATCTTTTAATGTGCTTACAAATTTAGAACGGTTTTTACCTTTTGTCGTCATTTCTCCGTAACGCACTAAAATATATTCATATGTCATCATATTTCTTTACCTCATCACTTCATATAATTTTGGCATCGTCTCTTTTACAATACCTTCAAATTGTTTTACTTCTTCCATCGTGTTGTCTGGTGCCAAACTAATACGAATAGCACTTGCAGCTGCTGCATGCGGCACTCCCATTGACACTAACACTCTGCTCACTTCATTTGCTTTTGAAGAA
>NZ_JAWRXD010000247.1:0-358 GCF_046535215.1 Priestia sp. SIMBA_032 | reverse complement strand
ACTGTCTTTTCACTTATAAAAAGTTCACCTGCAATTTCCTTCGTTGTTTTATCTTGAACCAGTAATTCAAATACTTCTCTTTCTCTCTTTGTGAGTAAAGGTTTAGATTGATACGCTTTTTCCTTCAACTGGTATAACCCTCCTTGCTTAAGCCAGAGCTGTGTATGTGTAAGTTGGGTGTTTATTTAGTCAAGATATTGTATGAACGAAATGTGCAGGTGGTGAATGAAAATGGGCTTTATTTCCTATGTTATTTTAGACTTTTATACAGTGCGTACACTCCTTTTATCCACTTACTTTCCAACGCGCCATATTTGTTCTAGCAATATACTTACAACCGTACCTACAAATAAACCAT
>NZ_JAWRXD010000246.1:0-359 GCF_046535215.1 Priestia sp. SIMBA_032 | reverse complement strand
AAGCCACCTTGCGCATGCAAGTTCAGTAGAAACGGCCATACGCCGCCATGCCGTCAGGCGACAGTAATTTCCTCTCTAGACTTTGTGATGGGAGTGAGTTTCGATCTCCGTTCGAAGAGCAGGATTACAAACGACCGACATAGCGCCGGGGCACCGTCTCCAGGCTCGTCGAACTGTCAGCATCGCGCATCGAGTGACCCGATCGGCTGTCGCGTCCCGCGCTCGACGTTGTAGATACTGAGCTTAATCGGCGACGGCTCACACTCCCCTGCGGAACGGTGCGTGCGGGCGCTCACTGCTGGCGACTCTCGCACATCACCGAAATGATGTAGAAACGCGCTTATCAACGTCAGTCTCCG
>NZ_JAWRXD010000245.1:0-360 GCF_046535215.1 Priestia sp. SIMBA_032 | reverse complement strand
CTGTTGGCTTAAAACTATTAAGCTAACGTGAGGTGAATGTCATGTGGAAAGAAAAAGGAAAGAAAATATTAGCATGGATCACACTTGGTATCGTCATTCTATTACAAATAAGTTTTCATATAATAGAATGGTTGTTTCATAAAGTAGTATCCATTCTTACCTTCCTTCCTAGCATGGCACTTGAAATTGCATCTATTGCTTGGTCAATTATTGCCTCCATTGCAATCGTCATTATATGGAGTATCGCCAAGCTATGGAATAAGTTATTTAAAAAGGACAGTACTTCTGAAAAAGAGTAACTGTCCTTTTTTGTATTCATTCAGATTTTCTATAAAAGTTAGATGCAATAAGACAAAGAAG
>NZ_JAWRXD010000244.1:0-360 GCF_046535215.1 Priestia sp. SIMBA_032 | reverse complement strand
CCGTTGTCGGTCCTGCTCGGCGGCGGGTTCGGAGGCGTTCTACTGGTACTCGGCGTCGGTCTGGTCTGCGCGGGCTTGTTGTGGTCGAGGCGGATTGTCGGAAAGGTCGCCGGGTCATGACGGGGTGGGTCGTGGCGGCGCTGGCCTGCGCGACAGCGATTGTCGTGTGGCCGGCGCCGGTATGGATCACCTACCGGGTGCTCGGCCCGCCGGTGCGACGTGAACGCAACCGGGAGCCGCGCTGGCTGGGGGCCAGAGCCCAAGCCGACGATCCCTTCGCCGCCGCAGCCGGGTACGACCTGTTCGCGGTCTGCCTGCGCTCCGGACTCCCGGTCGGTATGGCAGCCCGGGTCGTGTCGC
>NZ_JAWRXD010000243.1:0-361 GCF_046535215.1 Priestia sp. SIMBA_032 | reverse complement strand
ATTGAAGATAATATTATTGATTATATCAATTACCCAGAGCGAATCTTTCCAGTTGGGCGATTAGATAAAGCATCAGAAGGACTTATTTTATTAACGAATGATGGCGCGATTGCCAATCAAATTTTACACGGTGATCACGAACACGAGAAAGAATATGTTGTCACAGTCGATAAACCTTTTACGGACTGGTTTATTGATGAGATGTCCAGCGGTGTAAAGATTAAAGATGGTATGACGAAGCCGTGCAAAGTGATGAGAGTCGATCAATCAACATTTCGTATCGTTTTAACGCAAGGAATGAACAGGCAAATTCGTAGAATGAGTCGTGCTTTCGGATTTACTGTAATAAAGCTAAAGCGAG
>NZ_JAWRXD010000242.1:0-361 GCF_046535215.1 Priestia sp. SIMBA_032 | reverse complement strand
CGATACGGGATTTCCCTGTACCGATCTCGCGCACCACAATGTCGTGCGGTGCGTAGTGGGCACCGTAGGAATACCCCAGCTTTTTGAGCAGATCGCCGTAGTACTCCATGCCCTCGCCTGAATGCTCGATGTAATCGATGATGTGGACCTGGCGGCCCACCACCTGGAACAGCACGATGGACATAGCGTCCCCCATGCCCAAGTCCCAGGCAGTGAACACCGGCAAGGTAGGGTTGCGAGTCACCGCCTTGGTGATTCGGCCCTGTTGCCGCAGGAATCGCATCTGCGTGAGGTAGTAGGCACCCTTGATACCCTGGTCAAACGCTTCGTCGGGCGTTGCCGGGTACTCGCGCTTCATGTC
>NZ_JAWRXD010000241.1:0-361 GCF_046535215.1 Priestia sp. SIMBA_032 | reverse complement strand
ATCCAATTCGTTGACTCCAAAAGCGATTTTGGCATTCAGATTGCTGACCTGGTGACGTCGGGCTTAAGGCGATGTCTGAGACAGGAATTCAATGACAACCTAAGAGCCGCAGCATTTTTAGGACGGCTAATGGTCAATCGTGGGCGCGGCCAACAACCGTTGTTGCTGTTATCGCTCGGCAAGGAAGCGGTACTGGACAAACCTACTGAAGGTTTCGTCAGAATGATGAAGCGGCAGCAACGCTCCATGATCAGAGGGTAAAACGTTGGTGGTACAGCCTCGACTTACATCCAATCTCAGAAAGCTACATATATTTTGGAATCTTAGGGGCAACCTAACCAGCCCCTAACCGTTTGAGACG
>NZ_JAWRXD010000240.1:0-362 GCF_046535215.1 Priestia sp. SIMBA_032 | reverse complement strand
CGCCAGGCGTTACGCGGTCCGCGCGTTGGGGTCACGAAACCCGCGGCAACCAGATTCGAGAGCACGCTGCGCGACACACTGAGCATGCCTTGCAGCTCGCGCATTGACACCTCGCGTGCCGGGGCGCCTGAGGTCACTTCTGCCATCACTTCCGACGTCACTTCCGCGCCCGGACCTTCCCCGGTGCTTCAGCCGGCGCTTTCGCTGCACGGCTCGCCGGTTTGCGCGTGCGCGGCGCCACGGGAAGCTCGGTGACAGGCTCTGCGCTCCTGCGCTTCGGTGCGGCGGGTGTAGCCACGGTGGCCGCCTTAGGCTTTCCACCCTTCAGGCTTGCGCGCAGTGCATCCATCAGGTCGATGACC
>NZ_JAWRXD010000239.1:0-362 GCF_046535215.1 Priestia sp. SIMBA_032 | reverse complement strand
AAATAATAACATACAAAAAACTAGCTGAATAAATCAGCTAGTTTTTTCATTTCATCTTATTCGCAATGTATAATAAATTCTGCTTGATTACCTTTTCATCGTTCTCTTCTACATTCCGATACAGCAGCTGATATTCAATTCCTTTCTCTTTCCATATAAGCGTAGCAAATTCGTCACCACGTTCATAATCATCTTTATTTTTAAAATAAGCAGACGTTCCATTATTCAGTTTCATTTGTTCTTGAAATCGCTTCTCTTCCATAAGATCCGGAAAACTATAAGGAAAGTTCGCGACATTTAACTCAATATACTCATTTCTACCTGGCTCCTTCTGTTTATATTTAATCGTTAAGACAGCGTTC
>NZ_JAWRXD010000238.1:0-362 GCF_046535215.1 Priestia sp. SIMBA_032 | reverse complement strand
AGTTGCACACAGATAAATCGACGAGATTGTCCGTCGATTGCATTTTGTTGCATTACTGCCTGTGCGGTAGATCCCGAACCTGCAAATAAGTCTAGAATAATTTCGTTTCTACTTGTTCCAAGCAAAAAGCAGGTCCGTAGAAAATCTATTGATTTTGGGAAGTCAAACGAGTCACCAGGCATCAGTTCTTTGAGCGCACGCTTTCCACTGTCTGTAGAAAATTCGCCTCCCATCCAGACTGACTTGGGTTTTGACGTTCTCTCTACCGCACCTTCGTCTTCCTCGTCTTCTTCGTCTAGTTCATCCACTGCGATAGACGGATCGAGATATATACGATGTTCAACATCTAACCTTCCGCTTCG
>NZ_JAWRXD010000237.1:0-362 GCF_046535215.1 Priestia sp. SIMBA_032 | reverse complement strand
ATTGCAGATTTAGAAAATATATCTGGCTCATTAGACGATGACGACTTAGAAGAATATAACGATTTTTAAACAGTAAACCACTAGAATCCATCCTAGTGGTTTTTTCTGTTTTACATATCACTACACTCATAAGGTGGTGATTCATTCATCTTAGGTAGTATATAAACCATTTATATAAATATTTCTCTAGCTATGAAACATTTATGCAGCAAAAGTAAGCTTAAACCTGCTACTATTTTGGCAAGTTCCTTTATTTATCATAGGATGTAGTATTTTCGTGTGATAAAGAGAATAAATCCTTTAAGTCAATGTTTTCTATGTCCGTCACATAAGCTACAATCAAAAAAATAAAAATAATCCAG
>NZ_JAWRXD010000011.1:0-110218 GCF_046535215.1 Priestia sp. SIMBA_032 | reverse complement strand
GTTATTGTTAGGTACTACATACCCGTTTTTTAACTTAAAGGTGTTTTTTATTTGTCTCACTCTAGGGGGTCAGTCCCTTCATAGCTTTAGCTTTTTTTATAGTACTTCATCACTTTCCACAAAAGTTTCAAGCGCAGGATGAAATTCTTTTTGATAGTGGCTAGACGGACATACTTTCACAACAGTAGAGCGAAGGGCATTGGACTTTGATGTATTTAACACTTGCTTGCATTTAGGGCATCGTTCATTAAACAGTAAATGAAACCATTTCACTTTTCATCACTCCCGTACTAAAACCTTTAAATCTCATCGAGTTAATAAGGATTATAAAGGGTTTTATACGGCAGGTCAATGAAAAGGGAAGGAATCTTACAAGATAGTTTACTGAGATAAATATATTTGCATAAAAAATTAAGAATTTATAGAATTTATTGTTTATTTATTTGATTTTTATGTTATCCTTTTTAACATACATTAAATACAAGGCCATATTTATCGTACGACCTTTGATTTGTATTATAAGCAGTGGACAAGAAAAAAATGGATAGAAAGGAGAAAGGGACATAAAGTAGGAATGAAGAGTCAGAGAGTGGATCAGACAAGGTGTAAACAGCTTAGTTGTCTATTAAAAATAGCATCTTACAGGGTGTAAAAACTGTCTGATCTCATAGAGAAAGTCGCCCGCTCCAACTTTTCTGACTATTCAAATAATTAATATTAAAAGTTTAAAATCTGAAAAAGGAATGATCATCAATGAAAGATAAATTTGCCCAACGAGCTAGTCTTGTAAAATCCTCTGAAACGCGTGAAATCTTAAAAGTAACGGAACGACCAGAAGTCATTTCGTTTGCAGGAGGACTTCCAGCGCCGGAGCTATTTCCCGTTGAAGCAATGAACGATGCGTGCCGCGCCGTATTAAATGAAGACGGAGCCGCTTCGCTTCAATATAGTACAACAGAGGGGTATATCCCTTTACGAGAAGCCATTTCTAAACGAATGCAGGACATCGGCATTGAGTCCACGGTTTCGAACATTTTAATTACGTCCGGATCTCAGCAGGCAATCGATCTTACCGGAAGACTGTTTCTTAATGACGGAGACGTGGTAATCTGTGAAAGCCCAACGTACCTAGCAGCCATTAACGTATTTAAATCCTACAATGCAACGTTTGTAGAAGTAGACATGGACGAAGACGGAATGATTATGGAAGAGCTAGAGAAAAAGCTTCAGGAAAATCCGCATGCTAAATTTATTTATACAATTCCTGATTTTCAAAATCCTACAGGGCGCACCTTAACGCGCGAAAGACGTCAGCGAATGATCGAGCTTGCGAATGCATACGATGTGCTGATTGTAGAAGACAATCCGTACGGAGGCGTTCGATTTGCAGGAGAAGCGCTGCCGCCGGTTAAGCATTTTGATACAGAAGGCAGAGTTATTTATATCAGCACATTCTCTAAAATTTTTGCACCGGGTCTTCGAATCGGCTGGGTGTGTGCAGATGAAGCTTTCATTGATAAGTACGTGGCGTTTAAACAAGTGGCAGACTTGCATACGGACAGCTTTGCTCAGCGCGTAACGGCTAAGTACATGGAGCTTTATGATATCGAAGAGCACATTCAAAAAATTAAAGCCGTATACAAAGAGCGATGTACCCAAATGTTATCGTGCATCGAAGAATTTTTCCCGGAGAATTTGTCTTACAGTAAGCCAGAAGGCGGATTGTTTATTTGGGTGGAACTGCCCCAAGGAATTGATTCAGCACATATCTTTTCAGAATGTCTAAAAAACAACGTAGCCTGTGTTCCGGGAACTCCTTTCTTTCCAAACGGAACAAGAAACAATGCGCTGCGCTTGAATTATTCTAATATGTCTGCTGAACAAATCGTTGAAGGCATGAAGCGCATGGGAGACGTATTGCATCGTGAATTGACAAAGGAAACGACTGTTTTATAAAAAAATGGAAAAATCAAATAAAGCGATTTTATTAATTCATGAAATATACGGTGTGAATAATCATATGAAGTTTATGAAAGAGAAATTGTCTAAGTTAGAGGCAGATATTATCTGTCCTAACTTATTATCTGAAGACGTTTCCTATAGTTATGAAGAAGAAGGAATGGCTTATCAAAACTTTGTTCAAAACATTGGGATTGATGAGGGTTCAAGACAAATTACTAACATGTTAATTCAACTAAAACAAGAATATGAAGAAGTAGGAGTTATAGGCTTCAGTGTAGGAGCCACAATATCGTGGCTATGCAGTGAAAATAATTTGTGTAGCTTCGTGATCGGCTGTTACGGATCGCGTATTAGAGATTATGTAAATAGAAGTCCTGTTTGCCCAACTCTTCTTATTTTTCCTGCTGAAGAGCAAACATTTGATGTAGACTGTTTAATAAATTCATTAGAGCAAAAAAGAGAGCCGCTTTTGGAAATCAGAAAGTTTTATGGCGTTCATGGTTTTATGAATCCTTTTTCACAAACCTTTCATAAAGAATCAGCAGACCAAGCCTTCCAAACAATAAGTGATTTTCTCGAAAAACAATTAGCTGATCACTAGCTATGTATTCTGAAAGTGATACCTTACAATAAGCAGAAACTGACCCTTTTCCAGTACATATACATGTATTAACATTTTCTTTAGACGTATCGAAAAGGAGCGAGGTTATGCTAAAGTCAGGTGAACTTGTAGGAACAGCGGTAAAGCTAGTGCCGCTTGGGAAAATGCATGAGCAAGGACTCTATGAAGCTGCAAAACCGAAAGAAATTTGGGAGCATCTCCCGGTAAAAGTTCATAGTTTAAGTGATATGAAACGGCTGGTTGAAAGTGCTTTAAAAGCCAAGAAAGAGGGAAGAGAGCTGCCTTTTGCTGTATTTGATAGAGAGTCACATTCAATTGTAGGAAGCACGAGATTTTTAGATATATCACTTCCCAACAAAAGCGTAGAAATAGGGTGGACGTGGTATCATCCATCCGTGTGGCGAACGCGAGTTAATACGGAGTGTAAGTATTTATTATTAAAATACTGTTTTGAAGAGCTGAAGCTTCACCGCGTTCAATTCAAAACGGATGTGCGAAACAAGCGGTCTAGAAAGGCTATTAAACGGTTAGGTGCCACGCAGGAAGGCATCACCAGCAAACACATGGTTTTACCTGATGGATACGTACGAGATTCGGTTATTTTCAGTGTAATTGACGACGAGTGGCCGTTTGTCAAAAAGCGACTAGAAGGTTTTTTACATGCAGCCAGTCAGGGAAATAAAGAAAATGCCAGCAATTAATGGCATGTAAAGATCAAAAGCACAAGCTATAGCTTGTGCTTTTGATCTTTAAAGAGCTTCTTTAATAATTTTTTTATAGTAAAGAACCGATAATATACCAAAGATAGAGTACAGGGCCGTATAGATAATCATAACGATAATCATTGGTGTCCAAAGCTCTGTTCCAAATAAGAACCACCCGGATTGTACGGCAAAATAACTGTGTAGTAAACCTACGACTAACGGAATGCCGAAGTTAAAAAGCTGCTTAATTATTATGCCGGTTAATAAGTCTTTTTCGGTAAAGCCTAGTTTTCTAAGAATTGTATAGTTTGGTTTTTCATCTTCACTTTCGTCCATTTGCTTGAAGTAAAGAATACACCCTGATGTAATTAAAAATGCCAGTCCTAGAAAAGCGACAATGAACATAATTAGACCCATAGTCTGCTTTTGGCTTTTTACCGTTTCGATACGCGAATCATTGAAGTTATGATTGTCCAACTTCATTTCTTTGAAAATCTCGTTTGCTTTTGGTAAGTCATTTTCTTGTGATATATCTACCCCTGTGTACACAGAAGATTCTTTTTGAATAGAAGGATCCACGTCTTTTTTCAGTTCATTAAACACGGAATCGTCTACAATCATAGTAGGCATACCACTCGTAAAATAAGTAGATAAGAGAAATTTTCGATTTAAGCCTATATACTTTTGCGGAATGACTTCTTTCTTTCCTTTTAGCTCAATTTCTCCGGAATCTTTAAATGAATTTACTCGTTGAAGCATATCATTATAGCCGGTAAACAAAGTTTCATTTTGAGCTACATTTACACCACTAACAGATGTTTCACTAACAACCGAAAAAACCATAGCGGACGAGTCTACCATCGGGGCTTCCAAATTATTTTCTAAGATGCTTTTTACGTTTGCTTTTACTTGGATAACGTCGATCTTTTTTTTCGTATATGCTATTTTCTTCCGATTCAGCGCAGCTTTAAACGAAGCAGCGTCTTTTGTATTATTGATAGAAAAATCGTTAGGCACATAATCTTCAGCCGACTTTTCAGCAGAATAATAAGAGATGTAGCTCAAGCACAATAGGCCAATAGCCAGAGCCGATACGGTTGTAATAACCGTTAGCAACAGTGCGTTTGATTTCATGCGAAACATAATCGAAGAAAGAGATAATACATTGTTAATCGATAAATAGCCTTTTTTGCTTTTTCGCATCAGATTTAATAAAAAGCGGACCGAGCCTTTATAAAACAAGTAAGTACCTATGATAACTGAGGCTAAAATAGATATCATGGCGATTGCTAAAGCATTCATGCTTGTAAAAGATCCGTCAAACAATTTAGCAGAAATATAGTAGCCGCAAGCAATAAAGGTCATGCCAAGAATTCCAATAATAATTTCAAGTATACTAATTTTTTTTGTTTTGCCTTCTGTTGATGACGTAACGCGGAATAGGGCTAAAATGGTCTGTCTTTTAATAAAAAGATAGTTCATCGTCATAATCAGTAAATAGATGACTCCGAACACAATAAGCGTTTGAATCAGGGCTTCTTCAGAAAAATGAAGTTTCGCGATACCTTTGGTGTCCGTAATTTTAAATAAAATCATAATGATTACTTTTGAAAACGAAAACCCGATTAAAATGCCGACAATCAGCGAGCTAAAGTACAGCATAAAATTTTCAACGGTCAAAATACGGAAAATTCTTGTTTTGGTCATGCCAATCAGCTGAAATAAGCCAATTTCTTTACTGCGTCGTTTGATAAATATCGTATTTGCATATAATAGAAAGATAGAAACAATGGCTACAAGTAAAACAGAAGCGGCTCGAACGGCTGCGCCTCCTTTAATGGAGCCTTTGGTTGCATCAAGAGCAGGATCATACTGAAGCGTGACAAAAGCAAAATATAAAGCTGCGCTGAAAATTAGTGCAAAAACGTATAAATAATAGTTTTTTACATTCTTTTTGAAGTTGCGGAAAACGAGCTGATTAATATTCATCTTGCACTCCGCCTAGTACGCCTTGAGTTTTCATAATATCTTCAAAGAAGTCTTTTCGCGTTTGGTTGCCTTTATACAGCTGTGTATAAATTTGTCCGTCTTTTATAAAAATCACTTTACTGCAGTAGCTGGCTGCCACTGGGTCATGCGTTACCATCACAATACTTGCGCTTCTTTTATCATTAAGCTCGGTCAGTTTGTTTAATAAATCGCTGGCTGCTTTTGAGTCAAGCGCACCGGTTGGTTCGTCAGCAAAAATCATGCTTGGCTCATGAATAAAGGCTCTTGCAGCAGAGGTACGCTGCTTTTGTCCGCCCGAAATTTCATTTGGGTATTTATCTTTTAGCTCGTAGATACCGAGCTGTTTAGCAAGCGCGTCAAATTTTTTGTGAGCTACTGCTGAAGGAGTTTTGACAACTGAAAGCGGCAAGAGGATATTTTCTTTCACTGTCAGCGTATCAAGCAAGTTATAGTCTTGAAAAATAAAGCCTAAATGTGTTTTTCGGAAGTTCGCTAACTGCTTTTCTTTCATTCTGCTAATTTCATTTCCTTCAATTTTGATAGTTCCGCCGTTGATTTTATCAATAGAGGAAAGCACGTTCAGAAGCGTCGTTTTACCTGAGCCTGAAGCACCCATAATTCCTACAAATTCTCCTTTCATAATGGTAATATCTACACCTTTTAATACTTCTTGTTTATTAAATTTATTTCCGTAGCTTTTATGAATATTAGTAGCTTCTAATATGTTCATATGTATTCACTCCTTTGATCTGATACGTTTATTATAAAAAAAGGGCTTTAGCTTTTCCTTTGATTCACCGAACAAATGACGAAAGCATGTGACATTTTTGTCACATGCTTTTCATATCAACAAAATCATTTGATTTAGGAAAGGCAAGCGTAAATGTCGTGCCTTCGTTAAGAACGGACTTCACACCAATGTGAATCGAAAGAGCGTGCGCCGCTTTTTGAGCGAGATACAGACCCATGCCTGTAGCGCGGCCGTCTTCATGCTGCGTAGTTGAGGTGAAACCTTTTTCAAAAATGCGGGGCATATCTTGAGGAGAAATGCCCCGTCCGTTATCTTTTACCTCGATGTACACTTGACCGTGGTGCTCGTAGCTTCTAATCAGCACATCAGATTCTTCACTGTACTTGACTGCATTTGTTAACAGCTGCCTCATAATAAAAGAAAGCCACTTTGCGTCACAAAGTACACGTTCTGCCTGTATATCCACATCAAACCCAATATTTTTTTGCATACACCAAGCTTGCAGCGTTTTGATTTCAGTGAAAATAAGGGACTCTAAATCCAGATGTTCAATATACATATCATTTTCGATAAAGAAAATGCGCTTTTGATGCAGCTGCTGATCAAGTAAAAAGTGAATACGAAGCCATTCGAACGTCAAGTTCGCTTTAACTTCTCGATTTTCTAACCGTTCAATTATTAAATGCATCGCAGTTAACGGCGTTTTAATTTCGTGAATCCAAGCTAACAATTCATCTTTTTCCTGCGTCACGTACAGCTGAGTCTGCACGCCATCTTTTTTCGCTTGTTCTAATTGTTGCATCAGATTTCGCTGAACAATCTTTTCAAAGGGGCGCAGCGGATGAGAAAGAGTAGAAGAATCAAAGAAATCCTCTTCATCTTTTAACCCTTGATAAAATTTTGTTTCTTTATGATAGCGGAAGACGCAAAAAATAAGAAAGACAATTGATGATATAAACACGATATAAAGAATCGAAGACACAGGAATGGATTCATCAATATAAGCGATAAAAAGCATAAAAAGATGCATCATAAAAAAGAAAAGGATCCAGCTTAGACGCTCGCGAATAAAGAGTTTAATCATAGCGTTCCTCTTCAATGGCTACGTAGCCTTGGCCGACTTTTGTTTCAATAAAAGCTCCAAGTCCAATTTCATCTAACTTTTTTCGCAGGCGATTGACGTTTACCGTCAGCGTGTTGTCACTGATAAACCGTTTATCTTCCCACAAACTATTAATCAGCTCATCTCGGCTTACAATCTTATTCTTTTTATGTATTAAGCATTTTAAAATAAAGATTTCATTTTTGGTTAAATCAATAGCTGTAGATCCCGCTGATACTTTATTTTTTTCGTAATCAATCGTAGCGCCTTGCCACGAAAGAAGGTTTACTTGTTCAACGCTGTAGTTATATACGCGGCGAAGAAGGGCCTGTATTTTTGCTACAAGCACATCAAAATGAAACGGCTTTTGAACAAAGTCGTCTGCTCCAAACTGCATAGACATTACCATATCAGAAGGATGATCACGTGAAGATAGGAAGATAATAGGGATTTTTGAATGAGAACGAATCATTCTGCACCAGTGAAATCCGTCATACTTCGGCAGCTGAATATCCATAATAACTAAATCAGGTTTTACCTCGCTAAACTCCTGCATAACGTTACTGAAATCACGGATGCCGTAAACATCATAAGACCATTGCTCCAACCGCTCTTTCAGTTCATTAAACAGCGTTACATCATCTTCAATTAAAAGAAGTTTAAACAATAATACGTACCACGCTTTCTGTTTTTATACTTATTTTATAGCAATATCCTTTTATTTACCATATGTGACAGTAGATTCACCGGCGTTCTTTATAAAATGTGAAAGAATGGATTTCGACGAGCATAGTTTATAAACATATATTGAACTCTAGTGAAAAAGGGAGAGCTGTTATGAAAGCAATGGTATGTACAAAGTATGGGAAACCAGATGTTCTTCAGCTTCAAGAAGTGGAAAAGCCTATTCCAAAAGAGAATGAAATACTGATAAAAATTTATGCCACCACGGTCACATCGGGCGACTGCAGAGTGAGGAGCTTTAATAGTCCACTGCTATTGTGGCTTCCAATGCGAATAGTTTTAGGATTACGGAAGCCTAGAAAATCAATACTAGGCGTAGAGCTGGCCGGAGAGGTAGAGGAAGTCGGCAAGAACGTAACGCGGTTCAAAAAAGGCGATCAGCTTTTTGCGATGACAGGTATGAAGTTCGGAGGATATGCGGAATATATCTGCTTACCAGAAAAGGGGACAATAGCTGTAAAGCCAGAGAATGTAACCCATGAAGAAGCCGCCTCTATTTCTTTCGGCGGCACGACGGCTCTGCATTTTTTTAGAAAAGGAAACATTCAAGCTGGGCAAAAAGCGATTATCTACGGTGCTTCAGGTGCCGTAGGAACTGCCGCTGTACAGCTTGCTAGCTATTACGGAGCTGAAGTGACAGGCGTGTGCAGTGCTAAAAATAGTGAATTAGTAAAGTCTTTAGGAGCAGATCGCGTCATCGACTACCAACACGAAAATTTTATTGAAAAAGAAGACAGATACGATCTTATTTTTGATGCCGTTGGGAAAATCACAAAAAATCAGTGCAAGGAAGCGTTAGCCTTAAATGGACGCTTTGTTTCGGTCGAAGGGCAAGGAATTGCCAAAGTGCAGACGAAAGATTTATTACTTCTTAAAAAACTGATGGAAGAAGGGCAGATAAAATCAGTGATTGATAGATGCTACTCTTTAGAACAAATTCCAGAAGCACATGAATATGTAGAAACCGGACGTAAAATAGGGAATGTAGCTGTAGTTTTAAAGAAATAAAAGCACATATTTAAAAAGCTAATTTGACTTACCGGGATAGTAGGTATAACATACAGATAAGTCAACTAAACATCTATTAAAAACCGATCGACCAGACGACTGGAGATGCTTTGAACAATCAAAGCATCTCTTTTTTCCAAGTATTGATTTAATTATAGGAGATAGCGAGGAAGATGTAGAAAGAAGGTATCAAGAGCTTGCCGCTTTCATTCCAATTGATCATGCCATTACATATTTAGCTCGTTTTTTTGATGATTATGACTTTCAGCAATTTGACGTAGACGCCCCGTTTCCAGAGTTAGGGGATATCGGAGCAAATGCGTTTCAAAGCACTACAAATAAAATTAAACAAGCGGCGGCTGCTCGAAAGTTAACCTTAAGACAATTGGCACTTGAAACAGTTTTACCGCGTTCGCCGTTTTCAGGAACACCTGAGCACGTAGCGGATGAAATGCAAAAATGGCATGAGCAGGAAGCAGCAGATGGATTTGTGCTTCGCCCGTTTATGAGCGAGACGTTTCATCAGTTTGTGGAAAAAGTGGTGCCTATCTTGGAAGAGCGAGGACTTTACGACACTTCATACGAAAGCAGTACGCTGCGCGGAAATTTAAACCTTTCCGTTCCAGCCAATCGATATAGTCAAATAAAGGGGGAGTTTGTGTATGACAGTTAAATCAATTAGTGACTACAGCGTCACAGAAAGCTTAAAGAAGCAGGTAATTGAGTGGAGAAGACATTTTCATCGCTATCCTGAATTATCGTTTCAAGAGCACCGAACGGCTCAGTACGTTGAAGATACGCTTCGTTCGTTTGGAAGCTTTATCATTACACGTCCTACACCAACAAGCGTGGTGGCTAGATTAATAGGAAAAGAGCAGGGAAAAGTGGTTGCGATTCGAGCAGATATGGACGCGCTGCCGATTGAAGAAGAAAACACGTTTGCGTTTGCTTCGGTTCATAAAGGCGTGATGCATGCATGCGGTCACGACGGTCACACGGCTATTTTGCTAGGAGTAGCTTCTGTACTTTCTCAGTTAGGAAATGAATGTAAAGGAGAAATTCGCTTGATTTTTCAACATGCAGAAGAGCTGCTGCCCGGAGGAGCGCAGGAGCTTGTGAAAGAAGGCGTGATGGAAGATGTGGATTACGTGATTGGCACGCATTTGAATTCTGGTCTTCCCGTCGGAGAAATCGGCGTGCTTGCAGGTCCTATGATGGCTTCGCCTGACACGTTTAATATATCGATTAAAGGAAAAGGAGGACACGCCGCAGCGCCTCATGAAGCAGTTGATGCGATCGTTGTAGGAGCACAAATTGTGACGAACCTTCAAACGATTGTTTCAAGAACGACCAATCCAATTGATAAATTAGTCGTATCGGTTACACAATTTCACGGAGGAACTACGCACAACGTACTTCCTGATAAAGTGGAGCTCAACGGTACCGTTCGAAGCTTTGACGCGGCTCTGCGAGAAAAAGTTCCGTCACAAATTGACCGGATTGTAAAAGGACTAACAGAAGCCTACGGTGCAGAGTACACCTTCACATATGAAAAAGGCTATCATCCCGTCATTAACTCTGAAGAAATTACGCGTTTAATTGAAGAAACAGCTATCGAAGAATATGGAAAAGAACGGGTTAAAACACTGTCTCCTAAAATGGGAGGAGAAGATTTTTCAGCTTATCTGCAGGAAACGGAAGGAGCATTTTTTAACATCGGAGCACGAAATGAAGAACAGGGCATCGTATACCCTCATCATCATCCGAAGTTTACGGTAGATGAAGCTTCGCTTGAAGTTGGAGTAAAGATGTTTTTGCGCATAACAGAAAAGCTGTTGGCTCGTTAAAAAAGAACAAGAACCTATTTGGTTCTTGTTCTTTTGTATGTATTCTTACTTCGTATCCTTATAATTCGTCGCAAATCCTGCTGCAATTAAACCAATTAGACTCAGCACTCCTACAATAACGGTTATAATCACTATACTCACCTCAGTCGCTCTTAATAACACGCTTTCATTTGTTTAATTTTACCATAAGTCTTCATGTGAAAGAAGCTTTTCTTTTAAAGGCTCTAGCTTCTTAAATTTTTGATCGTAGCTTTGTCGTTTTAACATGTCATTAGTAATTATCAAGGCATCTTCATTACGCCCTGCATAAAAGTAGGCCTCAATGACTTCGCCAAATCCTTCTGAGTAAGGAAAGTTTTCATATTTGGCTAGCTTAAATGAGGCGTCGTAGTGTTTCGTTGCTTGTTCATACTGCTTTGGTTTCAAAAGCATATGCCCGTTTGCTAAGTGTAAATCAGCTCGTTCTAAATCGGTAAGGGTATGGAGTTCGATCCCTTGGTTGCGTATTTCAAGCGCATCGTCATATCGCTTTTTTTCTTCTAGCTCAAATGCCTTTTCGTAAAAATGGTCAAATTTTGTTAGCGGCCTCCTTGATTTATAGAACTTGTAAATGCCGTATAGGATCAAAAGTAGTAACCAAAGCAATTTGTTCAACTCTCTTCCATCTCTTTATGTATAAGATTTATAATAAAGGAAATAAAACCAAATTAATAGATTGAATGAGAGAAAGACATTTGGAGGTATACAATGGTCATCAACCAGCAGATTTACCATGTAAAAGGACTTCAATACATCATTCGCTCAGCTGAGACTAGCGATGCAGACGAATTGTCTCACCTTAGAGTTCAGCTAGACGGAGAAACGGAAAACTTGGATCGTGAACCAGGAGAAGGGTGTATGGACGAATCCGATTTTGAAAAACTTATTCAACGTGATACAGAAAGTAAACGGAACTTATTCTTAGTAGCGGTTGTACATAATAAAATTGGTGGATTTTCAAGGTGCGAAGGCAACGAGTTGAAACGATTTGCCCATAAAGTAGAGTTTGGCGTATGCGTCGCAAAAGAATGTTGGGGATACGGAATTGGCGAAGGCCTTTTACAACAATCCATACTGTGGGCAGATAGCGCGGGCATGAAGAAAATGACGCTGAATGTGCTAGAGACCAATAAAAAAGCGATTGATTTATATACAAAATTCGGGTTTGAAATAGAAGGAGTATTAAAACATGACAAGGTGCTGTCTGACGGCAAGTACTATAATACGGTAGTAATGGGAAGGTTTAATAAGTAAGAGAACAAGGCGCTGATAAAACAGCACCTTTTTTCTTTACTTTTGCGTTTCACGAACCCATTTCACAATATCATCAATGACATAAGAAGGAATGTTGGCTGAAACAGCATATTCATCGGGCGTGCTTTTTTCACCAGTTCCTTCTGTGAAAAAGTGGTTGAGCTTTGGATAAAGCTTAAAAGAAGTGTTGGAACGCTGAGATAAGCTTTGTTTCCATCCTTCAAAATCTTTGGTCGTTACTTGATAATTACGTGCTCTTTGTAAAAAAAGCAGAGGCGTGTCCTGAGATTTTGCCACTTCTGCAGGGTGCCAGTGAGCTACGTCATACCAAAAATAAGGAGTGCCAAGCAGAAATTCTTTTGGCGGCTGAGCTGCTGAAAAGCTTGGGTCTTGTAAGATGGCAAACTGCTGCTGGAAAAATGCAAGCTGCTCTTTCGGAAGCTGATTCAGCGATACAAGATAGGCAAATTGTTCAAGCATTAACTCTGGAAGTGTGCGGCTCAGTGCAGCAAGTAACATAGAGCCGCGCACGCTTTTATCGGGCGTGTGATTTAAAATCCTGAGCATCATCATGCCGCCTTGACTGTGTCCTAGTATAAAAATATTGCGGCTGTCGATGCCTTTTTGTTTCGCAATTGCTTTGACTGCGAGTACGGCATCATCCGTTGTTTCATCGTCGACGTTTATTTTATTTTCACCGGACGCCGGATGGTAACGTTTAAAAAAACACAATAGGTGAAGGAAGAAGCCCATACTGATTAGAGTTGGGCTTTTTTCATGTCTCAACCACATGTATAAATCTCTTCAAAGAACTTAAAACTAAAACAAACATTTACGTATGTATGAATAGCGTGAACTTAGGGTTTATGTACGGGGAATTTACATTAGACGCTGCTGCGTATCTTTATAAATTAACATAAGCAATAATTGAGCGTGGTGAGAACAGCCGTCTCAAGCTGCCAATTGACAAGAAGGTAGGCTAACAACACTTGGTGAAAGGAGCGAAAAGGTGATGAGAAATAAAAAGTTTGAAATGAAATTTTTACGTGTAATGCTGCTTATCGCCCTGGGAATGCTCCCTTTTTTATTTAGAAAACCACCGATCAAAGACTGGCTGCTGGCTTATGCATTTAATGCATTAACAAATGGTATTATTGATAAATTTATTGTCTCTCACGGCCTTCTTCGATATCCAACTCGCTTACTGAAAAAACAGTTTAGAATTAATGTATTGTTCGACTTTTTACTGTATCCTAGCATATCCGTTATGATTAATCAGGCTACGTATCACGATAAAGGGTTAAAAATTTTATATAAAATTGTACTTTTTACGATTCCCATGTTTTTTATTGAATTATGGGCTGAAAAACGAACGAAGCTTATCGAATGGAAAACAGGCTGGATGTGGTACCACACCTTTATTAGCGTAACGTTAAAATCCTATCTTAACCGGCTGCTGATTGGATGGATTCGGAAAATTGAAAAGAAGCAGGACGAAACGAAAATAAAATAACATTAGTTCTAAAAACGACGTTAGAGAGGTGAACAAAGGTGCATATTTCTGTCCTTCTATGGCTGATTTTTCAAAATATCCATAAAAAAACCTGGAACAAAATACGCGAGCTGTATGCCGGGGTTTTATATGTGAGCTTTTTTAATATTCTTTATTACTTTTTGTGTAACGATAAGTTGCTTTGGGATTTTAAATCTTCTCATCTTTCATTAAAAGGACTGCGTATTTTACACCTTATATTTATTACACCTCTCATGATTTTGTCGTTCTTAGCTACCTATCCGTCTACACTCGCTAAGCAGGTGAAATATATTACAAAATGGGTATGTACAGCTTCGTTTGTAGAATGGATTGGGCTCAGGTGTAAGGGGATTACATTTAGGCACGGCTGGCATTTGGGGTGGTCAGCACTTATTTATGTAATGATGCTTATCTTCTCGAGATGGTTTCAAAAAAAGCCCTTTGCGGTCTTACCGCTATCGGTTTTTGCAACAGTAGTTCTCAGCATTATTTTTAAAGTTCCCATTAGCAAACGAATGCTAAAACATCCGCTGAAACGAATGTTAACTCGGCCTTTAAAAGATCATGTGACTCAAGCTGTTGCTAACAAAATAAAGAGAAAATGCCTGCTTCTAAAGCTGTTTTCGTAAGTGCCTGCTCTCTGTAAAGAGCAGGTTTTTTAGCTTACGGGAGGAATAACGTCCGTCAGCAGCAGAATGAAAAACATCAGGCCCACTCCCGTAAAGCTTAAAGAAGCAAGCAAATAAGCCGTCCAGCGCAAACGAAACGGATTATGTTCAATATTGGCTCCAGACATTAACCTCATGGAATGAGTTTTATAGTGAGAATGAGCGCTGTTGCTTCCGCTGCTTGAAAACCAAAAAGTCAAAACTGAAAACAAAAGTCCGCTAAAAAACATAAGCTCAATAAAGCGAATAGACAAAAATAATGAGCACGCATAGGTTAATCCAGCTTCAACAAGCAGGGTAATAACAAAAATAAGTTGAGTTCTCTTCAAAGAATCCTCCCCTTTTTTCTCTGTGTCTACTTTTTATTATACAATAATTCACATGTATAAAAAGTCTCAAAAATGCTTTTATTATGATATAATGGAAATAAATGTATTATTAGAAAGTGTTCAAAATCCGTATGCATCACGATTATAAGCTCTTTTATAATGATGAGCTGCGTTTAGCTTCAAGTACGTAGAATGAAAGTGAGGAACATGTATGGACTTAGGAGAGACAGTGATTGCCATACTGGCAGCGGGAGCACTCTTGTTATACGGTACGTTAGAGCTTTGGTTTGCACCTCGTAATTCTTCCTTTTTTAAAGGGTGGAAGCAAAAGCTGGCCGTTATTTTACCTTTATACGGCGTTACATTCGGCATATGGTATGCGTTTTTTTCGTAACAAAGAAATTCTTACAAAAAGGAGGAATGCAAAATGGAGATCAATTCATACCTCATTCGGTTTTCATGTATGCTGATGCTCATGTTTGGGGGATTATTTATTATACGGTATGTAAAAACAGGTGACTTTTATTTAGATCAGCTTCTTGTCTTTGGAGCGGGTTTTGTTCTGTTTATTGGCTCACTTATTTGGAAAAGAAAACATCAGCAGCAAGGAAATAAAGAAGCTTGTTAAATTTATAAAAATGTGACAGTATAAAACAGATAAAAAACGTAATCTCGTGACCTTGCTAACGTTTACGAGCTGCTGGAGGAAAAGAAAATGAATGTACCTAATTGTCCAAGCTGTCAATCACAGTATACATATGAAGATGGAAACCTGTTCATCTGCCCGGAGTGTGCGCATGAATGGGGGCAAGATGAAAAAGCAGAAAGCACGGAGGAACAGCTTACTGTAAAAGATGCAAACGGTAATGCTTTAAAAGACGGAGATTCAGTTACTGTCATCAAAGACTTAAAAGTAAAAGGAAGCTCATCGGTTGTAAAGATCGGAACGAAAGTAAAAAGCATTCGTTTAGTAGAAGGCGATCATAACATCGACTGCAAAATTGATGGATTTGGAGCGATGAGCTTAAAATCTCAGTTTGTGAAAAAAGCATAACGATAAAAAAGTCAGGATGAAGAAGACTTTCATCCTGACTTTTTTCTATGTATTTTAACTGGCAAGGTAAAATATATAGACCAATTTGTCTATTTTAGAAGGAATCTAGCTAAATGTCCCGAACTTACTTAAAGTGTCTGAGGGATTGGATATTAATGGAATAGATGTCCGTTTCATGAAGACAAAAGGGAGGGAGAAATGTGAAAAAATTTTTAGCGTTTCAAATTTTAATTGCATTAGTAATTGGAGCTGTTATCGGGCACTTTTTTCCAGACTTCGGGATGGCTTTAAGACCGGTAGGAGACGGGTTTATCCGCCTCATTAAAATGATTGTGGTGCCGATTGTCTTTTCAACCATCGTCATAGGTGCTGCGGGAAGCGGCAGTATGAAACAAATGGGGAGTTTAGGGTTAAAGACGATTATTTGGTTTGAAATCATTACTACCATTGTATTAGGAATCGGTCTGCTGTTAGTGAATTTGCTAAAGCCTGGAGTAGGCCTCGATCTTTCTCATCTTGTTAAAAAAGATATCGGTGAATTGTCTCAGTACACCGACAAAGTCGTGGACTTTAAACAAATGATTTTAAACATCATTCCAACGAATATCGTCGATGTGATGGCAAAAAATGATTTGCTGGCCGTGATTTTCTTTGCTATTTTATTCGGTGTTGCCGCTTCAGGAGTTGGTAAAGCATCCGAACCTGCAATGAAATTTTTTGAATCCACCGCTAAAATTATGTTTAAATTAACGCAAATTGTTATGGTTACAGCGCCTCTTGGTGTATTAGCGCTAATGGCCGCATCTGTGGGGCAATACGGCATTGTACTTCTGCTTCCAATGCTGAAGCTAATTGGAACCGTCTTTTTAGGTCTTTTTATTATTTTATTTGTTTTATTTCCGCTTGTTGGGTTTTTGTTCAAATTCAACTACTTTGAAGTATTCAAAATGATTTGGGATTTGTTTCTTATTGCGTTTTCAACAACAAGTACGGAAACGGTGCTGCCACAGCTGATGGAACGGATGGAAAAGTACGGATGTCCTAAACGAGTGGTTTCGTTCGTTATTCCGTCGGGCCTGTCGTTAAACTGTGATGGCTCCACGCTGTATTTATCCGTTTCATGCGTCTTTTTAGCACAGGCTTTTAACATCGATATGCCATTAACTCAGCAATTATTTATGATGCTTATACTCGTGATGACAAGTAAAGGAATCGCGGCTGTCCCGTCAGGTTCACTTGTTGTTCTTTTAGCAACAGCCAACGCAGTAGGTCTGCCGGCTGAAGGAGTCGCAATCATTGCAGGAGTGGACCGCATCATGGATATGGCCAGAACAGGAGTTAACGTTCCAGGCCACGCCATTGCCTGTATCGTCGTCTCGAAATGGGAAAAAGTATTTCGAACCCAAACACCAATTCCGCCTGCATCTCACACGGAATCTCTATAAAACCCCCCCCGCTTTAGCTCCTAAAGCGGGGGTTTTTTGTTAAATCTCTAAACACTTATTAACGATGTAGACTAGAGTAATTTGCCATACTCAGCCCTACTAAAAAAGAGCACGCGCCGCTTAAGTCTAAAAAAATGCTCTGTGACTGTTTTTTGGTCACAGGGCATTTTTTTAGATGAATGTTCACAAAATGTTCACTTACGAAGAAGGAAGATAAAAAGCTATACTAAGCCAAGTAAAAAACATGAAAAGGATGAGGAATGTGCCAACAACTAAAAAAGAAAGTATTTATTTTGGAATGATGATGTGCGGAGGGATGGTGCTTGTGATGACGATGTATAACATGTTAATGAATGATGTCATCGGGCATATCACACTTGCAGAAGGTATTTTGAATTTGGTTATCACATTTGTAGTTGCCATGATTATCGAAACTTTCTTAGTAGGACCCGTAGCAAAAAAAGTAGCATTTTCACTGCCGTTTGATAAGTCTAAACAGTTAAAAGTCGTGTTGATTTTATCATCATGTATGGTGATCGGAATGGTGCTTTCTATGTCTATATACGGATTAATTACGATGTCACTTACGAAAGGTTTAGACGGAGAGCCGATTCTTTCAAGCTATGCATTGATCGTTATGAAAAACTTTATCGTAGCCTATCCGCTTCAACTTCTCATTATGGGACCTTTAGTTCGCGGATTATTTATGAAATTTGTTAAGAAGAATCCCGCCGCTGCTTAAGTCAAAACCCTAAGAACGCCTATTTTCTTAGGGTTTTGTTGTGCAAAGCTGGTCAGTCAGAAGAAAAGAAAATTCACGTAAAGCCGCCGATACAAAGGCATCTTTCCGCGTAATAAAAAAAGTAGGAACCTTTCTATATGGCTGCGGCAGCGGAGTTAACGTTAATGAATTATAGTTAGATACAATGGATTTCATCATTACAGCTACGCCCATACCTGCTTTTACACACCCAATAATGGCTTCAATGGTACCAAATTCTAATATGCGTTTTGGAAACACGGCTTCTTTTGTCATAAGCATTTCTAACGTATGTCGATATGCGCATCCGCTGCTGAAAGCTAATAGGTTCATATCGTTTAGGCTGTAAAGAGAAGGAAGAGGATGCCGGCTCACAAGTACAAGCTCTTCATCTTGAGTAAATAAAGAGTTTAGATCGGGATGTTCACAGCTGCCTGCAACAAATGCGCCTTCAAGTTTTCGGGTTAAAACTAGGTGAATAAGAACATCGGTTGTATGTGTTTCTAAAATGAAGTCTACATCCGGGTAGGCAGTGCAATAAGTAGAAAGCAAAGGCGGCAGCCGAAGAGCTGCGGTGGATTCAGTTGCACCTATTTTTAAGGGTCCTATCGGCGTATGCGAGCTGCTTTGAACAGCTATAGTAGCTTCGTTGGTTAAACGCAGAATTTGTTCAGCATAACGATGCAACAGCTCTCCGCTGGAAGTTAACGTTACGCCTTTACCGCTGCGTTCAAATAGCTGTGTACCGAGTTCAGCTTCTAGCTGCTGAATTCGCATCGTCACATTCGACTGCACGTAGCTTAAACTTTTGGCAGCTTTTGAAATGTTTTTTTCTTCTGCTACTGTCGTAAAAACAAGCAAATCTTTTATATCCATCAAATCTCCTCCTTCAGCTATCACTTTTATTGATGACTTTTATCTTTATTCCTTATTTTACATGATATCACCGCTACTCTACACTGAAAGTAAAGGTGGAGGAGAGAAAATGAGCAGACAAAAAGCTTCTTATAAGTGGATGATTTTATTTATTGCCACGCTGTCTCAGGCGTGTGCCACGTTTGTCACGTATGGGATAGGACCATTGGCAGCGCTTTGGCAAAGAATATATGATTTATCGCAGTTTCAAACAGGACTGCTCGTATCAGCTGTTCAAATTGGTCCAATTTTTTCCATGCTGTTCTTTGGAAACTGGATGGATCGCTATGGAGAAAGATGGCTTGTAGGAGGAGGATCTATTTTGCTGGGGGTAAGCATGCTTTTTGCCTATAGAGCCGATCATTATTTGTATCTAACAGGCGTACTTCTTGCAGCAGGCGTGTGGTATGGAACAGCACAGCCAGGAGGAAGCAAAGCCGTGGTGAAGTGGTTTCCTTCTCATCATAGAGGCCTTGCCATGGGGATTCGGCAAACGGGAATTCCCATTGGAGGCGCTGTTGCTTCCGCGGCATTACCGCTGGTGTTTTATCAATACGGGTGGCATGGGGCTGTTCTCGTACAGGCTGCGGCAGCTATTGGAGGGGGTCTTCTTTTTTTTATATTCTATCGAGAATACCCATCATCGCCAGAAAAAAAAGAAACATTTACGCTTCTTCAAAAAATCATGCGTATTTCTCAAGATAAAACGCTCTATTCCTTATTCTTTGTAGGTATTTCAATGATTTCCCTTCAAATGATCATTGTGGCGCACTTTATAAGCTATTTAACGAAAGCCATAAAGATGGATTTTGCTTCCGCGGGCATGTTGCTGAGCGTCACGCTGTTAGGGGGAATGATTGGGAGAATTGCTTTAGCTTGGGTAAGCGATCATGTGTATAACGGAAATCGAAGAACACCTTTGCAAGCGACGGTTTGGGTGACTGTAGGACTAATCATAGCTATTTCTTATATTGGATTTACTTTGCCTTTTTGGCTACTAGCTGCAGTTTGTTTTAGCCTTGGCTTTTTTGCAATTGGCTGGTTTAGTTTGTTTATCGTGTTAATAGCAGAAAAAGCTGATGATCGTTTTATTGGTTTAACGGTAAGCATTGCGTTAACGCTCAATCAATTTGCCATCGTGCTCGCACCGATTTGGTTTGGGCTCCTTGTGGATTGGTTCCGGAGCTACGCGTTGGCTTTCAGTACGGTTGCATGCTTCATTGCTTGTGGAGGGATATGGTTAAATAAAGAGCGAGTTCATTCATTTTTAAATAAAAACGTCACTAAATGAAAAGTGATTTAGGGCTATTTATTTAAGAATAGAGAAGACCTCTTACTCTCTAAAACGTTTCAAAGCGCTACTCTCGGGTACACACAACATTAATGAGGAGGAGATAGTATGGAAGCAAAAGCAAAGAATGTTGTTGGAGTATATGAAACGGAACAAGAAGCAATTCATGCTGTAGACAGTTTAAAAAAAGAAGGATACGCATCAGAAGAAATATCTATCATCGGTAAACATAAAAAGACTAAAAAAGTTCAGAAAGAAACGAATACAAAAGCAGAAGGGGCAGCAACCGGAGCGCTTACTGGAGGTACGCTAGGGAGCTTGACCGGAATATTAGCAGGTGCCGGTGCTCTTGCAATCCCGGGAATAGGCCCAATTGTAGCGGCTGGTCCGATTGTAGCTACATTAACAGGTGCAGCAGCTGGTGCGAGTGTAGGAGGTTTGTCAGGTATTTTAGTCGGTATGGGAATTCCAAAACAGCAGGCCGAACAATATAATGATTCAGTCAAAGAAGGCAGCTTGCTTGTTTTAGTAGACAAAGAAGATTCAGATCATGATGGAAACCCAAAAGCGCCTTTAACAGGAATGATTTTATAGAACGTATGATATGTAAGAGAAAGCTGTCGCAGTGCGACAGCTTTTTTATGCGCTGGCTTTGTTTAAGTGAACTTAACGCACAATAATATTCCATAATAGTTAAAAACATCAAATTTTTTCAGGGTACCCTGAAAATAATATGCCTTAAATTATAATGTAATATTATTGTAACAATAATGTATTTATTGTTTTATTTTGGAATTTTAATTTCAGTAAAAGCTTTAACAACGGGATTTTCGTGTAAAATACATCCTTAAATTAACTGTAAACTATTATACGAAGTAGAATAATTTTCTAATTATTTTTTAGGAATTAATTTTTAGCAAATTATTCATGTTTGAAAGATGGTTAAAAAGTATATTTCAAAAGTATGTTTACTAAAAAAGTTAAGCAGGTTGTTTAGTAGCATCATTCATTTAGTTAAATTTCGAAAGGAGCTGCTAAAAATGAGTATTCAAAAAAGTACAGATAGTTCAAGTTTAGCAGAAGTGATTGATCGAATTCTAGACAAAGGAATTGTCATCGATGCTTTTGCTCGAGTATCACTCGTAGGAATTGAAATTTTAACGATTGAAGCACGAGTGGTTATTGCAAGTGTCGATACGTGGCTTCGCTACGCAGAAGCCGTCGGGTTATTAACCGACAAAGTAGAGGAAGAAGGGCTGCCTGGCCGAACAGAGGAGCGAGGAGCAGGGCTTAGCTTTTAAGTCTTTTAATCATTAGAAGATTCATTTAATAAATAATAATAAGAGAAAAGAGGATGGAACATGACAACAACTGATCAAAATGAAAAACAACAAAATCAGCAGCAAGAAGAAAAAACACAAAACTCTTTAAATCTTGCCATTTTAGGAGGCGTAGTAGGAGCGGGAATTGGACTTCTTTCAAGTCCGCAAACGAGTAAAAAAGTACTCAGCCGCTTAGGACAATCAGAAATTGTACGTGCGACAGGGCAAGAGTTAAGAAGAAACGCACAGGATATTTTAACGCAGCAAGCGATGGGGGCGTTAAGACAGACGGCTACAGGCTATCTTGAAAAAGACAATTTAAGCAAGCTGCTGGCACCTAAAAAGAAAAAAGAAGATGCATCAAATGAACAGGGAGATTCGCAGGAAGAAGTCAGCGAAAGCGCAGAAATGGAAACGTCACAGTACGAAGAGTTAAAAGAAGAAAATAAAAATATGAATGATCAGCTGCAGCGCATTGAAGAAATGCTAAACAAACTCATGGACGCGAAGAAGTAAGATATCCGTCCTGAAGGGGAATTTCATGGATAAAAAAGATGTGGAGAAAGCAGCACTAAAAGCGGGAAAAAAAATAGTTGAGCACACGCCTGAACCTGTTAAGGAAAAAGTAGAAGAAAAGGTTAAAGAAAAAGTTAAAGAAAAAGCAAAAGAAAAGTTTGTCGAAAAAACCGAAGGGAAACTGCAGGAAAAAGCAAATGAAGCGTCAGAAAAACTGCAGAAAACAAAAGAGAAAAACGCCAGTAAGGTACACGGCAAAGGGGAAGAAGCAAAAGATAAGCTTCAAGACGTCTTATTATCGGTCAAAGATAAGCTTAGCGATGTGAAAGAAGCTGGAGAAAACTTTCAAGAAAAAGTTTTTTCTTCAGACGATAAAGAGAAGTCAAAAAACAAGCGGAAAATAAAAGGCGTAAATCAGATTAAAAAAGCAACCGATATTAAAAGCTCTACTAAGATTAAAAGTTCCAATGATATTAAATCATCTACAGATTTAAAAACAATGGGATCATAAGCGAAAGGAGAAATGGGATATGTCTATTCAAAAAAGTACTAATAGTTCAAGTTTAGCAGAAGTAATTGACCGTATTTTAGATAAAGGAATTGTTATTGATGCTTTTGCAAGAGTGTCTGTTGTAGGAATTGAAATTTTAACAATTGAAGCACGAGTGGTTATTGCTAGTGTTGATACATGGTTACGCTATGCAGAAGCAGTGGGGCTTCTTCGTGACGACGTAGAAGAAAACGGTCTTCCTGAACGTTCAAATTCAAGTGAAGGACAGCCGCGTTTTAGCATTTAATATGAAGTGGTATGGAACCTTCCTTTTTGAGGGTGGTTCCAGCTTTTAGATCTAACTATTGGAGGCTACTAAAGATGGAAATTAAAAAAATTATGCAAGCCGTGAACGACTTTTTTGCTGAAAACGTAGCTCCTCCTCATAAAATTACCTCGGTGGAAGCTACTGAAGATGAAGGCTGGAGAGTTATTGTTGAAGTCATTGAAGAACGAGAATATATGAAAAAGTACGCAAAAGATGAAATGCTCGGAACATACGAGTGCTTTTTAAATAAAGAAAAAGAAGTCATTTCATTCAAACGACTCGACGTCAGATATAGAAGCGCCATTGGCATTGAAGCATAAACGATAAGATGGCAGGAGGAACGTAAAAATGACCGTCTTAACAGACAAAAGGAAAAAAGGCAGTGGAGCTTTTATACAAGATGACGAGACAAAAGAGATTCTTTCAAGAGCGCTGAGCTATTTGAAATCCGGCTATTCCATTCATTTTACAGGTCCTGCCGGCGGAGGCAAAACCTCTTTAGCGCGAGCGCTTGCTAAAAAGAGAAAGCGTCCTGTGATGCTGATGCACGGGAATCACGAGCTCAACAATAAAGATTTAATTGGCGATTTTACGGGATACACGAGCAAAAAAGTAATCGACCAGTATGTTCGTTCTGTCTATAAAAAAGATGAACAAGTGAGTGAAAACTGGCAGGATGGCCGATTGCTTGAAGCTGTAAAAAATGGCTATACGCTGATTTACGACGAATTTACTCGGTCTAAGCCTGCAACGAATAATATCTTTCTATCAATATTAGAAGAAGGCGTGCTTCCGCTGTATGGAGTAAAAATGACCGATCCTTTTGTGCGCGTGCATCCCGATTTTCGCGTCATCTTTACAAGCAATCCAGCTGAGTATGCCGGCGTATACGATACGCAAGATGCGCTTCTTGACAGGTTAATTACCATGTTTATTGACTATAAAGACATCGACAGAGAGACAGCGATTTTAACAGAGAAAACGGACGTAGAAGAAGACGAAGCGCGCACAATTGTAACGCTCGTAGCAAACGTGCGAAACCGTTCTGGAGACGAAAACAGCAGCGGACTTAGCCTTCGGGCTTCGCTTATGATCGCTACTCTCGCCACGCAGCAAGACATTGCTATCGATGGAAATGACGAAGATTTTCAAACGTTATGTATGGATATTTTGCATCATCCGCTTACCAAATGTTTGGATGAAGAAAACGCAAAAAGCAAAGCCGAAAAAATCATTTTAGAAGAATGTAAGAATATAGACACGGAAGAAAAGTAAAGGAGCTTGAAAACATGAGTGAAACAAACGAAACAGGTATTTATATTTTTAGCGCCATTCAAACGGATAAAGACGAAGAATTTGGCTCGGTGGAAGTAGAAGGAACAAAAGCTGAAACATTTTTGATTCGCTATAAAGACGCAGCTATGGTAGCAGCTGAAGTACCGATGAAAATTTATCATCCTAATCGCCAAAATTTATTAATGCATCAAAACGCAGTAGCAGCGATTATGGACAAAAACGATACGGTTATTCCAATCAGCTTTGGGAATGTATTTAAATCCAAAGAAGATGTAAAAGTTCTTTTGGAAAATCTTTATCCGCAGTTTGAAAAGCTGTTTCCAGCGATCAAAGGAAAAATTGAAGTCGGTTTAAAAGTAATTGGGAAAAAAGAATGGCTTGAGAAAAAAGTAAACGAAAATCCTGAACTTGAAAAAGTATCAGCATCGGTAAAAGGAAAATCAGAAGCAGCCGGTTATTATGAGCGTATTCAACTTGGGGGAATGGCTCAAAAGATGTTTACTTCCCTGCAAAAAGAAGTCAAGACAGATGTATTTTCTCCGCTTGAAGAAGCAGCGGAAGCAGCAAAAGCAAATGAGCCAACGGGCGAAACGATGCTTTTAAACGCGTCTTTCTTAATTAACCGAGAAGATGAAGCAAAGTTTGATGAAAAAGTGAATGAAGCGCATGAAAACTGGAAAGACAAAGCCGATTTTCATTACAGCGGTCCATGGCCTGCTTATAATTTTGTAAACATTCGCCTAAAAGTAGAAGAGAAATAACGTGCTTCACAAATTAGTAACCGCCCCTATTAACCTTGTAGTGAAAATCGGTGAAAAAGTACAGGAAGAAGCTGATAAACAGCTATATGACCTTCCGACGATTCAGCAAAAACTCATTCAGCTTCAAATGATGTTTGAGCTTGGTGAAATTCCGGAAGAAGCGTTTCAAGAAAAAGAAGATGAATTGTTAATGAGGTACGAAATTGCGAAACGCAGAGAAATTGAACAATGGGAAGAGCTAACACAAAAAAGAAATGAGGAATCCTAGATGGGAGAATTACTGTATTTATACGGTTTAATTCCAACAAAAGAAGCAGCAGCCATAGAGCCGTTTCCATCTTATAAAGGGTTTGACGGAGAACATTCACTGTACCCAATAACGATTGATCAGGTGACGGCTGTCGTTTCTAAGCTGGATGCTGACAGCTATTCAGAAGAAGTGATTAAAGAAAAAATGGAGCAGGATATGAGCTGGCTGCAGGAAAAAGCATTTCATCATCATGAAACGGTAGCCGCTTTGTACGAAGAATTTACGATCATTCCATTAAAATTTTGCACCATTTATAAAAGTAAAGAAAGTCTGCAGGCAGCTATTGAGATTAACAAAGAAAAGATAGAGAATTCACTGACGCTGCTTCAAGGAAATGAAGAGTGGAATGTGAAGATTTACTGTGATGATAAAGAGCTTAAAAAAGAAATCAGCGAAACGAATGAAAGCGTAAAATCGAAAAAACAAGAAATTAGTGAATTATCACCAGGAAGACAGTTTTTTGAAAAGAAAAAAATAGATCAGCTGATTGAAAGAGAACTAGAGCTTCACAAAAATAAAGTGTGTGAAGAGATACATGACAAGCTCAAAGAACTGTCGCTTTATGACTCTGTTAAAAAGAATTGGAGCAAGGACGTAACGGGCGCAGCTGAACAGATGGCGTGGAACAGCGTATTTCTTCTCCCGTCTCTGCAGATCACTAAGTTTGTAAATGAAATAGAAGAGCTTCAGCAAAAGCTTGAAAATAAAGGCTGGAAATTTGAAGTAACGGGACCATGGCCGCCCTATCATTTCTCGAGCTTTGCGTAAAGTGAGGAATTAACATTATGTCTCTTAAACAATCCATGGAGAATAAAGATATTGCTCTTATTGATATTTTAGATGTCATTTTAGATAAAGGAGTCGCCATTAAAGGAGACTTAATCATTTCCATAGCCGGCGTCGACTTAGTGTATTTGGATTTGCGGGTGCTTATTTCTTCGGTTGAAACGCTGGTGCAAGCAAAAGAAGGAAATCGCAAACCAATTACTTCTGAACAATTTGATAAACAAAAGGAGGAATTAATGGATGCAACCGGTCAGCCAAGCAAATGGACGAATCCACTTGGATCCTGATCAAGCTGAACAAGGCTTAGCGCAGCTTGTGATGACAGTTATTGAGCTATTGAGGCAAATCGTTGAACGTCATGCCATGAGGCGGGTGGAGGGTGGAACGTTGACGGACGAACAAATTGAAAACTTAGGAATTGCACTAATGAACTTAGAAGAAAAAATGGACGAGTTGAAAGAGGTGTTCGGTCTGGATGCAGAAGATTTAAATATTGATCTTGGACCGCTAGGCAGCCTGCTTTAAGCGGTCAGTAGGAGGAACAGTATGGCAGTCGAACATAATATGCAGTCAAGTACGATTGTAGATGTGCTCGAAAAGATTTTGGATAAAGGAGTCGTCATAGCGGGGGACATCACCGTAGGAATTGCAGATGTCGAGCTATTAACGATAAAGATTCGCTTAATTGTGGCTTCGGTTGATAAAGCCAAAGAAATTGGCATGGACTGGTGGGAAAATGATCCCTATCTCAGTTCAAAAGGAGCCAATAACAAAGCGCTCGAAGAAGAAAATAAAATGCTGCATGAGCGGTTAAAAACGCTTGAAGAAAAAATAGAAACGAAACAGTAAAAACTGTACGCTACTTAAAAAATGGAGGGATTTACAATGGCAACTGAAACAAAATTAGATAACACACAGGCAGAAAACAAGGAAAATAAAAATACGGAAAACGGTTCAAAAGAAAAGAACGGTTCAAAAGCAAGTAAAACAACAAGCAGCGGGCCAATCAAACGAGCGGTAGCAGGAGGCATCATCGGTGCAACGATTGGATATGTATCGACTCCTGAAAATCGAAAAAGTCTCCTTGACCGCATTGATACAGACGAATTAAAAAGCAAAGCATCCGATTTAGGATCAAAGGTAAAAGAAAAATCAAAAAGCAGTGTGGCCAGCCTGAAAACATCTGCGGGAAGCTTGTTTAAAAAAGATAAAGATAAAGATAAATCAAAAGATGACGAAGAAAACGTAAATTCTTCTAGCAGCGAAACAGAAGACGATAACGTTCAAGAGTACGACGAGTTAAAAGAAGAAAATCAAACTCTTCAAGATCGTTTATCACAGCTTGAAGAAAAAATGAACATGCTTGTTGAGCTTAGCCTCAATAAAAATCAAGACGAAGAAACAGAAGATACAGATTCCGACGAAGAAGAGAGCGATGAGAACGAAGAAAACGAGCAGGACGATGAAAACGAAGAAGAAACGTCTAAGCCTCGTAAAAAAAATCAAAAAGAAAATGAGCAAGAAGAAGAAGAAAGTGACGAAGACAGCGAGGAAGAAAACGAAGATTCTCGCTCAAGCAAAAAGAACAAAAAAGTAAAAACAGAAGAAGATGAAGACGAAGACGACGAAAGCGAAGAAAAAAAAGAAACTAAACCAAAAAAATCAACAGCTAAAAAATCAAAAAATACAAAAGCAAAGAAAAACACAGACGAAGAAGATGAAGACGCAACATCTCTTTCTAGTGAAGACGATACAACAGCCTAAGGTATAAAGGAGGAAAGAAATACATGAGTACAGGACCTTCTTTTTCAACTAAAGACAATACGCTTGAATACTTTGTAAAAGCTTCTAATCAACACGGCTTTTCACTTGATATTTCATTAAATGTAAACGGCGCTGTGATTTCCGGTACCATGATTTCAGCAAAAGAATACTTTGATTACTTAAGCGAAACGTTTGAAGAAGGCAGTGAAGTGGCTCAGGCGCTAAGCGAACAATTCTCTTTAGCAAGCGAAGCGAGCGAATCAAACGGAGAAGCAGAAGCCCATTTTATTCATTTGAAAAATACAAAGATCTACTGTGGAGACAGTAAATCTACTCCTTCTAAAGGCAAGATCTTTTGGAGAGGGAAAATAGCAGAAGTAGATGGGTTTTTCTTAGGAAAGATTTCTGATGCAAAATCAACGAGTAAAAAGAGTTCATAAAAAACGGCGGGGTGATTGCCCCGCCGTTTTTTAGTAAGGTGATGAGATGTGCAGCTTCTTTTTTCGATACATGAGCGGAGTCATCTTCATTTCTTTTCGAAACTGATTAATAAAATAGCTTGTACTATTAAATCCTACTTGATAGGCGACGTCCGTCACATTTGCTTCTGCTTGCTGCAGCATAACTAAGCTTTGCTGAATTCGATAGTTTAATACATAGGTCAAAGGCGATTTTTTTAACATTTTCTTAAAATATCGACAGCATTCAGAACGGCTCAATTGTCCAGCTTTGGCAATATCATCGAGCGTAATCTTTTCAGCAAAGTGCAAATGAATCCAATTAAGCATTTGCTTCATCCGCTGATTTTTGATCATTTCTTTTTCATTGTATTTCAGCTGCAAACCGTTAAGAATTACATTTTTCCAAAGTATGCTGAGTTCAGAGGCAATCTCTATTTCATAGTGGTGCGGCTGCTTATGAATCCACGTGTATATCTTATGTATAGACTCTAACACGTTATTTCCCCAGGGTTGCTTTGGACTGATGAATAAATGTGATAGATTCGTTGCATGAATGTAGGGATAAACGTAATTTGTGAAAAGTTCTTGCGGCACAAGAAAATGAGGAGAAATATTTAAACAAATGTACACGCAGCCGGATTTGTTTATGTCTTCAGTCATATGAAGACATCCGCTGTTAATAAACAGTCCGTAGCCTTGTGTTACAGTCACTATTTTTTCGTTTATTTGAAAAGACGCATCACCTTTTATAACCAATACAAATTGAAGCTCATCATGCCAGTGAAGAGGGATGTAGCCGTTTATGTGATCACTAATCGTCGTTTGATAACATGCTACGGGCAGCTCAACGGTGCGATGGTTCGTTAGCTCTTTTAAGTTTTTGTCAATTTTAAAATTGGCTGCTGGCATACATGATCACCTCAATATATTTATATTTTTTAATGCAATATGCGTATTTTCTGCCCCGTTTTTCACTTATTATAACACTATTCTTATAATAAAAGTGAGGGATAAAAGATGAACGATTTCAGCAGAAAAAAAGGGTTCTTCTTTGTAACAACTGGAGCTATATGTTGGGGGATGGGAGGAACGGTTGCTCAAAAGCTTTTTCAAGAATTTGAAATCAGCGTGGACTGGCTTGTTTCAGTACGGCTGCTCATTGCGGGTTTTTTGCTGCTAATGATTTCATGTATAAAAAATAGTCGTTCTCACGTACTTGGAGTATGGAAGAACCGAAAGTCAGCTTTTCAGCTCGTCGTTTTTGCCATAGTCGGTATGCTCGCCGTTCAGTATACGTATATGGCTTCTATTAAGCATGGAAATGCAGCAGTAGCTACGCTGCTGCAGTATTTATCACCGGTGATGATTATTATTTATTTACTTTTGCGCAAGCAGTCTATATTTACGCGACAAGACGTTATCACTGTTCTGCTGGCACTGGGGGGCTGCTTTTTTTTATTAACAAACGGCTCTATTTCTCAGCTGTCTGTTCCTGTACCTGCCGTTATTTGGGGAGTGTTATCCGGCGTAGCGGCTGCTTTTTATACGCTGTATGCGGTGCCGCTGATCAAAAAGTACAGTTCGCTTGTCATCGTTGGCTGGTCAATGGTAATTGGGGGAAGCGTAATGAGCTTTATTCATCCTCCTTGGGAAGCGTCAAGCTTATCACCAATAACCTGGGGATATATTTTATTTGTCATTATTTTTGGCACGATGCTTGCTTTTTGGTTTTATGTAGAAAGCCTGCAAAGTCTTTTACCTAAAGAAACGAGTTTGCTTGGAAGTTTAGAACCTTTGGCCGCTGTTATTACAACCGTTGTTTGGCTGAAAGAGCCTTTTGGTTTTTATCAATGGATTGGCACAGCTTGTATTATTGGATTAGTTTTATTACTCACACGAACGAAACAAGCATCTTCTGAGACGACACTTTCAGCATAAATGGGGGCTGCTAAAAGAAGAAGAAAACCAATGTCACTTTGCCGCAGAATCTGTAGAAACTCGTTTGACTTTTAAAATCTTTACATATTGAATAAACACTCTTTCTTTTGTAGAGACATTTAATTTAGCAAGTCTTGATGCGTCATCTCGGTTTTTAGCAGATTCTATCACAAAAGTCCCTTTGATTTTGGCTTCATCTTTTAGAACGGAATACTGTATTTCAAATCGTTTTGCTTTCGTTTTCTGCATAGTGTTTGATAAGCTCCTTTGCCTGGTAAATTGATGTATTGCTATGAAATAAGCTTCGATAAAAAGGAAGAAAAGAACGTAACATATACTACTAAATGAAATGCAGAGCGGCAGTGACTTTTATCACACCACAACCTAGTATTTCATCTTTTTACCAAAAAAGATAGGGTGTTTTACCATCGCTGCTTATAAAATCTTTTATTCTTTCTGCTTGACCTAGAGTTAACTCTATGGTTTATCTTGTAGTAGTATCATTTCAAGGAGGGGCTTTATATGAAGTATCATACAATTGCTAATACTGACTTACACGTATCAAATTTAATTATGGGGAATATGCGTTTAACAGAACTTTCTTTACCAGAAGCAGAGAAGCTAATCCGCACAGCGATGGAAGAAGAAATTAACTTTTTTGACCATGCTGATATTTACGGTCCTGATTATGTAGGACAATGCGAAGAGTATTTTGCAAACGCTATACAAATGAATTCAAGTCTTCGTGAGAAAATGGTGATTCAAAGTAAATGCGGCATTAACTCAGCGAAAAATTACTATGACTTTTCAAAGAAGCATATCATAGACTCTGTTAACGGCAGCTTAGAGCGTTTAAAAACAGATTACTTAGATCTTTTATTACTTCATCGTCCAGATCCGCTAATGGACCCTGAAGAAGTAGCAGAAGCGTTTAATGAGCTTCAAAGCAGCGGAAAGGTACGTCACTTTGGTGTGTCGAACCACAATCCAGCGCAAATTCAGCTGCTTGAAAAATATATCAACCAAAAGCTTGTCGTAAACCAAGTGCAGTTCAGCATCGCACATACGCCAATCATAGACTCTGGTATTTCTTTAAATATGGGCATCGACCAAGCTGTGAACCGCGACAGCAGTGTGCTTGAATATTGCCGTTTAAATGATATAACGCTTCAAGCATGGTCGCCATTCCAAAACGGATTTTTTGAAGGACCTTTCCTCGGTGATAAAGAGAAATTTGGAAAGCTAAACGAAGTGATTGATCGCATCGCAAATAAATATAGCGTGACGAATACAGCGATTGCCGTTGCGTGGATTACAACTCATCCTGCAAATATCCAAGTAGTGCTTGGTACGACAAATATTCAACGTATGAAAGATGCGAGCAAAGGTTCAGAAATCAAGTTAATGCGCGAAGAATGGTATGATATTTATAAAGCCGCTGGTAACATGGTGCCTTAAGCGCTTTAGTTCTTAAAATAAAACAGGTAACTCCGTTCGGATATGGAACGGAGTTACCTGCGTTTTACGATAAGTAACTACTGGTTAAGCTAGAAAATAATTTAGCAGCAGCTCAATTATTTTGGTGACGCCAAGACCTAATAAAAAGGCAATAAAACCGCCAATTACAATGGTAAGCATCATGTGAGCAGTATTCATCGTATTCATCCTTTCGGGTTTAAATATATGTTGCTGCTTGTACAAAAAACCTGCGGCATAAAGAGCGTAATGAAGAAGACTATAAAAGAATAAATCCTCGAGATAACTGGAGGTCAAGACAAACCATCATGTTTTTCTGAAAAGTTTAAGGTGTAGGAGGAAGCAGTATGACGTATACCATTTCACAAGTGGCAAAAAAATTGAACGTGACAATTTATACCATTCGCTATTATGATAAAGAAGGGCTTTTTCCATTTTTAGATCGTACAGCGTCAGGGAATCGTATTTTTAAAGAACAAGATATTGAATGGATTGATTTAATCTGTTGTTTAAAAAGCACAGGTATGCAAATCAAGGACATTCGGACGCTTATTGAAAACTGTACGCTTGAAAATGCCGTGCTTGATAAAAGTCTGCAAATGCTGATGGATCATAAAAAAGCGGTACAAAAAGAAATCGAAGAAATCCATCACAAGCTTGAGACGATTGATTATAAAATTAAGCACCTGCCGGAAATGTACGAGCGAATTGTTAACAAGCCTTCAAACTAAACAAAAAAGGAAGCGTAAAAATGATCGGAAAAGCAGTACCTCTCACTGCAGAGAATATACAGCAGTGCATTGACTTGTATCTAGATGTATTTACAGAAAAGCCTTGGGATGAACCATGGACGGAAGAATCAGCTAAAGAAAGGCTGACTGATTTACTGAACACGCCTAAATTTATGGGCTATTTATTTTATGACAAAGGAAATTTAATTGGCATGATTGCAGGTCACGCGAAAAAATCATACAGCGGTATGACCTTTTACGTGGCCGAGCTTTGCGTCAGCGCAAGCGTGCAGGGAAAAGGATATGGTTCAGCTATCTTAAGCCGGTTTGAGAACGAACTTCAAAGACGCGATATCAACAGCTTGTATCTCTTGACGGCGACTGGAGGAGCTGCACAGGCTTTTTATGAAAGAAACGGTTATACTGTAAATGATCAGCGGGTCGTCTTGAAAAAATCGTTTGTATAATTTTTTACTTAAAGCGGGAAGAGAGTTGTACAGTGGCTCTCTTTTTAATTCATCTTTTTATCTATTAATATGTAGAAGAAAGGGAAGTATGAACAAGAAAAATAAGGTAATGAGAAGGCGTAAACAAGGAACGGTAGATTAAAAAGCATGTTGTTTTTTCTCAGTGGTGAGTCTCATAATGAGCACACTTAAAAACAGTGCCCATTATGTGGACACTGCTTTTTCATAATAAAGTGGAAAGCTAGCTTTTGGTAAAAAAATTAGTGGAAATGAAGCTGTTCATCATTATTTCTAATGATTAGCAACCGCCAAATCCTCCCCAGCAAGCACAGCCGATGATGATTAATAAAATGAATAATACGATGATTAAAGCAAAGCCACTGCCAAATCCGCAGCCGCCACCGCCATAACCGTAACCGCCATAACCACAGCCACCATAGAAGCCCATATATTTCACCTCCAAGTTCTGAGTACATTTTTAACATATGCCTGAAATGCAAAAGTGCTCCAAAAATATCCAATTATTTCAATGGAAATAAAAAAAGATAAGAAAATAAGATGGACACGGTACGTTTTTTCACTTTCTACATAGGATGAATCATCCCAAGATCTCATATATGAGCCCCCATGTTATAACAAAGCAGGCTAATACCACTTCCTCCTTAGCCTGCGTACATAATGAAGGAGAAGCCGAAGAATTTTTTCTTTGGCTTCTTGTTTTTTACTATGAAATAAACACGTTAGTAATTTCCATATACCATTCTAAGTCATGATCAGCTTCTTTTTGTATGTATTAGGTACTAAAGAGAAATCAAGCTCATTTTCATATAAACCTAGTAATTTGTTTTTTTTCGTAATTCTTTTCCCTTATTTTCAACATAACCAAGATATTTGCCCAAGACAGCGAATAGGTAAATGCATATTCTTGGGTGAAAGCAAAAAACAAAAAAACGGAGGTTTCTCTTATGAATTCAGAAATGCATTTTTTACCTACTATATATTCTCAAGATCATCAACTTCAACACGCAGATGAAAGGTTTATTGGCAGGCCGTTTGGCTTTGGCAGACCGTTTGGTTTTGGCAGACCATTCGGCTTTGGCTTTGGAGGTCCATTTTTAGGAGGATTAGCAGGTGGGCTAGTAGCAGGCTCACTGTTATCACCATATGGCTATGGCGGCTACGGTTACGGTGGTTATCCGTATGGTGGCTTTGGCGGTTACGGCTATGGCTTCGGCGGCTGCTGTTAAACGTAAATAAAAGAAAAATCCGAGAAGAAGTATTTTTCACCTCATTCTTTTCTATAAAGAAGTCTGTTTTGGAGCGTAAGGCTTTATACCCATCCACAGTTAATCAGAGCGTGCACCCCACCTAACATAAAAAACCATCTGGTGATTTTCCAAGTGGTTTTTGCGTGGAGTTTTTTATGTAGTGAAGAAGTCGAAAAATGACTATCGGTCATATATATTTACGCACTTACTGGAGGTCTGTGTCCAAAGCAGAAGATCACGACATGACGTTTATCAATACTGTAGTCGTGCACTTTACATGCTCATGGTATTAAGAGTCATGATTAATTCTATTGTATAGAAGATGAGTTTAATGAATGGCTTCTTTAATCACCTGACCTCTACGTTAATAACCTGCTTATTATTCTCGAAAAGCTTAGCCCACCTCCTTCTTTCATCCTGCTAATGTAAACATTAGCTTATATTGGGCATAATACAGAGAAGAAAGGAGGGGGTTGCATGGATTTATTATCTGGAAACCCTTATTGGCAGACAACTGTAGCGAAGCCGCCTGTATACCCATCTCTAGAGGAAGATATTGAGTGCGATGTTCTTATTATTGGAGGGGGAAGTTCAGGTGCACAATGTGCTTACTATTTATGTGAGCAGGGGCTTGATGTTGTGGTTGTTGATAAACGTAAAGCAGGGCATGGAAGTACAATTGTAAATACCTCTCTTATTCAATATTTAGGAGATAAATTGTTTTACGAATTAGTCAACACGTTTGGAGAAGAAAAAACAGTCCGTCATTATAAGCTGTGCGAACAGGCTATTACAGATATTGAGGAAGCAGCTAAAAAGCTTCCGATTAATGCAGAATTTATAAGAAGAGACAGCTTGTATTATGCAAGTTATGAAGAAGATATCACGAAGATAAATAAAGACTACTTTTATATGCAAAAGCATGGATTTGAAGCTGAAATCTTATCAGAAGAACAAATTGAAAAAGATTATGGATTTAAAAAACGAATGGCAATGCTTATTAAAAATGATGCAGAGCTGAACCCTTACGGCTTTACACTCGGTCTGTTAGAGTATGGAAAACAGCATGGGGTTCGGATGTTTGAAGAAACAGAAATTGTCGGTCAAAAGTTAGAAAAAAATGAAGCTGCATTTTTCACTAAAAATAAATCACAAATCAAAGCTAAATATGTCATCATGGCAGGAGGCTATGAAAATCAAGAATTTAAGAGAGAGAAAAAAGCTGTACTCACAAGTTCCTATGCTATCGTTACGACTCCTGTAAAGGATTTTAAAGGATGGAAAAACCGAAATTTAATTTGGGAAACCGCTCGACCGTATATTTACATGAGAACAACTTCCGATAATCGGGTCATTATAGGCGGTCTTGATGAAAACACGATTGTGCCGCAAGAACGTGATGCCAAACTCGTTCATAAAAGAGACAAACTTTTAAAAGAGTTCAATAAGCTTTTTCCTCATCTTCAAGTCGAAGCTGATTATTACATAAGCGCTTATTATGGTGGCACTCATGACGGGCTTCCCCTTATCGGAATATATGACGAAATGCCTAACTGTTACTTTCTAAGCGGATATGGAGATAACGGAACGGTGTATAATATGGTGCTAGCTAAAATCATAGCAGAACATATCACAACGCAGAAAAGCAGTGATTTAGAACTTTACATTCAAACAAGAAAAGTTTAATATGTGAGAAAATGGAAGGTTTTTAAAAAAAGCCTTCTTTTTTTACATATATTTCTTGAAATAGAGGAGAGACATAGTATGATAGAGGGTCACGCTATTTATTTACGCCCGTTAACTGTCAGCGATGCGCACGACAGCCTTCGGTTGCAAAATGACAATCGCGCCTTTTTTGAACAGTTTTCTATGATTCGAGAACATTCTTTTTATACGTTAGAGAGCCAAGTAGAAAAAATTCAGCGTCATGAAGAGAATAGGAAAAACGATCAAGAATACTATTTTGGTCTTTTTCAAAAAGAGAATAATAAATTAATTGGCACCATTAGTCTTTTTCAAGTGATGCGGGGATCTTTACAAAGCGCAGTTATCGGCTATTTTTTAGATCACCATCATAATGGGAAAGGGTACGCAACAGAAGCCATAAAAGCACTTGTTGACTATGCGTTTGAAGAGCTGCATCTTCACCGCATTGAAGCTGGGGTGATGCCACGTAATTTGCCTTCTCAGCGCGTACTCGAAAAAGCAGGATTTCATAGAGAAGGAATCGCTAGAAAAAATGTAAATATTAATGGCATATGGGAAGATCATCAAGTCTTGGCTATTCTTAACCCTAATGATGAAATAGAAGAAATAAATGAGTTCTTAAAATTTTGATATACGTTTTTACATTTAAAATTTATAATGAGAATAAGAGAATAGAACAGTCTATATTTAAATAGTAGGTGACTAAGGAAATGGAAGAGAGGAACATCAATGAAAAAGCCGTTTGGGATGTATTGCAGATGGCTAGCGAAGTAGTCGGAAGCAGGACGCTGTTTGTAGGGATTTTCGACGAACAATTTTCAGTTATGAAAGCCTTTAATAAAGAAGGGGGAAGCCTTGTAGAGGATGGATTGACGCTGCCGTTAGAGCTTGCGGTATGCAACTTAGTCACGTGCGATGAACCCCTTGTTATTCCCAATACAAAACGCGATGTTAGAACGTCTAATTTAGCCATCATTGATGGTGCCCGGGTAGGTTCTTATTTAGGAACACCTATCGTGCTAGAAGACGGGAGAATGTTTGGTACCTTATGCGCGGTCGATCCGGATCCTTATCAGTTTAGCGAAAGTGAAATTCAAGGATTAAACCGGCTGGCTGGTATTTTGTCTTATATTATTTATAAAAATCAAGCGGCTGTTTTGCCGAAAATTGAAGAGAAAATTCTGCAGCTTGATAAACTGGCGCTCGTAGGGCAGCTAGCAGCAGGGTTAGCGCATGAGATTCGAAACCCGATGCAGTCGGTGCGCGGCTTTATTCAATTTTTATTTAATGAAAATGAACAGGCAGAGCCTTTTCAAAAAATTGTTCTTGATGAACTGGACCGTATGAATGAACTCATTAACAACTTCTTACTTGTCACGCAGCCAACAGCGCCTAAAAAAGAAATCGTATCGATTGTAGAAGTTATTCATGATACCGTTGCTTTCTTGAAAAGTGAAGCTGCGCTGTATAATGTCGAAATGAACGTAAGAATAGAAGGAGCCATTCCCCTTGTATCAATAGATCCTGCTCAAATGAGACAAGTGTTTATGAATCTTTTGAAAAATGCCATTGAAGCAATGGAGAAAAAGAAACACGGGGAATTAAATCTTATTATCAAAGAATGGGAAGATTGGGCTCTTATTGACATTCAAGATACCGGTTCTGGGATTCCGCTATCCATTATTAATAAAGTAGGAAATCCATTTTTCTCAACAAAAGATGGAACAGGCATGGGGTTAGGGCTTTCTATTTGTAAAACGATCATCAACGAGCATAACGGTAAGCTTGCGATTGAAAGTGATGAGAACGGGACAGTGGTGACGGTTAAGCTGCCTTTGACGCTTTAAGGTAAAACAAAAAAGAAAGGAGAGCAAGCACTCATCCTTTCTTTTTTGCTGACCTTTTTAATATGCTGAACTATCTTCAATCCAGTATTCATAGTCTTCCGCATCTTTTTTATTTAACTTTTTGCCGTTGATGTAAATTTTGTCCCACTCGTAAATTTGTTTATCCAAATAAACGTTAAATACAATGCGTACATGCTCTTTTTCTGTATAATCGTAGCCGGTAAATTGTACAACGTGATGACGGCCTTCTTGCTTGATGTAGGTCCATTTTGGATGATCGTTGTACATTTCAAGCGTAATTGCTTCGTCGCCGTAGCGAACTACATCTTTAATATTCGTTTTTGTTGGTAAAAGTGATAATCCCGCTCCGACTCCAAAAGTAATCACAAGCGCTAAGATGCTTAAACCAATAGCAATTCCGATGTGAGTACCGCCTTTTATTTGCAGATAAGCTTCTTTCCGCTGCTCCGGCTGAGCTTCGGCTCGAGCTAACACGTTTTTAACGTGCTTATAATACCAGCGATTGGCACATAGCCCTGTAATAAGTGAAGCACCGCCGAACACAATTGCATCGCACCACTCTGGTATGTCTACAAAGCACAAAATGGAAAACCAAATTACCTCAATAAGCGTTAAAATAAAAAAGTGCTTATACATTTTTCGATATGCAAACCAAGCGCTTGTCAGAAAAAAGGCTGCCCAGTTCCACGTGTTGTTTTTAGCTGGATTAGCTGTTTTTCCCCACTTCAAATCATAATAGGACGTATTTGTTCGAACTACTTTATGCTCTTCTTCAAAAGAAACGAGTTCATTTACTGCTTGTTCTTCCATTTAAAACACCTTTCATTGGTTATAATCTATCATCTAAAATGACTCTATTATTATACATTATTTCTAGTATTTTTCTATTCTTCCTTAAATTATTTTTAAAGTAAGAATATTTGTGCTATGGGTTTTTCAACAAGAAGTTTCATAAAAAAGAATAATATGGTAGATTTGAAGAAAAAGGAGCTGCTTGAGCATGAATCATTTAAAGAAAGCCCTGCACCAATCGTGGTCAATTCATTCAAGCACGAAGTGGACGGCTGACAATCCTTCTAAGGGACAGTGCGGCGTGACAGCTCTTGTCGTTCAAGATATTAAAGGAGGATATATTTTAAAAACTCCGTGTAAAGAAGGATGGCATTTCTATAATCAGCTCAACGGACAGCGCTGTGATTTTACACAAGAACAATTTCGCGAGCCTCTCCATTATGCAGACATTTTGTCCAGTCGGGAAGAAGCGTTTATGGATACGAATAAAGAGCAATATGAGGCTCTAAAGAAAAACGTAAGGGCCTATTTCATACATAAAAATTCCCTTTAGAAAGGAACACATAAATGAAAAGTATTCAGTATTCCATTGTTGATGTATTTGCACAGAGAAAATATACGGGAAATCAGCTCGCAGTTTTTAAAGACGCAGGAAGCCTTTCAGACAAAGAGATGCAGCAAATGGCTAAAGAAATTAATTTTTCTGAAACGACGTTTATTACGTCGGCTTCTGCAAAAGGAGAATATAACGTGCGGATTTTTACGCCTAATGAAGAAGTACCATTTGCAGGCCATCCGACGCTCGGTACCGCTTATGTTATCCGAGAAGAACTAGAAGAAAAAGGTACAGAGGAGCTTATTCTTCATTATAAAGCAGGTCCTACGCCCGTTACATATGATGAACAAAAAGATGTACTATGGATGACACAAGGTCAGCCCACGTTTGGGAAAGTGTTAGATAAAAAGCAAGTGGCGGACGTGTTAAACCTTGATGAAGTTTATATCCACACGCGTTTTCCTGTTCAAGAAGTATCCACCGGTCTGCCGGTCATCCTTGTCCCGTTAACATCATTAGAAGCAGCTAAAGAGATAAATGTAGACAAAGAAAAATATTTCAAACTGATAGAAAATACAGAAGCGAAAGCGATTATGGTCTTTTCGCCGGAAACTTATCACCAAGATCACCACTTAAACGTACGAGATTTTGCCGACTACTACGGCGTTCCAGAAGATGCAGCAACCGGCAGCGCCAACGGCTGTTTAGCAGCATATTTAGTTAAATACCGTTATTTTAATCAGCAGGCCATTGACATACGTGTAGAACAAGGATACGAAATAGGAAGACCTTCACTGCTGTATGTAAAAGCTAGTTATGATGGAGAAGCTTTTTACATTAAAGTAGGAGGAAAAGTAGAGATGATTGCAAGAGGCGAATGGATTTTGTAACAAGCCGTTCATCTGCTGTTCACAATAAGTCCTTATCCTAATAAAAACGCAATAGGACCACGGCGTTTGGTTACACTAGTAAACAGATAGATACTGAAAGAATAAGTGATGGCGGCCAAAAGGCCGCCATTTTAAATGGTTGATAAAAGGAGTGGCAGAAGAAATGATTCACATTTTACTGGCGGATGACGATGAGCATATGCGGCAATTAGTTCGTCACTATTTGCAGCTTGAAGGCTATATAGTGCATGAAGCAAAAGACGGAGAGGAAGCTTCGGGTCTGCTTGCTAAGCAGCACATTCATTTAGCGGTTGTCGATACTATGATGCCTCATAAAGACGGATATGAAGTTTGCGAAGAAATACGCAGCTATTATGATTTTCCCATTATTTTATTAACGGCAAAAGATCAGCTGGAAGACAAAGAAAAAGGCTTTTTAGCAGGAACAGATGACTATGTGACAAAGCCATTTGAACCAAAAGAATTGATTTTCCGAATCAAAGCACTGCTTCGCCGGTACGAAGTGGTAAATGAAAAAATGATCGTGCTGAACAACACCTCTATCGACCGAAAAAGCTATGAAGTGCACTGCAGCGGGCGAATGTTAATTCTTCCAATGAAAGAATTTGAATTATTAGCTCAGCTTGCGAGCTATCCAGGAAGAATTTTCACAAGAGAAGAATTAATTCATCTGATATGGGGAGCGGATTTTAACGGAGATAACCGCACAATCGATGTACACGTGAAAAGGCTGCGCGAAAGGTTTGAACATACCGATGATTTTGTCATTACGACGGTTCGAGGAGTCGGCTATAAGCTTGAGGTGACCGCAAAATGAAGACGCTCTATTTGCGGATTGTCCTGACGACCATTGCTGTAATGGTATTTAGCAGTCTCCTAGCGTTTATTTTAGCAAACGTTTATTATCAGTACAGCTTAAAACCGTATAACGATCAAAAGCTTACGCGTATGGCAAAAGACATTGCGAGCTTTTACGAAAGCAATAGAGGCGTGGATCAACAAGCTTATTTACAGCATATTAGTAAATTGGGCTATCAAATATATGTAGTGGACAGCACCGGACATAAGACGTTTTATGGACGGGAGTTTAGAAATCAGCGCTTAGAAAAGAGTGCTGTCAAACAAGTGTTAGACGGCAAAATGTATCACGGAATTGCAAACTTTCCTTCACAGATGTTTGTGACGGGATTTTTTGATAATGTGTTAGCCAATAGCATCGGCGTGCCGTTAAAAGGAGAAAGTAACAAGCAGCAAGCGCTGTTTATCCGCCCTGATATTCAGCTGCAGTTCGGGGAAATGCGCATTTTTTTCTCGGTTATTTTACTGCTGATGATTGTATTAAGTATTTTATTTGTACTTATTAGTACGCGTTATTTAGTAAAACCAATTGTCAAGCTAACGGAGGCGACAAAACAAGTGGCAAAAGGAAAATACAACGTCGAGCTGTACGTAAAGCGCCGAGACGAAATCGGCGCGCTTGCTTCACATTTTTCCGAGATGGCTAAAAGTTTAGAGCAGCTTGAAGAGATGCGCCAAGAATTTGTATCCAACGTGTCACATGAAATTCAGTCTCCGCTGGCGTCCATTCAAGGATTTTCGAAAACGCTCCGTTCTGCACATCTTTCTGAAGAACAAAGAAATGAGTATCTGTCTATTATTGAAGAAGAAAGCCGGCGCATGTCGTCACTCAGCAAACAGCTGCTTACGCTTGCTTCACTTGATAAAGAAAACGAGCATATCGACAAAAGCACGTTTGACGTTGCAGCTCAAATCAAGCAAGTGCTGTTTATGACGGAGTGGAGCTGGCGTGAAAAAGAGCTGGCCATTGAAATGGATCTTCCTTCAACGATGATTTCAGGCGATCAAAAACTGCTTCATCAAGTGTGGACAAATTTGATTACAAACAGCGTAAAGTTTACGGAAGAAGGAGGAACGCTGTCTCTTCGTGTTGGTATGGAAGACACGCATTGCCACGTGGAATTTCAAGATACGGGAATCGGCATGTCAAAAGAAAGCCTCCCGCATATTTTTAATCGTTTTTATAAAGAAGATAAAGCAAGAAGCCGGACGGAAGGAAGCAGCGGTCTGGGCTTAGCGATTGTGAAGCAAATTGTCGAAATGCACGGAGGTTCCATTCACGTTGAAAGCGAAAAAGGAAAAGGCAGCACCTTTCACGTTTATCTTCCGAAAATGTAATGAGCCGTTCATCTTCCATTCATTTTCTATTTTTATACTTTAAATAGAATTAAAAAAGGAGATGAAAGAAACATGTTTTTGGCTTTACGTGAATTAAAACATGCGAAGCTGCGCTACTTACTCATTGGCGTGATTATGGTGTTAATTGTATGGCTTGTGCTTTTTGTATCAGGCTTAGCAAAGGGGCTTTCCTCTGACAATGCTTCAGCTGTTCAAAAAATGAAAGGAAATTACGTTGTGCTTCAAAAAGAAGCGGATCAGCGCCTGACGCGCTCTGTTTTATCTATAAACAAAACAGAAGATATTCAACAGCTAAGCGGCAAGAAAAATGCTGAGCCGCTTGGTGTGATGATGACAGCCGTTATAAATGAAGGAAAACAGAAAAAGATAGACGCCTCGTTTTTTGCCATAAGCACAAGCGGCTTTTTAGCTCCGAACGTAATAGAAGGAAAGATGATTACGAACGATGCGAAACATGAAGCCGTGGCGGACTTTTCGCTAAAAGAAGAAGGAGTAAAGCTAGGTGATATGATAAAAGATACGGCTTCAGGAAAAAGCTTTAGGATTGTTGGTTTTACAAAAAATCAGTCGTTTAGTCACGCGCCTGTTATTCATATTAATCTTACAGAGTGGAAGACAATTGAAAGCACAGGTGCCTTTAATGCAGTGGTGTTAAACGTGAACGATAAAAAAGCACATGTTCTTCAAAAAAAGCAGTCTGACATTGATGTGATTAGTAAAGATGAAGTGTTAAAAGGAATTCCTGGCTATCAAGAAGAACAAGGCTCGCTTTTAATGATGGTGGCGTTTCTGTTTATCATTGGAGCTTTTGTATTAGCCGTTTTTTTCTACGTGATGACGCTTCAAAAAATGAATCAGTTTGGGGTGTTAAAAGCGATAGGAGCAAAAACAAGTTATTTAGCGCGGACGATTTTATCTCAAGTGGTTGTGTTAACTTTATGCAGTCTCGCTATTAGTATTGGACTGACATACGGAGTAGCTGCCATTTTGCCTGATTCGATGCCATTTTACTTGGATTTATCGCTAATCGCAGGCTGCTCGGCGCTGTTTGTAGCTGTTTCTGTACTGAGTTCATTATTGTCGCTGTATCGCGTAGCAAAAGTAGATGCGGTTGAAGCAATTGGGAGGGCTGTTTAATGAGTGAAGAAAAATTAGTTTTAGAGAGTGTTAGCAAGTCATTTGGAGACGGAGAAAACGCTGTAGTCGTGTTAAATGACCTATCGCTGCGTGTAAAAGCAGGAGAGCTTGTGGCGATTGTCGGTCCTTCTGGCTCTGGAAAAAGTACCTTTTTATCCATTGCAGGCGCGTTGCTTTCACCGTCTAGCGGACGTGTGATCATTGACGGAGACGAGATTAATAAAATGTCTCCATCACAAATGAACAGCATCCGTATGAAGAAAATCGGCTTTATCTTTCAATCAGCTAATTTAATTCCATATTTAACGGTTCGCGATCAGCTGCTGCTTGTAACGGAACTAGAAGGAAATCGAGACAAAGACGCCAAAAAAAGAGCGGATGATTTGCTTGAAAAGCTAGGGCTTGCTCATCGAAAGCATCACTATCCTGAAAGTCTATCGGGCGGAGAACGCCAGCGGGCAGCGATTGCAAGAGCGTGGATGAATAACCCTGAAATTATCTTTGCAGACGAGCCGACGGCAAGCTTGGATTCAGAGCGAGGAAGAGCAGTCGTGCAAATGCTCGCAGATGAAGTGAAGCTAAGGGGCAAATCAGCTGTGATGGTTACGCATGACCAAAGAATGCTGGATTTATGTGACCGCGTTGTGTGGATGGAAGATGGGAAATTAGTGGAATCAAATAGCGTGCAAGTTTAAAAAAGTGCTGCTCTTGACAAGAGCAGCACTTTTTTTGCGTTCTTCATTGTGCATATATTTGTCGTCTCGGTTTGGCGCCTCCGTACGTTCACTTCTTTGTTAGTAGATGGGTTAGTTATTCATATTCCACTTCTTTAAAAAGCGTGTAGCGAAAATAAAACAACGCTATTTAGGAAGGAAGAAAATAAGAAACAGGAAATGGAAAAGCAATGAAGAAATAGTAAAAAGGTGATGAAACGATGAGAAAAAGGAGTGGAAGCAATGATTAAAAAAGTCGGTCAAATTATGGTGTATGTAAACGATCAAGATCAAGCGGTAAAGTTTTGGACAGAAAAAATGGGATTTCAAGTTGTGTCTGAACAAAATAATGAACAAGGCATGAAGTGGATTGAGCTAGCGCCGGTAACGGGTGCTGAAACAACTATTATTCTTCATAACAAACAGTTAATAGCAAAAATGCAGCCAGAATTAAATGTCGGGACTCCTTCGCTGCTGTTTTTTACAGAGAATGTGGATGAACTATACAGAGATTTAACAGCTAAAGGCGTAACGGTGGGAGAAATCGTATCTATGCCTTCAGGGCGAGTCTTTAACTTTTCAGACAGTGAAGATAACTATTTTGCAGTTATGGAAAACGCGAATATGAAATAAAAGAAAAACAAAAACACCGGGAGCATATATATTCTTCTCGGTGTTTTACACGTAGTACAGGATGAATTACTCTTCATTATCATTAGTAAAATTAAATTCAATTAGCTTATTTCGCCCGCACTTTCCTGCGATTTGTCCTTCTTGATTAGCATTTTGCCCGCCATTTTTGGCAATTTGTCCACCTTGAGATGCATTTTGCCCGCCTTCATATGCAATATTTGTATAATAATTAATAGTTAAACAGCATGTTTTTTTCTTGTGGGAACGCTTTTTAAAAGAATAATCGCTTTCTACATAATATTTGTCATCTGCTGAATTGTAGTAGCAATAATATTTTTTTATAGGATTCACTCCTTTCGTCATAGTTGTCATATTTTATTCGTTATTTAAAGTTATGCTTGTACACCTGTGTATTCATATTCGTTTTAATTTCCTAGAATTTAATAAATCAAGGAGTGAGATCTTTTATGATGAAACTAATAGGAGAAAAAGTGTTGCTAAGGGAAGCGACACAGCAAGATGTTAATGAACTTTATTATTGGAAATACGAAGAAAAAAACCAAGAAGCAAAAAAGTGGAACGCTCCTTATATAACAGAAGAAAAGCTTACGAAAGAAGAAGATATGAACTCATGGGAAAAAGAGTATGAGCTTTTTCCAGGCGTTCCTCGACTCCTTGCGGTCATCATTAATAAAAAAGCGGTGGGAATCGTAAGCTGTTACTGGGTGGACAAGCATACAAACTGGCTGGAAACCGGGATTGTCATCTACGACTCAAATTATTGGAGCGGAGGATACGGAACGGAAGCTTACCGCATGTGGATTGATTTTTTATTTGAGTCTACACATTTACATAGACTCGGTATGTCCACGTGGTCAGGCAACATCAGAATGATAAAAACTGCTGCAAAAATAGGCATGAAAGAAGAGGCGAGAATCAGAGAAGCACGTATCGTAAACGGTGAACATTTTGACAGCATCAAAATGGGAATGCTGCGAAGGGAATGGGAAAGTCATCGCAATAAAAGATTTGATTATGAAAGAACACAGAGATAAATTAGAGCGCTAATATACATTGTCTAATTATTTAAGGCTTCTTCCTTTATAAATGGAAGAAGCTTTTCTTATATCAATCATGTCATCTGTAAGACCTAGCGTGTATAAAATTAAAAGAAGGAACGTTTATATAAAATCTGCTCAAAACAGTTACTGTGTTAAAAACATCAGGGGGGAAATACATGCGGGTAAACTTTAAAGAATCTGCAAAAAGAAGCGTGAAAAAGGAGAGAACGCTGCAATTTACGCTAAATGTAATCGGAATATTTATGTTTATAGGGGTTTTAATCAGATGGTGGACTGTTCCGTTCGCTATTAGTAATAAACTCGGAATTTATTATAATCCAGATTTTCAAATGAAGCCCAGTGAGTGCAAGGAATTTTTTGCATTCGTTTTATGCGCAGCAAGCGTGTATTTTAGTTTAATAAACGTCTACTTTTTAGGGAAAATAGGTAAAAAACTAGTCTATATCGTTCTTGTTTTACTAGCTGTTTTTAACCTCTATATGATGCTTATACTTCTCGCTGTAGCCACGCATTAAAGGCGTGCGTGCAGCTTAAAAGAAAGAGGTCAAACTTTCTTTCTCCCTTAAAGTGTTCTGCGATTTTTTTTACGCGAAAAACAGATAGATCTTCAACCTTCTTCATTAGCTGAGCTTTCATGTTACTTCCACCTTTTGATATTTTTCCCCGGCACATATGCAAACATTATGTATGTTTTTACTTTCATACAATTCTATCAAATCCATTAAAGCAGTTTTATTTTCTAAATTCAACTAAAGAGTATTTTTATTATTTTTCCATAAACTAACCGAGATAAGCTGCTATAAGGTTTAAAGAAAAAAGAAAATTGAAATGATTTTTTACGAGTTTAATATCTTGACGAAAAAATATTTCAGGAATAAGATAGGTTACATAAAGTAACGAGTGAAAGAAAAGTTACTTTTAAAAGATTATATTTTTCCTAACAGGAGGAAGAGATATGGAAGCGATGACTTTTGTTTTATTCGGTTCAACAGGTGATTTAGCGAAACGCAAAATTTATCCTGCACTCTATAATTTATTTGTAGACGGGAAAATCCCTAAATCAATTTCTGTTGTGGGACTAGGCAGAAGGGAGATGTCCGATGCTGATTTTCAAGAAAAAGTAAAAGAAGCTATTCATACTTTTTCACGTCGCGTCGAGAAGGATTCATCTCTTATGCAGCATTTTCTTTCAGCTTTTCGCTACAGCCAATTGGATGCAACGAATGCTGAAGACTATAAAAGTCTGTTAAATCTAGTAGAAGCACGCGAAGCAGAACTAAACATTCCAAGCAACCGAATGTTTTATCTCTCCGTTGCACCAGAATTTTTTGGTACAATTGCCGAGCATATTAAAGAAGGTGGCTTAGGTGCTACAAAAGGTTGGAAACGGTTAATTATTGAAAAACCATTTGGCCGTGATCTACAGTCAGCTCGTCAATTAAACGAAAACTTAAGCAAAGCGTTTAAAGAAGAAGAGATTTATCGCATTGACCACTATCTTGGCAAGTCGATGGTGCAAAATTTAGAAGCGCTGGAATTCGCTAATCCTATTCTTCAATCATTATGGAATAACGAACATATTGCGAATATACAAATTACAGCAAGTGAAACGGTCGGTGTAGAGGAAAGAGCAAGCTATTATGACCATTCAGGAGCCATTCGAGATATGGTTCAAAATCATATGCTGCAAATGCTGATGATGACGGCCATGCACTTACCGACTCGTATTAGCGCTGATGATATTCGACAAGAAAAAATAAATGTGTTAAAAGCGCTTCGTCCGCTTGTAAAAGAAGATATGGATTTAGACGTTGTTCGCGGTCAATATGAGGCTGGGAAAATAAACGGGGCTTCAGTGCCAAGCTATATAAACGAGCCTGGTGTCTCACCATCTTCGCAGACGGACACGTTTTTAGCAGCCAGACTATATATCGATAATTCGCTTTGGAAAGGCGTTCCTTTCTACATCCGTACAGGGAAAAGAATGGCAGAAAAAGCGACGCGAATTGTTATTGAATTCAAAGACTCGCTAAAAGAGTTGTACTTAGACAAAGGAGAAATAACATCTCCAAATCTGTTGATCATTGAAATCAACCCGCACGAAAATATTACGCTGCAGTTAAACAGCAAAAATCCATTTAATCATGGTCATATTGAGCCTGTGCAAATTAATTTCTCAGGTCAGCAAGAAGGAGCACCGGAAGCATATGAGCGTCTTATTGCAGATGCATGTGCCGGAGATTCCACATTCTTTGCTCATTGGAAAGAAGTAGAGCTAGCTTGGGAATGGGTTCAGCCGCTTCTTGAAGCATTTGAGGAAAATACAGTGCTGCTTCACAAATATGCGGCTGGTTCACACGGCCCAGATGCATCACATGCACTTTTAGAAAAAGACGGTTTTAAGTGGTGGTTGGATGAAGAAACAGTAAGTCAATCACGCGAAGTGCATCCAGTTTAATACAAACAAAGCGAAAGAAGGATGACACATGAGTACCAACATAGACACACTTGCAGTTAATACGATTCGCACCCTGTCAATTGATGCCGTAAACGCAGCCAATTCAGGCCATCCGGGGCTTCCGATGGGAGCGGCTCCGATGACCTATGCGCTGTGGGCAAATCACTTACAGCATAATCCTGCAAATTCAAGCTGGTTTAACCGAGATCGTTTTATCTTATCACCCGGTCATGGCTCAAGCTTGCTTTATAGCATGCTTCATCTAAGCGGATACAATGTATCAATAGAAGATTTAAAAAGCTTCCGCAAGCTAAACAGTAACACCCCTGGGCATCCTGAATTTGGCCATACGGACGGCGTGGAAGCAACAACCGGCCCTTTAGGCCAAGGAATTGCAAATGCAGTCGGAATGGCAATGGCAGAAGCCCACTTAGCAGCAAAATTTAACAAACCAAATTTCCCTGTTATTGATCACTATACGTATACGTTAGTAGGCGATGGTGACTTAATGGAAGGTATTTCTTATGAAGCGATGTCAATGGCTGGCCATATGAAGCTTGGCAAACTTATCGCTTTATATGACTCCAACGATATTTCGTTAGACGGGGAATTAAATCTTTCATTTAGCGAAAATATCCAGAAAAGAGCGGAATCTGCGAACTGGGAGTATTTACGTGTAGAAGATGGAAATGACGTGGATGAAGTCACAAGCGCCATCGAAAAAGCGAAGCAGAACACCGAACAGCCAACGCTTATCGAAGTGAGAACAATTATTGGCTACGGAAGCCCGAAAGTAGCGGGAACAAATAAAGCACACGGCAATCCGCTTGGAGAAGAAGAAGCAAAAGCAACAAAACAAGCCTATGGCTGGGGAACGGAAGAAAACTTCTATGTGCCACAAGAAGTAAAAGCCCATTTTGAAAAGCTAGAAGAAAAAGGGATGAAAGCAGAAGCAGAGTGGAACGAGCTGTTTGCTTCTTACCAAAAAGAATACCCTATGCTGGCTGATGAATTAGAATGTGCCATCACGGGGGAAGCGTTAATTGAAGTGAATGATATTTTAACATTTTCATCGAAAAAAGCGATTTCGACTCGTGTTGCAAGCGGAGAAGCGATTAATTATTTCATTAAATCTGTGCCATCTATTTTTGGAGGCAGCGCTGATTTATCGCATTCCACGATGACGGACATTAAAGAAGAAGGCCCTTACGCACCTGGATATTTCGGTAATCGAAATATTTATTTCGGAGTACGTGAACACGCAATGGGAGCGGCCGGTAATGGGATGGCTCTTCACGGCGGTGTGAAGCCGTTTGTCAGTACATTCTTTGTTTTTAATGATTACTTGCGTCCAGCGATTCGTTTAGCAGCACTGCAAAAGCTGCCGGTCACATATGTGTTTACTCATGATTCCATAGCAGTAGGAGAAGATGGACCAACTCATGAGCCCGTTGAACATTTAGCTTCTCTCCGTGCAATTCCAGGGCTTACCGTAATCCGTCCGTCTGATGCAAACGAAACGGCAAGCGCTTGGGCTTACGCTCTTCAGCAAGTGGAAGGTCCTGTGGCCTTAGTGCTTAGTCGTCAAAACTTGCCTGTATTTGAAGAAACAAAACAAAATATCAACGACCTAGCTAAAGGAGCTTACGTATTGACCGAAACAAACGATAAGCCGGAGATGATTTTTATCGCTACAGGTTCTGAAGTAGGACTAGCGGTCAATGCTAAAACTCAGCTGGAACGTGAAGGTACATCCGTCCGAGTTGTAGCAATGCCTAGCTGGGAGCTGTTTAACAAGCAGTCAAAAGAGTATCAGGAGCACGTCTTGCCTGAATCTATTTCAAAACGAATCTCTCTGGAAATGGGAATTTCACTTGGCTGGGAACGCTTTGTAGGGCCAAAAGGAAAAGTTTTAGCAGTTGACACATTTGGTGCTTCAGGAACCGGAGCTGATGTGATGAAGCTGTTTGGATTTACAGAAGAAAACGTAGTGGCACAAGCAAATGAATTGCTAAAAGCTTAAATCAGAAGATGGAAAGATAACTAGAAGGAGCTGTTCATATGAAAGTAGGATTAGTTGGTTTAGGGAAAATGGGGATTAACTTAGGACAAAACTTATTGGATCAGCATCATGACGTTGTAGCATTTGACGTAAATTCAAACGCAGTGGAACAAATGAAAGAGTACGGTGCTTCAGGAGTATCAAGCTTACAGGCACTTGTTCAGTCACTAGAAACACCAAGAGTTGTATGGCTGATGGTTCCTCATACGGTTGTTGATTCTGTTATTAGTGAAGTGAAGCCTCTTTTAGCTGAAGGAGATATCGTTATTGAAGCCGGAAACTCTCATTACAAAGAGTCTATTCGACGCTATAACGAGTTAAAAGAAAACAAAATCCAATTTATGGACGTTGGAACATCTGGCGGAATGGAAGGCGCTCGTAACGGCGCTTGTTATATGATTGGCGGAGATCGTGAAGCGTGGGAAATTGTTGAACCTATTTTCCGCGATACAGCAGTAGAAAACGGGTATCTATACGCTGGAGAAGCAGGCAGCGGGCACTTTTTAAAAATGGTTCATAACGGCATTGAATACGGGATGATGGCTGCAATCGGAGAAGGATTTGAAGTTCTTGAGAAAAGCCAGTTCGACTATGATTACGAAAAAGTGGCAAGAGTATGGAACAATGGATCTGTTATTCGTTCATGGCTAATGGAATTAACAGAAAATGCATTCTCTAAAGATGCTAAGCTAGATGACATCAAAGGAGTTATGAACTCTTCTGGTGAAGGGAAATGGACGGTAGAAACCGCTCTAGATCTTCAAACAGCTACGCCAGTTATTGCGATGTCTTTACTGATGCGCTATCGCTCGCTTGAAGATGATACCTTTACAGGAAAGGTAGTTTCCGCACTTCGAAACGAGTTTGGCGGCCATGCTGTGGAAAAGAAATAACAAGTGAAATAGTGGGTATAGTAAAAAAAACTAATGGAGGAATGAAAAAATGAAATTTTTTATTGATACTGCAAACCTTGACGATATTAAAAAAGCATACAAATTGGGCGTTTTATCTGGCGTTACAACAAACCCTTCTCTTGTTGCAAAAGAAGGCGTAAAGTTTGAAGATCGTATTGAAGAAATTTTAAAAACCGTTCCAGAAGTAGAATCCGTTTCAGCAGAAGTGACGCCGGATGCCGAAACAGCAGAAGACATGATTGCCCAAGCAGAAGAATTAATCAAAATTAACGGCGGGGATCAAAACATTACGATTAAGCTTCCAATGACACTCGCTGGACTAGAAGCGACTCGTTACCTTGCTAAAAAAGGTGTAAAAACAAACGTAACGCTTATTTTCACTGTAAACCAAGCGCTTTTAGCGGCTCGTGCAGGTGCAACATATGTATCTCCGTTCCTTGGTCGCCTTGATGATATTTCAGAAGACGGCGTGCAGCTTGTGGCTAAAATTGCCGAGCTGTTCCGCATTCAAAACATTGACTCTCAAATCATTGCGGCTTCTGTAAGACATCCGGACCACGTTACACGCGTAGCCCTTGCCGGAGCTCATATTGCAACTATTCCATATTCAGTAATCGAGCAGCTTGTTAAACATCCTTTAACCGAACAAGGAATTGAAAAATTTGCGGCTGATTGGAAAAATGCTGTTCAAAACTAAGTAAAAGATAAAGAACGTGCGCATTCTAGAAAAGAATGCACGCGTTCTCTCATAATATCCTTAAAGAGGTAAACACCATGAATACAGTAGACGCTAAGATGATTAAAACCCAATACGGTTTAGAGGTTTATGTAGATGATGTAGAGCATATTAACTTTAAAAGCCTTCATGCGCCGAAAGTTAACCAGCCGCTCTATCGCATTGAATTTGAAATTGGCTACTTTTTATTAAAAGAACACAGATATTACGAATACGAAAAGAACTATTTTTGGCTTGCAGTAAGCGAAGATTTTAGTAAGCTAATTATTCAAGAACCTGATATGGAAAGCTTATTTGGAGCTAAAAGCGAAGACGAAAGAAAGGCGACAAAAGAGCTTTTAAGTCAGTGGCTCATTCATACCGAGGCTTATAAAAAACAATTAAACCAGCATATTAATGACTGCAAAAAAAGTAATGAAACAAATAAGGGCATAACGGCTGTTTTAGAAAAATTGCTTAATATATCAGCAGCAGACATTGAACAAGCCCCGATTGAGAAATTAGCTGCCTCACGATCAGTTTAACTTAAAAAAGTGAATTAGCGCAGTCATAGTATGAGAGATAAAAGGTGCTTCGTTTAACACGCGAAGCACCTTTTTATATGTCATAAAAAGCTGTTTCCTTTGGGGGAAATGCATGGGTTAAATTATTTTCGTTACTTCAACAATTCAGTGAATCAATGTGTGTTTTTAGTAAGCTTAGAATGGAAAAGGGATTTTGAATCTTTTACTTCCTGTGAATAGTTTTGCAAAAATTAAGCATAATACGACTGCAAACTATATTTAAGGAGATGGTAAAAATGAAAAAAGGACTTATCATTGCTTCCTCAGTTCTTTTTCTTTCAGGCTTAGCTGCATGTGGAGGAAATAAAGACAATAACGCAATGGACAATACTCAAAATGACTTACGCAACACTGCTACAAATGACGGAGTAGATAATAATATCCCAATGGATAATACTGATCAGCCGACCAAGTCAGTTGAAGCAGCGCAAAATGTAGAAGATATGAAGGAAGTTGATGATGCATATGTGCTTCGCGATAATAATAATGCCTATGTAACGGTAGACCTAGCTGGAAATGACGCAGCTGACAACAACGATAACGGCAAGGTGAACACTGTAACGTATAACGGCGACACTTACCATGAAGTTTCAACTGATTTTGAACAAAAAATTGCGGACCGCGTAAGAGAAGCAGATAGTAAAATCGACAAAGTATACGTGGCGTTTGTAAACACGGGCTTAGACAATATGAACAACAACAATAACGTACCTGGCGTAGATAAAAATGACAAGATGTATCGAGATGATGAAAAAGACAACAACCGTGATCGAGAAGATATTGTAGAAGATCCAAAAGATATGATGGACCGTAACAACAAAGATCAATAACATCAAAAAGGCCTCTGGATCCCCAGAGGCCTTTGGTTCATTAACTAAGTTCAAGTAAAGAAATAAAAATTGGAAGAACACAGCAAGAAAAGGCTGAAATAAAATCAAGCTCGTTCTGTTTTTTTGCAGAAAGCGTGAACTCCATCAAAATAATAGTCAGGATACTCATGAAAAGCGTTGCATAAAAAAGAAAATCGCGCTGACTTTCCACTAAAAACAACACCGCATTTAAAATCAAAATAACGGCATAAAGAAACTTAAGCAGCAAGTGAAGCTGCATGCTGAATTTATTCTCTTGTTTGTAGCGCAAGATATAGACAAAAAAGAAAATAAATAAAGTTAATTGCCATGAGGCAGGAAGTAGCTGCTGCCATAGATTGTCCAAGAAACTCATTCCTCCTATAAAACAATGATGCATATATGTAACACACACGTTTTTATTTTAAAAGTGAAGAGTATCTTTAGGCAAGAGCAATTTTTCTTTTTTTATTCTTTTTCTTATACAGGCTCTCAACATAAAAAAAAGAACGGTCGCGATGACCGTTCTTTTTACTTCACCTCAATTAAAACCTTCGTACCGTCAGGAAACTCGTCTACTTGATGTGAGATCCAAGACCCGGCGCCTCGATTGTCTGAAGGCTTTACATATTCAATATCTGCGCCGTTTCCACCTTCTTCACAAAAGGCCATCGGAAACTCATCTCGGTCATAGCCGCTTTTAGTCGGAATACCTTTTAAAGACTCACGGCGGTTTTCTTCGGCCCCGTCTCGGTCGATTGTACAAACAGCCGATTTTCCTTTATCGATTGCATGTTGAATGTGCGCTGCAGTTTCAGGATAACGATCAGCAGGGAAGGTAATTACTTCATCGTAGGAGGTATTCGTTGAAGAGTTCTGCTCTAACGGATTTCCTTCAATCATAACAATAACGGCTAATACTAAAATTAAAATACCAGAAACAATTTTTTTCAATCTGTAAAACTCCTTTATAAAACGTTTATCACTTTTATTTTAAAGTAATAAGAAAAAAATGTAAAAACATATAATGGAACTAGCTAGAATTCATAAGAAAGACATAGGCTCACGTTCAGCAGATGAACGTGAGCTTATGTCTAGTGATGAGAGTGATGATGATGCGTTTCGTTTTCAGCTGGCTGCAGTGAACGCAACTCTTCTTTCGATAAGGTGCCTACTGCGACTTGCTGAGTAGGAAGGATATGCTCACCGCGGGCATTAATATCGGTTTTAATATAGTAAATACCATCCTCTTCAAAAGTTGCTTTTGCTTTGTACATACTGCCGTCATAATGTGCCTTTGCTGTTTCGACTTTACCGGGAGCATCTTTTTTCCACACGTTAAACTGAACGATTTTGGCATCATCCACCGTTTTATTTTCTTGCATTACGTGCACTTCTAACACCTGTGTGCTCTGTGGCTCTATATTTTCAGGAAGCATCACATGCGCAGACAGCGGCTTTGGCTGCTTGTAGAGCTGGTCTGCGTTACTGTTTACAGAGCACGCGGAAAGTACAAGTGTACTGAGTATGACCAATCCGGGTATTTTCCATTTGTTCATTGTTACTGCACCTCACATCGTTTCGTAAATCATGCGTTTATTAAAAACCGCTTCAATGCTGGAATTCGTTTGATGACAAAGAAATCTAAAAGCCATACGATAATCAAGGATAGTCCGACTAAAGGAAAGACGAGACCAAACACGACGATTATACACGTCACGATTCGCATTGCATTTCCTTCAGGAACTTTAGGAGCCCCCATGTTTTTATCTGGTTTTCTCTTCCACCACAGTAAGGCTCCGCTGATAGCGATACCAGCAATTCCGATACAAATAATAAGGCCAATAAGCTGATTGATAAATCCAAACTGTGTGCCTTTATGAAGCGTAATACCAAGCGCAATCAATTTACCCATAAATCCATAATTGTCGTACCGATAATCTGCTAACACAGCTCCGGTGTATTGATCAAGGTGAATGGTGGCTTCATCCTGAGCTCTTGGTGAAAAAACAGAAAGTGTATACACGCCTTGAGGCTCTTGCGGAATGGAAATGGTGTAGCCGTCGTGCATATGCTGTTCTCTTGAAATCGTGACAATGTCATCAAGCGATACTTTTGTATATTGCGAAGCTGTGGAGCTTGGAACTTCTAACGTTTCAGCTCCCCAAGGCACGTCCGCTACATCTTTTGTTTGCACGGTTGAAGTAGGAGCACTGCCTACCCAAATAGACGGAGGGTACCCAACGCCTGCGTTTGTGGCGACTTGCTGAAACGCATTGCCCCACAGTCCTGACCACGGAAGCCCCGTTAGTACAAGAAAAAGCATCCCGGCTGAAATCCAAAAGGCCGGTACTGCATGAAGGTCACGCATCAGTACATTTTTACCTTTTGAAAAACGAGGAATCAGCACGCCTTTTATTTTGTCTTTTTTGCGCGGCCACCATAAAAAAGCACCGGTTACAATTAAGACAATTGCCCAGCAGGCCGCAAGTTCTACGATACGATCACCGGCTGTTCCTGCCATCAGCTCTCCGTGGAACTCTTCAATTTGATTCATCAAGCGACTCGAATCATCTAATTTTCCTATGATGTGACCATTGTGAGGGTTAACAAAAATCGTATATGTATGGTCTTTTAATGAAATTCCTATTTCTGAAGAACGAGTAGAGCGCTCACTGGGCTTATAAGTCAACACATCAGCGTCTGGATATTTTTCCTTTACAGCCTGTACTTGCGCTGAAGGGGATACAGACTGTGACTGAGCTTGTACATGATACAAGTCGTGGTACAGTTTTTCTTCAATTTGAGGCTTGAATAAATACATCCCGCCAGTAACAGCTAATATAAGAAGAAACGGAGTAAACACTAAACCTGCATAAAAATGCCAGCGCCATATGGCTTTGTATAGACCTTGAGAACGCGCCGTGCTTTTTTCAGCTGTACTCGCTGATTCTTCGCGCTTTTCCTGCATCATTTTTCTCTTTTCCTCCTTTTTACTAACTAACGTGCTTTTATTATAGAAGGAAAGGGATAATTAGCCATCACCCCTGAGAGTGATTGTTGGGGCTTATAAGAGGAAGGGGCTAATAAAAAAACAGCTCGTGAAAGCTGTTAGTTCATTAAGCCATTTTGAAACGCATAGCTTGTCAGCTGCACGCGATTTTCTAAATGAAGCTTGCTTAAAATGTTTTTTAAATGGCTTTTTACCGTGTGTTCAGAAATAAATAACTGCGCGGAGATATCACGGTTCGACAGTCCTTTAGCCACTAATTGAAGTACTTCAAGCTCTCGTGCAGAAAGGGGAGTATCGGGTTTTGTAATAGACGTTTCCTGAGGAAACTCTTTTAAAATTTGAAACGCAATTTCTTTTGACATAGGAACTTCGTCTAAAGCGAACGCACGCAAATAGTCGTACCACATTTCAGACTGCAGGTTTTTTAACAAATAGCCCTGTGCGCCTTTTTTCAGCGCATCAAATAAATCCGTAATATCGTCTGAAACCGTGATAACCACAATTTTAACGTATGGAAACTGAAGCTTAATTTGTTTTGTTGCCTCTAAACCGTCCATCACAGGCATTCCGATATCCATTAAAACGATATCGGGCATTAATTTTCCGGTCAGTTCAATGGCTTCTTGTCCGTTGGTTCCTTCGCCAACAATAATAAAATCTTCATATTCTTCTAAAATATCGCGAATGCCTTCTCTTGCATGAGCGTGATCATCTACAATCAAAATACGAAACGGCTGCATTTACGTAACCTCCTTTTTAATACTAACAGTCGTTTGGTTCTGTTTTCGCTGAATGGAAAAGTCCCAGTTCATATCTTTAGCACGATCTTTCATAATTTGTAAACCAAGCCCGGCCTTGAGAGATTCAGAGGTGAAACCTATACCGGAATCTGTAATTTCACAAATCCATCCGCCTGCTGTTTCACTGGCTGTAATCCAGATTTTATTTGTTTTTGCATGTTTAATGACGTTCATAGCAGCTTCTTTCACACAGGCAAACAGCTCATTTTTTTCTTTTCTCGACAGCGTTGTTTCTGATAGTCTCCAATCTAAATTGACATCTAGTAAATGAGTATGTGTTAAATCATCGACGTATTGATGAATGCTTTCAGTCCAGCTTTCTGAAGAGTCTGAAGGAGAGTGCTTTAAATTTGTAATCGCTTGGCGCGTATCGTCATGAACATGCTGCAGAGTTTGCTTCATTCGTATAAAATCAGGATCCTGCTCTAAGTTGTTTTTTCTTCCGAACTTGTTCATTTTAACAGATAGGAGAAACAGCGACTGTGCAATGCCGTCATGCAATTCTCTCGCTAATTTTTCACGTTCAATAAGCGCAGCTTTCTTTTCTTTTTCTTGCCTTAGTTCCTCTTGCATTTTTTCTAAAATAGAAAATAAATAGCGGACAAACACAAGCGTTACAAAAAAGACAAGCAGCGGAGAAAGAACATTTCCCATATCCATTGAGATGTAAGGGAGCAAAAAGGCATGGCGAACATACTCCCAAAGCGCGATGGTCAGAGTTGGAAGAAGCAAAATCAGCCATTTAATTTGTCTATATTTCACGGTATCCCTTCTTTCGTCCATAAAATGTGTCTATATTTTATCATTTGAGCGGAAAATTACTAGAGGAAAGAAGAGTTATTTTTATATTTGCTAGAAGAACTCATGCGGGATCATTCAAATCTTTCTTTTCTTTCGTCAGCCGTTGTTGACATGTCTCATGAAATCACAACGATCTGCAGCTATTTGGAAGACAACTATACAAACAAGATCACGCTGGATGAGTTAAGTCAGCTAATTGGATGGAGCAAATACCGGCTGCTGCGCTCTTTTACAAAGCAAAAAGGAATCTCTCCATATAGCTACTTGGAAACAATTCGAATCAATCAGGCTAAAAAGCTGCTAGAGCAAGGAAAAAAAACGATTGACGTATTTTTTTTAACGGGATTCAGTGATCAAAGTCATTTGACTAAATTTTTTAAAAGTCAGGTTGGGCTAACACCAAAACAATATATAAAAATATTTGAAAGTGAAAAGAAAACAGGATGTTAGTAATAGCTTAAAAGGGAGAGAAATACTGTGGATCATTTAGCTGCTTACATGCTGATGGCATTGGTCATGTCCATGATACCTGGTGCTGATACAATTCTTATCATGAAAAATACGCTTCATCACGGAGCAAAAGCAGGACGTTTTACCATACTCGGCATGGCTACAGGCCTCACGTTTTGGACGTTCATTGCTGTGCTTGGCTTGTCTGTTGCTATCGCTCAGTCGGTGTACCTGTTTAACACCATTAAATACATAGGGGCAGCGTACTTATTTTACTTAGGCATCAGAATATTTCTGACCAAAAATACGCTCTCATTGGAGGCCATTTCAGAAGAAACAAAAACTGTAAAGTCTTTATCTAATCGCTGCTATAAAGAAGCATATATGTAAGGGGCTCTTAGTAATTTTCTTAATCCTAAAACGGTATTGGTTTATATTACGTTTAAAAACACGTAAACGAAACAATTTGTCGTGTATCGACACCAAAAATGGTCCAAAAACGTCCGTTCCATCTAAGTCCTGCAACCGATCGCGGGCCTGCAAAAATAGGAAAATACCAGAAGCTAGAGCCGTTTCTAAGCCATATGAACGTGTTGCGGAATAGACATAGAGAAATGGCTCCTGGACCAACAGCAAATGGAGTTGCCGTTTGTTGAGCTGGAATAAATGCCGGCGGAGGGGAAGTTGGAGCTTGCTGCGGGCTAGGTGTAGGTAAACCGCCTGGTGGTCTAGGTGGACCGGGCGGGAGCTGAGGTCCAGAAAACCTTGTCGGGTAAGAATAAAAATCCATGTAGTTAATGTCCATTTTTTGATTACTATTTTATAAAGTATGAGAAAGCTGCCTAAAGGCATTGGGCAATTATAGCGTTTTTTACATAGGTCTTTTTTATGAAAAAAAGTTTGGTTCCTAAGTCAGAAGTAAATTCCTTCATGAACTCGATAAAAGCTGAATAGGATAAAACAGAGTATGTTTTTAGAGGAGGACTTTTCATGGATAACAATCCAAAAAAGATGTTTACACCGGTTAAGACCTATCAGCCTTTCCACAGTATCTATGATCCTTGCCGGCCGATAGGAGTGAAGTATTATTCTACGCCGCCTCAATTATACATGGGATTTCAGCCGCCGAATCTGCAGCAGTTTTCACCGAAAGAAGCGCTAAAAAAAGGCACGCTGTGGCCGGCTTTTTGGGACTACTATGAAAATCCATACAAAGATAAGAAGAGGGATGAAGAATGAAGAAACTACCTCCGGAGTACTATCAGGATTTAGAAGAAATACAGGCGATTGATTTTGCATTAGTAGAATTAACGCTGTATTTAGATACCCATCCAAATGACCAGCAGGCTATGCAGCAGTTTAACGAATACGCGCAGCAGGCTATGCAGTTAAAAAGAAACTTTGAAACAAAGTACGGGCCGCTCCAGCAATATGGAAACAGCTATACCGATGGAAAGTGGAGCTGGGGAACAAGCCCTTGGCCATGGCAAATATAAGCAGATAAAGGCGGGAACTATATGTGGGTGTATGAAAAGAAATTGCAGTATCCAGTGAAAGTAAGTACGTGTAATCCAACGCTTGCCAAATATTTAATGGAACAGTACGGGGGGGCGGACGGAGAGCTTGCAGCAGCACTTCGGTATTTGAATCAGCGCTATACAATTCCCGATAAAGTTGTTGGACTGCTAAACGATATTGGGACAGAAGAGTTTGCTCACCTTGAAATGATTGCTACAATGATTTATAAGCTAACAAAAGATGCAACGCCGGAGCAGCTGAAGGCAGCGGGATTAACAGAACATTATGTGAACCATGATAGTGCACTTTATTACAATAACGCTGCTGGGGTTCCGTTTACAGCTACGTATATACAGGCAAAAGGAGATCCGATTGCAGATCTTTATGAAGACATAGCGGCAGAAGAAAAAGCAAGAGCTACATATCAATGGTTAATTGATATATCAGATGATCCAGATTTAAACGACAGCTTACGATTTTTACGAGAAAGAGAGATTGTTCATTCACAGCGGTTCCGTGAAGCGGTGGAGATTTTAAAAGATGACAGAGACAGAAAGAAAATCTTTTAATGAGCAAAAGGAACATCCCTCTTAGTAAAGAAGGGATGTTTTTTATTATGACAGCGTTGATTATGCTCTAGAACTGCAGTGACAAGAAATAACCTTTAATTTCCCTCCGACATCTTCCCAAATTCGCGTATAGCAGTATTCGCCTCCAATAGATTCACCAGTTGCAAGCGACCCATTTAGCGCTACTTTTGTAACGGTAACGGCAAGTTCCTGAAACAGTTTAATTTCTTGTTCCAACACTTCGATGCCCGCTATATCAAGACTTTTTGAACGATGAGCATTTATATCTTGTTCTTTTGACAACCATTGCCCAAAGTGATTCACAAAAATAAGCTCATCTGAAAGTAATTCTTCTAATAACTCTACGTTATTAGAAAGCATGGCTGAACGAAGCATTTCTTCGTATTCTATAACTCTTGCTTGATTCATTTTTAATCCTCCTTTACGCCTTGTGTAACTCTTTTCTATTTCCACGTTGCTTTTCCTTTAAACTTCTGCCTTTAATAGATTGTGTTAAATTATGTTAATGAAGGGGATAAGTGGACTAATTTTCTGTAAGCATAAAATATTCTGAAAGACTCCATTATTTACCTTTAAATGGTATAAAATTAGAGTGAAAGAACCTTTTCTTTCCACTTCTCTAGTTATCTTTTTACTATTAAGATGCAGTTTTTTATACTTGTAATTATATCGGAATGAACGTTCATTCCGTTTTTGGAAAGAGGTGATAAAGTGGAATCTACTCCAACAAAACAAAAAGCGATTTTTTCTGCTTCGCTTCTGCTGTTTGCAGAAAGAGGATTTGATGCAACAACGATGCCAATGATTGCAGAGAATGCCAAAGTAGGAGCAGGAACAATTTATCGCTACTTTAAAAATAAAGAAAGCCTTGTAAATGAGCTATTTCAACAGCACGTAAATGAGTTTTTACAGTGCATTGAAAGCGGTCTGGCAAACGAGAGAGATGGATACCGAGATGGGTTTCATCATATCTTTGAAGGTATGGTGACATTTACTAAAAACCATCCTCGTGCTCTTGGATTTATTAAAACTCATAGCCAAGGAGCTTTTTTAACAGAAGAGAGCCGCTTAGCATATCAAAAGCTAGTGGAATTTGTTTGCAGGTTCTTCAGAGAAGGACAAAGGCAAGGTGTGATTAGGAATCTTCCTGAAAATGCGCTAATTGCTATTTTATTTGGAAGTTTCATGGAAGTATATGAAATGATTGAAAATGACTACTTATCTTTAACTGATGAACTTCTTACAGGTGTAGAAGAGAGTCTGTGGGCAGCACTTAGCAGACAATCATGAAACTTAACAAATGAAAGAGGGATAACATGACAATTAAAGAAATGCCTCAGCCAAAAACGTTTGGAGAGCTTAAAAACTTACCTTTATTAAACACAGACAAACCACTTCAAACGCTGATGAAAATTGCGGATGAATTAGGGGAAATCTTTAAATTTGAAGCGCCTGGCCGTGTAACGCGCTACTTATCAAGTCAGCGTCTAATTAAAGAAGCATGCGATGAGTCCCGATTCGATAAAAACTTAAGTCAAGCGCTTAAATTTGTGCGTGATTTTGCAGGAGACGGTTTATTTACAAGCTGGACTCATGAAAAAAACTGGAAAAAAGCACACAACATCTTACTTCCAAGCTTTAGCCAGCAGGCAATGAAAGGCTATCACGCGATGATGGTCGATATCGCCGTACAGCTTATTCAAAAGTGGGAGCGCCTAAATGCAGATGAGCATATTGAAGTACCCGAAGATATGACGCGATTAACGCTTGACACCATTGGTCTTTGCGGCTTTAACTATCGCTTTAACAGCTTTTATCGCGATCAGCCGCACCCGTTTATTACAAGTATGGTCCGTGCATTGGACGAATCGATGAAAAAGCTGCAGCGTGCAAATCCAGATGACCCAGCTTATGATGAAAATAAGCGCCAGTTTCAAGAAGATGTTAAGGTGATGAACAACCTAGTAGATAAAATTATTGCAGATCGCAAAGCAAGCGGTGAACAAAGCGATGATCTACTAACGCATATGCTAAACGGAAAAGATCCAGAAACAGGTGAGCCGCTTGATGACGAGAACATTCGCTATCAAATTATTACGTTCTTAATTGCGGGACACGAAACAACAAGTGGTCTTTTATCATTTGCGCTGTATTTCTTAGTGAAAAATCCACATGTATTACAAAAAGCAGCAGCAGAAGCAGCACGAGTTCTAGTAGATCCTGTTCCAACCTACAAACAAGTCAAACAGCTTAAATATGTGGGCATGGTCTTAAATGAAGCGCTGCGCTTATGGCCGACGGCTCCTGCGTTTTCTCTATATGCAAAAGAGGATACGGTGCTTGGAGGAGAATATCCGTTAGAAAAAGGCGATGAACTGATGGTTCTGATTCCTCAGCTTCACCGTGATAAAACGATCTGGGGAGACGATGTAGAAGAGTTCCGCCCAGAGCGTTTTGAAAACCCAAGCGCGATTCCGCAGCATGCGTTTAAACCATTTGGAAACGGGCAGCGCGCGTGTATCGGTCAGCAGTTCGCTCTTCATGAAGCAACGCTTGTACTTGGTATGATGCTAAAACACTTTGATTTTGAAGATCATACAAACTACGAGCTGGATATTAAAGAAACTTTAACGTTAAAACCTGAAGGCTTTGTGGTAAAAGCAAAATCGAAACAAATTCCGCTTGGTGGTATTCCTTCACCTAGCACTGAACAGTCTGCTAAAAAAGTACGCAAAAAGGTAGAAAACGCTCATAATACGCCGCTGCTTGTGCTATACGGTTCAAATATGGGAACAGCCGAAGGAACGGCGCGTGATTTAGCGGATATTGCGATGAGCAAAGGATTCGCACCGAAAGTCGCAACGCTTGATTCCCACGCAGGAAATCTTCCGCGTGAAGGAGCTGTGTTAATTGTAACGGCTTCGTATAACGGACATCCGCCTGATAACGCAAAGCAGTTTGTCGAGTGGTTAGACCAAGCGTCTGCTGATGAAGTAAAAGGCGTTCGCTACTCCGTATTTGGGTGCGGCGATAAAAACTGGGCTACTACGTATCAAAAAGTGCCTGCTTTTATTGATGAAACGCTTGCCGCTAAAGGAGCAGAAAACATCGCTGAACGCGGTGAAGCAGATGCAAGCGACGACTTTGAAGGCACATATGAAGAATGGCGTGAACACATGTGGAGTGACGTAGCAGCCTACTTTAACCTCGACATTGAAAACAGTGAAGATAATAAATCTACGCTTTCACTTCAATTTGTCGACAGCGCTGCGGACATGCCGCTTGCTAAAATGCACGGTGCGTTTTCAGCAAACGTCGTATTAAGCAAAGAACTTCAACAGCCAGGCAGTACACGAAGCACGCGTCATCTTGAAATTGAACTTCCAAAAGAAGCTTCTTATCAAGAAGGAGATCATTTAGGGATTATTCCTCGCAACTATGAAGAGATAGTAAATCGTGTAACAGCAAGGTTCGGTCTAGATGTATCACAGCAAATCCGTCTGGAAGCTGAAGAAGAAAAATTAGCGCATTTGCCACTCGGTAAAACAGTATCAGTAGAAGAGCTTCTGCAATATGTGGAGCTTCAAGATCCTGTTACGCGCACGCAGCTTCGCGCAATGGCTGCTAAAACGGTCTGCCCGCCGCATAAAGTAGAGCTTGAAGCATTGCTTGAAAAGCAGGCGTACAAAGAACAAGTGTTAGCAAAACGTTTAACAATGCTTGAACTGCTTGAAAAATATCCGGCGTGTGAAATGGAATTCAGCGAATTTATCGCCCTTCTTCCAAGCATACGCCCGCGCTATTACTCAATTTCTTCATCACCTCGCGTGGATGAAAAACAAGCAAGCATCACGGTTAGCGTTGTCTCAGGAGAAGCGTGGAGCGGATATGGAGAATATAAAGGAATTGCATCGAACTATCTTGCCGAGCTGCAAGAAGGAGATACGATTACGTGCTTTGTTTCTACACCGCAGTCAGGCTTTACGCTGCCAAAAGACTCTGAAACACCGATTGTCATGGTCGGACCGGGAACAGGCGTCGCGCCGTTTAGAGGCTTTGTGCAGGCTCGCAAGCAGTTAAAAGAACAAGGAAAGTCGCTTGGAGAAGCGCATTTATACTTTGGCTGCCGTTCACCTCATGAAGACTATCTGTATCAAGAAGAGCTTGAAAACGCACAAAATGAAGGCATCATTACGCTTCATACCGCTTTTTCTCGCGTACCAAATCAGCCGAAAACGTACGTTCAGCACGTTATGGAACAAGATGGCAAGAAACTGATTGAACTTCTTGATCAAGGAGCGCACTTCTATATTTGCGGAGACGGAAGCCAAATGGCACCTGACGTTGAAGCAACGCTTATTAAAAGCTATGCTGAAGTTCATAAAGTGAGTGAAGCAGACGCTCGCTTATGGCTGCAGCAGCTAGAAGAAAAGGGCCGATACGCAAAAGACGTGTGGGCTGGATAAATAAAAAATAACCTCCGCTATTTAGCGGAGGTTATTTTTTATAGCGAGGTGAAGACACAACTAAACCCATATCGTCTAAAAGCGAACAAATTTGAGAAATCAACTCGTATAGATTGCTTGTGACACCGCTGTTGATTTCCGTGCACGACAGAAATATTAAGCGAGATCATTGGTTAATATTTCTGTTTCACCTTTAACTAATTTTCTCATAGTATATTTTTGGGGTGAAAAAATGCCAAGAGTAAATTATCGAGATTCAGACGTTGCTTTAATGGCAAGGATGATGAGAGCAGAAGCTGAAGGCGAAGGAAAACAAGGCATGCTGTATGTTGGAAATGTCATTGTAAATCGCCTTAAAGCAAACTGTTTAGATTTCAAGAATTTAAGATCCGTTCCGCAAGTTATTTATCAGGTGCAGGGAGGCAACTATTCGTTCGAGGCTGTTCAAAAAGGAAACGTATTTTATCAAAGAGCAAGAGGTGTTGAAAAAAGGTTAGCCAAAAAGAATTTGGATTATTGGAGAGAACACCCGGGGAAATACGCACTGTGGTACTTTAATCCATCCGCTCCATGCCCTCCAACATGGTACGGCCAGCCCGCTTCTGGTCAATACAAAAATCACTGCTACTATGAGCCGAAGCCTGGAACATGCGCTAGCGTTTATAACGGGTAGATAGCTTAGAAGATATGCTGCACTCTGAAAGTCTGGCCTCAAACCCAAACCTTTAGCTGCAGGTGACAAGGTAATTGTTCTTCAAATAATAGGAGAAAGCCCTCTTTTAATAAAGGGGGCTTTTGCTAATTGGTGCATTTTTTATTTTGCTTCAAACTTTATGTTTTTACCAGCAGCAAATTCAGATTGATCCTTCGCTTTTGTATCTTTTACCACCCAGGACGTCTTTACCTTAGCTGCTGCTAAAATATCTTTGATTTGCTTATCGGTTAAGCCTTTCGTATAAAGGATAAATTCCCTTGTATAGATGTTTTTGTTTTCTTGCTCTTCATCTGCACCGCTGCCAAACCAATATCTTATTTGCCGATCATCTTTGATGTTATTAAAAGCTTCTCTATAGTGAGGTAGCTTAACTTGAATATCTGACAGAGAATCGGTACCGCGTAACGTAAGAATCATGCGTACACTGCGAAAATCTTCTTTAGAAGGATTTGCTAACTCTGATGTTTCAACTTCACTAAATTCTTTTTTTGTCAGCGGTTTAACTGTAGTAGAAGCAGAAACTTTTGGATTTGAATGATTTGTCATAACGTCTTCGGTACTGCAAGCACTTAAAATGAACACCGTTAAAAGAGCATAAACTGCTCCCATCACTTTTTTCTTCATGCTCGTTCTCCTTTGTCATTAATAGATAATAGTACTCATTCGCCATGTTCATTATGTTTACCTTTATTTGTCACAACGTCATGATTAATGAAGAAAAGTATAGAAACATTAAAAAGAGAAACGCCGAGGCATTTCTCTTTTTGTTCTATGAGTCTGGATTAAGCGACGTATGCGTATACTCCGGCATACGCTCTTCTTTTTCCGTTAGCTGAGTATCGGGGCTTTGCTGCTCTTGTGAAATAGGAGACAGCGTAGATTTTTGTTCAGGATTCATGTTTGTTATTCCTCCTTATATAAAGTGAGCTGTTAATCAAGCGAAAGCAAATCATCTTGAATTCGCTGCGTTAAAGATGCCACTTGCTGCGTTAAACTGTCATTTTCCGCCTGAAGTTTTTGATAAGACTGATTTGCTTTGGAACATAGGTAAGGGTCTGTTTCCCACCAGTCCATGCCAATTTCTCTTGCTTTATCAATAGAAGCGACAAGCAGCCGGATTTTTATTGTTAAGAGTTCAACATCAGCAATTTGCACTTTAATATCTCCAGCAATGACAAGACCTTTATCTAATACTTTTTCCAATACTTCTACAATGGTGCCCAGCTGCCCGTTATGTTCCGCCGCCATTTTTTCACTCCTTGTTATAACACTTTTCCTAGGGGACCTAAATCAATATTTAAATCTTCATTTGTAAAGTTAAACACTGATTTTAGCTCCTCCATTTTGTTCTCTAACTTCATCAACGCCACGCCCAGATCTTCGATTTGAACGTCCGTTAGGTTTCCGCTGTCGACTCGGCGAATCGCATGTTTTTCAATGAGCTGCCGCAGTAATTCAATGACGGTTAATACAAGCTGCGCTAGGCCTTGTTCAGCATTTTCCGCACTCAGCTCAATGCGACCGTTTCGTTTGAGGTTATTTTCCATTTCGCAACGCCTCCGTTTCCTGTTCAAACTGCTCAGAAGAAATGATTTGACGATCATGTGAGCCTATCAGCGTTTCTACAGAAGAAATCAGTACCCGCAGATCAAGATAGACTAAATCAATTCCGGCAATTGAAATCAATACATCACCTTTAATGGCAATTCCTTTATCGAGGATCACATCTAATATATCAATGAGGGCAATGTCTTTTTGCTCGAGCGTTTGTTTTCGCAGCGATGTCATCCCGCATCTTTCTCCGAGCGCAGAGTGTCGATATGATAAGCAGGCCATGGTCCTGTTACTTCAATGTTTAGTCCCATGTTTTTGTAAAGCGTTTGCTTGTTGCTAATGGCTTTTAGAAACGATTCCACATTGCTCTTGGACAAAAGGTAGATGCTGTTCCAGCACATGCTATAGCTGTCGCCGGTTATTTTTTGACTCCAGTTATTTTTGATTTTATGATAAGCAGCGTAGGGACTTATCTCACTGTGCAGATTATCACAAAGCGAAAGCTGTTCTTTTTCTGTTTCTTCTTCAATAAGCCTTTCTATCTTTTTACGTTCAAAAAACTGCCTGCCCGGAGGCAGCGTATTTATTTCTTCTTTTTTCTTTTGAATCGTTTCATTGTATGTTAAGAGATAGCTCTTTAAATGATTCGTATGGGCATACACTTTTATATTCCATTCTTCAGATTTTTTTAAAAGCTGAAGAGAAGAGAGGGTTTTTTCTTTGTTATCGACAATACTTTTTTTGCAGCTGTCCCTGCTTTTATAGACAGTACAGAATTTCATTGGAAGAAGCGTGTAGTGCTTCTGTAAGAAAAGAAGGGTCTCATGGTGATGCATAGCTTTGTCTTGTAGCCATTTCATATCTTGCTCTATCTTTTCTTTTAGCCTTTCTTCTGAATACTCAGCGCTTGGCAAGTCGCATACAAATGCGGTAATATCATCAAAGCAAAGAGTATAGATAGGGTTGTTCTTGTCCATGCCTTCAAGGGCGGGGAAGGAAATTTGCTTAGCTTCTTCGGTTGGAACTAGACCATATAAATAAATGAGCTTTTCCATCGTTTAACCTCACTTTTGTTTCTTCATCATTGATTCCCATCTTTTTAATTCGTATTCTTTTGCTGCTTCATACCTCAGCAGCAGTTCTTTTTCTTTTTCCATATATGCATCTTCTGGTATTTCTCCAAGTTCATACATCATTTGAAGATGAACGATTTTTTGCTGAATAAAAGAGACATCGTAAAGTTCTTTATCCGCTTCTTCCTTGATTTTCTGTCCTACTTTTACAATGAGGGTGACAGGAGACAGCAGCAATTTATGAATCATACATTCTCTTCTACTTTTAATTGAATATTAATAAAGTTATAAGCAGCCCATGGTCCGGAATATTTAAAATCGGCTTTGTGCTTCCACTTTTCATACAAGTCATTTACACGTTCATCAAACGCTGCTTCTTTTTCTCGGTCAATTAAAAAAGAAGCGTTCAAAAGCATCGTTTCGACAATAGGAGGGTTAAGTCTAGACGCTTCAGCCATCGGTTCTAAATGTTGATACAGCTCTTTTTTACAGTCGTGCTGAAGCTTTAAAAAGAATTTCTGAGCTGTTTCTCCGTGCGCAATTTGTTTATAAAAATCAGCATTGGCAGAACGCGGGTTTCGCACTTGCTGCAAAGAAGAGTCTTGATTCACTTTTTGTTTCAGCCAGTCCGCTTTCCCAATTACTTTTAGTCCGACTTCTATTTTTCCTTTTAACTGTGGGAAAAGGGAGGCGAACTGTGGATATAAGTTTTCTAACAGCATTTCAACATCTTGTTGACTATGAAACACATTGCCAAAGCTGATTGGAATAACCGAATCATGCTCCTTCATTACTTTAGAAATCACCTGCTGATGCGCCGTGACATTCTCTTTTGTAGGGTGATAAACTTTAAGAGGAAAGGCCGCGGCCACTATAGCTGCATCTCGGTAGTGAATGGTAAAAGTAGCTCTTTCTTGATGGTCAATCGTGACGCTGCCAAACGTATGCGCCTCGGTGGCGGGAATGCTGCAAAAAATATAAATGCCCGTTGCTTCACTCATCGATTTCTGTTTCATTCCTTTCCATTAAAATAATAGGCTTACTTCTCTGCTGGGGAGCTTCGATAGCGCAGGCTGGTGCGTGAAAAAGACGTAATGTTATGCTGCTTATTGACCAGCACTTCATAGATACCAAGCAGTTCATCTTTTGCATAGCGCCTCATATATTCCTGTTCTTCAAATGCTTCAAGTGTTATTTTCCATCCTCCATTTTGAATCGATTCATACGAAATAATTCGATGAGGAGGAGCGACGTGTTCTTTAAAAAAATCAGTCACGGCTTCCATGATTTCGGCTACTTTCACTTCTCTAATCCACCTTTATGAGTTTATAAATCTAAATCTTGCAAAAGGTTTAGCTGTTCAAGTTTGTTTCCGCTGTTATTGGAAGAAAGGAAATCTTCTCTTTCGTTATGAAGCAATCGAATGGCCTCGGCGTACCTTAGCCATGTGTCCACGCTCGCAATCACGATTCTAGCTTCAATGGTAATTAATTCAATACCAATAACGGAAATACGAGCGAATACGTCAATTACCACACCTTTATCTAAAATTCGGTCAACTACTTCAGCCAGACTAGAACAATCGTTTGATTTGTTAATCGTCATGATGAAAACCCTCTCATGTTGCATAGTAGAATAGATGCGTTTGCTAATCTTGCTATTAATGTGCGTGATGTTGTAAAAAATATACAAATAAACGTGCATAAATGTAAAAATAGTATAAAATACCATGATTATTTTTGTTTAGATACGGGTAGAGTTAAGTACATTACTTTTATCCATTGATGATTGAAAACACATACATAAAAAACAAAGGGAGTGGAGAAAGATGAGAAAAGAAGAGTAGCCGGTATTATCTGATTTTATTGAAAAGGACCAATTTGAGTTAAATTCATATTTAACCTCTTTACTTGAAACGACAAGTGAAAAGAAAGAAAATCAAAGTTGATGAATTGAAAACATAAAGGGCTACTTTCCATATGGAAAGTAGTTTTTTCATTTGTGAACTTGATATACCTATTGGACGAAGAGGTGAGAAAGGTGAACGAAAGAGACGTCATTTCGAGAAGTATTTTAACAAAAGCGACCGGCTTTTTGGCATCGGGTTATACTCATAGTTTAAATCCGTATGCCGGATGTGGATTTTCCTGCAAATTTTGCTACGTGCGAGAACTGCCAATTCAGCGTTTTAAAGAAATGGAGTGGGGGACGTGGCTAGAGCTTAAAGTCAACGCAGCCGAAGTCTATCAAAAAGAAATACAAAAGCTGCGAAAAAAAGAGCAACCAGTGCGCATCTTTATGTCTTCAGCGACAGATCCCTATCAGCCAGCTGAGCGTAAAGCAGGCATCACTCGGGCTCTTTTAGAAACGATGATCAATTATCCGCCTGATTTTTTACTGATTCAAACAAGATCGCCGCTTGTGACGAGAGATATTGATTTGCTTTTACAGCTTCAAAAAGTATGTGATCTTCGCGTATCGATGACTATTGAAACAGACCGAGAAGATGTAAAACAAATTTTTTCTCCTTATGCTCCGGGGATGAAACTTCGTATGAACGCGTTAAAAAAAGTAAAAGAAAGCGGAATTTCAACGCAAGTAACCATTGCTCCAATGCTTCCTTTCACCCCTGAATTTCCTGGGAAAATAGAAGGAATGATGGACCGAATTTGCATTGATACCTTGTACTTAGGAGACGGTTCCTTAGGGAAAACGTCTAAAAGGCTAGGGATGCCCGAACTATTTGAACAGCACGGTTTCCTCGATTGGTATGAGAAAGACATTCATATCAAAGCCATTCGTTATTTTGAAAAATTTTATCCTTCTTCGATGATTTATCTTTCTCAAGAGGGGTTTGCGCCGTAAAAAAAGAAGGGCTAGCGATGCCCTTCTTTTCACATATTAATTTTTATACGTATCAAACATGTTTGTGTCATCAGGCACATTTTCTAAATAACTGATCTTCCCGTTTTTATCTAGCTTAGCAATGTCTTTTCCCGTTTGAGTAAATACGCTGCCAGATGAACGTTTTCCGCACACTGCCCAAGGCGTTTCAAACTTATCTGTAACTTCAACTGCTTTCCAGCCTTCGAACATATGTTTAATATCAGCATTTTCTTTAAACACCATTTTCACAAACAGCTTCCAGTTTTCAATTCCTTGCTTTTTGTGGCCGTTTAAGACAAATACGATATCGTCTGAAAAAAGGCTCACCAATTCTTCAAATGCTTGTTCGCTTGTACGTGATTGATCGAATAAATCAAAATATCTATTTAAGTTTTCCATGATAATCTCCTTTGGGTGCTACAGCACCATTTTTTCTTCTACTGTTGCTTTTAACATGTCCAGGTTTTCTTTTGGACATTTTTTGTGAATTTCATTTGTGAGCGTAGCAATGGTTTGCCGTTTCAAAATGGACTGCCATGAAGATTCGGCTTCTTCCATTAAATCGGATAATAAGCAAATATCTTTGTCTTTTAAATTAAGCATATCGTGAAAAATACCGCTTGATGAATAAAGAGACTGCTTGCCTTCAATGGCTACGTATACGTCATAGATTCGAATTTCTTCCGGCGTTTTCTTTAAGCGGAATCCACCTTTGCTTCCAGGAACGGAAGCAAGTAAATCAGCGCTAACCAGCTTGCGAAGAAGCTTTTGAAAATACGTAGGCGAACCTCCAAGCTGAGTGCTGATAACATCTCCTGGCAGCACAGCTTTTTCAGGTAAAAACGTAAGCAGCAAAATGGCATACACCGATTGCTCAACTCCTGTTTTCATATGCAAAAACATCATCTCCTGCTATATGTGTACAATGTGGATAATGATTGTCCACTTTTAGGTTATCATACTGCTTATGAAGCAAAAAGTAAAGCAGTTACTTAATATACACGCGATATTCGTGTATACTGTGAAAGAAGCAGCAACAAAATACGGAGATGAGAGAATGACAACTATTGCAGATATCGCTCGACTTGCAGGAGTAGCAAAAAGCACTGTATCCCGCTACCTTAACGGAGGGTCTGTGAGCAATGCGACGAAACGAAAAATCGAAGAGATTATTAAAGAAACAAACTATAGCCCAAATGCTTTTGCTCAAAGCTTAAAAGCAAAAAAAACAAATATTATTGGTGTAATTGTTCCGCGCATGGGTTCTTTTGCGACTTCCCGCACATTAGATGGTATTGACCAAGAACTTAGAGACCACCACTATCAAATGATTATTTCCAATTCTAATCAAGATTTAGAAAGAGAAATCGAAAACATCTATACGCTGGCTAAGCAGAAGGTAGCCGGTATTATTCTTCTTGCCGTTCAAATCACAAAAGCTCATTTAGAAGCGTTCCGCACAATTTCAATTCCTGTTTTGCTAATTGGACAGCAGCATGAAGAAGTCCACAGTTTAATTCACCAAGATTACGAGGCTGCATGCGACATTGGAAGGTACATAGGGGAAAAAGGGCATAAAAAAATCGCTTTTTTAGGCGTAACCGAAAAAGACATAGCTGTAGGTGTAAAGAGAAAAGAAGGTGTAAAGCAAGGTCTTAAAGACAGCGATTGCGAGATCCGCTGTTATCAAACAAGCTTTAGCATGAGCGATGCAATCGCAGCAGCTACGGCAGTGATGAAAGAATTTAACCCGTCCATGATTGTATGTGCGACCGATAACATTGCGCTTGGTACGTTAAAGGCAGCTTATTTAAACGGACTGCGCGTTCCTGAAGATGTATCTATTACCGGCTTTGGAGGCTATGAAATTACAGGTGTGATTCATCCGAGCTTAACAACCGTAAAATATTACTATAAAGAAGCGGGACAAATGGGGGCACAGCGAATTATTAAGCTAGTTAACGGCGAAGAAGTCGAAAAGCTTACACTTTCGAACTATGAATTGATTGAAAGAGAAAGCGTTGATAATCGTTTTACATAAAAAACGATTGACAGAATGTAGGAGATGCTATAGTATAAGTGGTGTAAATACAAACAAATAATTGAACGTATCTCCTAAAGGGGAGTAGCTTTAACAGCAAAGTCGTCATTACAGAGATTATCTCTCGGCTTTGTTGGCGACATTATGTTGTTAGCAAGACCTTTACCGCTTATTTGGTAAGGGTCTTTTTTGTATTCAATTATAAAAAAGGAGGAAAAGGCTCGGACATTTAGAGGAGAAACGTTACATAAAAAGAGAAGGTGGAGGTAACTATGGAGGAACTAATTGGCGTATCAGTGCAAGGTTTGCTGCAAATTATTTTTCTTGATTTAATTTTAAGCGGGGATAACGCGATTGTGATTGCAATGGCGGCTCGTAATGTACCAAAAGATTTACAAAAAAGAGCGATTTTAATTGGAACAGGCGGCGCGATTGGTCTTCGATTATTATTTGCGGCTATTATTGTCCCTTTATTGAAAATACCATTAATCGGAGCGGTCGGCGGTTTGATGCTAGTGTGGATTGCATATAAATTATTAGCGGACAATCACGATCACGGCGACAATCCTCAAGGTGGAGCAACGGTATGGAGCGCGGTTAAAACGATCATTATCGCAGATGCGGTCATGTCATTAGATAACGTATTAGCTCTAGCAGGTGTAGCTCATGAATTTGTCCCGATTATGATTGGTGTATTAATTTCAATTCCGATTATTATTTGGGGAAGCAGCTTTATTATGAAAGCAATGGAAAAATTTCCGATTATCATTTACGCTGGAGCGGCGATGCTTGCATGGTCTGCTGGAAAAATGATTGTTGAAGATAAAATTATCGGCGGATTTGTTCCAAGCACAGCTTTACATCTCGCTGTTCAAGTTATCTTAACTATTGCAGTTGTAGGCATCGGGTACATGAAAAACAAAAAAATGAAAAAAGAACAAGCCCACGCAGCTTAATAAAAAAGAGCGTACGGATGATCCGTACGCTCTTTTTTTTATGATTCGGGGTAGTGCATAAGCAAAAAAAAGCTTGCTTCTTCTTCAGATGAATTGATATAGCTGTGAGAGGTATTTCCTGAAAAATGCAGAGCGTCTCCTGAGACTAATTCATGTTCTTCATTTTCAAAACGAACCGTTAATTCTCCTTCTTTAATAAGTAAGTATTCATCTCCTAAGTGAGTTTTCGCTTCGTGCACGCATCCGGGCTTTAATGTAACAATGTAAATTTCAAACTTTTTCTCCGGATGATAAGGAAAAAAAGAATACACTAAGTAATCACCTTTGTTGTCCGTGATGGGATTTAGCTGTTTTATACTCACTTTCTGGACATCCGGAGTGTCTTCTTTCATAAATACGGAAAAAGAGACTTGAAGGCCGTTAGCGATCTTCCAAAGCGTGGTAACCGTGGGACTGGATTTACCTTTTTCAATTTGTGCAAGCATTGCTTTGCTCACACCCGTTAATTCGGAAACTTGATCAAGCGTCAAATTTCGATTTTTTCGTAATTTAACAAGATTTTTAGCAATAATATCTTGAATCGCGTCCATTGTTGTACTCCTTTAATTATTATAAAGATAGTATAACATACCGTTGTTTAATATAACGTATAGATGTATAATATAGCAGAAAAGGAGGGAGTACGGTGATTGCAGAAAAAGCAGTACAACAAAGAGAAAAAGTGGATTTAACGTTCAGACAAGGGGCTAAGGACTGTGTTCCTACGCTACTCGGTTACATAAGCATAGGTCTTGCCGCCGGGATTGTCGGAGTGTCCTCGCATCTTTCCGTTATGGAAGTTACTTTATTATCAGCGCTCGTGTATGCCGGGGCAGCACAGTTTATTATTTGTGCACTCATGGTTGCAAACAGTTCGATTTCAGCTATTATTCTCACAACATTCATCGTTAACTTACGACATTTTCTTTTGAGTGCTACGGTCGCACCTAAATTTACAAAATATTCGTTATTAAAAAACGTTGGAATTGGAGCACTTCTGACGGATGAATCATTTGGAGTGTCTTCAAGTAAAATTGCAAAAGGGGAGCCAATTAATGACCGCTGGATGAACGGATTAAATATAACAGCTTACGTCAGCTGGATTATCGCCTGTACGATAGGCGCTATTTTGGGCCATTTGCTACCTGACCCGGAAGCCTTTGGGTTTGATTTTGCCTTAACGGCTATGTTTTTAGCTCTGCTTGTTTTACAAATTGAAAGCGTGTTACCTTCAAAGCTTAATCATTATTTACGTTTGATTCTTTATATGGCGATTATTATGATTGTGCTGTCTTTTTTGGTACCTTCACATGTGGCTGTATTAATTTCAACGATTATTGTAGCGACAATTGGGGTGGTGACGGATAAATGAGTATCCACTCTTCAACACTTATCATTATTTTAGGGTGTGCCCTTGTTACCGTAGTTCCTCGTATTGTTCCGTTTTTAGTTGTGCGTAACATCGCGCTGCCAGAACCCGTATTAAAATGGCTATCCTATATTCCTATTTGTATTTTAACAGCACTTGTTGTAGAAAACTTTATCATTCAAACAAATGACAGCGTAAAGATTAACTGGCCCGTCATTGTCGTAGTCATTCCAACCTTACTGATTGCGCTGAAAACAAAAAGCTTATCCATCACCGTTATTAGCGGAGTTGGAATGATGGCGCTCCTTCGTTTTTTTCTTTTGTCATGAAAGCTCAAGTTATGCTCTTGAGCTTTTTTACTGTCTCCTTTACGCACGCTTTTTCATATAGTATGATAAGAGTGTAAATTAGAAGCCAATGAAAACTAAAATATAGATGAGGTGCTTTTATGAGCGGAGTAGTATCTAAATAGGAACAATTGAATGAAATAAATTAAATAAGCAAGACGGGTATTTTTTGGAGAATGAAGGTACCCTTTATTTGCTTATGGATTTATTTCACTGCCTATGAAGATACCTGCAATGCTTTATAAAGGGTTCAGCATTTGTCGCGAAAGAGGCGTCTGTTTTTACAGAGCTTTCTTTCGTGATATGTGTTTAGACACCTTATGAACGCAAAAAGCTGTGGGATCACCACAGCTTTTTTTGTTTACCTTTTTCATTGCCTTCTAATAAATAGGTATCTTCATATGTGATGACAAATCATAGTGAGGAGAAAAAACATGAATACGATGACATTTGAAAAATTGCAGTATCACGAATTAAAAGAAATCGTAAAATCTCACTGCGTAAGTGAGCTGGGAAAACAATTAATGGATAAACTTCAGCCGAGCACATCTCTTAAAACAGTAAAAAACCGACTTAAAGAAACAACGGAAGCACGAAGACTTCTAGATGCTGAGAAATCACTTCCGCTATCAGGTGTCTCAGGTATAGGAAGAGTCATCGAAAAGCTTGAAAAAGGCATGATTTTAGAGCCCGAAGAGCTAATGCGCGTATCCGATTTTTTAAAAGGCTGCAGAAAAGTAAAACAATATATGGTGGATAAAGAATTTTTTGCTTCGCTCTTAAGTTCCTATGCTTATTCGATGAAAGAACTGACAAATATAGAAGAGGAAATTAATTTTGCCATCAAAGCTGGAAAAGTAGATGCTGCGGCAAGCAAAGAGCTTAAGCGTATCAGAAGACATATAGAAGGAACGGAAGCTAAGATTTCAGAACAGCTTGCGAAATTTTTACGAAACGGTAAAAACAAAGAGTATATTCAAGACTTCTTCATCAGTAAAAAAGGAGACCGCTATACGATTCCGATTAAGGCCTCCTATAAAAATCACGTTGGAGGAACAATTGTTGAAACATCCTCTAAAGGGTCAACAGTGTTCATAGAGCCGGCATCTATTACAAAGCTGAATGCAGAACTAGCGATTTTGAAAGCAGAAGAAGAGGTAGAAGAATATCAAGTTTTAGCGTCTTTAACAGGTTTAGTGTTAGAGAAACTAGCTGATATTCATATTAATTTAGAACTAATTAGCCAATACGACATGGTGTTTGCCAAAGCAAAATACAGTAAACAGGCAGAAGGAATCGAACCTAAAATTAATGATTATGGATATATTCATTTAAAAGGCGCATATCACCCGCTGTTAACTGGTGAAATTGTTCCGCTTCACTTCGAAATTGGCGAGAATTATCGGAGCTTAATTATTACAGGACCTAACGCAGGAGGAAAAACCGTTGTCTTAAAAACGATTGGGCTACTGACACTCGCTACAATGTTAGGATTTCATATTACAGCTGATGAAGGAACAGAAATTGCATTGTTTGAGCATATTTTTGTCGATATCGGCGACAACCAAAGTATTGAAAATGCGCTGAGCACCTTTTCCTCACACATGAAAAATATATCGGCTATTTTGCAAAAAGCAACGAACAATACGCTGCTCCTATTCGATGAAATTGGCAGCGGCACCGAACCGAATGAAGGAGCTGCACTTGCGATTGCAATCTTAGAAAAGTTTTATCATATGGGCTGCATAACGGTCGCGACTACGCATTACGGAGAAATTAAGCGTTTCTCAGAAATTCATCCTGACTTTATGAATGCCGCGATGCAGTTCAACAGTAAAACATTAGAACCGCTGTATCAGCTGTTAATTGGCACATCTGGAGAAAGCAATGCGCTTTGGATCTCAAAGAAGATGAAGGTAGAAGAAGAGATTTTACAAAAAGCAAAGTTCTATATGGAAAGCAAATCGTATGATACTGAAGTCGTCAGAGAAAATAAAATAAAAAAACCAACTATTTTGAAGGAAAAGAAAAAAGACCGTGTTGAATACCAAATAGGAGATCGAGTCAAACTGTTAGATTATGAGAAACATGCGATTGTGTATAAGTCTAAAGACAACACAAACAATATAGTCGTACTCTATCAGAATGAGTTAATTGAAGTAAACGTTAAGCGAGTAGCTCTTGAAATCAAAGCTGCTGAATTATATCCCGAAGGCTATGACCTCGATTCGTTATTTATTAGCTATAAAGACCGAAAAGAGCAGCATGATCTGCAGCGAGGATCAAAAAAAGCATTGCGGAAAATTGAAAAAGATATACGCGAAAATAGATAAAGCAGAAACCCAGCACTTATAAGAAAATGCTGGGTTTTGTTTTTATGCAGCTTCTCAAAACTACATAGAACAAATCTCCAAATAAATCTTAAAGGAATTTACATCACTTTTATAGTTGTTTATTATTGTGGTTTTTTGTTGTTTTAACATGTTATAATATGTAATAGTTATAAAAACAATTAAAAACAACAATAATCAACATCTAAAGCACTTTCATTTTGTTAAGTGTAAAAAAACAGCCTCAGATATAAGTGCACTCATTATTTTTACCGCTTTCGTCCATCGTAGGAATTCTCTACGAATGAGAAAACTATTTATCAAAAACATTGTAAATGGCAAATTAAATAACGAAAGGAAAGAGGAAAAATGAAAAAAATTGAAGCTGTAGTATTCGACTGGGCTGGAACAATGATTGATTACGGGTGTTTTGCTCCGCTTGAGGCGTTTTTAGAGGTATTTAAAAGACATAAGGTAGAAATTACAATTGAAGAAGCTAGAGAGCCAATGGGCATGCTGAAAATTGAACATATCCGAGCGCTTCTTAAGATGCCGCGTATTCAACGGGAATGGAAAAAGGCACACGGATCAAAGTCAACAGAACAAGATGTTGCAAAACTGAATGATGAATTTGAATCAAGCTTATTTTGTATATTAGAAGACTTCACCACGCCTATTCCTGGAGCTGTTGAGCTTTCAGAGCGTTTGCGAAATAGAAATATTAAAATAGGTTCTACGACGGGATATACGAAAAAAATGATGGAGATTGTTGCGCCAAAAGCAAAAGAAAAAGGATATTCACCGGACTGTTACTTCACAGCAGATGATGTAAAAGCAGGCCGGCCGTATCCATGGATGTGTTACCGTAATGCCATGGAGTTAGATGTCTTTCCTATGAATCGTATCATAAAAGTAGGAGACACCGTGACGGATATGCAAGAAGGAAAAAATGCCGGCATGTGGACAGTAGGCGTGATTTTAGGAAGCAGTGAGATGGGACTTTCTGAAGAAGCGGAAAAGAATATGGATCAAAAAGTATTAAAAATAAAAATGGAAGAAGTGAGAAGCCGTTTAGAAGAAGCCGGGGCAAATTTCGTAGTGGATCGTATATCTGACCTTGATCAAGTGATTAATCAATTGGAACAACAATAAAGAGGAGGATTATCATGAAAAATCCATATTTGCTTTTAACTCCAGGTCCATTATCTACGACAGCTTCGGTTCGCGAAACGATGCTGAAAGATTGGTGTACATGGGATGATGAATATAATAATCTCGTCCAAGATATAAGAAAGCGTTTAGTCAAGCTGGCAACGGCGTCTTCTTTATACACTGCTGTGTTAATGCAGGGAAGCGGCACGTTTTGTGTAGAAGCAGCCATCGGAACGTTCGTACCGAGAGTCGAAGGGAAAATCCTGATAGCAGCAAATGGAGCTTACGGCTTAAGAATGGTTCATATGTGTGAAGCAATCGGAATTAATAACACTGTATATAAAGTAAATGAAACTGAGTCTTTTGATACAGATGTGATTGAACGAATGCTTCAAGAAGACGAAGACATCACTCATGTAGCTGTCGTTCACTGTGAAACGACAACAGGAATTTTAAATCCTATTGAAGAAGTATGTTGTATTGCTAAGCGCTATAATAAAATGACCATTGTAGACGCCATGAGCAGTTTTGGCGGTATACCCATGGATATAGAGCAGCTGCAGATTGATTTACTTATCAGCAGTTCGAATAAATGCATTCAAGGCGTTCCTGGATTCGGATTTGTCATTGCTAAAACAGATGAGCTTGAAAAATGTAAAGGAAATGCCCGTTCCCTTTCACTCGACCTTTATGATCAATATAAAACGATGGAAAGAGATAAAGGGAAATGGCGCTTTACCTCCCCAACTCATGTGGTCCGGGCATTTTATCAGGCGCTACTCGAACTTGAAGAAGAAGGGGGAGTCCAAGGTCGCTTTAAGCGATATCGAGAAAATCAGCACTTGCTAGTGACAGGGATGAGGAGGCTAGGGTTTAATACGCTGCTGCAATCAAAACAGCAGTCACCTATTATTACATCCTTTCTTTACCCTACCTATTCTTTTTTTACATTTCAAGGATTTTATCAATCTTTAAAAAAACAAGGTTTTGTCATTTATCCAGGAAAAGTTTCTCAAGTGGACACCTTTAGAATTGGAAACATTGGAGACGTACATAAACAAGATATCGAAAGATTGCTAGAAGCGATTCATTCGACAGTGAAGAGGAAGGAGATTCAGCAATGAACGTGTTTAGGCGGTGCCGGTAAAATTTCTCGCGAATCAGTATAAAATTTAGCGTAATACTATCTTTCAAGAGTTAAAGAAGCAAGGTCTGCATGAAAAAAGAAAATATAATCTTTACATGAGCAAATTTTTTCGTAGAGTTAGGAGTGCAATAATGTGTCTTTGTTGGCAGAACAACGTAAAAAAACAATTTTAGATATGATTGAACATCAAGGGCAAGTCAAAGTAAACGACTTAGCGCACGCTTTTGATGTATCGACTGAGACTATTCGCCGTTATCTAGAAGAATTAGAAGGAGAAAAAAAGTTAAAAAAAGTGTATGGCGGGGCCGTGAAAATAGAAACAGAAATTGTTGAGCCGCCTATGTTTGAGCGAGAAGTCATAAGAAACAAAGAAAAGAAAAAAATAGGGAGTAAAGCAGCTGAGCTGATAGAAGAAGGCAACGTTATTTTTATAGATGAAGGCAGCACGACCATGCAAATGGTTTCGTCACTTGTCAATATTTCTAATATAACGGTTATTACAAATTCCTTTCCTCTTGTGACTATGCTAATCGACTACCAAAACAAGCAGGTTTTCAGCGGAGAAGTTATTTTTCTAGGAGGTCATGTAAGAAGCAAACATTTTCGGGCTTCTGGATCCCTAGCAGAAAGGGCTGCAAAAGAATTTTATGTAGATAAAGCCTTTATTTCAATTGACGGCCTTCATCCCGAAGCTGGGATTACGAGCTTTGACTTAGAAAAGTGCCTGCTGTCTAAAATCTTCATCGCTAATGCAAACCAGACCATTGTATTGGCTGATCATTCCAAGCTAGAAGTGAAGGCGAACTACAAAATAGATTCTTTAAAGCACATTGATTATATTTTATGCACTGCTTCTCTTCCGGAAACTTGGGGAGATTTGGACGCAAGCTGGATCAAATGTTAAAAATAACAAAAGGGGAATGTTTTATAAACATTCCCCTTTTGTTAAGTACTTAAAAGGTAAGGAGGTTTTTTTAGCTATATTAATAATCTATAGGTACAAAAAAACATCTTTCACCGCTCTAATGTACCTGAGAGACGCGTTTAATAAATTATTCGTTTGTCGGAACGGGAAGACTCTTGAGGATTGTAAAACAAAAAGCCATTTTTTTCGCAAAATGTAAAGGAGGCTCTACAGATTGAATATGAAGATACATAAGGACCGGTTCTGTAAAAAGCCAATGGTTATGCAAAGCGCTTACGATAAGACCTTGCCGCGCAGCAGCTTCTGTAAAACGGGGGATTTCTTCTTGTAAAATAGCAATTTCAGCCAAGTTTAACGCGTTTCCCTGTGCGTCTATTGCTTCAAATGATACACCAACAGGAACGACAGAGCTGCTTTTCCGCCCTTGAACATGAGCTTGAAAGCTTCTTTTAAGAGACACTGAGCATCCTGTTGGACTAACTTTGCTTTTAGCGTTTAAAATCTGGCCAAAATGCTGACAAATTTCATTTGTAGTATACATATAAGCTCCTGCCTTTCTTCTAGACTCTTAGTAAGCTTTATGACATCAGAGCTTCACTTATGCAAACAGTGTTCTTGTAAAAAAATCCCCTTCACGTGGAAGAGGATTTTTTTATTATTCAGCATGCGATGAGCGTTCATTTAACAAATTTTCATAAAAACGGGCAAGTGAAGCAGAAAGGTATGGAATAGACCATAAAAAGCCGATTCCTAGTGTAATAATACTTAATAAAAACCAGCCAAGAAAGCTTAGTAGCAGCAGGAAGTACTGTCCTTTATAACCATTCATCAACCTGCGGCTTTCTGTAATCGCTTGATTCATCGAGTAAGTAGGATTGTCTTTACAAATATAGTACGTTTGTGAATATGCCAGTGCTTTGATAATTCCAGGAATCAGTAAAAGCAGTGACCACAGCATCACATAAAGAGTCATAAGTACATAAATCCCTAATGACTTTACATAAAGACCGAAGTCTTGGAATGTTTTAAACAAGTGCCCCAATTGAACAGATTCACCTCGTGCTAAACCTAAAAATGCCCAGTAGTTCGCCATAAGAAGAGGTGAAAAGACAATGGCAAAAGCAGTTGAAATCCATGACGCCGAATCAGATTCATCTTTCATCCAATTGTCATAGCCGCCGCTTGCCACAATTTCAAATGGAATAGGCAGAAGCGTATATACTCCGTACGTCACCACGGTCAGTAGAATCGCAAGTCCCCAGCGATTCTTTAAAGAAGCTTTAGCTTCTCTTTTAATCGTAACGATGTTCATGTTGTTCCTCCTTTAATGTTGCAAAACAGTATCTTTTTGCTCTTATTCACATGTAAACCATGCACAATTGTTAATTTTGTATGAAATGAAAATAATAGTCAATAGGTTCTGAGATGAAAAGGAAAGCTCCTGCGAAAAATTTTTACTAGACAGATAGAAATCGCTAAATAGGTACAATCTGCTTTTGAGCTGCTTTTGAAGAAGGAGGAGGTGCAAAAGCACTGTGTGCGATACTTTGTTTTAATATGAAGTGAAACTCTTATGGGAAAAAATTCAAAAATAGGAGGGGTTTCTATGTTTGAAATGATGCAACAAGTCTTAAGTGAAAACGGCAGTATTCCTTTATAATGAATGTAAGAAAGAATGAGAGGAGACTGTGAAAGTGGAAAAAGCGAATATCACCCAAATATTTTATGAATTAGAATGCATGCACTTAAAATCAGAAGTACGAACCTCTGCTAAAGAGCTTTCAAATATTTTGGCAGATGATTACGTGGAGTTTGGCAGTTCAGGCAGGGTATGGAAACGAAAAGATTACAATAACAATCATGTACTTTCGCCAGATGTATTTGAAATCTCTCATTTTCATGTAGACGTATTGTCTCCTGACTGCGTATTAACTACTTATCATCTTATGAACCATACGGCAGAAAAAAAGACTCTTCGCAGTTCTATTTGGCGAAAAAGAGAAGAAAAGTGGCGCTTGTTTTTCCATCAAGGGACAGTGACAAATGGTGATCAATAAATAAGATTATTGGGTTATTATTATACTTTCCCTCTATTTGATGCTATGATGAAAGTATATTTTGACGTAAGGGATGTTTTGAAATGAGCAAAAATAACGTAAAAAAAGAAGTGTTTTCATGGATTAAGTCCATTGTTATTGCATTGGTTATTGTAGTGGGAGTTCGTCATTTTTTATTTGCGCCAACTACGGTTCACGGTGAATCGATGTATCCAACGTTTGAAGATTCAAACCGCGTTATTTTAAATAAAATCAGTGATGTTGATCGCTTTGATATGATTGTATTTCATGCACCGGATGCAGATGAAAATTATATTAAACGTGTAATTGGACTGCCAGGAGATACGATAGAAATGAAAAACGACGTTCTGTATATTAATGGAAAATCTTATAAAGAGCCGTATTTAAAAGAATCTAAAAAATCTCTTGCACCTAATGAAAAATTCACGGAAGATTTTACGCTTCAAACGCTGCCTGCAACTGATGGCAAAGTGAAGGTGCCGAAAAATTCACTGTTTGTAATGGGTGACAACCGTCCTGTAAGTCATGATGGACGAGCATTTGGCTTCATTTCACAAAAATCAGTTATCGGAAAAGTGCAGTTTCGCTACTATCCGTTAAATGAAGTAGGCGAACCGAAATAAAAAAAGGGAAAAAGGCTGGCGGAATTTAATTCGTCAGTCTTTTTTTTGTTGGGTGAAAAGAACTGATTTTTAAAAAACGATTTGCTTTATACAAGTTAAACATCTTCTAAGGAATTAGTAAATTAGACCTTGTTTTTTTCTTTGTTTAGGAAATCATAAGGGCGTTTAAAAAGGGACTTCTAGGTACCTATATTACTTCAAAGTAAGAGTAGATACTGATAGATAAGCAGTTTTTATGGGTATACAAATATATGAAGATAAAGAAGTAAGGATTTTGGAAAGGAGCAGGTCAGCATGAAAAACGTATTAATTATTAATGGCCACGAGTATTATAAAAAGTCAAAAGGAGAATTAAATCAGACGATTTTTAACGAAATGCAGCATTTACTCACTGATCAATTTGACATTAAAACAACGGTGGTTGATAAAGGCTACGAAGTAGAAGAAGAAATTGAAAAGTGGCTATGGGCTGATGTTGTGATTATGCAGACGCCCATTTACTGGTTCAGCATTCCCGGAAAGTTTAAGCAATATATTGATCGCGTGTATATAGATAACATTTTCTTTAAAGGTTCAAATCAATACGGGCGAGGCGGCTTATTAACAGGAAAAAAATACATGTTTTCTCTCACGTGGAATGCGCCGGAAGCTATTTTCGACAATAACGAAGCTTTCTATGAAGGAAAAAGTTTAGACGAAGCCATTATGCATTTGCATAAAATGAATCAGTACGTCGGTATGAGTCCACTTCCAACATACTCTATTCACGATGTAGTCAAACATCCAAACGTTGATCACTACAAACATAAATTAGAAAATCATGTGGCAGAAGTATTTGGAATAGGAGAGCATCAATAAAAATAGAGTCGCTCGTTTTCTGAGAGAATCAGAATTCTTAGGTTTTACAGCTAGTAAAAGAAAAAAACATAAAAAAGCTGCTTTCTATACATTACATGTATAGAAAGCAGCTTTTTTACGTGACAGTTTCAAACTTCAGGGTGTGAGGTGGGATAGTTTTTGTTTACCCGTCTAAATCTAAATAAAACAATCTAAATGATAATGAAGTAGAAATTATTTATTCCGTTTGTTTATAAATTGTTTAAATATAAGAGGAACCAGTTTAGCTTTGGAAAATAAGGGAAGAAACATACTAACTTGCCTGTGTATATTTAGAAAAGGAGGGATAAAGATGTCGTTAGCTCATTTTGATGATATTTCAGAAATTTGCTATGCATGTGAAAAACAACCTCTTGGGAAAAGACAAAAACGCATTGGCGTATGGACGGAAAAAGAAATGAGAAAGCCTGTTGAAGAGAGAGTAGAAAATCAGAAGGTGGTCGCACTTTCTCGTTAATGTAAAAAAGCCTTTAGCTCATCTAAAGGCTTTTTTACGTAGTGGCATTTGGACATGTGTGAAGGGTCATAGAGGCAATCGTTATAAATCTTCTAGTCTTTGAACTTTTTTGCCTTCTATTTTATGCTGTTCCATCGTTTCTTTTAACTCTTTGTTCGCCGTTGTCATCGTCGTTTCATTTGTTACGCCCATAAATGACCAGCCGTGAGATTCAAGCCAGTACTTGAACTCCCGCAAAAACTCTTCCTGCGTTCCTCCCGTATGATAAAAAGCTCCTTGAATCGTAATAGCCGGTTTTTCCGTATTATACGTTACATACATTTTATTTGCACACATCCAAATGGACCTCCTTTATTAATAAACAAACGTAAATTGACAAAGAAGCGCTGAATCATTCCTCAATAGTTACACTATTTCTCTATTTGACTGCTGTTTTCCTTTTTATCTCTGCGATTAATCATAATAAAATCAAGTTTTTTACAGAAAGAGGAATGTAAGTAAACAGATAAAAAGCTCGTTTCGCAATGAAATCGTCATATTTCTACATATTCTTTAAGGGTCATGTAAAAGTTGTAACATAATGAATGGCACTGTAAGAAACTTAATCCAATTAGAACAAATGTTACTGTTTTTTTTAATGAAAAGGCGAATCTATGTGCTAAGGTAATAACAGGTTTAAATTTTAGGAGGTAGTTTTTGTGAGTAAAAAACGTGTAAAAAAATGGGCAGTTGCTTCTGCAGCGTCTGTAGCATTTCTAGCAAGTCAAGGAACAGCATCAGCAGCAGCTTCGCACAAAGTCGTAAAAGGAGATACCTTGTGGGGGCTTGGCCAACAAAATGGGGTTACGGTAGATGAGCTGAAAGGTGCTAATAACCGCCAAAACGACATGATTTACGTTGGAGAAACATTAACGATTCCTGACCAGGGACAAGCACAACCTGCCGCTAGTCCGGCAACATCTGTACATACAGTAGCACAAGGCGAAACGTTATATCATATTGCAACACAAAACGGCATGACTGTGGATCAGTTAAAAGCTGTTAACGGTTTACAAAGTGATATCATTACCATCGGACAAACATTAAAACTTCAAGGAGAAGCACCGGCGCCGGCACAAACTGCTCCGTCTACATCGGTTTCTGCACAAGATCAAGATTTACTAGCTAGATTAGTAGAGGCAGAAGCAAAAGGTGAGCCGTATCAAGGAAAAGTAGCGGTAGCAATTGTGGTATTAAACCGTGTGGCTTCACCGGAATTCCCAAATAACATTCACGACGTTATTTATCAGCAGCTAGGAAACGGTGTATATCAATTTTCACCAGTAGCAAACGGAGCAATTAATCAGCCTGCATCAGAAGAATCAAAACGAGCGGTAAGCGAAGCAATATCAAACCCGCATGAAAACGATGCGCTGTTTTTCTATAATCCAAAAATCGCTGAAAGCCAATGGGTTGCAACGCAGCAAGTAACGGCAGTTATCGGAAACCATGTATTTGCAAAATAAGTAGATTTCTTTCAAATATAAACATATATTTTATATATATGTAATGTTGATACAAAGAGTCTGCTACAAAAGTATCTTGGTTAAAGTAAAATCCAAACTATTAATATTGATAGTTTGGATTTTTTTGTTATGGTGAACGTAGGTTTCGTATATGTAGAGGTACTTCTAGCTGTTGATTGGAGGGCAAGGAGAAGACTCCTGCAGGAAAAGCGGAACAAATGAGACCCCGCAGGAAGCGCATGCTACGAGGAGGCTCATCGGCCGTCCGCGGAAAGCGAAGCCTTGAACGGAAATCAACAGCGGTGAAACAAACAGTCCAGATCATTTATTCCTATTATTCGTCTTTAAATGAGGGCGAGTTAGGTATGTTTCAACCTCTTATGTATGAAGAAAGAAATGGCTATTTTTAAGTCTAATTGACTTTAAAATGCCTTAACAGATGGATCTGTTAAGGCATTTTTTTGCTTAAATTTTAAGAAAACCATTGATTATTTAGAGAATAATGGTATGATAAAGGGAGTCAATTGATAATGATAATCATTTACACATGATATAGAGGAGGAGATAACTAGACTTATAGAGAGAAGAAAGGAGTAAGGAAAGTTGAAGTTTTATCAGTTAATTCTTGTGTTTGCTGTACTATCGGTCTTGTCTCTTTTTGTAGGCGTACAAGATCTGTCAGCGATGGATCTGTTTCATTTAACAAAAGAAGAAAGCCAAACGCTGTTTTTTAGTCGTTTCCCTAGGCTTTTGAGTATTATTATGGCGGGAATGAGCCTTAGTATTTGCGGATTAATTATGCAGCAAATTACGCGAAATAAGTTTGTATCTCCAACAACCGCAGGAACGATGGACTGGGCAAGACTTGGTGTGTTGATTTCTCTGCTAGTATTTGCTTCAGCAAGTCCTCTATTAAAAATGAGCATTGCTTTCATTTTCTCACTCGCGGGCAATCTACTGTTTATGAGAATACTAGACAGAATTAAATTTAACGATACGATTTATATTCCACTAGTCGGTTTAATGCTCGGCAGTATCGTAAGTTCCTTGGCTACCTTCATCGCCTACAAATACGATTTGATTCAAAACCTTTCTTCATGGCTGCAAGGAGACTTTTCGCTAGTAGTCAAAGGGAGATATGAACTTTTATACCTGAGTATACCACTCTTAATAATTGCTTATCTTTACGCAGATAAGTTCACGGTTGCTGGTATGGGAGAAAGCTTTTCAATCAATTTAGGCGTGAAATACAAACAAATCGTAAACATTGGATTAGTCATTGTTTCGCTTATTACGTCGATTACGATTTTGACCGTTGGCATGCTTCCTTTTTTAGGATTAATCATTCCAAATATCGTATCGATTTACCGTGGAGATCATTTGCGAAAAAGTCTGCCTCATACAGCGCTGCTTGGAGCTGTGTTCGTACTTGCGTGCGATATTTTAGGCAGAGTCATTATTTTCCCTTATGAAATCTCTATTGGGCTAATGGTCGGTGTAATAGGAAGTGCGATCTTTCTTTTTATGCTGATAAGGAGAGGTCGTTATGCATAACAAACATAAAATCATCATTCTCGCTGCGCTGGCCATTTTATCAGTGGCGCTGTTTATCAGCTATGATTTAGGCTACTGGCAGTACACGCTGCCGCGAAGAATTGAAAAAGTCGCTGCGATTGTTTTAACCGGAGGAGCTATCGCGTTTTCATCCGTTATCTTTCAAACGATTACTAATAATCGAATTCTCACTCCTAGTATTCTAGGACTGGATTCACTGTATTTATTTCTGCAAACGTTTATTGTGTACATCTTTGGCTCGACGAATATTGTCATCATGAACAAAAATCTTAATTTTCTTCTTTGCGTTTCGCTGATGATTATCTTTTCGGTCTTGCTTTACATACTGATGTTCAAAAAAGCCGGTAAGAATATTTTCTTTATTTTACTGGTTGGAATTGTGTTCGGCACGTTATTTAAAAGCATGTCTTCGTTTATGGAAATGCTGATTGACCCGAATGAATTTCAAATTGTACAAGATAAATCATTTGCAAGCTTTAACAATGTTAATACCGATTTGCTGTACATAGCAGCCGTCATATTTATCTTGCTTGGCATTTACGTATGGCGCTTTACATCCATTTTTGATGTCCTGTCGCTGGGAAGAGAACATGCGGTAAATTTAGGTATTGATTATGACGGGCTCGTCAAAAAAATGCTGATTGTAATCGCCATTTTTGTCTCAGTGGCTACAGCGTTAGTTGGGCCGATCACCTTTCTTGGACTGCTTGTTGTGAACCTTGCGAGAGAGCTGTTCAAAACGTACAAGCACACCTATTTAATGATGGGATCACTGCTGCTTAGTGTTATAGCTCTCGTCGGAGGAGAATTTATCGTTGAAAAAGTGTTCACCTTCAGCACCACGCTGAGCGTCATCATTGACTTTGCCGGCGGAATTTACTTTATTTATTTGCTGCTAAAGGAGAATAAATCATGGTAGAAGTAACAAATGTCAGTAAAACATACAGAGAAAAAACCGTCTTAGAAAAAACATCCGTCGTAATTCCAAAAGGGAAAATTACGTCATTTATCGGCCCAAACGGAGCGGGGAAAAGTACGCTGCTTTCAATTATGAGCCGTCTTATTAAAGCCGACTCAGGATCAATATCAATAGAAGGAAAAAATATAGAGACTATTGACAGCTCAGATTTAGCCAAAAAAATGAGTATTTTAAAACAGTCCAATCAGCTGAATATCAGGCTTAGCGTACGTGAACTCGTAAATTTTGGCCGGTTTCCTTATTCAAAAGGCCGGTTAACAAAAAGCGATGAACAAGCGGTTAATCAGGCGCTAAGTTATATGAAGCTTGAAAGTATTCAAGACAAATACTTGGATGAACTGAGCGGTGGACAGTGTCAGCGAGCTTTTATCGCTATGGTCATCGCACAGGACACGGAGTATATCTTTTTAGATGAACCGCTCAATAACTTAGATATGAAGCATTCTGTTGAAATTATGAAGCTGTTGAAACGTCTCGTAGAAGACTTAGGCAAAACCATTGTGATTGTCATTCATGATATTAATTTTGCGTCTGTTTATTCGGATTACATCGTGGCGCTTAAAAACGGTGAAGTGATCCGTGAAGGCCCAACAGAAACCATCATTCAAACGTCTGTATTAAAGGATATATACGATATGGATATTCCAATCGAAACGGTTGGCGGCCAGCGTATTTGCGTGTATTTTTCATAAAACTTATTCATGAGGTGACAAAAGTGAAAAAAGTGTTAGTAATGTTTGTAGCAGTCTTAACTGCGATTGTTGTAGCTGCTTGCGGTAATCAAGGAGCAAAAGAAACAACAGGTGGAGAAAGTAAGCAAAAAGAGACGGTAACAGTAACCGATCAGTTCAATAAAGACGGAATTAAAATTAAGAAAAACCCTAAAAAAGTTGTAGTATTCAGCATGGGTGCACTTGATACGCTAGATAAACTAGGGGTTGAAGTAGCGGGCTTACCAAAACAAGCGATTCCGGAGTATTTATCAAAGTATCAAGATGATAAGTATGCGAATGTAGGTGGCTTAAAAGAACCTGATTTCGAAAAAATTGCAGAATTAAAGCCAGACTTAATTATTATTCAAGGCCGCCAAGCAGATTCATTTGATGAATTTTCAAAAATTGCGCCGACGATCTATATCGATACGGACAACCAGCACTATATGAAGTCATTTAAAGAAAATACAAAAGTACTAGGACAAATTTTTGATAAAGAAGATCAAGCGAAAAAAGAGCTAGCAGCAATTGATAAGCAAATTGCAGATTTGAAAAAACAAGCGGACAAACTAGATAAAAAAGCGCTTGTAATGATGGCAAATGACAGCAAAATGACAGCGTTTGGTCCAGGTTCTAAATACGGATTAATCCACGACGTATTCGGTATTAAAGCTGCAGACGACAGCTTAGATCCATCGGCTAAGCATGGCCAAAGCATTTCATACGAATATTTAGTTAAGCAAAATCCAGACTACTTATTCGTCGTTGACCGCGGTGCAGCGATTGGTGAAAAATCATCCGCTAAACAAATTGTTGAAAATGAGTACGTAAAAGAAGTCAATGCGGTGAAAAACGATCACGTTGTGTATCTTGATCCAGGCCTTTGGTATTTATCTGGGGGAGGTCTTGAGTCAATGGCTGGCATGATTAAAGAAATCAAAGCAGGGATAGAGAAGTAATAGAGAAAAAAGAGCTGGTTTAAACCAGCTCTTTTTTTAATGAATATTTTTCTGTCTGGGAGCAGTTTTGTCTATAAAAGCCAGAGAGAGCTTTTAAACTGAATGAATACTAAAGAGAAAAGGGAGGTATTTTCTTCTCTTTAAGTGTCTTTCTACTCAATTATATTAAGTTTATTAATAGGTGTTTTTATCCATTTTCGTTCTAGATAAAAAAAAATACAAGTTTAGCGATTAATTGAATAGGAAGAGGGAACGGAAAAAAGAGGAAAAAATCTCTAAAAGGAATTTAGTATATTAAAGGAGGAATTAACATGTTTCGTCATCAAAAAGAACTGCAGTTTGAAGTTAAAGTAGATCGCCCGGATCCGATGCTTGCTCGCCAGATTCAAGAAGTACTAGGTGGACAATTCGGTGAAATGACGGTAATGATGCAATACCTCTTTCAAGGATTTAACTGTCGAGGAGAAGAAAAATATAAAGATATGCTGATGGATATAGGTACAGAGGAAATTGGACACGTAGAAATGCTTTGTTCACTTATTAGTCAATTACTTGATGGAGCCTCTCCAGAAGATCAAGCAGAAGCTGCGAAAGATCCTGCAACAGCAGCTATCATGGGAGGAATTAATCCTCAGCATTTATTAGTGAGCGGGCTTGGTGGTTTGCCTACTAATTCAAATGGAATTCCATGGAACGGTTCATATATCGTAGCAAGCGGCAATTTATTAGCAGACATGCGTTCGAACTTGCATGCAGAAAGTCAAGGCAGACTTCAAGTAGCTAGGTTATACCATATGACAAAAGATGAAGGTGTACGCGCGACATTCCGCAAAATGCTAGCGCGTGATCGCTATCACCAGTATCAGTGGATGGAAGCTATAAACGAACTAGAAGAAAAAAATGGAGTAGTTGTTCCTGCATCTTTCCCTCCCGAGGCTGAAAAAGAATCACAGCCAGAAGCTTATGAGTTTTGGAACCTCTCAGAAGGCGCTGAATCAGAAGAGGGACCGTGGGCTACTGGAAGTGCCCCAGACGGGAGCGGTGAATATGTATATATCAAAGACCCTGTAGCAAAAGGACAGGTTCCCAATCCGGAAATTCCTGATACTTCGTTGCATCATGATTTAACTCGTAAAAAAGTTTCCTCTAAATAAAAGAAAGAAAGGCCCTCGATATGTGCGAGAGGTCTTTTTTTTTGCCTATAACAAAGGGTGTTATCCACGTGTTTCAATCAAGTTACCTTTTAATATCTAGAATAAAAAAGCCGCATAGGGAAAAAGTAGGTATGTGCATATGTTAGTTTAAGAAAACAATCAAGCAATGTCAGTAAAAGGAGTGTTTGACATGTATTATTACAAAGAAGGATTAATCAATGGCATTAAACCGGATAAGCCCGATCCTGCGGCCGCGAAGGTACTGCAAGAAGCCTTAGGCGGGCAGTTTGGTGAAATGCGGACAATGATGCAATATTTCTTTCAAAGCTCTAACTTCAGAGGGAAAGAGACGCAGTATCGCGATTTAATGAAAGGTGTTTTTTTAGAAGAAATAGCTCACGTAGAACTCGTTCAAAATACCATTAATGCATTGTTAGATGAATCTGGCGGAGCCGGGGTAGGAAGTCAAGGTTCAGATCAGGCTCCTCTTGATGAAGCCGTAAAACATGCTAATCCTCATCACTATATCATGGGCGCTCAAAGCTCACTGCCAGTGGATGCGGGCGGAAATCCATGGAACGGCTCATGGGTTTATAATCACGGAAATCTAGTGGCTGATTTGCTCAATAACGTCGTATTAGAATCAACCGGCGTTTTACAAAAAACAAGAATATACGAAATGAGTTCTAACCAAACGTTAAGAGAAACGCTAGGTTTCTTAATTGTTCGAGATAATGCTCATCAAAATGCGTTTGCAAAAGCTCTTGAAACACTAGGCGTGGACTGGGGAAAACTATTCCCTGTACCAAATTATGATATTAACAAATACCCTGAATGCAGAAAATTTGTGGAAATGGGGTATCATAATACGCAGTTTGATTTTAGATTAGATCCGCACCGAATGGGAGAAATATTCCAAGGACAGACGCCAAGCAGAAATGGCGGAGACTTGAGCGTAACACCTCCACCTGAAGCTTTTCCAGTCCCTCATTTATCTGAAATGCCAAATGAGCACGCTCCAGGTCTTGGAGACATGAACGCATAAAAATATGCAAATTAGCTTTAATGAATTAGAGCTAAAGCAAATAAAAACATTGACTGAGAGCTAGTAGTCAATGTTTTTTTATGTTTCTTCAGCTGTCGTTCCTCTAAATGCAAGAACATCCCGCCGTTTACATAAACTCGGGATAAGCGGTTGTTTTACATCTATTTGTGAATTTACTTGTTTTTTATAAGAAGAAAAGGGAATACTTTCTTTAATCACTTGTGATAGAAAGCTAATAAGGGGCATGCTGCTATGAGTAGTCAACAAGATGGATTTTTATTTAAACGAGAGCTCTATCGCTTAGTACAAGAATACAAACGCTGTAAAGCTGAAGAAATTAGACAGGCAATTAAAAAGGATATTCTTCTTTTGAAGAAGGTTATAAATAACTAAAACAGATAGACACCGGCAAAAAAGCTCATATTATTTAATACACGAGCTTTTTTACCTTTTACCCACTTTAAATTTGTTTAAAGGAATGAGTATGATTATAAATGGTTTCCGGAAGATTATGAATCATGTTAAACAAAGCTAAAGCAGCTGTCTCCAGTTCTTCGTAACGATGAATGATATCGTTTTCAATATCGCGGATTTGGAAACTGCTTAATTGTTTTGAATAACTTAGTGTAAACCTACTGGCAAGAGTATGAGTAATGTCGCTATCTCTATAATTTACTAAATTTGCTATCATGTGCTTAATTTCAGTTAGGTTCATCCACCAAATCACCCTTTCATGTTATTGAGGTTATCATACCATGTACAGGCAGTTTGAATACTGTTTTTTACAATTTGTAACAACAATTTTCAAAATGAAACATAAAGGTAATAAAAAGTTAAAACGAGCAGCTAAACGCAAGCTGAACATTTCCTATGAGGGTGTAGGCTTTTCTTTGCAGTAGGTCAACTCCAGCTTTTTATCCGCGATTTCTTTTAGCCCAATACGAATCATACTGAATACCAAAATCCATAATATAACCGTTAAAATCGTATGTCCAGCTGGGAAAATACCTAGTACAGGTGAGTCCCAAAGAGCGTGCATAAAAACGACAAGCAAAAATACACCGAAAAATTTTGGTTTTATCAACATGCTCCACTGAAATTTCTTATCTCCTTGCACGATGCAGATGGCAGCTCCAGTCAAGGCAGCCCAAGCCACATGTCCTCCAGGAGCAAAAATACTGCGCCAGAGTATTGTAGAATAAAGCATGTGAAAGCTCCCGGAAAGAAGTGCTCGCAAAGCATAGCCAGCTGTTTCAAAAGCAGCAAAACCAGCTCCTATTGCAGCTCCTAAGAGAAGTCCGTTAAGGATATATCTATATTTAAGATTGCGTACAAAATAAATAACCGCGATGACTTTAGCCAGTTCCTCACATATTCCAATCACAATCACGTTTGTGTTATTGCCAAGAATATCATAAAACACAAGTGCTAATAAAAGTGAGAGGATTCCGCCAATAAAAACGACATAAACAATTTTGTAAATAGCAATATTCTGCGGAGCGTTCATTTCCCAAAAGAAAATGAGCGTAGTAAATGGCACTGCAAAAGCACCGACTACAATAAGACCGGGTATGAAGTTGATGTTTTCGAACAAGCTTACGCCTAGATATAGGCCTAAATATGCGACAAGCGCAATAAGAAAGACCCTTGCAAAAAGCCAAGGCTTTGGCCACGTATTTACAACCTCTTCTATTTTAGGAGTCGTAAGCCCTGTTCCTACAATAAAAAGCCGTTCAGCTTCCATTTCACTGTGCTGTCGGAAGACTCGAGAGAATATATTTCGAAATTTAGGTTCAACCGAACGTTCATTTCTTGGAATTTTATCAACACGATGGGCAAACAAGTAGAATATGCTGTAGTTTTCATCGCGGTCCACGATTTCATGGCCGCAATTTAAGCAGAATTTTACCCCTTCCGGATTAGAATAAGCGCAATGGGGGCATTTCATTTATCTTCCTCCTCTTTCTTTTGACGCTTGTCTTACGACATCTTCTACATATATTATGTGAGTTGATGAAAAAAAGCATAAGAGGGTTTGTAAGGTAATTTGCTTAAATAATGGAATGGTACAGAAGCTATTGTGAAACGAGACCTCATTAAAGCTAAAAAAGGGCTGTGTCATAAGTCGAACATTTGACTTACAGCACAGCTCTTTATATGATTCAAAATGTCAATGTAAGCCTGTTTTCTTTACGATGCTATTACGCAATAAAAAAGCTTCCTGAAATAAAAACGATGACACCAATGACCATCATTAATGTTTCGCGGTCTTTTTTTCCTGTTTTTTTATTAACAGGCAGCAGCGATTTTGAAAGAGGCTTAGCAAAAATAATAACAAGCATGCAAACAGCAGCAAAGATGCCAAGTGCTACCTGAAAATTACCTTCAATAAAGACGCATGCCATTAAAAGTACAAGACTTATTTTTAGAAAAATTTTTGATAGGTTCACTATCAACACTCCTTTAGAACACTTAATACGAAAGACTTAGTGATTTTTTTATATGCCTGTTGTTTTCTACGGCTTGAAGGAGAAAATGAGCGACGTCAGAACGGCTGATGTTGCGTCCGTTTTCTGGTATGCTAGCTTCTCCTATACGGTAATACGTGGTTAATGGACCGCTCGTTAGACCCATTGGCCGAGCAACTGTCCAGTCGAGTCCGCTTACCTTCAAGAGCTTCACGGCTTCGTGATGGTCGCGAAGCACATTTTTTAAAATACGCTGAGCAAGCCAGCCCGTCATGCCTGGAATTTCTCCGTCGATTCCGGCAGAAGCCGTGTAGGCAATACGTTGAATTCCGTTTTCATTCATACATTGAATCAGCAGATTTGTCGTTTCTACTAAAAGGGTAGAATGCCCTAGATTTTCGGTTCCAAGACAAGAAATTACTGCATCACACCCTCGCATGGCCTGACACACTTCATAATAATCAAGCACGTCGCCTTGTATGATGTGTACGTTCGCATGCGTTAGCTTAAGCTTAGATGGATTTCGCACAAATGCTTTTACATAATGTCCGTTTTTAATCGCTTGCTTTATTAATTCTTGTCCTGTCCTGCCGCTTGCGCCAATCAAAAAAATGTTCATGCGATCAACCCTTTCGTTTCAATATAGGTAGTAAAAACGAAATTTTCTTTTACCATAACACATTTTTCTCGATTTAGCTTGTCAAAACATAAAAGCTGCTTACGAGATTCACCAAAGTAAGAGGTATCCTCTGTTCTTTTTTAAAACTTATGTCATAGACTGTCTAGAAAACAAAGAAATGTACGAACGGTTTATAAAGGTGTTTAATGCTATAGAAGAGAAAGGGTATTATAAGAATAAGGGACGAACAGAAGGGGCGATGCACGATGAAAAAATCGGTAAGCCGAGCACGTGTTATCATAGTACTAATAGGTTTTCCGCTCATCTTTCTTATTATGGCGCTTGTGACCGGTGAGTGGCGATATATGACTTGGACCATTCCGCCTGCGCTGATGTCATGTTGGACGGCACTTTTTGTATTAAGGAAACAAGAAGAAAGATAACAGGAAATTTGAACTATTGCATCGAATTTATAGAAAAAGTATAAAATGATAGAAAGCTATAGTACAAAAATTTAATGAAGGACGGTGTGAAGATGAACGGACAACAGTTATTGTATGGGTTGCTTACGTCTAAAGGCGAGATCCTAAGAGCTGCTTATGTGTTATGTGACCACCGCATTTATACGGAAATGTCAGCACAGTATCAGCAAACGGAGCATACGGATTTTCAAGCATCATTGGTAGAAGAAATGAAATTGCTTGAAAAACAGCCTGAAGTAGACATGCATCTGCATATTTTGCTTGAAATGGCGAAGTTTTTTGAACTTCCCGTTTCTCATGCTACAACAAATGGCGAGCTGTACGAGTTAAGCGACAACATTGGAAATTTGCTTGTATCTAAATACAATGAGCTGTTTTCAATTGCACGCTGTCATACGCTAGAGGACGTAATGCGCCATCAAATCCGACTGTTCTTTCATCTAATTGATTCGCAATACATGATTGCTACAAATCGTCAGCAAGCGGTGTTTCAGCAGCAGCTGATGAATTGGATTGAGCAGCTTCCTCCTATGTATCAGGAAAGAATGATTGATGTATTAGGAGAATATCAGCAGGAAGCGCTTGTGAAACTGCTGCAAAAAAAAGGGACAATCGAGCTATACAAACAGCTTCCTCCGCACGCATACCCTGCTATTTCAGGCCTTATGGCAACCGTAATGAGTATCTTTATTCCCGTTAATTACCCGCCAGCACTGCTATTTAGTATGAATGCGCCGCTGTTTTTAATGGCAAGCTTTGAAAGTCATGAAATTATTGCAAAACGCAAGGAAGCTGGAACTTTTTTACCGCTGTTATTAGTAGTTGTTCAGCTGATGTGGACGTACAAGCTTGAGCATCAGGATGAGCTGTTGAATTATCAGTCTCTGCTGATCAAGTGGTCATCTGTACACACATCGTATCAAGATTATGTAAAAAAGAAAGAGCAGTCACTGTTTGACCGTGAACGGTTAGACAGCTTTATTTATAAAACAGAGCAGTATGTTAAGCAGCTCCGCGCTACGGAGAAAAAGACGGTGAAACAAATTGAAACGCTCAAAACAGCCATTCGCCAGCAGCTTGATGAAATGGAGCTCACATCGTTAAACGGGGGACTTGTGCTTCAAAAAATGATTGAAGAGCATGAATCATTAAAACAAGATGTAGAAGAACTGCAGCGCAAGCTTTCGATTAAAGGTGACTTCTTCTCTAAAGTAAGGCTGACGTTCCGTTCTGCAGAACGAGCTGTCAAAAGCAAAGTGAAAGAAGTAGAGCGTAAAAAAGTGCTTATGCAAATGACGGACTTTATTTTAGCAAATCGTTTGCCCGTATGCGTGGATATTCAAAATGAAATTTATGATTATCAAGACGAGCTGACGACGACTATTTTTCAAATTAATCAGCAGGTTGAGCTGCTTGAAGAAACAAAACAAAGCCGCCAGCTAGCCGATGCAAAAGTACGCCGCTATGATCAAGAAATAAAGCGATTTGAACGGAACTACTATGGCTTAAAAGAAGGAACCGTTGAAGAGATGGCACAGTGAGACTGGAACAAACGCATTTTATCCGAACCAGTTTGATTCTCTATCAAGAATCAAATTCGTTCGGATTTTTTCATGGTGATCGTGAACATAGGCTAGTTGTTTCTAGCTGTTGATTGGAGGCCAAGGCGAAGACTAGCGGAAAAAGCGAAATAGGTGAGATCCCGCGGGAACGGACGCAGAGAGGGGACTCACTGGCTGCCCGCGGAAAGCAAAGCCCTGCACCGAAATCAACAGCGATGTCACAATCGATCCATACGAACTCATTCCCTTCATTTGTCTGCCTTTAGATTGGCGTAATTTAGCTATGTCTCAATCTTATTCTCTGTCTGTAGGAGCGGATAGCTGATCTTTATACTCATCTACATAGAGCATGCCGTTTGTTGACACAACTGCATACAGCACTTGGTTCAACTGAAGCTGACGATTTGAAAGCTCAAGGTTGATCCATTGTTCGGTATATTGAGATGTTAAATTTTTATGAATAATTTCTCCGTCCATGATGAGTTCTACCGGTAAATTCATTTCTTTAAACGGCTTAGACAAAACGTCCTGTTTGGCAATGTTTTGATAAGCAGTTTTCTTTAACACTGACAGCTTTCCGCTTACTTCTAAAACAGCAAATTCTACTTCAGCAATGTTGAACGTTCCTAGTTCTCGTAAATGCTGATTCAAGTCGTCAATAGAATATTTGACTTTTTTCATATTTGCTTCAAGAAGCTTTCCTTTTTCCATAATAACCGTCGGGCGTCCTGTAATCCATTTTCGCAAGCGCCTGCTTTTTAGAGCTGTTGATGCTAAAAGAAAATGAATAGCCACAAGAAAAGCAAAAGAAGCGAACATCGGCAGAAATTTTAATTTTAAATCAAATCCCATATTTGCGATGAAAGACCCAATAATGATGGACATCGCAAACGTAAAATGATTATTATGCGTGTTAATTTGTTTTCCAATCAGGAAAGTTGTAATGCTTAAAATAATAAAAGAAACAAAGGTTCTAAGAAGGGACATGAGAATGTCTTCCATAGGTTGTGATGTCACCTGCTTTCCCATAAATAGAAAGAGTATCTATCTCTATAGCGTTATCCATTTAAAGGATCGTTATACAAGAAAAAACATCAAGAAGAAGTGCGGATAATGCGTTCACATTCGGCTGCTTAAAAAGGGGTAGAAAGGCTGTAGGTAAGGGATAGAAGCAAACAAAAAGAATGTGCAAATTCCTTTGAAATTTTTTGGAGGATTTGTTACAATAAAGGTGCTTATTTTTGTTCGGTAAGGATAGTTCGAAGTGTTCGTCTTGACTTATTGTAAGAGCAGGAATAGAGTAATACACAATGTGTGGATTGTCACACAAGGAGGAAAAGAGATATGTTACAAGGTAAAGTAAAATGGTTCAACGCTGAAAAAGGTTTCGGTTTCATCGAAGTAGAAGGACAAGACGATGTATTCGTTCATTTCTCTGCTATCCAAGGCGAAGGTTTCAAAACTTTAGAAGAAGGTCAAGAAGTTACATTTGAAATCGTTGAAGGCAACCGTGGACCACAAGCTGCTAACGTTCAAAAGTAATTTTTTTTATAAAGTTTAAGCCGATCAGCAGAACGTTTCTCTGGTCGTTCGTTAAACTAAACTGGGAGAAGGCCCCTTTTATAAAAGGGGTCTTTTCTTGTTCGCTTTTTACACCTTGTTGACGATTTCTTTGATTTTGCAGAAGTATTCAAATATGAAAAAAACTAGTCACGCAGTATAAAAAAAGCGTATAATGAAATGATGAAAATAGGAATTGTAGAGCAGAAAGGATTTTAAAACGTATGAGCAACCAACTTCAAGAAACGATGGTCGATTCACGTCGTACATTCGCCATTATTTCTCACCCGGATGCCGGGAAAACAACGTTAACAGAAAAAATGCTGTTACTGGGCGGAATGATTCGTTCAGCCGGAACGGTTAAAGGAAAAAAATCAGGCAAGTTTGCTACATCTGACTGGATGGAAATCGAAAAACAACGTGGAATTTCGGTTACATCAAGTGTTATGCAGTTTGAGTATAAAGATCACTTTATTAACATCTTGGATACACCAGGACACGAAGACTTCAGTGAGGATACGTATCGTACCTTAACAGCTGTAGATAGTGCGGTCATGGTTATTGACGGAACAAAAGGGATTGAAGCACAAACGCTTAAGCTTTTTAAAGTTTGTCGTATGCGCGGTATTCCCATCCTAACGTTTATCAATAAATTAGACCGTGAAGGAAAAGAGCCGCTTGAGCTGCTTGAAGAAATTGAAGATGTACTTGGTATCCAATCATACCCTGTAACGTGGCCAATTGGCATGGGGAAACGATTCCAAGGAACGTATGACCGTTTTTCAAAGCAAATTGAAGTGTATCAAGGAAACAAAGAGTCTTATTTTGCAGACTTTGACGGTGAAAATATCGACGATGAAATTAAAAAACACGTCGATGAAATGTATTTACCAGGCTTAGTGGATGATTTATCTCTATTAGATGAAGCAGGTAATGATTTTTCAATCGAAAAAGTAAAGCAAGGCTTACTAACGCCTGTTTTCTTCGGAAGTGCGATTGCAAACTTCGGCGTACAGTCTTTCTTTAATTCATTTTTACAATTAACATCACCGCCGCAGCCTCGTGAATCAACGAATGGCACCGTTCAGCCTACGGATGAAAATTTCTCAGGTTTCATCTTTAAAATTCAAGCGAATATGAACCCAGCTCACCGCGACCGCATTGCGTTCGTACGCGTATGTTCAGGGAAATTCGAGCGTGGAATGAACGTAACATTAGCAAGAACGAACCGCAAAATGAAGCTAGCGCAGTCTCATCAGTTCTTGGCATCAAGCCGTGAAACAGTAGACACAGCGTATCCAGGGGATATTATTGGCTTGTATGACTCAGGTACGTATCAAATTGGCGATACAATTGTAGGAGAGGGAAAAGTATTTGAATTTGACGCTCTTCCAAAGTTCCCGCCTGAACTGTTTGTAAAAGTTCGTGCGAAAAATGCAATGAAATCAAAGCACTTTGAAAAAGGGATTAATCAGCTTGTACAAGAAGGAGCGGTACAGCTTTACCGTACGCCGTTCTTTGGAGATTATATTTTAGGAGCAGTCGGTGAACTTCAGTTCCAAGTGTTTGAACATCGTATGAAAGGTGAGTACAATGTCGATCTTGAATTCACGCGCATGTCTCATAACATTGCAAAATGGGTAGACAAATCAACAATTGAAGATCGCATGCTAGATTCTCGCGTGATGCTAGTAGAAGATCGTGATAAGCATTCCGTTCTTATGTTTGAAAACGATTTTGTATGGCGTTTGTTCCAAGACAAATATCCATCTGTTAAATTCCTAGATCCGTTTAATCTATAAAAGAGTATAAAAAAAAGGAAAACGATACATACTACTTTCATAAGTAGACAGTCGATTTTCCTCCTTTGCTTAAGAGTCAGTATTTACTGGCTCTTTTTTTAATGAGCCACTGATTTTAAATTTAAAAGAATGACTCCTGCAATGATTAATACGATGCCAAATACCATCGTAAGACTGCCGCTTTCTTTCCAAATGACTACACCAATCACAGCTGTCACAGCAGTTCCTACACCAGACCAAATGGCGTATGCAACGCTGAGCGGAATGTGCTGAAGCGATGTGGAAAGCGCATAGAAAGCAAGACCAAACCCTAATAAAACACCAAGACTAGGCCAAAATTTTGTAAATCCGTTTGATGCTTTTAACATAGATGTACCAAATAACTCTGAACTAATTGCAATTGCTAAAAATAAATAGGCTTTCATCGAAAACCCTCCTCTGTTAATTTCCGAAGTTGTTGTTGAATCTTTTTTTGCATGTCTGGATCCACGGGTGCGAGCCCAAACATTTGGCTGAACCATAATCCGTCAGCTGCTAAGCGCACAATGGTCGCAAGGACAGGGTCAATGCCGTCTTGTTCAATATGCTGCTGCCACTTTTCGTAGTGTTTTTGAAGGTGCTGCAGAAGTTCAGGATTCGTTGCAATCCCTGCAAGCAACCCTGCGCTCATCGCCTGTTCACGCTGCAGATCATGAAGCGTCTCAGCGAGATAAGCCCGGCTCCATTTGCCAGGAGCATCATCATGTTCAATTTGCACGTGTAGCCCGTCATCATATTGCTTTGTGACTGAGTACAGCATTTGCTGAATCAATTCATCTTTTGATGAGAAGTGGTACAACAAGCCGCCTTTACTAACATCGGCTTCTTTTGCTACTTTTTCAAGAGTTAAATTTCCCACGCCGTCACGCTGTACAACCTGAGTGGCCGCAAGCAATATATCATCATATGTAGACACATGAATTTCCTCCTTTTTGATTTTCCCTAGAATACTTTACCGTCTGGACGGTTTGTTTGGCAATACTTTTATTTCGAATTTCAAAAATTTTTTTTGCGCACACTAACAGATAAAGTATAAAAACAAAAATAAACGAGTAAACAAAGGGTGAATCCCTTTACTATATGAAGAAAAAGAAATAATAAAGCCTGGGTATATGAAAGATAAAAGAAAGGTGTGAAGAAACAGATGAGGGACGTGTATCAAAGTTTTCAAGAACTGTCTCAGTGCGAACGAGCGGGAATCGATTACGAAATAAAATGTGTCATTCGCCGGCGAGAAATTGTCGTGCTTGCTATTCATGGAGGAACGATGGAAATTGGAACAGAAGAAGTAGCGGAAAAAATAGCAGAAAAGCTAAACGCAACGGTGTACGTATTTAAAACGCTGAAAACAGAAAATCCGTTTGAATTGCATGTTACGTCTGCAAACTACGATGAAGAAATGGCGCGTCATCTCGTTAAAAAATCAGCCGTCACGATTTCTCTTCACGGTGCCTATAGCGACGTCTGCACGACTTATATCGGAGGAAGAGACGAAAAGTTAGAAAAAGCGGTGCGTCATGCACTCTCAGGTTTTCAAATCAGTGAAACGCCCGTGCATTTAAAAGGCGTTTCACCTCGAAATATCGCCAACGATAATCAGCGGCATAAAGGACTGCAGCTTGAAATCACCACTCCTCAGTATGAACAATTATTACAGGATGAGCAGCTGTTTAACGCGTATGTGAATGCGGTAGTATCGGCTGTGAACTCAGTGACGTAAAGATAAATTCAACAGCTTCCTGCACGTTGGATGCAATAAAGGCTGCTTGTACACCAGCCCATTTTTCTTGTTCATGCAGCGTGTCGCGCCCAGCACCTGTTAACACTAAAATACATTGAGCCCCTGCTGCACTGGCCGCTACGAGGTCTTTCCACCGGTCGCCAATCACGATGCAGTTAGCCAAATTTAAGCTGTGATTCTCCGCTGCTTTTAACAGCATGCCGGGTTTTGGTTTGCGGCACGGACAGGCGTCTGAATCTTCATGCGGACAAAGGTAAACATCATCAAATCCAAAAGCTAAAAGCTCAGAGATAAACTGTGATTTCTTTACCTTTCCTTTGGCAATATCGGGCTGATTCGTAAAGGAAAACAGCGGAATGTTTTGTTTCTTTATTTCTTTAATTGCTTGCTTCGCTTGGGGAAACAGCTGGAATTCACCTGGATATTGTATTTCGTTACTGCCGCCAATCGTTCCGTCTCGATCTAAAAATATCGCTTCAATCATATTATTCACCTCTTTTTCTATCATAATATAAAGAAGGACGAATTTGGAAAAAACTTGTTTTTTCGAAAAAAATAAAAGAAGTATGACTGTCTTTTTACTTCTCATCATATGGATAAGTTAAATAGAAGTGGTGAGGAGGGGAAGACAAGTGAACGAAGAAACGTTTTATTCACCATTTATAAGCGAAAACGGAAAGAAAAAAACAATTGGAGAAATTGAGTTTTCAGATGTGCAGCGCATGATGGAAAAACATTTAGAAGAAGGCTATCAGCTTGAGTTCAAGCGCGAAGTAAGCTCAACGGTCAAACGGAAAATCCCAAATATCATCGCTTCGTTTGCCAATGAAAAAGGAGGGTGGCTTATTTTTGGCGTAGATGAAGACGACCATTCCATTAATCTGCTCGAGCGCAAGGAATATGAGCTGTTTATTAATAATATGCTGAAAGATGTCACCAATCCCATTCCTCGTATCGTTACACGTTTTTTATCACCTGAAGATCACCCCGGGCAAGGTGTTTTTGTGATTTGGATTCCCGAAGGTCCGAACCCTCCGTACATGTCTTACGGGAAAATTTACAGAAGAATTGGAAGCGGCACATCTCCCGTTACGGAAATCGATGATCGCTATCATTTAGATCGTCTTTATCAAAAATCGGAGGATCAAACGCAGCGAATAGAGGAATTTTGCACAAAAGAACTGTCTATCTATAACAGAAAGTGGCCGATGCACGGGAAAAGCTATATTCATTACGGGATGTGTAATATGTACGTGCTGCCACTATATGATTTGCATTTAATCGAACAAATGGAAGAAGAACGGCTAAAGCAATATATTTTAAGCAAATCTAGCGAACCAAAACACTATCGTTTGGACGACGAGAGTACGGTGATGCTGCATACACCGTTTGTCAAAGCTTCTTATTCAGCGGAATCCATCATTTTTCGAAGCACAGATGTGATTGATGCATATGATAAAACAATTGCGTGGGAGCAATTTTATAACGGATCAGCTAAGTTTCACATTCCTATTCCGTATATGGAAGAACCAAAACAAATTCATGACGTGCTGAAATCCAGCATTTCAAGCTATATTGATGAGACGATTTTTGAGCAGTTTCAATATATAAACGGACCCTTTTTTCTCACATCTCTAATCAGCTGCATCGGCGGATACATCGATTGTATGATGGAATTAAAAGCTGAGCTCGAAGACATGATTATTGTAATTGACTTAGAGAACGTTCGAAACGATGTGCTTTACTTTCCGCATCAACAGTTTCAAACATTTCTAGAAGAAGAGGGGCTCGTCTTTTCAGATAAAAAACAATATCGGTTTAATCAATCATTTAAAACGACAAAATTAGGAGGGGATCTGGAGCTTCTTGCCTACGTTGATTATATCGTGACAGCTTTTGGCCTTTCAAAAAACCAGTCTCTGGATTTTCTTAAACATTCGTTAAATCTTGGGTAAAATATACAATTTTTTGACAATGGTTAAAAAAATGACAAAAGTGAAAAAAAGTATGATAATATCTTTCGTAAGTAATGAGCAAGTAAAAAAGAGAAAGGGGACTCTTTTTTACAAATGCCGTTGCTAGGTAGGGTTAAACATAAGGGGAGAAAAGGCAATGAAAAAAGCGACATCCATACTTCTAATTGTCCTAGCACTGGCTGGATTAGGAGGAGTATGCGCTGCTTATTACCATCTGGAGCAGCAAAAGCAAACGGAAGAAATGACGTATGAACAGAACTACATAACCGTAAGAAATAAATGAAAAAACCAGCCAATCGGCTGGTTTTTTTGGTTTCAAGTCATAGTAAGTAAAATAATGATTTTGCTTGTTCAGTTTTTTTAAATAATTCCAATGATGTATAGACGCAAAATAGAAAGCCAACGCTTGAAAAAACAAAAAACAAGCGGAGAAAAGGGCGTTTTTTCTGAATGCGAAAGTACGTAAAAACAACGAGTGAACATACAAGCAGCACGCTCATAGCAGCAAATCGAATCGCGAGGTCTGCTAAATCATCAACCGTGCTTTGAAACAGTTTTAGCGTTTCATCGTTCAAATCAGTCTCAGGAATGTTCGTTTTGTCTTGCTGATTTAACACCCCTACATTCCATTTTTCTCGACTATAATCATGAGAAACCGTGTAGTAAAACGGACCAAGCTTTTTTTCATCTGCACCGTCATCAGCAAGTGCTGAAGCTGGATGCATGAATGCTAGAACAAAAAATAAAAAGCTCCACTTTCTCATTACCAAAGCCTCTTTCTAACTCAGACTATCTCCCATTATAAACCAAAAATTTTTATGTTTCCATCATCCCTCTTTCCTATTTCAATTTCTATATATAAAGTGAAAGGGGGAATAAAAGATGGCAGAAAAAATTCAGTATTCAAGCCAGCTTCGCTTAGTATTAGAACAAGGAATAAAAGAGGATGGAAAACCCGATTTAAAGACAAAATCCTATATGAACATTCAGCCTGGAAGTTCTGCAGATGCACTCATTACAGCAAGCGAAACCATCGCTAGCCTGCAGTCGCTGCCGCTTGTTGAAATCAACGAAGTTGTCACGTTTTCACTTTTAAAATAAGAAAAGAGGTAGAGTATGAAAACTTTAACGATGCAGTTTTTGAATGAGTCACAAAAAGCAGTAATCCTATCGATTGAATCACCAAAAGATACGTTAGATGCAGCCACCATCACAGCAGCAATGAATGCGCTGATCGCAAGCGATGTCTTTACTTCAAGCGGCGGAGCGCTCGTTGCCAAAAAAGGCGCTCAAATTGTCGAGCGAAATGTAACAGAATTTACGATTTAAAAACGAAAGTCCTTCCACTTCGGTGCGAAGGGCTTTTTTAAAAGGAGCGAGGAAGATGACAGAGTGGTTTACGCTTGTTTCAGACGTTGGTTTTCCTGTTGTGGTGACGCTTTATTTACTTCACCGAATCGAAGCCAAGCTTGATACAGTTGTGCTGTCCATTCAGCATTTAACCGATGAAGTAAAAAAATAATTATGACAATTGTAAGGCGGTTGTCATGGAAAAGTTGACGGATTTGACACCTCACACTACAATTAGTAGTGTGAGGTGTCAAATATGAAAATTGAAAAATTCAAATTTAACGAAACCGGCCTTAATCGCTTTTTTGGCCCGCTTGAAGCAAAAATTATGACGGCTTTATGGAACGGAAGTGAAATGTCTATTAAAGACGTGCAGCACGTGCTTGAGAAAGAAAAATCAGTGAACTTCAACACCGTTATGACCGTTATGAATCGATTGGTGGAAAAAGGCGTGTTGCAAAAGCGTTTAAAAGGACGTACGTCGATGTATCAGCCGATTCTTTCTAAAGAGGAATTTATCGACGCTCAGTCGAAAGAGTTAACGCACGAACTGATCGATGAATTTGGCTCGCTTGCTGTTACTCATATGCTTGATGCATTAGAAGAAGTCGATGATTCACTGTTAAGTATGCTCGAATCAAAAGTCAAACAGTTAAAAAAGGATGAATAATCAATGAATCAAGGAATACTAAAGCGTTCTAAGCTTATTTTTAACCTGTGCTTTTTTATTGCCGTGACGTTGCTTATGCAAATGGGCATGTATGTGCTGCATTTGCTGTTTGGATGGAATTTATCGTTTAACTTAATTTTACTTTGTAACAAAGTAGCCCACTTTTTCGGCTTGTTTTTTATTGAATATATGCTGAATGCCGTTATTTTTCACACGATGTTTGTGCTGTTCATTAAAGCTGTAAAGCAAGTGATTCAAATGCGGAAAGTCCGTAAAATGATTACGAAGCTGCGAGATGAAACCACAACGGCTAACCTGCAAAAAGCGTACGGAAAGGATTTAACGGTCTTAACAACAGATCAGCCCATTGCCCTAACGATGGGGCTCTTTACACCGCACATCGTTCTGTCTACAGGATTGCTCTCAGTACTTGATGAAAATGAACTAGAAGCCGTTATTTACCATGAGCAGTCGCACGTTGCAAACAAAGACCCGCTCAAAACGTTTTTACTAAGCACGCTTGCCTCTGCATTATGGTATATTCCGTTTATTAAATGGAGCCATAAACGCTTCAAAGTTATGCGTGAAGTGCTGGCTGATCAAGATGCCATTGTGAAAAATGGCACGCCTGCTCACATCGGCAGCGCGCTTTTAAAAATGGTAAAAACGGGACAGGCAAGTCTTTCATGTGCGCACGTATCGTTTGCTGATACGTCGGTTAATTATCGCATTCAATATATTTTAAACCCGGAAACGAAAATGCCGATGCAGCCTCCTGTTGTTTTAACGCTGACGTCGCTATACGTGTTTTTTATTTTGTGTGCGCTCATTTTTACAGCTCTAACAGCTTTGTAAGTTTGGAAGAGAGAAAGAAAAGAAGGAGATGAGATTGTGTCAAAAGCAAAGAAAAAGAAAAAAGTAACACCCAATCAGCAAGCTTCCTCAAGCAAGTGGATTTTTTGGGTGATTGGAATTATTACGGTCTGTATCCTAGGATTAATCGTCCTTTCAAATATGTCAAAGGGCGGAGGAGATGAAAAGGCCGCTCTTACATATGATAATCAGCCGTATCTTGGAAAAGACTCAGCTCCGGTAGAAGTGGTAGAGTTTGGAGATTACAAATGCCCGGCTTGTAAAAACTTCACAGAATCTTTTTTCCCGCTGATTCAAAAAGATTATGTGGATACAGGTAAAGTGAAATTCTACTTTATGAACTATGCGTTTATCAACAACGACTCTTCTCGTGCAGCAGAGTTTGCTGAAACGGTATACAAAGAGCTTGGAAACGATACATTTTGGAAATTCCACGAACTTCTTTATAAAAAGCAAAACGCAGCGGACGAAAAGAAAGATGTCTTAACGGAATCTTACTTAGAAAATACGCTGAAAGAAGTATCTAGCGATGCTGATGCGAAAAAAGTAGCAGGTGCATTTAAAGACGGAAAAGGAAAAGATGCGTTTGATCAAGACATGAAGACAGCCAATGACTTAGGCATTACGGGTACACCAACGATTTATGTAGGCGGCAAAAAATTTGAAGGAAAAACAATTGATGATTTTGATCAAATGGTCAAAGATGCGGCTAAGGAGAACAAATAATGAACAAGTCTTTGGTTTTCGGGTGGCTTACGGCGCTTGTCGCGATGCTTGGAAGCTTAACTTTTAGTGAAGTTCTTCACTTTATCCCGTGTGAACTTTGCTGGTATCAGCGAATTTTAATGTATCCGCTCGCGATTGTGCTAGGTGTAGCCGTGTATCGGAATGATACGTTCATCTACAAATACGTCCTGCCGTTTTCTGTGATTGGTATGGCGCTTTCAGGCTATCATTATTGTCTGCAGAGAATACCGGCTCTTAAAGCATTTGAAACGTGTACAAGCGGTGTTCCTTGCTCAGGTCAATATATTAACTGGCTTGGGTTTATCACCATTCCTTTTTTAGCATTTATTGCTTTTACCATCATTACGATTATGATGCTTGTTCTTCGCAAGCAGGCGAAAAAAGCTTAACCTCCGGGTTAAGCTTTTTTGTATGGAAATAAAAAAAAGGCCCGCTTACAAGAAGCGGGTGCAAATAGGGTACATCTATGAAAAATGATGAAATTGTTTTGACAAGAACAGTATATAAAAGAAAAGTGAAAAAACGGTGAAAAGAGAGAAGCTTTTTAAAAAAATATGCTTTTCTTATAAAAAAAGCCCCGCTCACAAAAAGCGGGGAATAAATAGGGGTCATTTATGAAAAATGATGAAATTGCTTTGACAAACTTAGTATACAAAAGAAAAGTGAAAAAACGGTGAAAAGATGGAAGCTTTTAGAAAAAAAAAAAAAAAGACCTGTTTTGGGGAAACAGGTCACTAGAAAGGGAGTAAAACTATGAAAAAATATGCTAATTGGCTTTACACTTACTATCTTAACGCCGAACAGTGAAAAAACAGTGAAAAGAAACATAAAACAAAAAAAGACCTGCTCTGGGGAAGCAGGTCTTCACAAAGGAGTAAAACTATGAAAAAAATATGCTAATTGGCTTCGCAAGTACTATCCTATACCTTTATGGTGAAAAAATGGTGAAAAGAGAAGCGGGATATAAAAAAGACCTGCTTTGGGGAAACAGGTCATTAGAAAGGGAGTAAAACTATGAAAAA
>NZ_JAWRXD010000074.1:0-698 GCF_046535215.1 Priestia sp. SIMBA_032 | reverse complement strand
TCTTAGGTTTGGTCTAAGGATTGGTGAAGCGCTCGCTATTCGGCTTCAGGATCTAGACCTAACAGGGCCTCATCCGTCTTTGGAAATCATTCGTATAGAGGAGCGAGGTAGAGATTATGTAGATCCGCGGACGCCAAATAACCCTCTCGTCAAAACCTATGGGCGGCTACTTTATTTCGCTCCGGAAGATGAAGATATCATCGGGTACATCGAAGCATATGTTTCTGAATATAGAGTAAAGCCTAACAAAATAAAACGCTCTACCATATTCTTGTCGCACGATTTTCTTTTCGTGTCTCATGGCCCATCCAATGCGGGCTGTCCACTTTCATGCTCTTCTGCGAGCAAGGTATCAACGGATATACGCTTGAAGTGTGTCGGTGTTTTTCACTGGCATATTGTCCGACATGCTGTCTTTAATCGACTTTACGAAGCGGCAGCCTCACTCGAAAATAATACTACCGAAATTGATCATATAGTTTACATGGGTGGCTGGGGCAGCCCGAGTTCACTGAACCGTTATGCCAAGCGGGCGATCAGAGATCTCACTAGAGCCAGGTTGCTTAAAAACAACAAGGACCGGGTTGAAAATGACGATTGAGTTAAATGATCTCGGAGAGTTTTTTGATGAGTCTGGCAGGTTATACATCCAATGCCGGGCTGACTCGTTGAATCCATTTTTTATCGACGTTACTACG
>NZ_JAWRXD010000236.1:0-363 GCF_046535215.1 Priestia sp. SIMBA_032 | reverse complement strand
ATTGTCTCTTACTTCATAATCAAGTTGAGTAGTTCCTGCTCCTATATTAGTTACTTCAAAACTTAATTCACCATTGCCTGCATTAAAACAGGTTACATTTTTTGGAGTAACCGTAGCTGTAATAGGTGAAATCGTAGGGGTTAAATAATCTAAATACGATGGACAACCATTACTATCTACTACTACAAAAGTATATTTAGTATTTTGTTCCAAATGATCAAAAGTATATGAGTATGCAGAAGTAGATCCTGAAGTCGTACCAATACCGTAGATAGAATAAATAAAATCAGGAGTACCTGTTAATGGTTTTACTTTTATTTCAATAGAAATACCATCGTCACAAGAAAGTCCTTTAACTTCAAG
>NZ_JAWRXD010000235.1:0-363 GCF_046535215.1 Priestia sp. SIMBA_032 | reverse complement strand
CGAAAAAGAAGAACAAAAAGAAATCATTTTAGACCTTCTGAAAAAGGTAGGATTAAAAGAAGAACACTTATATCGCTACCCGCACGAATTTAGTGGAGGCCAGCGCCAGCGCATTAGCATCGCGCGCGCACTATCTGTAAAACCAGACTTTATCCTATGTGACGAACCAATCTCAGCACTCGATGTCTCAGTCCAAGCACAAGTCGTAAACATGCTGCAAGACATCCAAGAAGAAACAGGAGTCACATACTTATTCATCGCACATGACCTATCGATGGTAAGGCACATATCAGACCGAATCGGAGTCATGTACTTAGGAAACATAGTAGAAATTGCCGATAGTGAAGACCTATACACAAAACC
>NZ_JAWRXD010000234.1:0-364 GCF_046535215.1 Priestia sp. SIMBA_032 | reverse complement strand
CAACAGTTGATTTGTCAACGACAAACATGAAATAGAAGTTATCTTCATCCTTCCCAACAAACGAAAATGAACCATGAGAGTCAATCATTCTTGGCAAATTAGGAGTATATAGATCAATTTCTGATGCTACATATCTATATCTGAAATTCGCATTATATTTCTTATTTACTTCAGTAACAAGATTTTGACCTTGTTTAGAAATAGATCGCTCTCATACAGGCGGATATTATTACTGTTCACGTAGAGGCGTGTCCACATCTGCATCGTACAATTCAGTTAATTAAATCTCACGGTATTAAAGCGGGCGTTGTATTAAATCCACATACGCCAGTTTCAGTGATTGAGCATGTATTAGAAGATATAG
>NZ_JAWRXD010000233.1:0-364 GCF_046535215.1 Priestia sp. SIMBA_032 | reverse complement strand
CTCATCCCTTTCGATGGTTGTTCGGTGTATATCGATGTGCTCATGTCCCCTCCAATTCGCCCGTTCACTTATTTAGATTACGCCCTAGACTCCGAGCAGATATCGGCGATCCTCGTCGGACATCGACTCAAGCCATTGCGCTTCAGCTCCCGGCTCCGGCAAGACCTTGCCATATTCGACCATCTGCGAGGGAAGCAAATCAGATACATACACCCACACGGAGCGGCCTTGTGTACCAGCAGCCTCAACGACTACTTGCGAAATGTCCTCGAGAAGTTGTCGCTTCTGCGCGGCAGTCCTTCCAGCCCGAATGTGACCGTGGATAAAGATCAACTCAGACTTCAACGGACTGCCCCCGAGAAAG
>NZ_JAWRXD010000232.1:0-364 GCF_046535215.1 Priestia sp. SIMBA_032 | reverse complement strand
GCCGGAACCATGAGCGTCGCGAGGTAGACCCAGAACAGCACGTCGCGGCCGGGGAAGTCCACACGCGCGAAGGCGTACGCGGCCATGATCGAGAACACGAGCTGGAACACGAGGATGAACACCGTCACGAGCGCCGTGACCAGCAGCGCCCTCCCGAAGCCGGCCGGCCCGGTGAACAGCGAGACGATGTTGTCCAGGCTCCACGGGTCCGGCGGCGTCAGCGCCGGCGTCCTCGCGAACTGGGCCGGCGTCTTGAAGGCCGTCATCGCGCTGAGGAGGAAGGGCGCCAGCGTGACGACGGCGCCGACTACGAGGAGCACGTAGATCCCCGCGACCTTCAGCACACGGCTAGCCGAGGTCATAC
>NZ_JAWRXD010000231.1:0-364 GCF_046535215.1 Priestia sp. SIMBA_032 | reverse complement strand
ATGGTGTACAAACATTACGTGCCGTAGAAAACTTCCCAATTACAGGATATCGCATTCATCCATCACTCATTACAGCAATGGCAATTGTGAAAAAAGCGGCGGCACTTGCGAATATAGATACTGGTTACTTAGCTAAAGACATTGGACATGAAATTGCAGAAGCAGCGCAAGAAATTGTTGATGGAAAGTTTCATGATCAATTTATCGTGGATCCTATTCAAGGCGGAGCCGGAACTTCTATTAATATGAATACAAATGAAGTAATTGCGAATAGAGCGTTAGAACGTATGGGGTATGAAAAAGGGGCGTATGCGAAAATTAGCCCAAACACTCATGTGAACATGGCCCAATCAACGAACGATGC
>NZ_JAWRXD010000230.1:0-365 GCF_046535215.1 Priestia sp. SIMBA_032 | reverse complement strand
CGGTCGGCAGGGTGACGTCGATGGTCTCGGCGACCAGCACCGCGGCGTCGCGCTCGGCCGTGAGGACCGCGAGCCGGTCTTCGTAGGCCTTCTGCGCCTGCCCACGGGCAACGTTGACGAGCTTGCCGGCCTGCGCCTTCTGCTCCTTCGGCAACGCGCCGAGTTCGCGGCGGCCCAAGGCGATCGGCGAGCGGTCACCGAGGTGCTCGGTCTTGGCGGTTGCCAGCGCTGGCAGATCAACCGCGGCGGAAAATGCTGCGACGGCAGCATCCACTGCGGTCGCCAATGTCTGGCTGTCGACGTCGGCCACGGCTGTGTTGACTCCCTTGAATATGACTTCGTCGAGCTGAAGTACGTCTGATGGA
>NZ_JAWRXD010000229.1:0-367 GCF_046535215.1 Priestia sp. SIMBA_032 | reverse complement strand
GGCCTTCGCGGAGGCGTCCTGCGCCCGCTGGGCGAGATCCTGGGCTTTGGCCGTCGCTGTCTGCAGAGCGGCCTCCGCCGTGCCGTACTCGCCCAGGCGCTTCACCGCGAGATCGCCTGCCGCGTTCGCCGCGCTCTGCAGGCTCTGCAGCAGCCCGTTGATCCGGTCGACCTCGGCTTGGGCCGCGGTCGCGTTGTTCTTGGCCGCCTGCACGTCGTCCCACGACGGGTAGGAGTCCGCACTGGCCGGGGCTGCGCCTCCCGCGATGACCAGGGCCGCCGTCAGGGCGGCAGCGACCGCCGAACCTCGCCAGAACCGTCTCACCCGTGCACCTCGCTTCCCGATCCCCCGCCGGGTCCAGGCTATG
>NZ_JAWRXD010000228.1:0-367 GCF_046535215.1 Priestia sp. SIMBA_032 | reverse complement strand
CCCCTCTCAGTACTACTGCGGCAGCGGCGCCTCTGCGATGACGGGATGGGATGCGCTCTCCGTGACGGGCGCAGACGCGGCCGCGTACGCGAGCTTCACCATCACTCTCCGGGATCAGAACGACGACATCATCCCCGGATTCGACGGCATCACCGTGGACGCCGGAGCGAGAGCGTCCCTGACATCGGTGCCGGTCACCGTCACGTCGATGACGGCGACGGTGGTCCTCACCGGGGTGAGCGATTCCTCTGCGATCGCCCGGGGCCGGATCAGAATCGACTGGGCCGGGGCTCCCGTTCAGATGTGCTTCCAGACGACGGCGCCGCCCGCGTGCGATGCTGTGACACTCTCCAACTCCGCAGTCGCC
>NZ_JAWRXD010000227.1:0-368 GCF_046535215.1 Priestia sp. SIMBA_032 | reverse complement strand
ATTGTAAGCCCTAAATTCCATAATTTATTAAGACCACGTAATGTCGCTGCTGCATCACTACTTCCACCTGCTAATCCAGCTGCTACTGGAATCGTTTTTTCAATAGTAATAGATACACCTTTTTTTACATTAAACTTCTCTTTTAATAATTTCGCTGCCTGATAAGCTAAATTTCGTTGGTCGTCTGGGACATACCGATTATGGGATAAAATTTCAATACGGTCTTCTGCTAATTCCGTTAGTTCTAGACGATCTGCTAAATCAATGGTTGTCATAATCATTTTCACTTCATGATATCCGTCTTGTCTTTTTCCCAGTACATCTAACGACAGATTAATCTTTGCTGGTGCTTTCACTAGTAGCTTCAA
>NZ_JAWRXD010000226.1:0-369 GCF_046535215.1 Priestia sp. SIMBA_032 | reverse complement strand
TCTTCTCTTTTCTTCAAAGGCTTTTCTTTGTTGTTCCAACGTTTCTTTTAAATTTACATTCAAACTTGGCATTTTCAGCATAACGCGTATTTCTTCTAAACTATATCCTAATACTTTAAGACTCACTATTTTCTGTAGCTCTAATATATCTTTTCCTTTGTACAAACGGTGACCAGAGCTAACATTCTTTCCAGGTTTAAGTAGTCCAATTTCATCGTAATATTGTAGTGTCCGTATTGATGTGCCTGTCCTCTTTGCAAACTCACCAATTGAACAGCCTTCCCTTTTGCTCATCTTACACTCCTCCTAACAATATGTTTACAAAAATCATACTCCCTCACGTAACTGTAGGTTCAAGTCTTTTTTCCA
>NZ_JAWRXD010000225.1:0-369 GCF_046535215.1 Priestia sp. SIMBA_032 | reverse complement strand
CTGATGGAGCGATGATGATGGTTCAGATGATGGAGGCGATCGCCCGGCTCCAACAATCGCGATCGCCCCTGGATAGGTATCGCGATTTAGAAGAAGCCAGTGAGAAGGGGTAGATTCTCACCACGTCGGATGTAGCCGCGTTAATTGGCGTTCGTCCCTACGGCGATGTGTTTGACCGGGGTAACTGGCGATTTGTGCGGGAAGGAGCGATCGGGCGTGAGTCGGGATAGAAAGTCGAGTTTATTGAGAATCCTTAACCTATCCGTCCTGACAAAACTTGCTATTATGTCATATCTGACATAGTATGAAAGTGAATGAATCAACAATCGAAGCAAGTAGTTTGGTTGCGCTGCGAGGTTAAGACACCAC
>NZ_JAWRXD010000010.1:0-118868 GCF_046535215.1 Priestia sp. SIMBA_032 | reverse complement strand
AAAAAAGGTGTTTTTTTATTAATGACGGTAACTTCTTTACTGGTTTCTGGATGTCAACAAGAAGAAAAGGTTGATTCGAAGCCAGGAGAAACTGGGGAGGTTAGTAGCCAAGAGACCAGTAATAATAACGCTACTGAAGCGAATCAAGATGGTAATGATGCTACAGAAAAAGATACCGGGGAATCTTCAACTATAAAAGGTAGCGATCATGCGAGTGCTGTTCACAAAAATAGTAACCAGCAAAACGCAACTAATTCAAATACAGTCTCCGATGAGGCTTTTGTTACTAAAGATACAGCAGCTCTAGTAATGGCTGACTACATAAATGGACTAACAACTGCAATTAATACGGGCCAGTTCAGTAACGTTGCACATGTTTTAAAAGATTCGTTATACAATGACCAACAATCATTGGTAAGTAACTTATATAAGAAGGGTATTAAAGAGAACTGGGTAGATTATTCTGTAGTGAATTTTACGAAAGCAGGTAACTCTTCTGATGGGCCTCTTTATAACATACAAACTGTAGAGACTGTATCTGTTATACAACCAGATGGATCTCAAAAAACAAATAAATATAATTGGATGTACACAGCCGTGCTTATCAATAACCAATTATACTTAACTGATATAGCTAAAAATGGACCGATTACTACTGTATCAAAGACTGGTTCAACTTCAAGCACTCCATCAACAAATAGTTCAGCTACAACGATAACTAATAGCAAAAAAGCTTATTATTTTGATTTACTAGAACAGACTAGAGCTAGTGAAGTACAACCAGTTAACGATCAGGTTGATGGTGACAGAAGGCAAGCTTCAGGGGAAAATTATCAAATGTGGGACAAGATGTTGAATGATATCTATGGTGAATTAAAGAATCAATTACCTGCATCAGAAATGAACAACTTGAAAATCAAACAACGCCAATGGGTTAAAGATAGAGATGCTGCTTCTCAAAAAGAGTTGAAAGAGGCTGGAGGAGGAACTTTAGCTTATGCTGAAGAAGCTCGAATTTTACACGAAATGACTAGAGAACGTTGCTACGAGCTAGTTACTTATTATATGAAATAATGAATTACCAAACGAAGTAGTTGTTCTTTAGATACTATGTAGCTACTGCAGTAAGCTTTCCTGTCCACTCAAAAAATAACAAAGAACCCTTACCGAAGTAGGTAAGGGTTAGCTGATTGTGTAAGAAGGAGTGGGGTTTATATGCTGGGGGTTGTCCTAGTGGTTTATTTTTTTATGAAATAGACAAGAAATCGCAAGATGTCCTCCATCTAAGAGTGAAGCTAAACAGCATAGCTTTAATTGAAGTACATATTTCGTAATCTTATTTTCTTTGATAAATGATTATTAGGTTCCATATAAAAAAGGGAACACCTGCTAACCAGGAAGTTCCCTTTTTATTTCGCCAGATAAAAATACATCAGCACAAAGATTAAAGAAATAGGCTACGGTGGGGGGCAAAGTTTTTTTCAACCGACCACTGCTACATGATCTATAGGAGTTGCATTGAATAAATAGGGCTAGCTACCACCACCTACGACTAAAATGTTGTATTCGCAGCTCCACCATACTACTCCAGAATTAATCATAACTCCTCAATAACTTAACCTCTATAAACACTCGCACATGTATCAGGTTTTGGTTCATAATAACAATGATTTTTAAATTGACCAGATGCAGGTTGACCGTACCATGTTGGAGGGCACGGAGCATGTGGATTAAAATACCAAAGAGCAAATTTCGCTGGATGTTGTCTCCAATAATCCAAATTCTTCTTTGCTAATCTTCTTTCAACACCTCTCGCTCTTTGATAAAATACATTTCCTTTTTGAACAGCTTCAAACGAATAATTACCCCCCTGTACTTGATAAATGACTTGTGAAACAGTTCTTAAATTTTTAAAGTCTATACAATTTGCTGCAAGACGATTAACAATTACATTTCCGACATACAACATCCCCAGTCTTCCTTCACCTTCAGCTTCTGCTCGCATCATCCTTGCCATTAAATTAATGTCTGCACTTCGGTAACTTACTCTTGCCATTTATTCACCCCCAAAATATAGTATGAAAAAAAGCCTATATTGATGTTATTGTTTATAAAATAAGAATGCTCAGCTCTTAACACGTATAGTTTTTATGCAAGATGAAGCCCTTGATTTTATTCTCAAGGGCTTCATCTTATATAAAAAGAGATTAAATTATTTAAATACAACATCAAGCTTTCCAGATACATATCCATTTGTATAAGTGTCTTTTATGTCAACATAATACTTTCCTGTTTTCATAGAGGTAAATAAAGTTTTTCCATTCGTAAAAGTATGATAACTTGTAGTAGCACCCGTACTTGCATTACGAAGCCGAACAGACAGATTACTGTAATTTGATAATTGTGTAGTTCCAGAAGCAGTTTTCAAATAAATAGGCGAAACAAGGTCTATTTCGATATTCGCTAACTTATTAGGGTTACCCACTTCTCCATCCCATTTTCCATCCTCCGTTTGAAACGAAAAGCGAGGGACACTTGCTTGTGCTGAAGACCCTCCAATTGTAGTAATTGCAAGTACGGCCATTATCACAATAATAAACAACGAATACATTTTTTTCATTATTTTCCCCTCCTAAATTGACTTACTGGTTCATAATAATTTTTATTAAAGAAACATTGAATAACAGTTTTTTTGAACCAATAAAACATAGAGAAATAAACAAGCTGTAGATTCTGTTTTCGTTTAAGATTTAGAAACCAAGTTTACATGATTTAATGACGTAGCATTATCGAAAATAAATTCAAGGTCGTAAGCTCCGGCATGATACGTATATTTCGTTTGAACAAGATTCCCATTTTTTATTTTTTTCGTAAAATTAGGCTGTCCAAGCTGTTTTTTTAAGTTCACTTCTGTAATGGATCCTAAATTGGTTTGACGTTCTACATTTGTACCGAAATAGCGAATTTCTGAGATAACATGGTTTTTATCATATCCAAATGCATAGCCAGGATGCCCCATTTCAGCATGATAGTAATCAAAGCTTCCTGTATCTCCTTCAGGAGGAAGACCGAAAAGAGAACGAACATCATCACGCGTGCTCACCCCAAATTTTAAATCTTTCGTTAGCCGAGGCACTTCACCTTTAATTCCGGCATTATAAATTTCATTGATGTTTTTGACAGCAGTTTGATTGATTTCAGTCTGATTCGTAGCTGCATGAGCAGTCGTGTCTAAATGAGCTACATGAGTTGATCCAAATGTAGCAATTCCTGTAATGGCTGCAGTAGCTACTATTCTTGTAAATGTTTTTTTTCTCTTCATTATTTTCTCTCCTTTTATCCCGATTCTAAGGGTACTAACCTTAGCTAAGCGAGGTGATTAATGCCCTAATTCGGGTAGTTTAACAACAGTGTGCTCCAAAACTTAAAGGCCATGTCCCTATTCAATTACATATTTAAACTCTAGTTACAAATATAATAATATGTAGATGTTTCCAAATTGTTTCGTTTTTATATTTTTATAAAATTAATTATTAAAAATTTTAGATGTGATGCTTATAAAAAATTGTTATAGCCATATTGAGCATTGTTAAAGGGATATATGATTTAAATGGAGTAAATTCATTAGGGATTAGAGTCTGCCTGAGAGCAAAGATAATACATCCGTAAACTATGTAGATGAGCTTCTTAAGCTGGAGGTTTAAAGAGATAGCTTCTCTACCTTTCTAAATTGAGCCTCTTTCACAGGAACCCTAACCTATCTGACATAACTAAAAGTTCTGAGAAGATTCATATCGATCGAATTTCAAATTTCCAATGTAAAATAACAAAAAAGCTCTGCCTCCAATTTTATACTCATTTTGTGTTTCTCCTCTTATTGTTCTACTTAGAACGTTCGTAAAAGTGCTTAGTTTTCAGAAGACATCCGTAATTTTATTTAAAACTTAAACGGACAATAAAAATGTTAGATTTTTCATTCGAAAGAAAAGTCCGTAAAAGTATACTTTTACGGACAAGATATTTAAATCTATTATAAAATGTTAAAGTAATTATTATCGTTAATAAAAAAGAAAGCTACCCCATCGTTGCAGGACGGATAGCTTTTAGGGAATTTATATGTTTCTATTCATAGAAAAGTCTGAATAATTGTACAACAAATTTATAAATAAGGCAATATAGGACAACCTTGAGCATATTTATAAAAGGTGCACTTCTTATACATTAGTTTCTCATCCACCTACTGAGAAAACGTTAATCAATCAACAATGTATAAAAAGCTGCATACTCCGGAAAAAGGGCTCTTGGCAGAACCGTCCTGCATTAAGGGTCCTTTTTTATGATGTTTTCCGGAAAGAGTGATGAGGGTAACTAACTCTGTATGTTGTATATAGTTAAAACAAAAGTATTAAGCCTTTATTTCTTCGGCTAATTTTTGGATTAATTCTTTGGTGGTTAAAACTGTAGCAAACTCATTGTCTAAAGTAGCTAATGACACATTATGTATTTGTTCAGCTGAATAATACGTATTGTCTGCCCCTTTTATTGCAAATGCAGCTGTTGCATCTGATACTAAGTACGTTTCAAATCCTAAATTACCACTCATTCGAGTAGTAGTTGAGACACAATGTGGAGTTGTTAACCCTACTATTACAACCTTTTCTATTTGGTTTTCTTTTAAATATTTTTCAAGTCCAGTTCCTATAAATGCACTATTTACTTTCTTTTTAAAAATGGGTTCATTTTCAGCTGGGACTGCAATATCTTTAAAATCTGAACTTGGTTTACTAGGATGAAAAATCGAATGGTCGTTATCAGATAAGTGCTTAATATGTATAATTGGGTATTTCTTTTCTCTCCATGTCTTTAGCAGAACTTGAATATTGTCTTCAGCATTGAGATTATTTCTTATTCCCCACTTTTCATCTTCAAAAGCCCTTTGAACATCGATAATAATTAAAGCCGTATTGCTGAAATCTTTTCTCATATGTAATTCTCCTTAACTCTTTTCTACATATTTTAACATTTATGTTAGATTGGTGAATTGAAAATAAGAATTTTATTTAAGTATGTAAACTTCCTAGAAGCAGTATTATATTAGCTATTGGTGCATATTATATACACTTCGAAGAAGAATAGATTTCATAAGTTCAAGATATATAATATAAGATTTTAATTTGATATAATATTATTTTGAATTTTTTACCACAAAAATCAATAGGGGGATACAATCAAATGAGTAAAAGAAAGGCTTTGTTGCTTGTAGATGTTCAAAACATTATGTTTTCTTATCAAGGTGGGTCTTTATGGAATGAACAACAAGTACTTAAAAATATTATTTCTCTAAGGGAAAACGCGCACAAATCTAATATACCAATTATCTATATACAGCATACAGACCTCAGTTCCGATAGTATGCTTAGTAAAGGAAAAGTCACATGGGAAATCCATCGGGATGTTCGCCCCCTACCAACAGACACAGTTATTCAAAAATCTTCTTGGGACGCATTTTATCAAACAACTTTACATAAAAAACTGCAGGAACTTGAAATCGGAAAATTAGTCATTGCAGGTATGCAAACTGAATTTTGTTTGGATACTACTTGTAGAAGGGCATATAGCTTAGGGTACAAAGAGAATATCTTAGTAAAAGATGCCCATAGCACATTTGATACGGCTGTGCTTTCAGCTTCTAAAATAGTAGAACATCATAATAATATGCTAGGTGGCAGATTCGTTACATTAAAAGAAGTAAACGAAATTATATTTTAAGGTAACAAAAAAACAGGATTAGATATTGTCTAATCCTGTTTTTTTGTTAGCTTTGTGCTTTTGTAATATATGTTTTAACTGAAGGAGGTTGATATGTATTGAATTGATCTAATAAACCTTGTGGTTCTGTATCTACAAGAGCCATAGAACGATATTTTTCCTGTAGAAATTGTTCTTCCGTCATGTGATTAAATAAAGAAATAAGTGGTGTGTAATAATCATTAATATTTAATAATCCGCAAGGCTTCTGATGTAACCCTAACTGAGCCCATGTGAAAATCTCAAAGAATTCCTCTAGTGTACCTGGACCACCTGGTAATGTGATGAATCCATCTACAAGTTCAGCCATCTTGGCTTTTCTCTCGTGCATAGATTTAACAACGATAAGTTCTGACAGGTTTTTATGAGAAATTTCTCTTTCTTCAAGGAAAGTAGGCATGACGCCAATGACATGTCCGCCAGCTTCCAACACGGCATCAGCCACAGCACCCATTACTCCAACACTTGCTCCACCATATACAAGCGAAATATTACGTTTAGCAAGTTCTTTTCCCAGATTTTTTGCACCTTGAATATAAAGGTCAGATGCTCCATTACTTGATCCACAAAATACAGCTATTCGTTTCATAAAGATCCCCTCCTATGTAATCACCGTTATTGATTATACATAATAATGGATGATTTGGTAAACTTAGTTGAAGTTAAAAAAGGAAGGTGGAACCATTCAATGAACGTAACAGAATTTCAACAGTGGGTAAAGGACTACTACAAAATGAGAGGTTGGTCAGATTTAGATATCTTTATTCGAATTGGTTTTCTTGCTGAAGAAACAGGTGAAGTAGCAAGAGCTATTAGGGCTTTAGAAATCGGAAGGGATCGACCAGATGAAGTAACTGGAACTTTAGAAGAGAATAAGAAAGAACTAACGGAAGAACTAGGAGATGTGTTAGGTAACTTGATTGTTATTGCTAACAAATATGATATTTCTTTAGAAGAAATATTCAGTTCGCATAAAGAAAAGCTTGCAGAGCGTTATTCTACTAGATGAATATAGATGTGATAAAAGAAGGGAAAGTGAAGTCGTTTTATGAAAATTCATGATTTCATTTATGGATCTTTTCACTTAGAACCAGTCCTAGCAGAATTAATACATACTCGGCCCCTTCAGAGGCTGAAAAAGATCCATCAAGGTGGCGCAAGTTATTTAGTGAATCCAAAGTGGAATGTAACACGATTTGAACATTCTGTAGGTGTCATGCTATTGATTAGAAAATTAGGTGGCTCTATAGAAGAACAAATAGCTGGCTTATTACATGACGTTTCTCATACAGCTTTTTCTCATGTAATAGATTTTGTTTTAGATAATCCAGAACAGGATTTTCACGATCAAATATTTGAAAAAATAATTCAATCATCAGAAATCCCTTCTGTTTTACAAAAGCATGGGTTTAACCTCATGTCTATATTACCTATTGAGAAATGGTCCTTATTAGAACAACCTCTTCCTTTGCTGTGTTCAGACCGTATCGATTACACGCTTCGTGATTTATCTACCTATAATATGATTTCTTTAGACGATGCTTGTAAGTTTGTAGATGAATTAAGAGTGGTTAACGGTAAAGTTTGTTTAAAAACAATTGATCCAGCAGAATGGTTTGTTAAAGCTTATTATACAGAGGTCATTGACTTCTTTCTTCATCCATCAAATGTATATGGGTATGTCATACTAACGGATATATTAAAGATAGCAATGGCCAAGCAGATTATTCATATTGATGACTTATTATCAGATGATGAAACAGTTTGGAAAAAGTTAATTGACAGTACAGACCATGAAGTGCTACAAAAAATGAAAGATATAAGCAAAAAGGTGATAAATGATGAGGGAGATTACGACATACACCAAAAGAAAAAGGTTCGGATTATCGATCCCTTTGTGTTGGTAGGGAACGGCCGAATAAAGAAAGCAACAGAGCTCTCCACCAAAGTAAGAGAATTGAATGAGTATGCTCTAGAAAATTCCCTAAAAGGAACATTCGTTAGAGTTCTTAATACTTAGTAAAGAGAAAAGCACCTTATTTAGTCAAATAAGGTGCTTTTCTTACATGTGTGGCTGATCATAGCTGCTTTGTTGATAAAAGTGAAATATATACATGTACGTATCTAAAATATAGTATTAGGTTATAATTTGTCCAGTCAAAAGGTAAGCAAAATAAAAAGCTCCCTCGGTATGGCAGCGAGGGAACTTTTAAAAGGGTTTACACATATAACAAGTAACGAAAAATGACTGCAAATTAATATTATCATAATTTTCTCATAATGACCATTTTTTTTAGATTTTAGCATATGTATAAAAGGTGCGCTTTTTATACATTTTTAGGTCATTCATACCTACGGTAAAAGCCGTCATATCAAGGATGTATAAAAAGTCGCATAATCCGAAAAAAGAATCCTTGGCAGAAGCTTACTGCCTTAAGGATTCTTTTGCTTACTTGGTTCCTTGAAGAATGATTATGTTAACTAATTTTGCATATGATATACATTTTTTACTGTGTAATAATTTCCTTAAGATATTAGCCTAGGACCCGTACCATTTCTGCTTGCATACCTTTTTGGCCATTCACTACTACAAAAGTAACCTTTTGCCCTTCTTTTAAGCTTTTAATAACAACCCCTTCAGTCCCTTTAGTCCGTTCAATAGCTGTAAAATGGACAAAAAGATCAGGCCCATTTTCTGGTGTAATAAAGCCAAACCCTTTCTCATGATTGAACCACTTAACTGTTCCAACTTGCCTTTCTGCCATATAAATCTTCCCCCTAAAGTATCAGTATTTTTTTGTTTCGATAATGGTGATTATGTTAACTGATCTGTATATTGTATTCATCTCAAGCTTCTTTTTTAATAATAAAATAGTAAAAAGCAGAAATTCCCAAACTGACAAACATAATAGGTAGTACAATCATTGTATGTTCACCTTCTTTTTTATAAGGTTTGTTGGGATAGACGTTTCAGCTGCTACTGGCGAGTCAAAAAACACTCTCTTTAATTTTTTATATTCAAAGAAAAGCAAGGCTATACTCATACAAGTTAATAGGGTGGTAACAGAACGAGCTGGTATCTCAAAACAAAAGTCAAGAATAGTAATATTTACTGTGATAGGTAAGTAAATAATGTTCCCCAAAGTTGCTGTCTTTGGAATTACTAATAGTAAGGCTGCTGTTATTTCTCCAAAAGCAATAAAAAGATTATATGTATCCGAATATCCAAAGAAATGCCATGCTAATTGCATTGCTGAATCCTTTGTCGAGTCATATATAAAGTCGCCAGTAGAAAACTGACCTGGATAGATTTTGGCAATGCCGTAAATCAAGAAAGTTAATGCTAAAGACCATCTAAAAGTAGTAATAATCGTCATTCTAAGCTTTTTTAGAAATGTACTTCTATTCATCGGTTTTCCCACTTTCTGTTTCCGTTTTAATAAACCTATTTTGTATTTCTTTACTAGGAACGAGACAACTTTCTTTTTTCCCAAAGAATCGATATCGGTTCCTTGCAATAAAACGGTACACTTTATCTCTGATTTTTTTAGGTATTATCCAAAAGAGAACGAAGAACCTTATAGGTCCGGTAAGCTTATTTATGATATGTAAGATTGCTGTAGATTCAGTATATATTTGACCTTTATCAATTAAGATAATGGAATCCAATTGCTTATTATTCAGATTGTGATCTGCTATCAATGAGCATGCTAAATCTGATTGAAGAGACAAAAATTTAAATATCCCTTTAGGATCCCTTTTTATAACAAATTGAACCCAATGATTACATACGTTACAAATACCATCAAACATAACAATAGGTTGATTGTCTTTTTTAACCTTCAATATATTTCATTCCCTTATTTAATTGTAAATATTTTCTTCAATTAATTATAATACGAGATTTAATAAAGCTCACCTAACAATAATGTAAGATGGGCTTACAATTTTGTAAGATGAGCTTTTTTTTTGAAAAGAGTTCCTATAAGGGGTTTTATGGTGCGACAAGAAGTCGCTTTTATATAGTGTGGCTCACGCCACTGGTTTAGACGCAAAAACTATCCCCGTCCAAAACTGCGGGTCTGGTAACGGACTTGTGGGTTGCATGCGGAAATGCGGAAACAGAGAGTCAGTGCACGACTCGGAACACTGCTAGGGGAAGATGAGTATGGTGAACATTAGTGAAGGTTTGTAAGCTTCGTAAGTGTTAGCTCAGGATAGTGCACAGATTTACCTGGGTATTGGCAAGAGGAAAAGTAGATTCATAAAGCTGCTGTGACGCGTCCCGTATCTTGCCCGGAGTAAAGAACCCACCTAACCTCGTCGTATCTATAAGATGCGAAACTTGGTAAGCCCTTTGTCATCTGTGTAAACAGTAGGGTGACTGCAAAGTCAAACGATGTGGCAGAGGGTAAAGGATACGAGAGAAAGCAAATGCCATTATCTCGAAAGAGAACAGGAAAGCAGGAAACTGTATAACTGAATGGATACTATCGTCCTTACGGACAAACCCATGATAGGCCCGAAAGGGAGCCTACTTCTCGTTGGTCTCTCGTAGGAACATAAGGTTGTGGCTATCTTCTGACGAAAGAAACGTACTGTTATGTATACCTCCACTTGGAGCGTCGGCGTACGTTTTACTTACCGTTATGGTATGTGATGAAGATACGACAGCAAATGGACCTGCAATGGGAGGCTTGAGCCGTATGAGTTGAAAGGCTCACGTACGGTTCTTAGGGGAGTCAGGGGCAGTGATGCCCCTCGCTTACCCGACTTAACTAAAAATGTATGAAGTATACAGGCTATGATAGTGCAGATTATAAGAAAATAAGCTTCTTTTCATTGAAGGAATCCCTATTAAATTGTATGATAAATCTTATATTTTACATATATTCCAAAAAAGAGAAGAGGATTTATTTTGAGTACATTACCATTAGAAAATATCCAAGCAATATTTATAGATCGCGATGGAACCATTGGTGGAGATAATACTGTTCATTACCCAGGAGAATTTAGTTTGTTTCCCTTCACTAAAAAAATTATTGAAATTCTTAAAGAGAAAAATATTAAGATTTTATCTTTTACGAACCAGCCTGGTATTTCTAGAGGTGAAGCAAGTAAAGAGGATTTTATTAAAGAGTTAAAAGCATTTGGCTTTGATGGTATTTATGTATGTCCACATAGTCATACTGAGGGTTGTTCTTGTAGAAAGCCAGGGATAGGAATGCTTTTAAAAGCAGCAGATGATTAGAACTTAGATTTAACTAAATGCGTTGTTATTGGAGATCGTTGGACTGATATTGTAGCAGGATCAAAGGTAAAAGCTAAAACAATACTTGTGCAAACTGGGGCAGGACAGGAAGCCTTAAATGAACATAGGGAAAAATGGGAAGACATTGATCCAAGCTATATTGCAGAAGATTTAAATGATGGTATCAATTGGCTACTAAATAAATAAACCATAGAGTTCATTCTATGGTTTATTTATTTAACGGTTATTATGGTAACTAAAGTTATGTATTCTTTTTCTAATTCATTGAAAGTGACACCTTAGATTATTTGAAATCTGTCGCTTTTATTTTAAGTTAATCCATATACAATTTAATTTATCAAACAAATGTAGAGGATGTTATAAATGATGAATTCTTTATTTAGCCAAAATATTAAATTAGAAAATTCTAGAGTCTCAATAGTTCCTTTTGAAGAACAATATAGAGAGGGCCTAAAAGATATTATCTTTGATGAATCAATTTGGAGTTATATGGGTATGGTCGTTGAGACAGATCAAGACTTAAAAAATTATATAAATTCAACTTTATTGGAAAGAAATGAAGGTAAATCTTATCCTTTTATCATTATAGATAAAAAAACTAATTGTGTGGCAGGAAGCACAAGACTAGGAAACATAAATTTTCACAATAAAAGATTAGAAATTGGATGGACTTGGTATGGTAAGGAGTTCCAAGGAACTGGTTTAAATCATACTTGTAAATATGAACTTTTAAAATACATCTTTGAAGAAATGAAGTTTAATAGAGTCCAATTAAGTGCAGACATAGATAACATTCGTTCACAAAAAGCGATTTTAAAACTAGGTGCAAAACAGGAAGGTATTTTTAGAAATAATTACATAGATCAAAATGGAAATAAGCGTGATGATGTTTACTTTAGCATTATTTCTGATGAATGGATAAATGTAAAAGAAAAAAACTTTGTAGATTTTAATTTCTACCGATAATACCTGTTATGTAAACTAAAAAAGCATAAAGTATACTTTTACGGACGATGAATTTGATTCTGTTTCAAAACGTTAAAGGAATAAAGTCAAAAGTTCTCTTTGAATTGGTGGAATTTTTTTAATGTCACCAATTCAAAAAAGTAAATTAATCTTTTTTTGAAGAAAAACATCAAATATATGTATCTAATATGCAGAGAAACGCTCTCGTAGGAAATTATCTTTGGTTTAATCTATAACTTGTTTACTCAATACAAATTTCAGCGCTTTAGAAACTTTTATTTTCTTGTTATGACTTATTTTACTAAAAAAACCCAACTCATTTAATAGAACAACGTTAATCAAAGTCAGTTACGATAAAAGATATTCTAAGAAGTAAAAATAGTAATATCTTATAAATGAAAAAATGGAACTGGACATCATGTAGATACCCAGCTCCATTTTTTTAATTCATTTCACCGCCACCACTTACTGGAGTATAACTTCCTGTAATATAGGCACTGTCATCACTTGCATAAAAAGCAATGGCTTTAGCAATATCTTCAGGGCGACCCAGTCTTCCAAGTGGAAGAAAAGTTTCTTGTTGCTCTTTAAACTCTTTTGGTAAGTCAGCTGTAGCATCCGTCTCGACTAAACCTGGAGAAACAACGTTTGCTGTAATTCCTTGCATACCTACTTCTTGGGCAATATATCTCGCAAAACTATTAAGCCCCCCCTTGGATGTTCCATGTGCGATAAAAGCCGGAGCTGGATGGTTACTTAAGCCACTTGATACATACACAAGTTTTCCATACTTTTGCTTCTTCATATAAGGTAAGACTGCTTTAGTTGATACAAATGCAGCCTGAAGCTCATCATTTGTTTTTTGGATGAATTCTTCCCATTGCATATCTTCAAATGATTTTTTAGGGAAGCTCATACCTGCGTTATGAACGAGAATATCGATTGTCCCATATACTTTTACAGTCTCTTCTACGAGTTGACTCATTTGTTCCATATTTCTTGCATCAGCTTGTATAGCGATGGCTTGCCCACCTTTTTCTTGAATAGATGCTACAACTTCCTCTGCTGCAGCAGCACTTCTTGCATAGTTAACAACTACTTTTGCTCCACGTTGAGCTAGTAATTTAGCTGTTTCTGCACCGATTCCTCTACTAGATCCCGTTACAATAGCTACTTTATTTTTCATTTTTCCTCTCTCCTTCAGTGTTTTGATTGATTGAATTTTGTTACTTACTGTGTGTTATATAGATACATCGATTCGAAACACCTTCTAATGAATGTTTCGAATTGTGAAATCTCAAATTATCACGTCATGCTACTTGTTCTTCGTTTCTCTTCTTAGGAACCCAGAATGTGATAATAAGGCTAATAACAGCTATTCCAGCCATGATCCAAAAGATGTTATGAATGCCTGTTGCAAGAGAATGAGAAGCCACTTCTGATGAAGAATCTGTTGAGCCTCCTACATGTTGATTTAAGAATGTTCCTAGAACAGCTACGCCTAATGTCTGTCCGAATGTACGAACAAAGGTATTTGAAGAAGTCGCTACTCCTCTAAGGTTCCATCCCACTGCGGATTGTACCACGATGGTAAAGGTAGTAATGGACAATCCGAACCCGAATCCCATGACCAATATAATACCAAGCATCATCCATATAGGGGATGAGATAGTAATAAACGTTAAAGCAAATGAACCAAGTGCAACAAGACATACGCCAATAAGAGAAACTGGTTTAGGTCCTACTTTAATTAAGAATCGACTACCGATTGTTGCTCCAATTGGCCATCCAATTGACATGGGCAGTAAAATAAAACCTGAAAATGTAGCTCCTTTTAGAAGAACACTTTGAATCCATAAAGGAATATAGGTTGTCAACCCAATCAAAATAGCACTAGCTAAAAAAGAGACAAGGTTAGCTATTAAGATTTCACGATAGTGAAATAGCTTAACCGGAATGATTGGTTCCGTGTGTTTAATTTGAATACGTATAAAGACTGCAAGAAAAATGATAGTAATAATTAAAAGTACGTATGTCATCACAGAATTCCACTGAAAACTGCTCCCCCCAGCAAGAAGGAGGTAAAGTAGTGCTGTCGTTCCAATGGTAAATGTAATGGCTCCACCATAATCAATCTTTCTATCGTGCTTTTCAATTTTTTCTTCTAAATGCTTTCCAATAATCCACATCGATATTAGGCCAAACGGAAGATTAACAAAAAAGATCCAATGCCAACTGACATAATCGACTAAAAACCCTCCAACTAATGGTCCAAATAGTCCGGCTATCCCCCAAACTGAGCTAAATAATCCTTGGACCTTTGCTCGTTGTTCAAAGGTAAAAATATCCCCGATAATGGTAAATGTAATCGGAATAACCGCGCCAGCTCCAATTCCCTGAATCGCTCGAAATAAAATTAATTGTCCCATGGTTTGTGAAAGCCCACATAATAATGACCCAAGCAAAAATAAAGAAGTTCCTACTATAAAGACTTTTTTTCGACCAAACAGGTCAGCTAATTTACCAAAAATGGGGGTGGTAACAGCAGAAGTAAGTAAATATAAAGCAAATACCCAGCTAATAAGATCAATTCCCCCTAATTTTTTTACAATAGCTGGTGTTGCGGTACTCACAATGGTTGCTTCTATCGCAGATAAGAATGTAGCGATAAGTAAAGCACCTGTTATTTTACGTTGGTACGCGCTCATTCTTTTCTTCCTTTCTTTATATTTGATTCAAGAAGCAAGGAATTGACTAAACGTTCAAGCATATCATCAAACTGATCTAGCTCTTTCTCACTAAATTCTGCAAAGGTTGTATTGTTGCTCATTTCTGTTCGAGGCTTCATTTCCGCCATTGTTTCCTTACCTTTAGAGGTAATCCCAACTCTTGTTATACGTTTATCATTTGAGTCGGTCCATGTTGTAATTAACTCTGCTTTATGTAACCGGTCAACTAACCCCGTAATGTTTTGTTTAGTTACAAGCGTTTCTTCGCATAATTTGGCTAAGGAAATACCCTCATTCCGATCAATAATTCCTAATAGCTGCCACTGCTGAACGCTAGCTAGTTTTGTACCTTCTACTAGTTTAATACCAGTTCGGTTAAGTAATGTAGAGGTGCGAAGCAAGTTCATAATAATTTTTACTTTCGAATCCATCACTATTCTCCTTTAAAATAATCAATATGTTGACCATTTTAAAGAACTTAATTTAAAAAGTCAACAAGTTGACCTTTATGGCGTATAAATATATTTTTTTAGACAAAATGTATTAATCTAGTTTACACAATAGATTTTATCAGGAATAAAAGAGCGTAAAACCATTGGAGATAAGGTTTTTTCATTTTTTCATTTCATATAGTTATATCATACGGACAAGATATTCAAAGCTATTACAAGATGTCAAAGTAATTATTAACAAAATAAAAAGCCACCTCCGGTGGCTTTTTGAACATCATCATTATGGAATTTATCTCTTATATATTAACATTTATTTCTAAAAAAAGCTATATATACTGGGGTATTGCATATGTATAAAACATGCGCTTTTTATACATTTTTTTCTCGTTCGTCTCCTACTAAAGCGTTAGTATGTCAAAGATGTATAAAAAGCTGCATAAAGCAGAAAACACTCCTTATCTGGAACTCTTGCCTACCAAGGGTTCTTTTTGGTGGTGTATATCGGAAAGAGTGATTATGCAAACTATCTCTGTATATGATATACAACTCATATACCTCTTATTTTGAGTTTTTTCACTGTCAGCAAATAGATAGGCAATGAAAGTAGGAATGGCAGTATCGATCCTGACACTTGAGATAGAGAACCATTAGGATAATAAGAAGTAGCATGTAGCGTCAACCAACTAATGTTAAATACATTTCCTATTTCATAAAAGAAAAATGTACTAACTAAATACGCAAGCGTCCCTAAAATTTTTATCTTCAAATCATCATCTCCACAACTTTACTTTATTCCTGATTATATATCATATGTAAGTTATTGGAGATGTTTTGAGAGAAAAAAGCTCTTCATGGCATATTTATATAAGCTAAATAAAATAACAAGCCCGTTAAATCTGCAGAAAGCAAGTTTTAACGGGCTTATCACTCCTCTTAGAAACTATTTCTCACGAGTGAAGGTGGAATAGTTTTGAAATAATGATCCATTCACCATCTAGTTTGAGTAATTGATGAAAATCAGTGTATGATTCACCATATGCATCGTTTTCTAAACTTACACGAACAGAAGCAATTGTTCCTTCAACATCTAGAATATCAACTCTTGATTTCAGATTCTTTGCAGGACCAGCTTTATCCATAAAGTCCCATAAGTTATCAATAGATCCTCCTAGAAAGCCATCATTTGTGTTGTAACCGTACATAGTTGCATCTTTATGAAAAGCTTGCTTTACTACTTCTTTGTCACCTGAAATAAGGCCTTTAATATACTTATTCACTACTGTAATGATCTCATCGTAATCTTTTATTGGTGTTTTGCTCATTTTCTCCTCAATCTCCTTTAAGTTATATATAGTCTATTTAACGGTAATCAGGTTTTTTAATTCAGGCTCGTTTTATTTGATTAGAACCTGGAAAAGCTATTCTTATAAATTTCGCAAGGCTTCTGCTATAGGAGTTTTACCATCTTTCATTGTGATGACTTTTCCAATAGTATTACGATCTTGCACAATTTGAACTAACGTGTCCACTACATTTTCTATAGCATTTTCACCAGGGTGATCAATATTAACATCTATTGTTCCAGATCCAGGCTCCTCTTTTAAAACGCCAGGCTGTAAGATTGTGTAGTCTAGCTTGGTATTATTAATTAGCCAATGATCAGCAAAATGTTTGGCAATATTATAGTTTGTTAAACCTTTTAGAAAAGCCTGATCCCACTTGTCTGGTTCAAGAGAAAATACGGAACTAAGCATAATAAATCTTTTTATGTTCTTGCTTTCAACAGCACGCATCACATTGACAGCACCATTTAAGTCAATTTTTAATAAATCTTTTCCTCTAGAACCAGCCACAAAGAAAATGGCTTCTGCGTCATACATATTTTCAGCTATTACGTCAGCGCTAGCTAGTAAATCTATATGGACATAACGAATATTGCTCGAATTGCTTGTGAGGTTATCTCTTCTCGTTCCTGCGTAAACAAAATGTCCGTTTTCAACTAATTTATCAACAAGATGCGAACCTACTCGACCATTCGATCCTACGACCAATACCTTCATTAAAGAACCTCCCTGAAAATTAGTTTGAATTAGTGTTTATTTCATCGTGATAAAAATTATATTAATATGGTCTGACCATATTAATATAATTTTACCCTCTTCAATTTAGTAAAAACTATAAGTGTAAAACTCATTGTCTCATTCTGATAGACTAAATCAAGTATGGCTAATTACCTTTCTTTACTTTTGTCATCAGAAGTCTTTTTTACAAATTAATTAATTACCACACTTGAGCTGTAGGTGTCACAATTACATCGTTAATCATAACGTTCGCTGGCTTATTTACTACAAATCCAATGGTTTCAGCCACATACTCTACGTCAATAGCTACCTCATTCAGTTCTTCTAGCACACCTTTTACATCTTTGTCTGTCACTGTATCCTGCCAATTAGTTGCAATAACACCTGGGGAAACTAAAACAGCTTGTATGTTATGCTTAACAGACATTTCTTTACGTAAACTTTCGGTAATCGCTCTTACTGCATATTTCGTAGAACTATACACGCCATGACCTTCGCCAATTGCATGACCAGCAACAGAGCCTACATTGATAATCTGTCCACTTCCTTGTTTTTTCATATGAGGAAGGACCGCAGCTACTCCATACAGCACACCTTTTACGTTAAGATCAATCATCGTTTCCCATTCGTCTACATGAGCATTATCCCACATGGAGAATAACATCATCCCTGCACTGTTAATTAACGTATCCACCCTTCCGAATTTATCTACTGTAAAGCCTACGAGAGATTGAACATCTTCTTTCACGGTCACATCTGTCACCTTATAGGAAGCCGTTCCCCCATCTTTATTGATTCGATCTGCTAAATTTCTTAGTTTCTCTTCATTTCTGGCAGCTAGAACGACAGAAGCTCCATTCTTCGCAAGGTAAAGTGCTGTTGCTTCTCCAATCCCACTTGAAGATCCTGTAATAATGACTACTTTATCTTGAATATATGACATTTTTTATACTCCTCCTCTAGTTTCTCATCTCAAATTATCTTCTAAAACCATCTGCGTACTGTTTAGGCACAGTCGTCTCTTTTTTCAATGTAGTTGCAGCTTCTAATGCCCAGTGGGGGTTACGTAACATGCCTCGGCCAACAGCTACAAGGTCTGCTTCTTCATTTCCGATTACAGCATTTGCTAATGCAGGGTCATCTAATCTTCCCACTGCAATCACCGGAATATCAAGAGCTTTCTTAATTTCTCTAGCTAATGGTACTTGATAAGCTGCATGTGTACCAGGTTTTCCCCAAGCAGCAATCGGTCCTTCCCCACCTGAAGAGATGTCAAAGATATCTACTCCTGCTTTTTGGTATTTTTTCGCAAATTCAATACTTCCGTTGATGTCATATCCACCTTCTACATATTCTTTGGCAGAAATACGCATCATTAATGGCATATCTTCTGGGATTTCAGCTTTCGCTGCTTCAATAATTTCTCGACCAAACTTTGTAAGGTCTTTTCCATACTCATCTTCGCGTTTATTAGTTAAAGGAGAATGGAATTGATGGATTAAATAACCGTGAGCTCCATGAATTTCAATGGCATCGAACCCTGCTTTTACAGCACGTTGTACAGCCTTACGAAACTTTTCAACCATTTCTTTGACTTCATCTGTTGAAAGAGCTCTTGGTGTTTTTGATTTCTCATCAAATGGAATGGCTGAAGGAGCAACTGGTACTTCTGCGTCTTCTGCTTTACGACCAGCGTGAGCAATTTGGATACCCACTTTTGCTCCGTAACGGTGACAAGCTTCCACAATGCGTGCTAGAGCAGGAATCTGTTCATCTGACCATAATCCTAAATCATAGTCTGAGATACGTCCATCTGGTTCTACATCTGTCATCTCGATCATAATAAAACCAGCACCTCCGATTGCTCGGTTTACATAGTGTAAGTAATGCCAATCTGTAGCAATACCATCTTTCTTTTCAACTGAATATTGACACATGGGAGACATCACAACTCGGTTTTTTAATTCTAAACCTTTGAACTTATAAGAACTAAATAAATGTTGTTCCATTCTAAAAACTCCTTTTGATTAAATTTTAATTTTAGCCAAGTTACATAGTGCCTTATCGAAAGCCATTTATGCGATTATGATTCATAAATGTATGCACATGCATGTAATTTACATGGAATATTTCATATTGTCAACCTTTAAATCTATAATATAAATTTAAAAACAACAAAATAAATGTATGCACACACATATAATTACATATGTTATTTATTTATGTCAACTTAAAAACTTCATGCGCAATATGAATTTAAAGAATAACAAGGTAAAATGCATGCGCACACATAATTCACATATGTTATTTACCTTTGTCAACTTAAAAACTTCATGCGCAATATGAATTTAAAGAATAACAAAACAAAATGCATGCGCGCATTCATAATTTATAATGAGGATTTTAACTTATAACAGTTTCACATTATATTTTTCCCATTAAAAAGTGAAACTCTCGTTGAAGATGTTCTTTTCCTAGAATGGACTGAAGAACTTGATAAAAAGTCTGTAAAGCCCTGTCTAGCTTTTCTTCGCCTAATGGGGTTAAACGTGTATAAATTCCTCTACGATCGTCTTCACATATATGCCGTTGTAAAGCTCCACAACTTTTTGCTTCAAGTCTACCTACTAATCTTGAGAGTGCACTTTGACTTAAGCCTATCATCTCTTGCAGTTGTTGTAACCTCAATTGTTTATCATCGGTTTGAGATAAAAAATAAAGAACATAAAATTCTTTTAATGATAACTTATAGTTTTCTTGCAAAATCATTTCTAATTCATGATTAATATTCGATTGAATATTCGTAATAGATAACCAAGTATTTAAAAGCTCGATTTCTTGATTATTTTTCATACGCTTTCCACCCATTTCTATTTTAATGACATAGTACTGAAGTCAATAATCATAACCCTTTTTCGCATATCTTCAAGTCTTAATCTCCCCTTTTCTAATTTAGTTTATTAAAAATTCAAGGGGGAATTTTATACGATTTTTTTATGGCTGATAACCTTTTTCCTTTGTCATCTAGTTATTATAACATTTGTTAGTTATAACTAAATACCAAAAGTACTACTCTTTAATTTAGTTATATAATTGCCCTTATTGTCTAACTCTTCGCCTTAACATAATCTAACATAGAAAAAAAGAAATGCAAACAATAAACATGCATGCGCAAGCATGTAAAATTAAACCGTGATTCTTTTAATTAGAGATAAATTCCATGAATTACACCATTGCGTCATACTCTTGAATAACTTCTCTAAATAATTGCTTATTTAAATTTAATAATTTGGCAAACTCTGTACTTGTAATCGCCTTATTTATCCAACGGGAATAATTAAGTGTTAAAATTTCTCTCTGTTCCTTTGTTAAAAGACAGAGATTTAGCCAAGGACAGTAAAATTTTTCTTTCATGAACGTTCCCACCTTCTTAATTTTTCTTATTTGCTATACGTTTGTAACGACATAGGTTCTTTTCTTGTAGTAAAGATTGAATATTTGTATAAATACTTCAATCTTATTATGCGATCTAATTGACTCGTTGTTGTTTAACAATTAATATAAGGATCTTTTATTGAATCTAAAATTCGCTTAATAATGATGATAAATACTAGTGAGCGTATTATAAATTTAAAAATTGTAATTTGTCAATTCGCTAATAATAAATACTAACTGAAATATTTGGAATTTAGATCTATTAAGAAACATAAAGAGAATTTTTTAAAGGTTATATAAAAGAGCAACCTTAACAAGCTGTTTTTTTCTTTTAAAGAGAGCATAGTATCAAAACATAAATTTACATTCAACACGTAATCACCCCGTAAAAATATACTTTTACGGGGTGATTACACTTCTTAAAAGTGAATGTTTATAATTTTTTTTGAGATAATGATCCCTTCAACGTTCAGGGTATCCACTCTCAATTTAAGTTTTTGCAGGACCATCCTTATCCATAGAATCCCATTTCTAATTACCAATTAACCCTTTACCGTCAGTCCCTTTATCACCTTTTCCATTCGATACATTGCTTGTTCAATTTCATCGTAGCTTGTTGAATAAGCCATACGAATAAAGCCCTCACCATGACTCCCAAATGCGGAACCTGGTACACAAGCAATTTGTGCTTCTCTCAATAACTTAGTTGCAAGATCCTTTGAAGGGATGCCTAATTCTTTAAAAGAAGGGAAAGCATAAAATGCTCCTTTTGGTACAACACATTGTACTCCGGGCATCTCATTAAGCCTGCTAACAAGAAGCTTTCGTCTTCTATCAAAAGCTTTTACCATTTCTTTAACAGGTTCCTGTGTTCCAAGGTAAGCAGCTGTTCCACCAAATTGTGCAAATGATGTTGCACAAGAAGTGTTATACTGATGCATTTTTAGTATTGGCTGGATAAGTTCTACAGGACCGGCCGCATATCCAAGTCTCCATCCATCCATTGCATATGCTTTAGCAAAACCATTAATTGTAACAGTTCTTTCGAACATACCAGGTAAGGTAGCCATACTAATATGCTTTTCTCCGTCATAAATAAGTTTTTCATAAATTTCATCAGATACCACAAGCAAATCGTGCCTAATTGCAATGACTGCTAATTCTTTCAGATAAGATTCTGGCAATACAGCTCCTGTGGGATTATGAGGAGTGTTAATTAAAAGCATTTTTGTTTTTTTCGTAACTCGATCTCGAACATCATTTGGATCTAAAAGAAACTCATTTTCTTCTAATAGTGGAATGGGAACAGCAACACCACCGGCAAGCTCAACAATATACTGATACTCAAGCCACGCTGGATCGGGAATGAGTACCTCATCTCCTGGGTTGATGAATGCAAAGATAAAATTGAAAATGGCTTCTTTACAACCTACCGTAACAACAACTTCTTTTTGAGGATCTACATTAATTCCGTTCTCAAGTTTCAATTTTTGTGCAATTGCTTCTCGAAATTCAAGCGTTCCACTGTTAGATGTATAATGAACATTTCCTTGCTGTAAAGCAGCTTTTGCTGCATCTTTAATATGTTGAGGTGTGTCAAAATCAGGGCGCCCAATTTCCATGTGCGTAATGTTTAACCCTCTCTTTTCCATTCTTGCTGCTTCTTCAAATATCTCACGGATACTTGAAAAAGGAATTTTAGATAAGCGATCTGAAATAGAAAGATTCATTTTGATAGCTCCTTTTGGTTATAGCTCTAAATTCAAAAATATTATGGTCTGACCAATTTGTTGTTTTAGTTCATATAATTTGTTTATATGCTCAAGTTTTTCTTCTACATTTGTTTTTTTATCTCTCATCTTACTTCTTATAAAGACAACATCTTTCTCATAGCAAAGATTGCTTAAGTAGTATACAAACCACTACTAGTGTCCCTAGTTACAGACAGGTTATTTTCCATTTCAAACAATGGTGATTCTGCTTGAGGTCTTAAGAACTTGATACTTTCTCTTCTTTAGCAATTACAACCTCTTTTTTATGAAACATTCCCTCAGATTTGGCTATTACGACTGTGGCTAATGCATTTCCTACTACATTAGTTGCAGTTCGCGCCATGTCCATTATGAAGTCAACAGCCATGAGTAATGCAATTCCTTCCATAGGTAGCCCTATAACTACAGAAACACTTGTTAACACAACGATTACTCCTGAAGGAACAGAAGCAACTCCTTTTGTGAGTAGCATAAGCAAAAGGACAATATGAATCTGATCTAAAACTGAGAGGTGAATATCATAAGCATTAGCTAAAAATAAGATAGCAGGAGCCATATAGACCATTCCACCATCAAGATTAAATGAGTACCCAAGAGGTAATACAAAGGAAACTATTGAATTTTTAGCACCATAATCCTCTAAACGTGTCGTAAGAGGGGCGAATACAGACTCTGAGCTTCTAGTTGTAAAAGCAATTAACAATAAATCTTTAATTTCATTAAGTAAATCCCAATATTGAATTCGATAGATCCGGGCAATTATGGGGAAGATAATTAATAAAACAATACCTAATCCAGCATATGTAACCAAAATTAAGTCAATTAGTGTGCTTAACTTTCCAAAACCATAAGTAGCCATGCTATAAGCGATAGATCCAAAAACACCAATTGGAGAGAATTTAATTACATAATTTAAAACTTTAAACATTACTTTAGAAAGAGCCTCAAGAACGTCCTCAATTGGCTTTGCTTTTTCCTTTAAGGCACGTAATGCTAAGCCAAAGAAAATACCAAAATAGACAATACCTAAAATATTTCCTTCTGAAAAAGCTACAAAAATATTAGAAGGTATTATATGAAGGATAAATTCTCTAAAGTCAATCTTATTTGCATCAATGCCCTCTAGAGCCTTTATATTTCCTCCGGATAAATCAGCGCCAACTCCAAGGTGTACAGTATTAGCAAGTAGTAAAGACATAACGATGATTAAAGTTGTAACAATCTCAAAATAAAGTATAGCTTTAAGAGAAAGCCTTCCTAATGATCCCGTTGATTTTATTTGAGCAATTCCTAATATAATTAGGGGGAAAATTAATGGTACAATCGTCATTTTAATCATATGAATAAAAGCATCACCTAAGATTTTTGCTTCTACACCTATGGTTTTACTCATAAATCCTAAACATAAACCTAATATAAGAGCTACGACAATCTGGAGCCATAAAGGAATTCTTCTAAGAGCTTGCATTATCTATCCCCTTTCAAAAGTAATAAGGTATGGATTAGCATTAAATAAATGAAGATTCTTTTTTAAATAGCCTTTATCATACCCCCATCAACTAAGAAGGAGCTTCCAGTCATATACGTGCTTGCTTCGGATACCAAAAATGTTACTACATTAGCAAACTCCTCTGGAGTTCCGTATCGCTTCAGTAATATCGTTTCTCGAGATGCCTTTGCGACCTCTTCACGTGTAGTTCCAAGTTTATCTGCTTTGGTTTGGTCTAGAAACTCCACTCTGTCTGTTGCAATTCTACCTGGTGCCACCGTGTTAATTAGTATATTAAATGGAGCTAATTCCTCAGCTAGAGTTTTAGTCAGCCCTACAATTCCTAAACGAAATGTATTGGATAGTATTAACCCTGGTATAGGTTGTTTAATAGATGAAGAAGCTATGTTAATAATTCGCCCTCCTTGTTTTTTTAGATAAGGTAAAGCTCCTCGAATTAAACGAATATAGCTTAATAAATTCAATTCAAATGCCTTTTCCCAGTCCTCGTCCGAAAATTGTTCAAATTTACCACTAGGAGGTCCTCCCGCATTATTAATTAAAATATCAATTTGATCAAATACTTCAATTGTTTTATTTATTAATGTGTGAATATCATCTGCATTAGTAATATCAGCTGGATAATATTCAACTTTTCCTTTTCCTAAACTTTGAAGCTCCTGTTGTAATTTCTCTAATTTTGCACTGTCTCGACTTGTTAACATGATATTTACGCCTTCTTTGACTAGCTGTGTTGCGATGGCCTTTCCCAATCCCTGGCTTGATGCAACAACAAGGGCAACTTTATTTTTTAGATTTAGTTCCATACTTAATTACCTCCATTAACCTTTAAATCTTTTACGTGATTAACTAACTTTTCAAATCCATCAATATGACACTCTACGATATCCCCATCACGTATTACTACAGCTCCTGGAGTACCAGTAGAAATAATATCGCCCGGCAATAGTTTCATAACTTTAGAGTGGAAGGATACTAAATGCCAAGGAAGAAACGACATATTAGAAACAATGTTTTTCCGATGCAGATCTCCATTAATAACGGTAGCAACATTTAAATTGACTACTTCCTCAACTTCTTCAGGTGTAACCAAGTGAGGACCAAAACTAAAAAATGTATCAAAACTTTTTGAGCGTGTTAAATATCTAGGGTTTTTCTGTAAAATATCTTCGGCTGTCATATCAATAATCGTAGTAAAACCGGCAATTACGTTAGGTGCATCTTCTTCTGATACACCTTTACATTCTTTTCCAATTATGATTCCAAGCTCTGCTTCTGCTGTTGTTCGCTCAGATTGTAGAGGAATATTAATAGTATCGTTTGGACCAATAATTGTAGTATCTGGTTTTAAGAAGCTTGCAGGTTCTGTATTAGGTGCTTTTTCGTCTAGGTCAGCTGCGTGCTCTACATAATTTAAACCAATTCCCCATATTTTTCTTGGATGAAGGTATAGAGGAGCATACTCTACTTGTTGAAAGGGAATAAAAGTAGCTTCTAATTCTGCCACCTGTTCTTTCCCTCCTGTTTGATACCATTGTTTTATTTCATCTAACTGACCAGTATTAATGATTTCAAATAAATCTGTTGACCATTCTTGATTAAATTTAGTATTCAAATCTTTAATCGACAAAATTCCATTATGTGCGACCAGTCCAGCTTCTTCTATTCCGTCTCTTGTAATTGTGGCTAATTTCATAATAAATTCCTCCATTTTCTTAAATATTATTAAATTATTATGGTCTGACCATTATAATTTATATATTTTCATAATATAAAGACAATTTTGATTTGTAAAGGATTTATTTTAAAATTGTTAATGATTAAAGAGGAATTTAAATACTTTATATTAATTACGCAACATATTTATCGTAATTCTAAATAGGAAGCAGCCAACAACTCTTCATCTTTGGCTGCTTTTGAATGGTTATTTCTTCATCCTGCAAAGATTACAATAAAAATTGTGAATTCCAATAATTGTTACACAAAAAGAAGAAGTTATTATGGTCTTACCTTTTAAAATGATAAAAATTAAAGATCATGGTTCCAAATCTTTGTTTCATTTTTTTCTAGATGATCTAGCATAGCTAATCGAGCTTCTACTGCATCTCTTTTCTTTAAGGCATTAAGAATGCGCTCATGTTCTTGATGAGTATCTTCTAAATACGATTTCGATAGCCTCTTGGATTGATTCTTACTTACTCTTAAAGCTTCCAAAAATTTTGGAGAAATCATATCAAATATGGTTTGATAGATAGAGTTTCCAGAGGAAATAATAATTAAAGAGTGAAAGCGATAATCTTCTTCTATTCCAATTCCTCCATTATGGTTGACTTCAATCAGTTCTAAATGGGCATTTTCAATTGCTTCTAGTTGCTCTCTAGTAGCTCTTTGGGCTGCTAACGCGGTTGCCTCTATCTCTATCCCTCTGCGGAATTCTAAAATTTCTTTTAGAGTTTGTTCTTCCATCATAAGCTTCTGGGTGAATGGTTCAATAACCTTACTACCATTTATCTCCTTCAATATACTGCCAACCCCAGAACGCTTTTCAATAATTCCTTTCGCCACTAGGACACTAAGTGCCTCTCTAATAGCTGTTTTGCTTACCTGGAATATTTCTACAAATTCATTTTCAGTAGGAAGCTTATCACCGGGTTTAATATTTTCTTCTTGGATATATTGAATAATCTCAGAGATAATTTCTTCATATAAGTTTCTTTTCTTAATATTTCTAAGCACCAATCTTGTCACCTCTTTTTAACATCTATAAGTTAGTATGTTTTTTACATCACTCTAGAGTATCATTTATACCTAATAGTTATTATACTATATAATTATATAGAGTTTATGTAAGAGTCACAAAGGAATTATTATATGTAAAGACTCATGTCCAGGTGAAGTTTTTGGACTCCATATAGAAGCGTTATTTAAATACATTACATAACATCCGTTGTATAATAATCCCGTTAATTAAACACATAAAAAACGAATTGTAATTAATCTAGTCAGAAATTAACGATTAATTTTCTTCCAATAGCTAGTTATTAATTGTTTAGGAGGTTAAATACGTGAAAAGCAGTAGAAATTATAAAGTTCAACAACCACCAAAGATGTATCAACAAGTTATAACTCAACTTGTTGAATATATTGAATCAGAGCAGTTACCCGAGGGTTCAAAAATCCATACTGAAAGAGATTTAAGTGAGTTATTAGGGGTCAGTCGACCTTCCATTAGAGAAGGGATTCGAGGTCTAAAACTTTTAGGATACCTTGATTCAAGACAAGGAGAGGGAACTTTTGTGTCTAAGCCACCTCCATTTTTGATTCCTTCTGAATTATCAAAACAACGGTTAGACCGCATATCTCTTCAAAATTACTATGAGGTATTCATTATGTGCTCCAAACAAATTGTGACACTATCCTTCTCCCTTGATTTATCAAACAAGGAATTAAATGAAAGCACTTCAATTATTAAACATACAGACGATTTTTGGTCAGATTTTCGAAATTGGATAGAACACATTGCTATCAATTTGAAAAACCCATTTTTCCTTTCCTTATGGAAAAATAATTATGACGTATTAGAAGAAAATGACTATTTTTCGACCCTTAAGTTGAACTTACAATTTAATGTGTTTTTAGACTACTATATAGAAAGAAATGGGCCAAAATTAAACGAATTATTGCAGGAATTATCTGAATTGGATAGTATAAACTCTTAAATCTTATACTAAAAACGGTGGTTCTGGTGCGAAAACCATTTGATAGAGACATAGAACCTACATAGTCTGTTCCATTCCAGATTATGATGAAATTCCAAACAACTTATGTATGAATTCAACTTCATTTTGGGCAGACTTCACCTGTCGGTGAAGTTGTCCTTTTTTCACCATATGAATCACTTCAATGCCACTCAATATAGAAGTAGCCGTTTCATATGACTTAAATCCCAACATAGAACGCACACGTTTCTTAATGAAACGGTGATCTTGTTCCACGATATTATTGAGATATCGAACTTGCCTTATTTGTATGCCTTCAGGCATATGTTTCTCTTCTTTTAACTCTTGAATCGCCACAGGATAGGCTGGGTTTTTGTCCACTGTTATAACACACGGTTTACAAATATGAGAAGCAGCCAAGGCTTTCTTGAAAAAGCGCTTGGCTGCTTGTTTGTCTCTTGATTTACTTAGATAAAAATCAATGGTATTCCCTTCTGAATCGACCGCACGATATAAATACATCCATTGCCCTTTTACCTTGATATACGTTTCATCAACTCTCCAGGAGTCATTTGTTATCTTAAGGTGATGTCGTACTCTTTCATCTAATTCAGGTCCATATTGATGAACCCAACGCATAATTGTCGTGTGAGCGATAGATAAGTCTCGCTCCTCCATCATTTCCACCAAATCACGAAAACTTAGGTTGTACCGTAGGTACCATCTCACCGTTAGTAAAATAATATCAGGCTGATAATGCTTCCATTTGAACAAACCTTCTTTTTCCATACCGATCACACACCCTTTTTAGACTGATAGTATCAGTATGTCCAAGATTTAGAGATTCATTGCAATTATCTTGAAGTTTTTGCACCAGAACCGACGACAAAGTCCAAACATAACCCTTTCTTGAATTCTCTTCGCAAAAAAGGATTTTACAACAATTTCTTCTATATCTTTATTCATTTAATTCCCTCCTTCATATTCCTTTATTATACAAATTTTTCATTCATGACTGAAATTACACCAATCCTTTGATAAAATGTAACGATAAGGAAGGAGAAAGAAATAAATGGACACTAATCAACTACCTACAAGAAGTGAAAGACATAAAACTAAAGAGAACTCATCTCATCTTAGTGTTGCTGCGTTTGTATTAGGTACATGTTGGATACTCTTTACCCTGACTCCTGAATCATGGAGGTCATCAGGTGCTTACATGATTATTGGCATAATTGCTTTTTATCTATCAAGTAAATTAGATAAATTTAAATGCTCCCGAACAGTAAAATGGACGCTTGCTCTTTTAGTTTATGTCATTGGATTCATCTTATACGTTCTATAAAGGCAACAAGTAATATACATATAGGGTTTCTTCATTAAAACGGGAAATTATACCATTCGTGAAAGTATACTTTTAAGAACCGTTTAAATTCGCCAAAAAGGAGTTTAGCTTAATTAGAGCAAACCCCTTTTGACGAGCCCCTTCCATGTTTAAATCTATATTTCTCTTTTCAGTAGTTTTTTCCTAATATTTTCTTCATTCTTCTCATATTTACCGTAAAAAAACATAGGAATAACTGCTAAAGTAAAAAGAATTGCTGGCATCCAAACAAAACTAAGTTCAATACCAAACAGTGCTTGAGGTGTTTGAGTACTATTTGGTACATAATTAAAAACACTCATAACTTGTGATGGTAAAAAGGCCCCAATTCCACTCCCTGCCTTAACACAGAAAGCGCTGCCAATTGTAGTTAACAGTCCACTTGCTCTTATACCACTTTTCCAATGGCCAAAATCTACAGCATCTGATAGCATAACAAAAGGCATTGCTGCAGCAACCCCTGTTCCTACAGAACCTATTGCATAAAAGATAATAACTGCAGTAGTATTCATTCCAACAAAAAATATCATCGCATTAGAGATTGCAGACGTTAATAATGCTCCAATCAAAACATACCTTTTATTTGTCAATTTAACCATAAGAGGAATAAGTATCATTCCTATAATTGCAATAGAAGAGAAGGATCCAGCAATAGGAACTAAATTCTTTGCATTAATATTGTATTGAAAGTAGTATATTAACCCTGAACTTCTCACTGTAGTTCCAATCCAATATAATAAATTTGTTAGAACAATTAGAATCCAAGGCCAATTTTGTTTTGTAGCTTTTACACTTTCCTTTAATGGAATAGATTTAACTTCGCTAGTACTAATTTCACGAACATTTGCAAATGCAATTAAGAATGAGATAATTGCTACAATACCTAAAAAAGCTAATGTCAATGAGAATCCCTTTTGATCATCGCCTTTCCCTAGGATTGCAACAAGTGGAAGTACTACACTATTTGCTAAAAGTAATCCGATATTCCCTCCAACCATACGGTACGAATTTAATACAACACGCTCTTTAGGATCTTTTGATAAATTAGGTAAAATTGAAGTCATTGGTGAACTAATTCCCGTATACAATACTCCAGCAAAAATATAGGTAACAGCTGCATATCCGACTTTCCATGTACCCGATAAATCTGGGGTTGTAAAGGTTAACCATGAAAACAAAGCAAATGGAACACACAACCATAAAAAATATGGCCGACTTTGTCCCCATCTTGTACGTGTCCTATCAATTAAGAGTCCCCATATAGGGGCATCAATTCCATCAACAAAACGTGTAATCAGTAATAATGTACCAGCAACTCCTACACTAAGACCAAATACATCTGTGTAAAAGTAAAGCAAATAAGTACTAATAGTAACAAATACTAAATTACCTCCAAAGTCAGTTAAAGAGTAACTGAGTTTTTGATACAATGGAATTTTATTTCCTTGTATTTGCTCTTCTTCACTTATGATAATATCCTCGCGTGCCTGCTCTCCTGCCATTATGTTATCCTCCTATATAAAATAGTGAGTTTAATATTTTTAACACTAACATAGCATGGAGTTAAATTGATTTTCTGCCAGCTTAAACATCCTATTATATCAGCTTCAATGGCTTCATACTTCAATTTATATTCCTTAATCTATTCCAAATAAACATCCAATCTATAATGTGATTTACTGTTTTCTCTCTGATTAATAAGATTCTCTAAAACTTCTACACATGTGTTTGCGATCTCAGAGTATGGCTGTTTAACAGTTGGAAGTGTTGGATAGATTACGTCAGCTATTAGTGTTCCATCGTAACCTACAATCTTTAAATCATCCGGTATAGATTTTCCCCTACTTAAAGCAGTCCTCATAATTGTTGCGGCAACTAAGTCTACTGCAAATATGCCATCAATATCAGGATAAATATCTAGAATTTCATTTGAAATTTTTATATAATCATTAAAGTTAAACTGATTCCACTCCAATTCATAATTAATACATTCTACATTATGCTCTTTCATTATTTTTTCAAATGTGTAATGCCGTTCGTTAGATGGTGTTTTAACTTCAGAATAACCAATTACTTGTAATACCTTTCGACAATCATATTGTAATAAGTGATTTGCTACTAACTCCCCACCTTTTATATGATTTGCAGAAACTACTGGGATAGTTTTAGTCAAGTATTTGTCTAACGCGACAATAGGTAGATTAATATTGTTATATACATCAATGTCTAAAGAATGACTACCTATTATAATGCCATCTACTTTATTCTCTTGTAGCATTCTTAAGCTTTCCAACTCTTTGTCACTAGAATCAGTTGTATTATATAAAAGCATTTTATAATTTTTTTCATGTAAAGCCTCATCTATTTCTTTGACCATTTTAGAGAAAAATGGATGACTCACGTCCGGTACAATAACACCTACAATATTTGTTTTTTGTTTAAATAAATTTCTTGCAATCTGATTAGGTATATAATTTAATTCATCAATAGCTTTATTGACAGCGTCGATTGTTTTTTGAGATAAATACCCACGTTTATTTAGAACACGTGATACTGTATTAACAGATACACCTGCTTTTTTTGCAACATCTTTAATACTTGCCAAAGAAATTTACCACCTTTCCTTATTCTTGTTATTATTTAATATGAAATCTTAATATTAACATGTCAAGAATAATAATAGCAGTAAAGTTCTTATCTAGATCTAATATTTAATTGATCTATAGTGACTTTTCCTTCGCTTTCTATTGAAACTTTGAAACAAAAACTACCACAAAAACATGGTTGAATATATTATTTATGCTCCTGACGTTGGAGTGGCTCTGAATGCATTTATAGTCTTGTCCATAACCACCTGTGCATCACTTCCCGAATCAAGAATCGTATTCTGAAGCGATTCTTTTTCTACCAATACTGTTGTTACGGTAAGCAACTCTGATGCTTCTGTAGTCAACAAAGCGTCTACTTGTGCAGAGAAACAAGAATCACTTATCTTGGCATGAACCTTTGTGGCAACAATATGATTATTAGAAATATAATTTCCATTACCCGAAACAATACGTATGATTACAGGGATTGCACCTACCGGCTTGATGTTCTGTGTATTAATTACTTCAGAAAAGTGATTAGCAATTACAGAATTATTATTGCCACTGATATAGAGGAGACCATACAAATCATCTAAACCATTGTCTATTCCTAGAAAAGGAGTCCAAGGTTCATGGTCACGTAAAAAGTGATTTGAAGAAACCAAGTTTTCCGAACAATTTTCCCTGAATACCACCATTCCTGGATAAAATGAATGAAGTCTATTATTTGTGATGCTGGAACGTGTCACACCATCAAAATAGATACTGCTCGCACCTCGTGGAAAAACATTATTAGCTGTAATCAAAAGTCCACCAAAATTTTGAGCATAAATTGAATATCCTTTAAAACCGGCTCCTATCAAGTTATCAGTTATTTTTGAAGCCTGTCCCCAACCTCGTAGTTCTATACAGTTACCACATTCAGCTATGAAATTATCATGTATAGTCAGTGCATCTGCATGATAAATGGTAATTCCATGCTCTAAATACACAAACCCCATGCCTGTAATCCGAAATGAGTCACAAGCACTTGCGACATAAATACCCGTTTTCCCGTTAGTGTATGTGTTTTCCGGATTTGTTTCACCTGAACCATCTTCAATAAAATGCAAACCATCAATACAGAAGTCAGAAAACTCTACCGAACTTATTCGGGGATTTCCACTTCGTTCAACATAAAATGCAGCTCCTTTATATTCCTCGGCATTTACTTCTAGGGGAATATCTACAAGTATGCGACTTCCTCCCGGCCACAATTCATGCAAATCCTCCCATTCATTCTCAGAAGTATTAAAGCGAATACTCGAAGATGTAAACCCGTGTCCAGAACCCATAATTTTAAGATAACTGATGTCTATAACTACTTGACTGCTAAGATGATAATCTCCTGGTGGAATATAGATAACCGCACCCGGCTTTCCGCCTTTATTCACATTAGTGTCCGTTTGCCTACTTTTAATATCTGCTATAATGCTATTGATTACCTCACCAATATCCTCATACGGATTACCGACAGGCCACTCTGTTACGTCGTAATAATTTTTACTAGGCATAAATAAATTCTCCTATCAATTTAGTGTGTTTGTTCATAGGACTTTATGAACTCACTCAATTCTTATTATCTTTCAGTTAAGATGGAAAGCGCTTTCTACTTGTCGACAACATTAGTATATCACGCTTAAAAATTATTTCAACCGGTTAACATAAATTATTTCAACCGGTTAACATAAATTAATGGATTTTTATTTTTATCACTTAAAAATACGGGATTTCCCACATATTTTATAGAGATGAATTGTAATATTAAGTGCAACATGTAAGAATTTAAATATAAAAAAGAAAGCAGGCTTAAGTCTGTTTTCTTTGGTTCTTATAAAATGTTTTATGTTAACTACAATATATATGATATGCATCTTTAAATAGTCTTTTAAAGGAAACTATCTATACTAAATGTATGTTTTTATGTTAAAATTTGTATGTGGAATGTAAAAACACAATTCGGTTGGTAGTCCGAATGCATTAATATGTATTAATGTCAGTGACCTTCCCCTCCTCGGGATGTCCATCATTTCATAGTATGTTTAGAGGAGGGAATCGTTATGTCACTAACGATTTACCATGATGGCCAGTTTTGGATAGGAATTATCGAAGTTGTAGAAGAAGGTAAATTAAGAGCAATTCGTTATGTATTTGGAGCAGAACCTAAAGATACAGAGATACTGGACTTTATTTATTACAAACTACTAAATATTATTAATCAATCGGTTCATTCAGGTCTTGATGTAAAAGGGAAATCTAATAAAAAGATCAATCCTAAACGTTTACAGCGCCAAGTAGCAAAACAAATAAATAAAGTTGGTGTCTCCACTAAAGCTCAAGAAGCTATGAAGCAAGAATATGAAGAAAAGAAAAAAAGCAAAAAAAAGAGAGCTAAACAATATCGTGAAGAACTGAAGGAACAAAAATACCTAATGAAAAAACAAAAAGCAAAGGCCAAGCACAAAGGTAAATAGAGGACGAATAAAGAGCCTTATCATTCAGGGCTCTTTATTTGTTGTTTCCTGGAAGCGACATTATGTTAACTAAAGATATATATGATATATACCGTTTCCTTAATCCATTTTCTGATAAAATAGTAATTAATAGTGATTTAATTAGAAAGAGGCTGATTAATGTGTCGGTAAATGTTATTTTTAATCCATTTTTTGCTTTAATAATCTTTGTTATAGGGGTATGGATGGGAAGTACAATTGACCAATTGTTTGGATTAATAGCGATTTTGGGAGGTTTATTGCTAGGGTTCTCTAACTTATTCAAAAACGGTATAACAATTAATAAAAAGTCAAAGGTTTTACTTCTTGCCTCTTTTGTTTTCCTATTAAGTTTATTCTCATTAACTTATTTAGTTACATCAGTATTTATCTTTAATTTCTAAAAAACACTTAAAGTAAATAAGCAGTTATAAGGATCTTCTAACGAAAGATCCTTTTTTAGTGCCAATAAGCGTATTATGTAAATTTAATTTGAGAATGATGTAACATATATATTGAATAATGTAATATATATGTTACACTTGATGCAGGAAGGAATTGGTTTATATTGAAAAACAATGTAAAAATATTTCGTGTACGGGCTGATTTAACTCAGCATCAATTAGCTGAAAAAGTTGGTGTTACTCGTCAAACCATTAGTTTAATTGAAAAAGGAAAATATAATCCTACATTAAAACTTTGCTTAGAAATATGTTATGCAGTCAATAAAACCTTGGATGAGATTTTTTGGGTTGATCAGGAGGAGATTTAAATGAAAGTAATAACAGACGAAAGACTTGTTATCAAAAACTTAAAAAATATTCGTTTTGCGTTTGCATTTCAAACTTTAGCACTTGTGGGGATTTTGATATACCACGGTATTACGAAAGGATTCAATAATATTACCAATAATCCTATATGGCTAGTTTTGATACTTACCAGTGTTATATTAGGGTATTTGAACTTAAGTATTTCTGTTGACTCCTATGAAAATGAGAAACGAATTAGAAAAATGCCCTATTACTTATTAGTATTATGTTGTTTAGCTGCCGGAGTTATTTTTGGCTTACTAACAAAGATAACATCTAATAGTAGCTTGGCTGATAGTATAATAATTGGTTCAGTTATATTTTTATGTTTTTTAGGAACTTTTTCATTTGGTTATTTCTTAATAAAAAAACGTTCTAAAGATGATGAAGAATAAGTCATAAATACTTCCTGTGATCCATTTTATGTAAAAATAGGGTGTTTATATATATTAATTATACCGTTTAAAGAGATTCATTCACTAAAAACCATTTTTGTATATAATTGGATAAAGGGAGGTTTTTCATGACTTATAATAAGAATAAATTAAAACTAGTAGGGGCTACTTTATTTGGAGCTGGAATTGGAGCCATCTTAGGAATACTAGCTTATACAAACAATTGGCTAGGATAAGTAATTTATTAGATGACAAAAAAGCCGTTTTCTCTAACGGCTTTTTTTGTGTCATATTTTTATTTTCTCGGAAACTAGTTGTTGAAAAATAAGATTTTTTCCCAATGTAAACTAAGCGTTGTCATATGTATACCAAGGGTTTATAGCTTTATGCGGATTAAGAAAATACACTGAATATGAAGGAGGAAGCTAAGATGAGACTTGGTGAACAAATACGAAAGATACGTAAAAACGAAAATCTTTCACAAGAGCAGTTAGGACAAAAAATGAATGTTACCAGACAAGCTATTTACAAATGGGAAAGTGGAAAAGGATACCCAGACATTCAAAATTTAATTATGCTAAGTGAATTATTTGAAATTAGTCTCGACGAGTTAATAAAAGGAGACAGTTCTTTTCAAGGTAAAATTAAAGTGAAAGGGGGTACAGGTATGTTCTCTAATCGTAGTCTTTTATCAGCATTAAACTATTTTAGCTTGTTTTTTGCCCCAGTTTTTTTTCCACTCGTCACACTGATATTTGGATATAAGGAAATGAAGCAACACGGAAAAAGAGCATTTATATCTCACTTAATTCCGACTGTAACGCTCATTATTATAGCAATTACCTATTACCTGTCTGCAAAAGTAGAAGGGGTAAATACACCTAATCCCATATTAGTTAGTGGATGTACGATTTTAATCTCCCTGATCACAATGGGCGTTATCATATGGAACATTAAGGAAGGCGTGAAGCAACTAAGGGCATAAATATTGAATAATGACTAGATTAATTAATTCTATATTATTGTCGAAAATAGGTTTTATGTTAACTAGAAAGAAAGAAAAAGAAGCAAGCAAGTTGCCTGTTTGCTTCTTTTTCTTTTCAACATAATTCAGCGTAAATAATAGCATACCTAGCATGAGAAGGACTAGAATTAGAACAAATGAGCTCAAACTAAAATATTTCATTAGTCCTTTCTCATGTTTTTCAAAAGCTATTACTCCACATGAAAAGCCAGTCAGATAAATTGTGACTCCTAAATGTAATCCTCATAAAATTCATCATGTTCGCTAGGGATACGACCTTGTTTTCCTGTAACATAATAAATTAAGTAGCCCAGAATATTTAAAAAAATAAACATAAAGAGCCAACCAATTCGTAACCTTTTTTGATGGTAGGCATTAATAATTGCCCAAATAGTAAACAGGGTCCAGTAAACAGTCAATCCCACAAACAAGACGACGGCTTCTAATCGACTAAAGCTTCTATTATCTATTGAAACGAACCATTCTTCATCCCCATTCCCAAATGTGTGAAAGTCTGCTCCTAACCATTTTGGAGCCCAAATGGTCCTTTGATATTGAAAATCTGGCTGCACTGACTTCCAGTGATATTCAACATAATTTTCGCCAGCACGGCTTATTATATTTTTGGATTTATAAACAGTAACCCTAGAAACATAGTTTGTTTCTTCTACTAAAGCTTCTATTTTCCTTTTTATGTCTGTCGTTATCACATCTTTATCCTTTAATTGATATGATATCAGTGCACGTGTGTCAGATATTCCTTCGGCTGTTGATTCTTCCACTTTCCAAAGAAAATAAAAGATAGACATCGTGACAATTAAACATACTACTGCTATGTACAGGACGCGCTTTGCAAATACTTTCTGTATGTCAAATAATTGTCCAATGACGGCACGTATTTCTTTTTCTTCCCCAAACCGTTTGATTGCCTTTGTAATGGCCTGTTGTTCTGTTTTGCCTTGCGCTTTTAATTCATGGACTGCTTCCAATAGATGATTGGTCATTTCTGCTTTTAGCTCATTGATTTCTTGTTGATCTCCTTCTACATTCAGGTACATAGAATCCACAAATTTTTCTATTCTCTTCACTTAGTGCCTCCCCATAAAAAAGAATCCATCATTTTCTTCACAAATTGCCATTCTAAACGCTTTGCTTCAAAGTTTTGGTTACCTAATGCTGTGACTTTATAATATTTTCTTCTTCCACCAGGGCCTTGTTCATCTCCCCAGTAAGAAGAAATCCAATTATTTTTTTCTAATCTCTTTAAAGATAAATAAAGGGTACCTTCTTTTAATTCAAATTGATCTTCACTTTTCTCACGAACAATCTTCGCCAATTCATAGCCATACATATCCCGTTGATGTAATAGGGATAAGATTAGCGTATCAATATGACCCTTCAAAATTTCTCTACTAATTTCCAATTTATCCACCTCTTATGAAATTATAAAAAATAATACCTTTTATTACAAGGTATTATCAAAATTATATTGTTTCAAATATAGAATCAACTCATTCTTTCTTGGAACATGTAGTAAAAAAGTAATTACTCAGAAAGTAATTACTTTTCTTTTTTATAGAAAAATGTGAAATAATTGTATACTTTTTCGCTGCTCATACGTTATAAGACAGGAAGGAGGAAAACATATTTGAAAAATCGGTTATCAAACGACCAACTAAAAATTGTCATGGATCAACTTTACCTATATTTAATCAAACAAGGCGCAAACCCAGAAACAGCTAAAGATATTGTTCAGGAAGCAGTTTGTAAACTACTTGTTCATCTTGAATCGATTGATACCGATAAATATAAATCATGGCTTTTTAAAGTAGCTATAAACTTATATTATGATTACTGTCGAAAGAACAAAAAATCTCAATACGTGGTAGTAGAAGATTACCTTATTACCAATGAGCGATTAATTGAAGAGATGATGATTGCCAAAGAAAATCAGCTTCTAGTAAGAAGAATACTTCAAAAAGTATCTCCCACCTTTAAGCAACTACTTCTTTTAAAGTATGAGTTAGACTGGTCTTATAAACAAATTGCGGAATATGTAGATATGAAACCTGAAGCTGTCAAAACGTATTTAGCTCGTGCTAGGAAAACGTTTAAAGAAATGTATAGGAGAGAATGTAATGAAAAAAACGAATGATGAGTTAGATTCCATTTTTGATGAAAAGTCTTTACATAGAACACTGAAAAAAGCAAAATATATAGCATTTTCAAGAACAGTTTTGATATCAGCACTCGTAGTCTGTTTTGTTATTACTGTACTAATAAAAGGAAACAATTATTTTATAAATACACAAGGAAATAAACTCACTGGACAGTTAATTAAGGAAAACCATGTGAGGATGTCTCCAAATACATTTACTAACACCGATACCATCTCAACAGGAATTTTAAAGGGGACGATTAAGAGTGAAGTATTTAAAGTGATTGAAGATAAAGTGATACCTTGGGGTACAGAAGAAATAACGTATGATTTACTTGGAAACTTTAATGCATCCTTCTCAACACACAGTACGATTGTTAATGACACTACAATGTATCATATTCCTAATGGACAACGTGAGATGTTATTTTACGTACCAAAATATAAATATAAGTTGTATGCGAATGACTTTGATATAATTAAAGATTATCCAAATGACAAATACATGGAGATGGCCATATCTTTCAATAAAAATTACACATTGAAAGAAGTACAAAAGATGTTGCCTAAATCTGCTCATCAAACGTGGTATTGGATAGATAACTACGCAAAGTCTACCGATTACAGAGGAAATCCAGAAAGTGGGCAATGGTTATTAGGTATCTCTAAACCGTCACCACAGCTAGGAGCAAAACTAACGACTACTAAAATTAAAACAGAAGCAGACTTTTTGAATGAGCTCGAAAAAACAGATCCAGGAGAAGTGAAAAATCTAAAAAAAAGACAGGGAAATGGATTGATTATAGGCGTAGTTGTTACAGGAACAAAAGAAGAGATTCTTCCCTTACGTAATAAACCCTATGTTAAAGCAGCTAGTTTAGGAGCAGTAGTCGATAAATATTGAATTTTAGGAACTTGTAACGAGGAAAAGCTTATGGGATTAAACTTCCATAAGCTTCTCTTTCGTTTCCGATAACGGTGATTATGTTAACTAAGAATGTATACCATATACAAAATAAAAACAGAAAAACCTACCCAGGTGGGGACTGACCCCCTATAGTGAGACAAATAAAAATACCTTTAAGTTTCCTAGTGGAATCTATATATATCTTTCAAATGGATGGAATCTTTGTACTAGAACCCCATAGGTTATGCAATAAAGCATAATCTATGCAATTCTAGATAAAATCATAAACAAGAATAACAAGTAAATTAGGTGCAGCCTTATTGTATATATATTGATTGAAGCTTGGCATAAAATTTGCATTACCTTTACTGAAAGCAAAAAATTTATAATAATGTAAATTGTGAGTTTTATTGATATATCTTTATCAAGTCGTTTACAAACATATTTTTTTGTAGATAGGTCTTATTGGATTGTGTTTTTTATTAGGAGGAATGATAAGTGAAACAGGTAGAGTTAAAACGTTCATTAAAATTGTCATCTATTGTATTATTAGGGATAGGTTATATGGGTCCGATGGCTGTATTTGATACCTTTGGAATCGTTTCAGCTCAAACAAGGGGGCATGTTCCGACTGCTTATGTTTTTGCCCTAATAGCTATGCTCTTCACAGCGATAAGTTACGGTAAAATGGTCAAGGTTTATCCTGTAGCAGGGTCAGCTTATACATATACCCAAAAAACCATAAATTCAAATCTTGGTTTTCTTGTTGGATGGTCATCCTTGTTGGACTATTTGTTTTTGCCTATGATCACTGCTGTTTTAACAAAAATATACCTCTCGGCACTTTTTCCTAGTATCCCATCTTGGTTGTTTGTTGTAGGTTTTATAGGGGTAGTTACGGTTATTAACTTGTTTAGTGTTAATGTTACAGCTAACTTTAATAACCTCCTAGTCATCTTTCAAATATTAGTTATCATTATTTTTGTGATTTTGGTTATTACGGGTTTAGCTCATGGGGAAGGAACAGGTAGAATTCTTTCTATTCAACCCTTTTTTCAGGCAGACATGCAGCTATCAAGCCTAATATCAGGGGCAACGATTCTTTGTTTTTCATTCCTAGGGTTTGATGCAGTAACGACGCTGGCTGAAGAAACAGCCAATCCAACAGTCACTATTCCACGCGCGATATTTCTAACAGCTTTTGTGGGAGGAGTATTATTTGTGGGAGCTTCCTATTTTACACAGTCCTTCTTTCCAGATATATCACGTTTTAGTGACCCTGAAGCTACCTCTCCTGAAATCGCTTTATATGTAGGGGGTAAATTATTTCAAGCTTTCTTTTTAGCAGGTACTGTAATCGGAACCTTGGCTTCAGGGCTATCCTCACATGCGAGTGTATCCAGATTGTTGTATGTAATGGGGCGTGATAATGTACTGCCAAAAAGGTTTTTTGGCTATATACATCCTCGGTGGAACACACCCTTTCTGAATGTTCTATTTGTAGGGGCTATTTCCTTATCAGCGATGTTCTTTGACCTGTTGACAGCAACTTCTCTGATTAGTTTTGGCGCTTTAATTGCTTTTACTTTTGTGAATGTATGTGTAGTTGTACATTATGTGATAAGAAAGAAGCAACATAAAACAATTCAAGGTTTTGTGAACTATCTTTTATTACCGATTATAGGAGCTGGAGGAGTGATTGTCCTCTGGGTTAATCTAAGTATTGATTCCTTGATATTTGGTCTTGTGTGGGCAGGAATAGGTCTAGTTTATCTGACTTACTTAACGAAATTATTTACTAGTAAACCTCCTCAATTTCAGTTTGAAGAGGTAAAAGAATTGTAAAGCAGCATTGAAAAATCTAAGGGATAAAAGCTATATAAATAATTTTCAGTTGATTTTTTAGAATATTCGGTATATAATGACAAAAATATTATAAATTCATTGAAGAAGAGAGTAATTTTGATTAAATCTTAAAGCGAGTTAGGGATGGTGAAAGCCTAATAGATTTATTATTATGAACCGCACTTCTGAGAAGCAGCCTGAAATGATTTAAAAGTAGGGTATGCCGGGGAAGACCCGTTACTACCTTGTGAAGAAGGTTCAATTTGAACAATAAGAGTGGTACCGCGGGTAAATCTCGTCTCTGATAAGAGACGGGATTTTTTTGTTTTTTTAAAATAAAAGAGACTAGGTGATGACATGGAATTTGATAAAATATATGCTGAAGAAATAAGCAAAATATTAGAGAATAAACTGACAGTTAAAAGTATTATGAAGTTAATTGAAAAGCCTAAGCATAGTACCCAAGGAGATATTGCCTTTCCTTGTTTCACATTAGCTAAACTACTTAAGAAACCACCTCATGCTATCGCCATAAATTTGGCTGAACAATTAAAGCATCCCTTGTTTGCTAAGATTGTAGCTCAAGGACCTTATGTAAATGGATTCTTTAATAAGGAGATCGTTGGCAAAGAGGTTATAAACAATATCTTACAACAGAAAAGTCACTATGGAACACCTAAAGTAAAAAAGGAAGGGACTATTACTATTGATTTCTCCTCCCCAAATATAGCTAAACCATTTTCCATGGGCCATTTACGATCAACAGTTATAGGAAACTCATTAGCCAACATAGCTGAAAAATGTGGTTACAAGACTGTACGTATAAATCACTTAGGAGATTGGGGAACACAATTTGGGAAGTTAATTGTTGCCTATACATTATGGGGAAACGAAAGCGATATAAAGAAAAATCCAATTCATGAGTTATTAAGCTTGTACGTAAAATTTCATGAAGAAGCTGAGGTGAAACCGGAGCTAGAGAATCAAGCAAGAAAGTGGTTCAAAAAACTAGAAGACAGCAACAAAGAAGCAATAATGCTTTGGCAATGGTTTAGAGAAGAATCACTTAAAGAATTTTCCCGTATTTATCAGCTTTTGGGTGTTCATTTCGACTCATATCAAGGAGAAGCTTTTTACAATAATAAAATGGATAAAACAATTGAGCTATTAAATAATCATGACCTGTTGTCTAACTCAGAAGGAGCTCAGGTAGTGAATCTAGAAAATGATTCTTTACCTCCATGTCTAATTAAAAAGTCAGATGGCGCTACATTGTATGCAACAAGAGATCTAACAGCAGCATTATATAGACAAGAGACCTATCAATTTAAGAAAGCTTTATATGTAGTAGGGCACGAGCAAAGTCTTCATTTTAAACAAGTATTCTTAGTCTTAGAGAAAATGGGGTACGACTGGGCAAAAGAATTAGTTCATGTTCCTTTTGGCTTTATTTTAAAAGAAGGTAAAAAGATGTCTACCCGTAAAGGTAAGGTAGTTCTTTTAGAAAAAGTTATTGAAGAAGCAATAGTCTTAGCTAAACAAAATATTGCTGTTAAAAACCCAACGTTACCGAATCAGGATGAGGTTGCCCAACAAGTAGCTGTAGGTTCTATTATCTTTCAAGATTTAAAAAATGAGCGACTCAATAATATTGAATTTTCAATTGAAGAGATGTTAAAAGTGGAAGGAGAAACAGGACCGTATATTCAATACACATATGCTCGTGCTTGCTCCATTTTAAGAAAAGTAGGTGAACCTTCACATTTCGTATTCAGTGAAGGAGCAAATGAATACAATTGGTTGTTAATAAAACAACTCATGGTATTTCCTAAGATTATTGAGAGAAGTTTTGAGAAGTATGAGCCATCCCATATTGCTAAGTACTTAATTGATGTAGCACAAGAGTTTAATAAATATTATAGTCAAGTCAAAATCCTTATGGAAGACAAGCAGAAGGAAAGTCGCCTTGCTCTGGTAGAAAGTACGACGATTGTTTTGGAAGAGGGGTTAAGACTACTAGGAATTCAGACACCAAAAGAAATGTAATAGATAAGCATTTTTTAAATAAATATGTTTATAAAATCTTTACTACCGAGGGAGTTGGATTGTGGTTTAATAACGATTATAAAGAGAATATCCCATCGGTACTTTGAAATTGCAAGAAGACAAACATATAGTTTAAAATTGCTATTTATAGGAGTGGTAAAGTTGGGCGTCTCTTCTTATAATAGCTAAATATGTGTAGAAGATATGATTTGCAGTCTTTTTAAAGAATTAGGCATAACATTCATATCTTTGCTTACTATTTATTTTTTTTATAAATTAATCTACAAAAAATAAGTAAACTCTAGTATTAAGGGTTTACTTATTTTTGTACCGATAACGTACATTATGGTGCGACAAGAAGTCGCTTTCTTATACAGTGTAGCTAACGCTACTCATCTAGACGCGAAGATGATCTCCATCCGAAACGGCATTCTTGGTAACGAGTCTGTCGGTTGCATGAGGAAATACGGAAACAGAGGACAAATGCATGATTCAGAATACTGCTAGGAGAAGATAGACATGGTAAACGAAAGTGAAGGTTTGTAAGCTTCGTCAGCGTTAGCTTAAGATAATGCACAAGTTTCGCTTAGGTTTTTGTAAGAGGAAAAGTAGATTCATAAAGCTGCTGTGACGCGTCCCGTATCTTGCCCGGAGTAAAGAACCCACCTAACCTCGTCGTATCTATAAGATGCGGAACTTGGTAAGCCCTTTGTCATCTGTGTAAACAGTAGGATGACTGCAAAGTCAAACGATGTGGCAGAGGGTAAAGGATACGAGAGAAAGCAAATGCCATTATCTCGAAAGAGAACAGGAAAGCAGGAAACTGTATAACTGAATGGATACTATCGTCCTTACGGACAAACCCATGATAGGCCCGAAAGGGAGCCTACTTCTCGTTGGTCTCTCGTAGGAACATAAGGTTGTGGCTATCTTCTGACGAAAGAAACGTACTGTTATGTATACCTCCATTTGGAGCGTCGGCGTACGTTTTACTTACCGATATGGTGTGTGATGAGGATACGACAGCAAATGGACCTGCAATGTAAGGCTTGAGCCGTATGAGTTGAAAGGATCATGTACGGTTCTTAGGGGCAGCGATGCCCCTCGCTTACCCGACTTAACAAGAAATGAATATCATATACAGCCTAAAATAGAAAAAACTACTGTCCCTCGCCAACAGTAGTTTTTTCTCATACAGACAATCAGAAAATCGTGTTACGAATACCAACGCCGGAGGGTATTCTAGTTATATTTTGTTCCAATTATCTAAGGGATATACTAATACATATAAATTTAAAAACAAATTTTATAATCGACTCTACTTAGATAGAAACCAACTTTTTCTTTCATCTAAGTATCATTAGTTGTTAAGTAAATATTAAAGTACTTCGTATATTATTAAAGCTTCACCATTTACTCTAAACGACGACAAATGACCATTTTTTCTACAACTTATTTGACTTCTAAATCACAGAATACCAACTATTTTTTACAGTTATCTCTTTTACTGCGACTCTCGTTTTTCTAAAAAAGGTATACTTTTATGGGCAAGATATTTAAATCTATTACAAGATGTTAAAGTATTTATATCGATATATTCTCCTTCCACCTGAATCTTAGGACAAACAAGTCATATCAAGGATGTTTAAAAAGCTGCATAAAGGAAAAACAAAGCACAATTGGGAACCCTTCTCCCAATAGGGATTCTCTTTTTGATGTGTTTCGGAAAGAGGTATTATGGTAACTAGCCATGATTCTTTAAAATTCGAACCATCCTCGGAGACGAGAAGCCTCTACTATTTTTCGAATTCCTTGTATATAGGCCGCAACTTTGAGGTTTGTTCCGAACTTATCGGCTGTATGGACAATGTTTAAAAAGCTTTCTGTCATTTTCTCTTTTAAACGTTCATCAACAAGCGCTGCTGGCCAGTAATAACCTTGATTGTTTTGACACCATTCAAAATATGAAACAATGACACCTCCAGAGTTAGCGAGAATATCTGGAACTACCATTATCCCTTTTTTATCTAATATTTGAATGGCTTCCTTAGAGGTAGGACCATTTGCAGCTTCAATAACAATTTGGCATTGAAGGCGCTCTGCATTTTCTCTTGTAATAACCCCACCGATTGCAGCAGGAATTAATATATCACATTCTTTCTCTAATAATTCTTGATTTGAAATTGTGTCATTATAAAGAGTAGTTACAACACCAAAAGAATCTCTATTTTCCATTAAATAAGGAATATCTAACCCGTGTGGATCGTATAATGCTCCCAATGCATCTGAAACCCCTACTACTTTTGCGCCTAATTCATGTAAATATTCAGCTAAATAACTCCCTACATTGCCAAATCCTTGGATAATAACACGCATACCTGTAATAGGAATATTTTTTATTTCGCTAACTAATTGAATTGTATATAATACCCCTTTAGAGGTTGCTGTCTCTCGTCCTTCTGATCCGCCAAGCACTAAAGGTTTACCTGTGATAAATCCTGGTGAATCAAACTCACGAATATGATCGTATTCATCAAGCATCCACGCCATAATTTGAGAATTCGTATACATATCCGGTGCAGGTATATCTTTCGTGGGCCCTACAATTTGACTGACGGCTCTTACATACCCTCTGCTTAACCTTTGCAGTTCCGATAAACTCATGTTTCTTGGCTCACATACAATGCCGCCTTTTGCTCCTCCATATGGAAGGTCAGTAATACCACATTTTAAGCTCATCCACCCTGCTAGTGCCTTAACTTCTTCGGGTGTAACATCTGGGTGAAATCTTATTCCACCTTTTGTTGGGCCAGTTGCATCGTTGTGTTGAGCACGATATCCTTGAAATATTTGAGTAGTACCATCATCCATTTTTACAGGAATACTTACCTCTAAAAACCTCATGGGCTTCTTCAAAAATTCAAATACTTCTTTTGGATAATTTAGATAACTAATAGCTTCTTTTAATGTTTCTTGAAATTCCTCTAAGGGATTATTTAATTCTACTGATTTCTCATGATGTGAAGTGTTCTCCATTTTTATAAGTTCTTTTTTCATATGGACCCCTCTTTTTCATTTAATAGTAGCTATTTATAATCTCAAATGACTGATTGTCATTCATTGCATAGATTGAGGATATGGCTCGTTTCATCAAATAGAGTAAAAATAAATGTATTTACCATCCACGCTCTTGCATTCTATGCTCAGGTAAAATAGTAGATATTTCAATGCCTTTCATTGCTGTTCCCAATCCTTTTGAAAGGGCAGAAATTAATTCATAATCTTCATAATGAGTCGTTGCTTCTACAATCGAACGTGCAAATTTCACAGGGTTTTCTGATTTAAAGATTCCAGAACCAACAAATACGCCGTCTGCACCTAGTTGCATCATAAGTGCGGCATCAGCAGGTGTTGCTATCCCGCCAGCAGCAAAGTTTACAACCGGTAAACGACCTTCACGTTTAATTTGCAGTAATTGCTCATAAGGTGCGCCTAATAGCTTGGCTTCTGTCATTAACTCATCTTCATCCATGCCCACAACCTTACGTACTTGAGCATTTACTTTTCGCATATGGCGCACTGCTTCAACGATATTTCCCGTCCCTGGTTCACCTTTTGTACGAAGCATTGCAGCTCCTTCAGCAATACGACGAGATGCTTCGCCAAGATCGCGACAACCGCACACAAATGGAACCGTAAATGTATTTTTATTTAAATGAAACTCCTCATCAGCTGGAGTCAACACTTCACTTTCGTCGATATAGTCTACACTCATCGCTTCTAGCACGCGTGCTTCAACGATATGGCCAATACGAGCTTTTGCCATAACCGGTATAGAAACGGCACTCATTACTTCCTCTACAATAGTAGGGTCAGCCATACGAGCCACGCCGCCAGTAGCCCGTATATCAGCAGGAACCCTTTCTAACGCCATAACCGCAACAGCGCCCGATTCTTCCGCAATTTTTGCTTGCTCTCCATTTATAACATCCATGATGACGCCGCCTTTTTGCATTTCAGCCATACCGCGTTTTACTCGATTTGTTCCCTTATTGTTCATTGTAAGTTTTCCCCTTCTATCTTTCATTGTTCAACTCGATTGATATATATTTCAACTCAAGGTATTCATCAATCCCATGATGGCCGCCCTCACGCCCTAAACCACTTTCTTTATAGCCCCCAAAAGGTGCTTGTGCTACTGAAGGTAACCCATCATTTAACCCAATAATTCCATATTCAAGTTCTTCGCTAATACGAAAAGCACGGCTAAGACTTTGAGTAAAAACATAAGCTGCTAACCCATAATTAGTGTTATTAGCTCGTTGAATCACTTCTTCCTCGGTTTTAAATGTGGTAATAGGAGCTAAGGGTCCAAATATTTCCTCTCTCACACATAACATCTGATCTTTTACATTCCTAATAATAGTAGGTGGGTAATAAAACCCATCACTTGATTCAGGCTTAGTGCCGACATAGACAGTTTCCCCACCGTGTAACAATGCATCGTCAACAAACGACTTTACTTTGTCTACGGCTGCCTGATCAATTAATGGTCCAATATCTGTTCCCTCTTCATATCCATTCCCTACCTTTAGTTTCTCTAATTCATTCTTAAAGATTTCAATAAACTCATTTTCAATAGATTCATGTACATATATTCTATTTGTACATATGCAAGTTTGGCCAGCATTCCGAAATTTAGAGTTAATTAATCCTTTTGCTGCTTTTGATAAGTTGGCATCCTCCATTACAATAAAAGGAGCATTTCCCCCTAATTCAAGGGAAACTCTTTTTACATTTTCAGCAGCACCTTTCATTAGTACTTTCCCCACCTCTGTAGATCCAGTAAAAGTTATTTTTCTAACGCGATGGTCATTTAACCACTCTTTACCAATTTCTTGTGAATTACCAGTTACAACATTTAACACTCCCTTTGGAATACCAGCTTTTTCAGCCAGCTCGGCTAATTTCAAAGCTGTTAATGGAGTTTCATTCGCTGGCTTTACAACTGCTGTGCAGCCTGCTGCAAGGGCTGGTGCGACTTTTCTTGTAATCATGGCTGCTGGAAAGTTCCATGGGGTGATGGCTGCAATAACCCCCACTGGTTCTTTACGGATGAGAATCCGTTTATTAGGATGCGAAGCTGGGATTGTCTCCCCATAGATTCGCTTTCCCTCTTCAGCGTACCAAGAAATAAAACTATTGGCATACGTAACTTCACCAATTGCTTCTTTTATCGGCTTTCCTTGTTCTTTAGTCATCATTTTTCCAATTTCTTCTTTAGACTCATCAATTAAATGAAACCACTTCATCAATACTCGACTACGCTCTTCAGCTGTCTTGTGTCTCCATTGCTTTAAAGCTTGATAAGCAGCATCTACAGCCTGTTTGGCCTCATAAAACCCTCCTTGAGGAATGAGCCCAACAACTTCATGTGTTGCTGGATTTACTACTTTCTTTAATTCTTTGCATTCACTACCTATCCAATTTCCGTCAATATACATGCTAAATAGCTGATTTTTTGCTTCTGTGCTACCAGTCTTCATTTTTATTTCTCCTCTCTTAGATATGTTGAACTGTTACTGCAGATTCTATTGATTCTTCTAAAATTACTAACCCTTCCTCAAGCTGTTCATCTGTTATTGTGAGGGGCATTAGAATACGAATCACATTTCCAAATATCCCTGCGCTTAATAAGAGTAGCCCCCTATTTGTTGCTTCCTGTACGATTTTCTGAGTCATTTCTTTATCTGGTTTTTTTGTATACTTATCTGTTACAATTTCTAGCGCACACATTGCCCCAAGACCTCGAACCCCGTCAACCTGCTCAAAACGATTAGATAAATATTCAAATTTATTCAACACCTCTTTTCCTAATATTTTTGCTCGATTATTTAGATTCTCTTTTTCGATAATGTCCAAGACTTCCAATGCTGCACGACAACCTAGTGGACTTCCTGAATAGGTTCCACCCAATTCGCCAGGTTCTGATACATCCATAATTTCTTTCCTACCAATAACCCCACTAATTGGCACTCCGGCTCCCATTGATTTTGAAATTGTAATAAGGTCAGGGGCAATATCAAAATGCTCAATAGCAAAATATTTTCCTGTTCTTGCAAAACCAGTTTGAATTTCATCGGCGACAAATACAATGCCATTTTCTTTACAAATTTCATGTACTCTTTGTACAAATGCTTTGTTAGGAATAATAAAGCCACCTTCCCCTTGTACTGGTTCCATAACAACGGCAGCCACCGTTTGGGGAGAAACCTCTGTTACTAAAAATTGTTCAAATTGTTCGATTATGAATTCACTATATTGTTGATCAGTCATTTCCTTGGGTCTGCGATATTCATATGGATAAGGAGCCTTATATACTTCAGGGGCAAAAGGACCGAATTCATACTTATATGGTTTAACCTTACTTGTCATTGTCATAGTCATTAATGTGCGACCATGAAATCCCCGTGTAAATGAAATAACTCCTTGTCTTTTTGTATATTTCCTAGCTATTTTCACTGCATTTTCTACTGCTTCCGCGCCACTGTTAAAAAAAGCTGCTTGCTTCGAAAAATTTCCGGGTGCCAGTTCTGTCAATTTTTCTGCTAATTCAATATAAGATTCATACATCATGACATTAAAACCCGTATGAATAAAATCTTCTAGCTGTTTTTGGAGAGCCTCTACCACCTGGGGATGGGAATGACCAACGTTTACTGTGCCAATCGCTCCGGCAAAGTCAATAAATTTATTCCCGTCCATATCTTCAACAAGTGCGCCATTTGCCCGTTTAACAAAGGCTGTACATCCATTGCTAATTCCTCTCGGAACTATTCTCTTTCTTCTTTCTAATAGATCTTGGGATTTTGGTCCTGGTATTACGGTATTTAACGTGATATGCTTTTGCATTTTATATGCTCCTTCTATATGAGTTAATAAAATTCGATTTTCCTTGTCTCATAATTTTCTCTATTATGTATTGATCTGGTTACTCCCCCTTTATTTATGAATAATGCAAGAACTATGCCAGGTAGAAGAAGGCGGGTTTCTTTTAATTTTTCATCAGAAATTTGCCCCTCATTATGCATGGATGCATACTTTATGTACAGATGTATAAAAAACAAATAAGCGATACAGATTTACCTCTGCATCGCTTATTTATTATGAAATAATAAAACTATAAAGAATTATTTTCTTGTTGTTCATTTAAAATCTTTTGATATTTTCGACTGACAGAAGATTGACTTATACCGAGGGCCTTTGCTGCTTTAGTAGTAGTCTTATATCTCTTCATTGCTAATAAAATTAATTGCTCTTCTACATAATTCTGTGCTTCATGAAGTGGCATAATTTGAGTAAATGTTGGTTTTGCCTTTTTAAAATGATGACTAGCAGCTAAAAATTCATTTACAAAGCTACCATCGATAGTTGAATCATCAGCAGACACAGCTAATCTTTCAATCATATTTTGAAGCTCACGTATATTCCCTGGCCATGAGTAGACCTCCAATAAGTTAAGTGCATCCGGTGACAAATGATAATTTTTATTGTACTTTTTATTTAATTGTTGTAAAAAATGAAAGGCTAATAAAGGAATATCTTCTGATCGCTCACGTAAAGGAGGAATATAAATAGGAATAACATTTAAACGATAAAATAAATCCTCCCGAAAGGTTCCTTCCTCAACCATTCTCTCCAAACGTTTATTCGTTGCTGCAACAATTTGTACATTAATAGGTATAGGCGTTGTGCTTCCAATGGGAATAATCTCTTGCTCCTGCAAAACCCGGAGTAATTTTACCTGTAAGCTTAGGGGCATCTCACCAATTTCATCTAAAAACAAGATACCTTTGTCTGCTTTTTTAAAATAACCTACTTTTCCATTTTTATCAGCTCCGGTAAAAGATCCTTGAGTGTAACCAAATAATTCACTTTCTAATAAATTTTCTGGAATGGCACCACAGTTTAATTTTAGAAATGGCTGATTTGATCGGCTTCCCAATTGATGAATAGCCTGAGCGATAACTTCCTTTCCTACCCCTGACTCACCATAGATTAAAACTGTAGAAGAAAAATTGGAAATTTTATTTATTTGCTCTACGACTCGTTCCATTTTCGAACTACAATAAATTAACTTTTCAAAAACCTTATTCTTACTCTTAAATGTATCCAGTTCTTGTTTATATTGACTTGAAATCTTTTTAATTTCTCTCAATTGAGTTTTTAACTTAGTGGTTTCCGTGATATCCCTTGATGCAATAATAATTCGTTCAATTTTTCCTTTTTCATCAAGGATAGGGTTTCCCACAGCAAGAATTTTCTTACCATTGGCTGTTTCTTGTACGATTGAAACTTTCTTTTTGTGTTCAATGACTAAACGAGTTACGGATGGACTGAATAGCCCTTTATCCTCTAAATCTATTAAATTTTTCCCAATAAACTCTTTTAAGTCTCTACGCCAGAACTCTGAAATAAAGCTATCGCTGTAACGAATAAGTTCTCCCTTATTGTTTACTACAAGGATCTCATCATATATGGTGGAAAGAATGGCATTTAAATCTTTATTTAAATTTTTTATATGTTCAATTTCCATAGCCATTTTCTCAACCATTGGTAGATCTTGAACAATAATAAGAACCCCTTCCACCTCCTGATTAAAGTTTGTAATAGGACTATAATCCACTAGAACGCTCGTTTTATCAGTAATTTCTAGTTCATTTAAAATGGTTTCATTTGATGAAAATACAGTACTTATATGATTACCATTAAAAAGGGTCTCAGCAGACTTATTCATTACATCCTCGCGAATCATTTTCATCATTTTTATACCTGAATCATTACAATTAACAATTTTCCTCTCTTGATCTACTACAAAAATTCCCATAGGAATAGAAGTGAGAATAATTTTTAATAAATCAAAACTATGTCTATTTTCTTGCTTAAAGAGTTCAACTAATACATCTTCCCTTCTTATATACCCTATCATTTCTCCTTTCCTATCTTTAACAAGAGCGATAGGTTCTCCAATAATTTGAAAAAGAAGGGGTAACGAAATTGCTTCATTTAATTTACATACATTTTCTAATGGAACAGAATTTTCTACTAAGTCTGTAAGCTCAGTACTATCATCCACTTGATTGGTTAATAAAAAATCTTTCAAACGAATATAAGAAAATAGATGACTGTCTTTCATAAGAAAAAGAAACGGATTGGAATGATTTTTTAGTTGGTTTTGCCACCCTTCTTCAGGGCAGTCAATTGATATTGAAATAATTGGTCTTATTTTCTCTTTAGCTAGTAAAAACATTGATGTTCCTCCTTCTATCTTCTTATTTTATCATTTGAAAAAATCTGATTATATAAAAAAATGTGCACTTAACATAATTGTAGTATTTCCCCTCATTAGGAAAAGAGGAGATAGTTATTCCTCCCCTCTTTGGCAGCTTTTCTCTTTACTGATTTTCAATTAAAAAGGAATCTTCCTTAACAAAGGCAAGTACCACGCCTGGTATTACACGATCTCCTTTTTGCACCTCTAAAGAATGTATCTTTCCACTTAGTTCTACCCTTACGGTTTCGATATTTCCTTCCCTATTTCTTATTTTAAACAAAGGTTCCCCTTCATATATTTGTGAGTGAATTTGAATAAGTATATCCTCAATAATTCCATAACACGGACTCATAATAAATTCATGACTAATCATATTATAATCCCCTTTCATTTTACTTACTGAACGTTCTAATAGGAGGTAAAGAATTACGTCTGCTACACAATTAGTTGTAAAAACGCCTGCACTTAATAACATCAACCATCTAGATCCCTAGCTTTTCTATCCATAGTTCCTCATCATCCAGATTATCGCTACATAGTAGCAACATATTTCCTGTTTGGATAGAAACGACCATAACTTTTCCATAAAATATATTTGAGTAAACAATTACAATTCTTTTACCTCTTCAAATTGGAATTGCGGGGGCCTACAAGTAAATAGTTTTGTTAAGTAAGTCAGGTAAACGAGACCAATTGCTGCCCAGATAATTCCTAGTATGAGGGAGTCTGTACTTAGGTTAATCCATAAAACAACTACTGTTCCGCCCCCTATCCCCGGCAGCAAGAGATAGTTTATAAACCCCCAAATTGTCTTATGTTTCTTCTTTCTTATTACATAATGTACAATTACGCATACATTCACAAAAGTAAAAGCAATTAAGGCTCCAAAGTTAATTAGAGAAGTAGCCGTTAATAGATTAAAAAATATTGCCGATAATGAAATGGCTCCTACAAAAAGAACATTTAGAAAGGGAGTATTCCAACGAGGATGTATATAGCCAAAAAACCTTCTTGGCAGTACATTGTCACGCCCCATTACATATAATAGTCGGGATACACTCGCATGTGATGATAGCCCTGAGGCCAGAGTTCCTGTTACAGTACCTGCCAAAAAGAAAGCCTGAAATAATTTCCCCCCTACATATAAAGCAATTTCTGGAGAAGTTGCTTCAACGTCGCTAAAGCGCGATATATCAGGAAAGTAGGACTGTGTAAAATAGGAAGCCCCTATAAATAATATTCCTCCTACAAGAGCCGTGAGGAATATCGCGCGTGGAATAGTGGCTGTTGGATTGGCTGTTTCCTCAGCCAATGTTGTTACTGCGTCAAATCCTAGGAATGAAAAACAAAGAATCGTTGCCCCTGATATTAGGCTGGTTAGCTGCATGTCTGACTGAAAAAAGGGTTGAATAGAAAGAATTCTACCTGTTCCTTCCCCATGATTTAATCCCGTAATAACTAAAATTACAAAAATGATGATAACTAACATTTGGAAGGTAACTAAGAGATTATTAAAGTTAGCTGTAACATTAACACTAAACAAGTTAATAACCGTTACTATTCCTACAAAACCTAACACAAATAACCAAGATGGAATACTAGGAAAGAGTGCAGAAAGATATATCTTTGTTAAAACAGCGTTGATCATGGGTAAAAACAGATAGTCTAACAAGGACGACCATCCAACAAGAAAACCAAGATTTGAATTTATGGTTTTCTGAGTATATGTATAAGCTGATCCTGCTACAGGATAAACTTTAACCATTTTCCCGTAACTTATTGCTGTGAAGAGCATAGCCACTAAGGCCAAAATATAAGCTGTTGGTACATGCCCATTTGTTTTTTGAGCTACAATGCCAAAGGTATCGAATACCACCATCGGTGTCATGTACCCTACCCCTAAAAATACGATTGACCATAACTTTAATGAACGTTTCAACTCCACCTGCTTCACTTATCATTCCTCCTGCTAATAGAAAAAAATAGATAAGCCCATACATACGTTTTCTACCCACTCTAAATACGGATGTTAATAGCTTAAGTAGATATTTTTTGTATAAAAATGGTTTATTTCTTTCTATTTTAAATTTTCTGACTCAATTAAGAACAATGCAATTTTTATACCAGCTTGCAAGGGTTGGATCTACAAGATAATTTCATACCTAATTTACTGATTATCTGCATATGCCTTTCATGGTCTTACCCATATTTGCATAACTTATGCTTTATTACATAATTATTGATAACTCTTATGTAAAGAGTTTATCTGTGGGCATAAAAAAGAGCAGTCCTCCCAGGAGCTACTCTTTTTACTTTAATATAGTGGTATATAAGCGTTAATTTCTCTTTTTAAAAGACGTAATTAAATCTTTAAACTAGGCACTCTACTTGTAGGGATTCAGCTCCTTTGTTTGTTATCCATTCATATAAAGAATCAAGAAGAGCCTTTTTTATATATTGATTTGAAAAAATACTACATGGTTCAGTAACTAGTCCTTGCACATACACGTTTTTCTTTTTTCTACACCAGTTAACGCTTGCCAAAGCTACAATTTGTGTATCATGATAGAGGGCAAAAAATTGATAACCTTGTTTTTGTTTCGTACTTATAAAATCCAAACATGTGTCTAATGTTATATCCTTATAGATATGATTTAAAAATGGAAATGACTGCAAGAATTGATGAGAAACATATAACTCTACAAAATTTTCTACTGGCACTTTCATGGTCATAGTCTTTTCGTCTCCTTGTCCTCAAAATTGAATTAAATAAAGAATCAATCTGGTTTTCATATTACCTACTTTGAATTTCAGGTTGATTGATTTATTTAATTTGCAATATTTATGCCAACTTATAATGTACTGGCAATATATCAGGTTGAATGATTACAGAAGGCATGGTTCGTGTAGTACCAGTAGAAGCTTATTTCTTATTAATCCAATTCTTGTATAAAACTTGCTCCATAACCTGGCTTCTCAACGCCGAAGTTATCTGCTAAAGTAGCTCCAATATCTGAAAATGTTGTACGAAGGGGTATTTCCTTTCCGCCATTTTTCATACTTGGGCTGTAAAGTAATAAAGGAACATACTCACGTGTATGATCTGTTCCATGATGAATAGGATCATTTCCATGGTCAGCTGTAATAATTAATAAATCCTCTTCTTCTATCTTCTGAAATACTTCTAGAAGACGTACATCAAACTCTTGCAGTGCTTTTCCATATCCTTGAGGGTCACGTCTATGGCCGTAGATAGCATCAAAATCAACAAGGTTAACGAAACTTAGTCCTGAGAAATCCATATTTAATGTTTCAATCAGCTTATCCATGCCATCCATATTGGATTTGGTACGTATTGACTCTGTTATTCCTTCACCGTCATAAATATCCGAGATTTTACCGATAGCAAAAACATCATATCCTTCATCTTTTAATTCATTCATAACGGTACGATTAAACGGCTTTAGAGCATAATCATGACGGTTAGCTGTACGTTGGAAATTTCCTGGTTCCCCTAAGAATGGACGTGCGATAACACGCCCAACCATATGTTTTTCCTCTAATGTCAATTCCCGAGCGATCTCACAAATATCATAAAGCTCTTTTAAAGGTATAATTTCTTCATGAGCAGCAATTTGCAATACACTATCAGCAGATGTATATACGATAATCGCTCCATTTTCTATATGCTCTTTGCCAAGTTCTTCAAGGATTTCTGTACCTGAAGCAGGCTTATTCCCGATTACTTTACGACCAGATTTTCTTTCTAACTCTTTAATTAGTTCTTTCGGAAAACCCTCAGGGAATACTTGAAAAGGCTTATCGATGAAAAGTCCCATAAGCTCCCAATGACCGGTCATGGTATCTTTACCTACAGACTTTTCTTGCATTTTTGTATAATAAGCTAACGGTTTTTCCACCTTTTTAATGCCCTTTAATTCATGAATATTTCCAAGACCTAACCTTTCCATATTAGGCATATACAGGCCGTTCATATGCTCGGCTATATGTCCAAGCGTATTTGCACCTTCATCTCCATACTTTTTTGCATCAGGAGCTTCACCGATACCTACAGAGTCCATAACAATGAGAAAAATACGTTTATATTTACTCATGACGTTCCCTCCTATATTTATATAAAAATAACCATTAAGAGTTGTAACAAAAAGTCAGATGTTATAACATAGTCATTTGAAAAATATTTAATTAAGCTTTATCTTTTGCATTGTTGAATTGCTCATAGGTTTTAATTTTATTAAGACGATTTTCATGTCTACCGCCATCAAAAGGGGTTTCTAACCATATTTTAGCTATATCACGAGCTAGCCCTGCACCAATAATACGTTCTCCTATAGCTAATATATTAGTATCATTATGCTCTCTCGTTGCTTTGGCACTAAACGTATCATGTACAAGTGCACAACGAATTCCCTTTACTTTGTTTGCTGCAATACTCATTCCAATACCTGTTCCACAAATCAAAATTCCCCGTGATACCTCTCCTCTTATCACCTTTTCAGCTACTGGAATTGCATAATCTGGGTAATCCACCGAAGTACTACATTCACAACCCAAATCAATGTAACTAATATTCATTTCTTCCAGTAAAGAAATAATTTCTTTCCGAATTGTCATACCCCCATGATCAGATGCGATGGCTACTTTCACTCTTCTTCCTCCTGTGCTTTTATAATTGTATCGCCAACAATATGAACCTTCATCATATTGGTTGTCCCAGTTTCATGTACAGGTAGACCAGCAGTAATTAAAGTTAGGTCTCCCTCCTTAATAACTTTTTTCCTTAGTGCAGTTTGGATAGCATTTTTCATCATTTCATCTGTATTGTCAGTACTTTCAAACAAAATTGGATGTACCCCCCATACTAACTGAAGACGCTTAAGCACTCTCTCATGAGGAGTAAGCGCAATAATTGGACAAGATGGTCGATATTTTGATACGGTATTCGCTGTATAACCACTTTCAGTAGGTGTTAAAATAGCCTTCGCATTTAAATTCTGGGCTGTTACGGTTACAGCTTTTCCCATTGCATCAGTAATGGACACTTTACCGCGAGGTGTATAATTCATCTTATCTTTATAGGCCCAAGAATTTTCTACTTTCATCGCAATTCTATTCATCATTTCGACAGATTCAACAGGATATGCACCTGCAGCTGTTTCACCAGAAAGCATAATAGCGTCGGTTCCATCAAAAATAGCATTTGCTACATCACTAGCTTCTGCTCTAGTTGGTCTGGGATTATGCTGCATTGAATCAAGCATTTGGGTTGCCGTAATAACTGGTTTCCCCATTACATGACAATTTGCTATCAACTTTTTCTGAACAAGTGGAACTTCCTCAATGGGGATTTCTACGCCCAAGTCTCCACGGGCTACCATTAAGCCATCTGCTGCTTCCAAAATTTCATTAGCATTTTCAACACCTTCTTCATTTTCAATCTTGGCAATAATCGATGTAGTTGTTCCATACTCTTCAACTATTTTTCTGATTTCAAGAATATCCGAAGCTTTACGAACAAAGGAAGCCGCAATAAAATCAACATTCATTTGGAGACCGAAAGTAATATCACTAATATCCTTTTCTGTAATTCCAGGAAGTTGTAAAGATACTTTTGGTAAATTTACGCCTTTTTGATTTTTGAGAATACCACCATCCACTACTCGACAATGAATTTCGCTCCCATTGATTGATTCAACCTGTAGTTCAATAAGGCCATCATCTATTAAGATTGTAGCGCCAACATTAATTTCTTCAGCAAGCTTTTCATAGGTGATACTTACTCTTTCTTCATTTCCTATGATTTGTTCTGTAGTCAAGATAAAACAATTCCCTTTTTTTAAGGTGATTTTTCCATTCTCTAAGATACCTGTACGGATTTCTGGACCCTTAGTATCTAACATAATAGCTATATCACGTCCTATCTCTTTCGCACAAGATCTTATTGACTTGATTTGAGCAGCATGTCCCTCATGAGTTCCATGGGAAAAATTTAGTCTTGCAACATTCATTCCTGCCAACATTAATTTCTTTAATATCTCTGGTTTTTCACTTGCTGGTCCAATTGTACAAATAATTTTGGTATTTCTCATTTAGTTTTTCACTCCTGTATAATCCAGTGTCTTCTGAAAAAATAGATTCATATATTAAAAATAAGAAAACCTTTCATGCTTTTTTCTAGAGAAATCCGAGTCATTTTTCATCTTTTTAATTACTTTAATAAAATGAATGACTCTATATTTTATGTGAAAACTAGCCTTCTTTTTAAAAAAGTTGAATCTATAAATCTACATGTCTTAAAGAATCTTTTGTATACCGTTGATTACCAAATAATTCAATAAAAACTCAACTTGATTTTCATTAGAAATTATCAAATCATTAGAGAATCTTTTTAAATTTGGAAATAACATTTTCGACTGTGAACCCATATTCTTCAATTAATTTTTCTCCTGGTGCCGAAGCTCCAAATTCGTCAATTGCTATCAAATCACCTTTATCTCCAATATATTTGTGCCACCCTAAAGAAGCACCCATTTCAATGCCAAGACGTACTTTTATATTTTTTGGAAGTACACTTTCTTTATACTCTTCCGGCTGTTTTTCAAAACGATCCCAGCTAGGCATACTAACAACTGAAACGAAAATATCTTCCTTTTCAAGTGCTTTTTGAGCAGCAACAGCAAGTGCAACTTCAGAACCGGATGCTAATAATAAACCATTAACATTACCATTTGCTTCAGAAACAATATAAGCACCTTTTTTAACACCTTCATAAGCTTTTTCGAACGTTACAAGTGTGGGTAAATCTTGACGTGTAAGCACAAGAGCTGTCGGTTCATTTTTGCTTTCAAGTACTAATTTCCAAGCAGCTGCAGTTTCATTAGCCTCTGCAGGTCGAATAGTTGAGATACCAGGCATTGCGCGTAGAGCTGCTAATTGTTCAACTGGTTCATGTGTTGGTCCATCCTCACCAACAGCAATGCTGTCATGTGTAAATACATAAGTAACAGGTAATTTCATTAATGCAGCTAGACGAATGGCCGGTCTCAAATAGTCAGAAAACACAAAAAATGTAGCCCCGAACACTTTAACACCACCGTGAAGAGCCATTCCGTTAAGGGCAGCACCCATTGCAAATTCACGCACACCAAACCAAATATTTCGTCCACTGTAATCTGTGGGACTGAAGTTACCTTCCCCCTTCATAAGCGTTTTATTAGAGGATGCTAAATCTGCAGAACCACCAAATAGTTGTGGAACATTTTGTGCTAGACCATTTAATACTTCACCACTTGAAGCTCGCGTAGCAAGTTTACTTTCTCCGACACGATAAACGGGAACACTTTCATCCCACCCTGCTGGAAGCTCCCCGTTCATTACCTGTATTAACTCTTCCGCAAGCACTGGATATATTCTCGTATATTCATCTAATAGTTCATTCCATGTTTGTTCTTTTTGTTTTGCTAATTCTTTTAATTTGAAAAAATTTTCTTTTACTTCTTTTGGAACACAAAATTCCTCTTCATAATTCCAACCGTACTGTTCTTTTACAAGCTTTATTTCTTTTGCTCCCAGTGGTGAACCATGTGAATCAGATTTACCACCTTTATTGGGTGAACCATAACCAATGATGGTTTTCACTTCAATTAACGTTGGCTGTTCTATGTTTGTTTTCGCTTTATTTAATGCTTCTGTAAGTGCATTAATATCATTTCCATCCTTTACTTGAAGAACTTGCCAACCATATGCTTTAAAACGTTTCTCTACACTTTCACTAAATGATAAATGAAGCTCTCCATCGAGAGTAATATCATTTGAATCATACATTACAACCAAGCGACCAAGCTTAAGGTGTCCTGCAAGTGAAGCTGCTTCTGCAGATACCCCTTCCATCAGGTCTCCGTCACCACAAATACTATATGTATAGTGATCGATAACATTAAAATTATCACGATTATATGTAGCTGCTAAGTGCCTTTCAGCCATTGCCATTCCTACTGCCATAGCGATGCCTTGACCTAACGGACCTGTCGTAGCATCAACTCCAGGTGTATGACCAAATTCGGGATGCCCTGGAGTTTTACTTCCCCATTGACGGAAATTTTTCAACTCATTTAATGAGAGATTATAACCACTTAAGTGTAATAAGCTGTATAAAAGCATCGATCCATGACCTGCTGATAATACAAATCTATCGCGATTAAACCAAGTTGGATTATTTGGATTGTAATTCAAAAATTTTGTCCAAAGTGTATAGGTCATAGGCGCGGCCCCCATTGGTAACCCTGGATGACCTGATCCCGCCTTCTCTATTGCTTCAATTGATAGCATCCTAATAGTATCGATAGCTAACTTATCGATATTTAATTTTTGTTCATTCACAACTTTTCCTCCTCATAATTCCTTAATTTGTTTAACCTTACTATTTCTATCGTTGGACGTCCGACAACTAAAGGATGACTAGTAGATTGCTTGATTTTAATACTATTTATTTTTAGACAAAATAAATCTTGAATAACTAATCATAGTTAAAAAAGTAAATAGTATTTCTTTGTTATATTTTGTATATACCTCATTCGGAAAATGTTTTATGTACAAAAATGAACTAATATAGAATTAATCATCGTCAGACGTCCGACAACTAAAATTGATTCTAGCATTCTCTTATTCCTTATTCAATATTTTTGGAAAGAAAATTTAAAATTATAGAAAAACTCATAATTTTATATGTGTAACAAAAAAAGTATAAGGATTAATTATATATATATACTAGTTACTATATGTATTACATGCCAGATAGATTTTCCTCAGGAATACTTATAGCAACATTTCTTAGATTTTGATAACATAATGTAGGGAATGTTTTTTATGGAGGCAACGTTGAATGTATATAGAAGATTATCAGAAATCAAGGTATTTGGTTATTATGGATAAACTTAAAGAGGAAATAGAAGAAGGTAATTTAACTGCTGGTGAGAGACTACCTTCAGAAACTGAGTTAGCTAAAAATTTTAAGGTAAGTCGCTCTACAGTAAGAGAAGCTTTAAGAGCACTAGAGCAAGAAAATATAGTTACTAAAAAACATGGTATAGGAACTTTTATAAATCAAAAGCCTCTATATTCAAACGGGATAGAAGAACTATTTAGTGTGACGGATCTGATTCAAAGAAAAGGCTATACACCTGGCACAAAGTTAATATTTTCAGACTATATAATACCAGATAAACATGAAAAACAAAAATTAAGTCTTAAAGATAATGAGAAGATATTATTAGTTAAAAGAATAAGAACGTCAAATGGAGACCCATTGGTATATTGTATAGATAAAGTTCCTCAATATTTGTTACCTAATGAATGTAAATTAGATAGGGAGTCAATTTTTGACTTTCTAGAAGCAAAAGTTAATATTAAAATTGATTATGCTACTACAAGCATAGGAACGACTAGTTACTTACCAGAAATATCAGACGCTTTAAAGTGTGATATGGAAACTCCTTTATTAATTTTAAAACAATCACATTATGACGAAAATGACCGGCTCGTATTATATTCAATAAACTATTTTCGTTCTGATAATTTTAATTTTCATGTTTTTCGTAAGCGTTTAAAATAAAAGTGCCCTGTTTAAATTATGCTTTAGCGTCCTATAATCAGAAAAATAGCCAGGCACCTTTATGAGGTACATGGCTATTTTTAATAAAGAAAGTGCTCATATTAAAGAATATAAGGAAAGTTTGTTCGGATTCACTAAGGCACATTAATATATCATCTCATTGTTTAAGAAAGTTGAATTTAAGCAAAAATTTCTTTTTTATGTATTTTTCTGAGATATAATACAATTCAAAAATTTAATTATCTCTCTTGACACCTTGGTAATTAAATTTTATATCATGAAGAAATTTATTAATAACGTAGCTTCATCAGAATAGTTCTAATTTCTTGATCATTCATTAATAAATCATAGTGCTTCTCATTAATTTTGGTTAAGGCAACGTCATGATAAAAGAATTCAGTGAAAATTTTAACAAAAGATTTAGACATGGTATTTATAGCTTGCCATGAATCATCTTCTACACATGCAAAAATAACTTTTTGATCATCAACAATAATTAATTGAAATCGCTCTAATACATCATGCTCTTTTGCTGGAATAAGGGTATACAAGTTCTTTAAGTTTATATTTAAAGCACCTACCCCAAGAATTTCCACATTCAATCCATCTTTTTCTTTATCCTCAAGTAATGGTAAGTATTCCATTAAATCATCTTTCCAACCAGAAATTCGGATAGACTTTCTTGCTTCTTCAATTAAATGTTTACTTTGCACCCGAATAGATGTGTCTTTTTTTAAACTCCAAACACGATCATCTAATAATTTTTTTTTGTTCTTGTTTTTCTTTAATTGCTTAATATTACCTTGAAATTCAGTGGTTAATTTTTCAATAGCAAGGTTTAATGGAAGCGCAGCATATAGCTTTTTCTTTTCTGATATAGAATCCATTACCATTCCTTTCTCAATCATTCGCGCTAACACTTCATAGATTTTTGCTTTAGGTACACCAGAATATTTAACGATAGTGGTTGCATCTAATGCTTCCTCTAGAGAAACAAGGGTTTCATACACTTTACTTTCATATTGTGAAAATCCAAACTTTTGTAACATGTGCCTTCCTCTTCCTAATTTTATTTTAAATCATAACTTCCAATATATTCAGAATGAATTTTTCATTCACTACAAAGTTATCTATAAATAATAATAGAACAAAATTAGATCTAATACCACCTTACAAGCTCCATGTGACAATACATCTTCTACCTTTCAAACTTGCTGAAAAAAGAAAGTAAGAAATTCTTTAAATATCCAATATTGTCACTAATTCCACTATACAACGTTAAATATTTTAATTTTTTATTGACAAATATTATTAATCCCATGTAACCTATAGAAAGTTACTTACGCAGTAGTAACCAGTGATATTTAGTTAAGTCCATATTTCAAAATAATCTTAAATATACTGCAATATCAATTGAAAGCGATGTCAACAAGAGAAACAAATTCAAAAGGTTAAAAACCATTTATTAAAACAGTATACAATTGTATTTAAATTTTTAATTAGAGATAACTCTTCTAAATATATAAAAATTAAAACTCTTGGAGGAATTGTAATGAAGAAAGTGTATATTAATGCTACCTTTTTCACCATGGATAGAGAAAATAATATCTTCAAAAATGGCATGATGGTTTTACAAGATAAATCTATCTCCTATATTGGCCAGTATTCTGAAGATGAGTTAACTAACGTGGATCAAGTGGTAGATCTTCATGGAAAATGGGTCCTTCCTGGTCTTATAAATGCCCATTCTCATATTTTAATGACTCTTTTACGAGGCATTGGAGACGATATGCTACTTAAACCTTGGCTTGAAACTAAAATATGGCCTCTTGAAAATCAATTCAATACAGAGATTGCCTCTGTAAGCGCTCAACTTGGAATTTTAGAGATGGTAAAGACGGGAACAACTACATTCTCAGATATGTTTAATCCTAACGGTATAGATTCGGATGTGGTAATGCAAACAATTGGTAAAACAGGAATTCGTGGAGCATTCTCTCATACCATCTTTAGTTTAGGCACAGAAAAAGAACAGAAACAGAACCTTATGGAAGCTGAGCGCTTTGCTCAAAAAAATAAAATGGTTGCTGATGGTCGTCTTACAACAATGGTAGCGCCCCACAGTCCTTATGCATGTACACCTGAAGCTCTCCTTGAAAGCTTACGAATTTCTAAAGAGAATGATTTAATGCTACACATTCATGTTTCTGAAACTGATCACGAAATTTTAGACATTGAAAAACGTTATGGAGTTCGTCCCGTCGAGCACCTTCGTGGTTTAGGTATCTTTGATCAGCCAACAGTGATGGCTCATGGTGTTGTCCTTAATGACGAAGAAAGAGAAATTTTAAAACAACATGATGTACGAGTTGCTCATAATCCAATTAGTAATTTAAAACTGGGCTCAGGGGTTGCAGATATTGTTAGTCTTTTAGACGCTGGAATTAAAGTAGGAATTGCAACAGATAGCGTAGCTTCTAATAACAATCTCGATATGTTTGAAGAGATGAGAACTGCTGCTTTACTACAGAAAGGTATTTATAAAGACGCTACTAAGTTCCCTGCACAAACGGCCTTAACTTTGGCTACCCGATTAGGAGCTGAAGCTATTGGTATGTCGCATACAGGTTCACTCGAAGTAAACAAAAAAGCAGATTTTATTACTATTTACCCTTATAACAAAGAACATCTACAACCAATTAGTGAGGCATATTCACACTTACTTTATGCTGCACGTGGAAATGATGTATGTGATGTCTACATTGATGGTAAGACAATTGTAAAAGATGGAAGCTGTCTAACAATTGATGAAGAAAAAGTGATTGCAGAAGCAAATCGCCTACAGAATACGCTTTCTAGATAAATTTAAATGTAAGCTTAAATATCTCATATTACTTTTCTATATTAAACGTTTTACTCAGCTTTAATTCCTATATGAAGATTTTGAAATAAAACTTCCCTCATTGTAGAGGTAGTTTTAAATTATATTTTATTTTTGCTATTTGAAAGGAGAAAAAACAATGAAATTTAATGAAAAGGTTCAACAAACAAAAGATTATTTATTGTCTAAGATTGATAACTGCCCATCCATCGGATTAGTTCTAGGGTCTGGTCTAGGCATATTAGCAGATGAAATCGAAAATCCAATTTATATTCCTTATAATGAAATTCCTCATTTTCCGGCTTCAACTGTGACAGGACATGCGGGTCGAATGGTTATTGGAGATTTAAAAGGAAAACGTGTAATAGCTATGCAAGGAAGGTTTCATTATTATGAAGGACATTCTCTGGAAGCAGTAACCTATCCAATTCGTATAATGAAAGCAATTGGCGTTCAGCAAATTATTGTAACAAACGCTGCTGGAGGCATTAACCCTAACTTTAAGCCAGGTGATTTAATGATCATTCAAGATCATATTAATTTGACTTCTCAAAACCCTTTGATTGGTCCAAATGAAGAGGAGTTTGGAGAAAGATTTCCCGATATGTCTGAAGCATATTCAAAGAAATTGATTGCTTTGACAAAAGAGGTAGCAAGCAAGAACAAGATAGACATGGTGGAAGGCGTTTATGCTGGTATGCTCGGACCAAGTTATGAAACACCAGCTGAGATTAACTTCCTAAGTATAATTGGCGCAAGCGCTGTGGGAATGTCTACTGTTCCCGAAGTAATTGTTGCTAAACATTCTGGTTTAGAAGTACTGGGAATCTCTTGTATTAGTAATATGGCTGCTGGAATCTCTGAGCACTCTTTAACGCATGATGAAGTAATGGAAACAACTGAAAATATCAAAGCTCAATTTTTACAGTTAGTTAAAGAAATTATTGCTGCAATGTAGAGAATTATAGTTCAAAAAAACTGTAAATGCTAATTGTATAAACTACATGTCAGTCAAGTGAATTTCAAAAAAATTATAAGCAATATGGTTATGCTCAATAGGCATAACGGGTGGGTGCGGGATTCAAAGTGGAGGAATAAAATTATGATTCATTTTTTAAGTCAACACTTTCAACTGGAAACACATAATACAACATGGAAAACAGAACTTATGGCTGGGTTAACATCTTTTTTCACAAGTGCCTATATTATATTGGTTAACCCACTGATTTTAAAGGATGCTGGAATTCCATTAAGCGCTAGTATTATCGCGACTATTGTTGCTTCAATTATTGGTTGTTTATTGATGGCTCTATGGGTAAACGCCCCTATTATTGTGATTCCTGGCATGGGAGTTAATGCATTTTTTAGCTATACAATGATTCAATCCATAGGACTCACTCCTAACCAAGGACTAGCAGTAATAATAATTTCGGGACTACTCTTTTTTCTTGTCACTATCTCTTCTTTTGGCAATCGAATACTTGCTTCTGTTCCTGATTCACTAAAACATGGGATTACAGTAGGAATTGGTCTCTTTCTTACTTTTATCGGTTTACAAAAAGGTGGTATCATTCAACCTAGTGACACAACCATCGTTACCCTCGGAAATTTCGGAAACCCTATTACATTGTCTACAGTAATAGGATTAGTAGTTACACTAGTATTATTTGTAAGGAATATTAAAGGAAGCTTGTTAGTCGGTTTATTATTCACTAGTGCATTAACGCTAGGAATTACCGATAAGAAAGAAATAACAACAAAAGGCATTGATTTTCATTCATATGGTCATGTATTTGCATCCGGTGATTTTAGTATCTTACAGATACCTTTCTGGATTGCTGTGTTCTCTATGACTATGATTGTTCTCTTTGAAAACATGGGATTGTTAAGTGGCATGCTACCAGATATCGAAAAATTCCCACGGGCATACAAAGTAGTAGCAATCTCTACAATAGCTTCAGGAATTCTTGGTACAAGCCCTACTATTGCATCTGCTGAAAGTGCATCAGGAATTTCAGAAGGGGGTAAAACAGGGATACCGGCCCTAGTGACAGCGATTTTATTTGCCCTTTCTGCAGTGCTATTACCCGTTATTCAACTAATACCAGGAAATGCTGTAGCTCCAGTATTAATTATCATTGGAGCACTCATGACGAAAAGTGTAGTCGACATCCCTTTTTCTGATTTCTCGGAGAGTTTTCCTGCATTTTTAATTATTGTTTGTATACCCTTGACTTCTAGTATCGCTGATGGTTTGGCTTTTGGTTTTATTGCATATCCATTAGCTAAAGTTGCAATTGGAAAATCGAAACACGTATCCCCTCTCGTTTATCTAATTGCCGGACTTTTCTTATTAAATATAGTCGCTTCCTCTATTCTTGTACATTAATATATACTTCTTAGAGGAAGACCAGTTTCATTTTCATGAAAGTATACTCCTTAAAGTAAATACATTAGGTAATGTAATGTAGAAAATCTTTAAGGAGTCTTTTTTAATTATTTTTTTAAAAATACCCTCGCTCTTAAACTTTGTAAGTAAGAATGTGCAAAGTTTATTTTTTATGTAAGAAACTATGTTATGTTTAAATATTTTATAAGGAGAAAGACACTATGAAAATTCTTATCTTCATACTTGGGTTAACAGTTACCTTTTTACTAGCTTTTCTTGTAAGTAGTAATCGGAAAGAAATTAAATATAAACCGATTGTGATCCTACTTATCATTCAATTAGTATTAGCCTATTTTCTATTAAACACATCTATCGGATCTATTTTAGTTAAAGGGATTTCGGATGCATTTGGAACTCTTTTGAAGTATGCAGAATCAGGTATTAATTTTGTATTTGGGGGATTAGCAAACAAAGGAGAAGCTCCTTTTTTCCTTTCTGCTCTTCTTCCAATTATTTTCATTGCTGTATTAATTGGAATCCTACAGCACTTTAGAATTTTGCCTTTTATTATTAAAGGAATTGGTTTTTCATTAAGTAAAGTAAATGGATTAGGAAAGTTGGAATCTTATAATGCGGTCGCAGCTGCTGTCATTGGACAACAAGAAGTATTCATCACGGTAAAAAGGCATTTAAGTCAATTATCAAGCAATCGTTTATACACGCTTTGTGCGTCTTCTATGTCCACCGTTTCAATGGCAATTGTAGGTTCTTATATGAAAATGGTTGAACCCAAATATGTCGTAACAGCACTTGTTTTAAACTTATTTGGTGGATTCATTATTGTTCATATTATAAATCCTTATGAAATGAATGAAGAAGAGGATATTTTAGAATTACATGATGAAGAAAAGCAAACATTTTTTGAAATGTTAAGTGAATACATTATACTTGGGTTCACGATTGCTGTAACCGTAGCAGCAATGTTAATTGGGTTTGTAGCGTTAATGGCATCCATTAATGGTTTATTTGACTCTGTGTTTGGTATTACATTCCAAAGTATATTAGGTTATATTTTTTCCCCATTAGCCTTTGTAATGGGAATCCCAATCTCAGAAATGTTACAAGCCGGTGAGATTATGGCAACAAAATTAGTTACAAATGAATTTGTAGCTATGCTTGAGTTGTCCAATGTATCAACAAATTTATCCCCACGTACAGTTGGTATATTATCGATTTTTCTTGTATCATTTGCAAATTTTTCTTCTATTGGTATTATTGCGGGTGCAATAAAAAGTATTAATGCTAAACAAGCAAATGTTGTCTCTCGATTTGGATTAAAACTTTTATATGGAGCCACTTTAGTAAGCTTATTATCAGGAACCATTGTTGGTTTAATGCTATAAATTATTACCAACTAAAAGAAAATCAATTGTGATATAAAAAGTTAGATTAAGGAACCTATTTTTATTATTTAGCGCATTTAAAATAATTAATACTCATTTCTTTAATACCTTATGGGTATGAGTAATTAGTAATCCTACACTTATCTAGATGTTGCTCAATGCTCATTTTCTTAACTTTTCAGTTGGTTATAGTTTAATCAATAAAGGCACAAATTCCCCTGAATACATAGGGGGAATTTGTGCTCGATAATAACTATTTTCAAGAAATATATTCATTCTATACTCATGGTCTGTGTAATTTGCACATCAACATTAAGCTCAATTGGTATTTTAGGATATTGGTCTTCCCATCTTTTAAAATCAAATTTCCTGGTTTGACTTTTTACTCTATCTCCGATTCCTAATGGATCAATTTTAAGCTTTTGAAATTTACTGACCATTTTTTGACCTCTTTTTTTTATATTATATCTCACTTCTTTTTCAATAGATTGAATTTCACTCTTGTTGCCTAATGGTATTCTTGTCCCCTCAACCACCCTTCCTTTTAACTTTAAGTAAATAGAGAATTTTGGGTTCGTATTTGATTTTCTCACTTTATACTTGACTGAGGAAGAAATATTTTCAATACTCACATATAAATCTTTATCTAATTTTATGTTAAAAAATCCTTTTTTACTATCTTCATAAAGCATTTTAAATAAAAATGCTTCTCTAAATCCAATATAATCTATATACTTATCACCTTTAAATAAAGAAATTCCCTTTATTTGTATTTTATCCCCTTTTCTTTCTAAAAGAGGCATAAAGGGATCCAGTCCTTTTCCAAAATATTGATACATAAAAGTGTGAACGTCCACCTTCGGAAGGTACTGCTCTGCATTCTGTTCAATTAATCCTATCAAGTATTTAGAAGTGGTGTCGCTAATTGGATATCTATAGTTAAGCATTTCATAAGCCTCACCTTCTACTACAGCTAAATAGACTTCTTTACTTATTCGAGGGTCACGGTAAATAGAATCTAGCATTTCAAAAATTCCTTTTTTGTTAGCTAATTCTTTCCCGTATAACGCCACTCCTAGTCTCCCAGTTTCAATTGGTTTTTGAGACTGACTTTGTATAATTCTTCCTAAGTCTTTACTTGTTTGTGCTGTAGCTGTAAAAATTCCACTCTTTGGTTGACTATTCATTCCAGATTGAATAACAGGAACAGAAAAACTGCCTTTGATAGAATTTTTATCAACATAATCATATCCAAGAGATTGAACAAATTGGAGATCCTCAAGGGTAGTTGGTGATGGAGAACATCCTGTTATTATAGAAACACTTAGACAAGTGATTAACCATTTTTTCATTTTTTATTTTTCCTCACTTTATAAACAATTGCTTGTATAAAAAAGAGTAAAGGTATGTAAAGAAAAATTATATAAGCACCTATATTTTTAATTAACTTGGTATACATATTAATTTGTTGACGGTCTGTAATTAAATTACTGACAACAAAAACTATACATATTAAAATCAAAAGAGTTATATGCTGATTTACATGGAAAATTTTTTTAAGTGAACGACTAGAAGCCCATAGACCTAGGCATATACCTGGTAGTACGAGGAATAACCAAAGAGAAATACCTACATATTCGAACCGTTCAATAAAAGGTAGTTTAATCTCCTGCCATAATGTTAAGGTAGCCCAAACAGTATGATACAATTGATCTAAATTATAATAAGCTAACGAAACAATGATAAAAGCTATATAAATAAGCATAGTGAACAATACACCTAAATGAGACCATTTCTGTGATTTCTTTGATTGGCTCAAAAACGGATAGAATATTAGTATAAATTCAAAACCTAAATAACTATAAACCATTTCTTTCATTGCATTGAATTGATCATCAATAGAGTGATCAAATATAGGTAATAAATTATGAAAGTGTGCTTCTTTTATAGGAAAATATAAAGTAAAAAGAATAATGGTAATTATAATTCCAGAAAAAAAAGCCAAACCTGTTACGACCCTAAAACCACCTGAAACGTAATAATAAGCTAAAATAAGAATTAATCCTACTATCCACCCTTGATTAATAAAAGGGGTCATCCATACTTGAATGACTTCTACATAAGTCCTTGTCCAAATTATTACTAATACGAGAAAATATAAAATAATAATAAAATTAAGCAGACCTCCAATCCACTTTCCAAAAAGATCATAATGAATGCTTATAATATCGTCTCCACCCTTATTTAAGATTTGATAACATATCCAAATCAAGACATGAACTGCTAGACCTACTAGTAAGACTGTAAGCCATGCATCCTGACCAACATCTTTAGCAATATACCTTTGAAAGCCAAAAAGGCCTACGTTAATTTGAGCGGAAGAAACCAGGAAAAAGGCAAAATAAGGAGAGACTTTATTTTTCTCTGTTGGCCTTGTTATCATCTCTTTATCTCCTTATCATGTTCATTCATCAATATCACTCTTTTCTTTTATACAATTTGTAATCATTCGTAGAGAAGATTTTGTTCGTAAAAAAACGGGTCGAGTTTTCTGCCGTTGAAACGGCAGCCGATACAAACTATCTTTCATGTCTTGACTACGAAAAGGGTAAACAGGTTCTAGATAAGGACATCCAAGAGAGCTTAATTGTAGAAGATGGCCAAGCAAGAATGCCATGCAGATAGAAATACCTAACAGTCCTAAGATTTGAGCAGAAGCTAGAAACGGAATTCTTATTAACCGAACGGTATTACTCATTTGAAACGCAGGCGTAGTAAAAGACGCTAATGCAGCAAGTGCAACAATAATAAGTAAAACATTACTTGTAATTGCTGCTTCCACTGCCGCAGTTCCAATTACAATACCGCCTACAATCCCCATTGTTTGACCAATTTTAGTTGGAAGCCTTTTGGCAGATTCTCTTAGTAATTCGATAGCAAATTCTAAAATAAGTACTTCAATAATTGGGGGGAAGGGAACATTATTTCTAGAAGCTACTAGTAAGGTTAGTAATTCTTCAGGTATCATTTCATAATGATACGTTAGGATGGCAATATAAATTGGTGTAGCTAAAATTGATAATACAGCTGCTACTAATCGCATTAAACGAAAGATTGAGGCTGTAGGCCAATTAAAAAAATAATCCTCAGATGAAGAAAAGAATTCAAAAATATTAATTGGTACAATTAAAGCGTGAGGAGATCCATCAACTAAAACTACAATCTTTCCCTCCGATAAAAAATTCGCTACACGATCAGGTCTTTCAGTATCAAGTATTTGTGGAAACAATGAGTTTTGGTTATCCGTAATCATTTGCGAGATATAAGAACTATCTATAATTTGATCAAATTTAATATCATTAATTCTTTGGAGAGTGGTGTCTAAATACTTATCGTTTGCAATTCCTGATATGTATAAAACAGCAACCTTAGTTTTTGATATATCACCAACTTTTAGTTCCTTTACCCTTAATTCTATAAGAGGTATTCTCTTACGTATCATATTAAGATTAGTATCTAAGGATTCAATAAAAGCTTCTTTTGGCCCCACAATAACAGATTCTACTTCTGGTATTGTTACTTGCCGACTTTCGATAGGGACTGAGGGTATAATAAGAACACTATTTTGATTTTTGCCCTTGGTATAGATAATAAGAAATCCACTTAATAGCTTTTCTTGAATTTCTTTCAAATTATTGGTTATCAACATATTTTCTATAGGTAAATGTCTTTTTATCTCCTCTAATTTGTATAGGTTTTTAGCCACCAAAAATGGGAGAATATCTCGATGTATAAAATCTTGATTTACTAATGTTGTATAATACGCTAAATAAAAAGGACAAGAATCTAAGCATTCAACGGATACAAAGTCAGCAGATGTCTCTAAATTATTCATTAATGCGGAAAGAGATTGAATATATGTGTGTGGCATTGAAAAATTTTCCTTTTCTTTACTTTTTCCTTTTCTAAAAAACATCTTTGTGCACCTCATCTGCTCTCTTTTCACTTAAATAATAATAAGACTGTAATAGTATTATCTGTAATTTTTATTAATTTATTAAGACATGCGTTAACAATTTCAATTTTCCAGATTATAAAAAAACTCATCAAAAATAGTCTTTTATCGTATTGATTAAAGTCTATTTTTGATGAGTTTCTTCTATATAAATGTAGTTTTGAAAACCATTATTCAATTCCTTTAGTAGCTATAAAAACACGCTTTATATAGTTATATACTTATTTTAATTTTATTTATAATCAAAATATTCCAAATTCTCTTTCCGTAAATCGGCTTTTTGTTGGTTTTGCTTATTTTCAAAGTTGTATAGAGCATTTTCCCAATCCCCATACATTGGATTTGGTAAAATAATAAAGTTATCACCAAAGCTGTTTTTCTCATCCTGGACCGTTTTATTTCTTTCCTTCAATGATTTTCCTTTATGTCCAGGAAAGTCAGATAAGTTATCACCAATAAATAATACAATATCATGTTTTTGCTTAACTTGATTAACTCGAGCTTGTTTACCTCTTTCCCCAGTTTTTATTAATAATACATGATTTTTATTTGCTTGTGGAGCTTCAATTCTATTTAAATTCTTAATCGTTGCATCTAATTGAGAAGTTGTTCGATCTGAAATATAGTAAATATCTAACCCTTTTTGATTGGCGTATTTTAGAAAATCAACCGATCCAGGAAGTGCTTTTGCTTCTGCTTTATTTACCCACTCATCCCATTTGTAAGGATATCCTCTACCTGTTTTAACCTGTAATGCATCCCATGGGCTATTGTCCAACACTGTTTCATCTAAATCAAGTATAACGGCAGGTTTTTTATTTGTACCTCGTTCTAAAGCTATATCTATTTTATTTCTTGCGATATTGTATCCTTGGTAATAGAGAGCTTCAGATTCACCTGAAGTTTGATACCAAGCAGTGGACATAACTGATTCTTCCCCATATGTTTTCGAGTTTGTTGCATGTGCTTTTGTTTCAGTTTTGGTAGTAGTACTACATGCAACTAATGATAAAGATAAAAGAACTACTGTACTAACATTTAAAAATGCCCCTTTGATTTCCATATTTATCTCCCATTCAAATATTTATTTTTTAATAATAATCTACTTAAAAATAGAATAATTTTTCTTTGATTATCTTAAATTTAGTTCCAAAGGATATGTCCTATAATTTTTCTTATGCACTTAAAAAGAATTCAAAATACTTTTCCCTCAAAACAGCTCGAGTGTTAACGTAAATAATAACTATAAAGACGATTCTATATAGATTTTTTGAAATAGCGATTAAAATTGCTATAAATGAAATAGATAAATACTAAAATAACTTTGCTTTTTTCTTCAAATTTGATGTTGCTTAGATGATATTATAAGTCAGAATATTTATTAAAAATTCCCCTTTAATTATTATTAAGAAAATCCCCTCCACTGCCGGTTTTAAATGTTTTTTATCGCGCTCTCTCCTTCCACTAATAAAATTTTTCATCCTAATCCTTTTTAGAGGCACTATTACTGATATCGCTTTCAATAATATTTTAGATGAAATATTAAAATAACCAATCCTTGAATTATTACCGCCTATACAAGTTACCACCATGAGGGTAACTTTTTTAAATTTACAATAATTTGTTGTTATTTGTCAATCTAAAAAATAATAATCAAAAAAATTTTGAGTGAAGGAACAATAAATATAACGCTATTAGGCAATAGATTTTTAAATATTATTGATTTCTAAATAAGAAAAGCTGTAGAAAACTAACAGAAAGGGAATTTGGATATAATTTATATAATTTTCAGTTTTTTATTTACTTTCAAAATTTTATTTGTTAATATAAATTTCATGTTAGAGGTCAGACGACGGACGACTTTACTTCATTTAAATTAAACTTATATAACCTACAATGAAAGCGTTTAATTCATCTGCTCTCTCTCTAGAACTACTTGAATGGTATTTCAAATTCTTAAAGTTATTAATGAAAGGTGTGGATTAAGTGACAAAAAAGAGAAAATTATTTTTTATGCTAACTTTAGCAATGGTATTAATCGCCGGTTGTGGCAAGAATGAGGTAATACAAGTTGAAAGTGAAAAAAAAGCATCTAGTAATACAGACCATATGTCTCCTACCCATTCGATGAGTTATTATCAAAAAAAACGTAAAAAATATCTTGAAAACCAAATTAAAAATGCTAATTCATTTATTCAAGAAGATAGTGTTCGTCAAGAAAAGTACAATAAGATGGTGGAATCTCCATTTAACTTTTATCGCGGAACTAGTAATCTTTTTTATACTGATCTAGGCACTAGTGTTATTAATATTCCCGATACATGGAAGAAAACCAAAAATATTAGCACTTGGATAGAAGGCGACGCTCATACTCAAAACATAGGAATCTTTAACAATAGTAAAGGTCAAATGGTATTAGGTTTAAATGACTTTGATGAAACATATGTAGCTCCATTTTATTGGGATTTATTACGCTTTTCAACGAGCGTCTTTTTATTGACAGATGAAGTCTCGAGATTTAATTTATCTTCTCAAGATAAATTAAATCTCATAAAAACCTTTCTGAATTCCTATCAAGAGGGTTTAAAACAAGTAGAGGGAAATAATGATGAATTAGATATTGAATTGAAGCAAGAAAACATTCCTAATGGTTTTATTAAACATCAAATGAATGAAACAAAAAATTCAAACAATCAGGTTAAATTTTTAAATGAGTGGACCACAGTCGACAAGGGTGTACGTAAGTTTGATTTCAATAATAGTTCATTAACACCTGTTAGTTTAACAAGTAGAAATTCTTTCAAGAAGGATTGGGAAAATTACGTATATAGTACAAGAGCGTTTATTAAGGCCAATTCTATTAACTATTTTTCTATTAAAGATATAGCAAATAGAATTCATTCCGGTATAGGAAGTTCAGGCGTTAATACATTTTATGTGTTAGTAGAGGGAGAAACTTCATCTTCAAATGATGATATTATCTTAGAAGTAAAAGAACAACAAAAACCTGCAGTTTTCTTTGAAAAAAGCCTATCTGCCTCACAATATAATAATTGGTTTCAGCAACAAGCAGAACGTTCATTTACAGGAACTTTAGCAATGGGAGTAAATGCAGATAAGCATTTAGGGATTTTACAATATAATAGTTTATCTTACTTTGTAAAACAAATATCACCTTGGTATTATAGCTTTGATGCTAATTCTTTTCATAATAAATCAGACATAGAACAGTTTTTAATATATTCTGGTAAATCATTTGCTTATGCACATGCAAAAGCTGATGAGGATTATGATAAGAGTTATGTACCTTATAATTTTGAAAAAAATGCTTTAGCTGCAATCTCTTCTTGGCCAAATTTTAACGATAAAATTATACAGCTAAGTGAACAGTATTATTATCAAGTTAAAGAAGATTATGTGTTGTTCAAAGACCTTTTAAAATATAATAAATTAAATTAGTAATACTCGCCTGGTACACCTTCATAAAACTTTAAATATACAGAATAAATAATATAATATTATTTATGTTTTATTAATAAATAATCTATTTTTAATAAAAAAACATTGTGTATCAGATTATTCAGTGCTAGAATCAGTCTAAATGGTTTTTAGATGTCGGACGTCTGACGATACATTTTTTTGTAAACACTTTCATATTGGTAGTGTACATATCCATTTTGAAAGAATAAAACAACAGTATTTATATTTTACGGTACTTTTATATTATTTTTAGCGAATACAGGGGAAAACAATAATTTAAAATTACCTCCAACAAATAAGGTGTGCTTAACGATTTAATCTATTTAGTCTTATACTAACCTTGTTTGAATTTATATTTTTTTACCATCAATATAATAAATAAATATTTTATAAGGGGAAAGACACCATGAAAATTCTTATTTTTATACTCGGTTTAACAGTTACATTTTTTCTTGCTTTTCTTGTAAGTAGTAATCGAAAAGAAATTAAATATAAACCAATTTTGATCCTACTTGTTATTCAATTAATATTGTCCTATTTCTTATTAAATACATCGATTGGATTCATCCTAGTTAAGGGTATTGCTGACGCATTTGGAGTTCTTTTAAAATACTCAGAATCCGGTATTAATTTTGTATTTGGTGGACTAGCAAACAAAGGGGAGGCTCCATTTTTCCTTTCTGCCCTCCTTCCAATTATTTTTATTGCTGTATTGATTGGAATCCTACAGCACTTTAGAATTTTGCCTTTTATTATTAAAGGAATTGGTTTTTTATTAAGTAAAGTAAATGGATTAGGAAAGTTAGAGTCTTATAATGCAGTTGCAGCTGCAATTGTCGGACAAGGAGAAGTGTTCATTACCGTAAAAGATCAATTAGGCCAATTATCAAGAAATCGCTTATACACACTTTGCGCGTCTTCTATGTCAACTGTTTCAATGTCAATTGTAGGCTCTTATATGAAAATGGTTGAGCCCAAATATGTCGTAACAGCACTTGTTCTAAACTTATTCAGTGGTTTTATCATTGTTCACATTGTAAACCCTTACACCGTAAGTAAAGAAGAAGATATTTTAGAATTACAAGAATACAAGAAGCAAACTTTTTTTGAGATGTTGGGAGAGTATATTATATTAGGGTTTACTGTTGCTATAACCGTAGCAGCAATGTTAATAGGATTTGTAGCTTTAATAGCAGCAATAAACGGCTTATTTAACTCCATTTTTGGTATAACATTTCAAAGTATATTAGGGTACATTTTTTCACCATTGGCTTTTATAATGGGGATTCCTGCATCGGAGATAGTACAGGCCGGTAACATTATGGCTACAAAACTAGTAACAAATGAATTTGTAGCAATGCTCGATCTAAAAAATGTAGCTGGAGATTTATCACCACGGACAGTTGGTATATTATCAATTTTCCTTGTGTCATTTGCGAATTTTTCTTCTATTGGAATTATCGCTGGGGCAACGAAAAGTATTGATCCGAAACAGGCTAATGTGGTTTCCCAATTTGGGTTAAAACTCTTATATGGAGCTACCTTAGTAAGTTTACTATCAGGAACTATCGTCGGTGTGATGCTATAATAAAGCAATTAGTTAGTAGAAAAATAATTCTACTTTCAGAAATATAAAACAAATGCATTGATTAAAAAATTTTTTATAGATTGAGATTTTAAATTCTATTATTCTCAAAAGAATTTAGGAATATTTTATTCAAGAAGCCTTTTTATAATAAAAAAGGCTTCTTTTTGACGAGTTTCTTCTATTGTATATGTCTTTTAGCAAATTACTGATTTAAACTCCTCTGTTAAACGTAAAAAAGCTTCTTTATCTTTATTTTTTAAGGAATGATCAATTTCCTTAAGAATTTTCATTTTTTTGAAGTCGTTTATAACTTGATTTAAAAATAATTCAGCCAACATTTCATCACGTAAATTTGGATCTACTCGATCCATTTCATTAAGCATATTACTTTCCATAAAACATCAACCCCTTTATCTTTTCTCTTTTGCAAACAGTATGCCCTTTTGCCCTCTTTTTATGCAAGGTTGATAGATGAAGTGAGATATAGAATAATATGCATAATTACACGCCTATTTCCTTTCAAATATTTTTCATATATCTTCAATTAGATAAAAACTAACTTTTAAAAATCAAGGTTTTATTAATTACAATCATTGGTGACAAATGACAATTTCCACTTCATATCCTATACTAATCTATGTTCTACTTCCCTTTTAAGAAATTAACATATTCATGTTAACTAAACATAAAGTATATAAGTACTTACCGTTAATGTATTTTCAATAAAATAAATTTAGTAAAAAATACAAAATAAACTTACTTTATACTCAGCAGTAAATTCATAAACAGTATTTTAAAAATGTAAGTTTTATCATTTACTCTATCTGACGACAAATGTGGACTTTTTCTACAAGATAGGTAAATAATAAAGGTTTTATAACAAAAGTATTTTACTACTTACTACAACATATAAGTTTGTCATTAATTTTTATTTTTGTGTTTTATATATAATTCCGTTTATATCAATCATTATAAACGAACTAAACTTACATTCACGAACTACTACCTTACTAATTACATCATATATTCCCTATAAACATAAAAAACCTACTCCCTGTGCTTCGGGAATAGGCTAGATGACATGAAACGTTAAAAACAATCTCCAATATGCTTTTTTATTTTACAACAACTTAATGAAGAAATCACTTACAATTTTACCCTTAAAAACATATAAAAAAGATCCGCAACCCTAGAAGGAATGGCGGACTAGTTGGAATTTGGTTTTAATAAGCTCTATCAGTATAGCATGGCATTCATTTTAGAGGAAGCAATTACATAAATTGAGTAAATATAAGAAAAGACCTCTTACCGATTAAGGCAAAAGACTTCTCGTGGAGAACGTGTCTGTCAAAACACTCTTCTTGCGGTCTTTCATGTTTCAAAGCTCCGTGTTACCACAGGAGACAAGAATCCAACCTACCCTATGGCAATTGGAGAGTTGAAAAAAGAAAAAAAGATGCCCGTAGGCATCCAAATAAGGCAGATAAAATATCTTAATAACATTGTGGAACAAAATCATCGTTTTATTAAAAAGCGAGTTCCTCCGATGTTAGTTTTGAAATCTTTTCGTACAGCTAAATCTATTCTTTCGGGAATAGAAGCGATGCATATTATTAAAAAAGGACAATTCTGTCCAAAATCAAGTGAAGTTCATTCGCCAACTCTTTTGACTAGCTGTATAAGAACAGATTTCAGAAATCTATATACCTCTTTTAAATGAATGTAACTTTGCACCAGAACCAAATAATGTAACTATTTGATGATAGGATTAATGAATTTCAGTAATGCCTGATAAACGAATAGAGAATATATTGTGTTGTTCATCTTCTAGAGAAAGAGTTTGATCATGAAGATTAAGGTTACTTACACGGCCTTTACATGTTTGTAATAAACCGTTGTGATAATAATTAATAGTAATTACACCTTTCTTTCTTAAGGCCTTCAATATCATCTGAGGGTCCCCTTTCTGTAGGTTAATTGAAGTTTATTCATCAACTATTTGGATTGGCTGCATAAGAACACATTCTATTAGGAATCTATATACCTTTTTCAAATAGATGTAATCTTTACACCAGAACCGAATGTAGTCACTCTCGTAAAAGCACTTCAATGTTTATATGTTTATATCTTTCTACTCTCAACTCTTCGAACCTGTCATTTCAGCAGGAGCCTTCTCCCAGACTTTTTTCCCGTCCATTAAGGTAAGTTCTACTTTGGTTTGCAAAATGTCTTCTTCTGGTACAGTAAAGAGATTACAATCTAGGACAATGAGGTCTGCAAGCTTGCCTGCTTCTAGTGTTCCAAGCTCGTCTTCTCTAAAAACACTATAGGCAGAGTTGATAGTGTAAGCTTTTAATGCTTCCGCCAGTGTTACTTTTTCCTGTTCATTCCATGTATCTTTTAACGTACTATCCTTACGGGTGATAGCATGATAAATTTCCAGCATTGGTGAAAGTGAAGCGATGGGATAGTCGCTGCTGTATGAGACCACTGCTCCGGATCTAACCAAGGAGGCGTTAGGATAAAGATAAGGATATTTCTCGTCGCTGACACGCGTTGTATGGCTTTCTTTAGGCATAAGTGCCATATGATACGGCTGGATCGATGGCATGACGCCAAGTTTTTCAAAACGTGGAATATCTTCTGGCGCAACCACTTCAATATGTTCCAAGGCATGACGGGCATCGCGCTTGCCATTAATTTTTTGAGCCTTTTCATATAGGTCCAGACCGAGCCGGACTGCTCCGTCACCTATGGAGTGAAAACGAATTTGAAAGCCTTCCTTATCTGCTTCCACTACCCACTTTTCCAGTTGCTCCGCCGTATAAGCAATTTCTCCTTTTGTCTCCGGCTGGTCTGTATAAGGATCCAGCATATAAGCCGTATAGCCAGTCACTACCCCATCGATAAACTGCTTCAATCCTGCCACCCGCAATTTACCTGAAGAATAGGTTTCACGCAGCTCTTTGGATCGTTCGATTTGACTATTCAATGGAGGATAAAGGTGAAATCTAGCAGTTAAGCGATCCTCGTCATCAAACTCTTTATAAATGGAATAAGCTTCAAGCTTTTCGTGAGCACGGCTTCCATACAAGTCATTTACGGAGGTGATTCCAAGAGCAGCTGCCTGATCTAAGAATTTCATCACCATGTCCCGGAGCTGTTCTTTCGAAAAATCATAGGCAAAGTCTGTAGCCAATGAAATTGCCGTTTCAATTAGGATACCTGTCGGTTCCCCTTTATCATCCTTATAAATTACTCCATATTCAGGGTTTTCTGTCGATCCTGTGATCCCAGACACCGTAAGCGCTTTCGAATTCACCCAGCCGTAATGTCCCTCTGCATGTAAAAGTACTACTGGTCGATCAGCCAACACTTTGTCTAATACATAACGATCAGGAAATTCCTTTTCCCCCCATGCTGTGTGATCCCACCCTGTGCCAATAATCCAAGCATCATTAGGATGCTTATCCGCATATGCTCGTACTCTCGCAGCCGCCTCATCAGCAGAGTTCGTATCTGATAACGGTACACAATAATAACTGAATAAACTCCCCAGCATAATATGCAAATGTGCATCGTGGAATCCTGGCATAATTAGTTTTTCTTCTACATCCATAATCTCGGTAGCATCACCTCTTAACTCTAAAACCTTTTCCTTTGGTCCAACCTCTAAAATTCTATTACCTTTTACTGCTAAAGCTAACGGCTCCGGCTCATCACTCAATCCGGTAAAAATAGCTTCACTTATCAAAATTAAATCTGCTTTTGTCATTATTGTCATCTCCTTGGATTTATGAATATTCAGATGCTACATTGCTCTCTGGCAGCTGCCATTTAAAGTATTTTGTTAAAACTATTATATTGAGGAATCCAAATATAAAACAAATATCTCTGAGTATTTTTATAAAAGCTTACTAAATAAATTTATTATTTTTAATAGCTATGTTGCTTTTATTCGTTTATATTGTGTCCAGTAAAAACATATTCACTAGAAAGAATGATGCCTGGTTTACAATTCTTGTCCGCCTTGATAAATATCTAGCTTTTATGCTTGAATTTCATTTACGTCAGCACTATCTATGGAAAGCTCTGGTGGCCGTTTACTAAACATTTTTGTAGTCAAAATGAGCATGATGAATCCAATTCCTAACCATCCTATTCCTAGTAGTAGTGCCTTTGAATCAAGACTAGACCATAACCAAACTGTGAAACCAGAACCAATAAGAGGGAAAAATAAATATTTTAAAATGTTAATTCCTCTTCTTTGTTTCTTTCTAATAAAATAATGAGAAATAACCGAAAAATTAACAAAGGTAAATGCAACAAGAGCTCCAAAATTAATAAAAGATGATGCTGTTACTAAATCAACAAATAAGGCAGATAAAGCAAAAATACCTACTAAGATAATATTATATGTCGGTGTTCGAAATTTTGGATGAAGCTGACCAAATATTTGTTTAGGAAGGACGCCATCTCTGCCCATTGCATATAAAAGCCGGGAAACGCTTGCCTGTGAAGATAGGCCAGATGCTAGGGTTCCAATAATACATCCTGCTAGAAAAATAGATTGAAATAAATTTCCACCAACATATACAGCAATTTCTAAAGCAGCAGAATCTGGATCTTTAAAGGATTGATAGTTTGGATAAACAAGGTGAATAAGATATGAGATGGTGACAAATAAACCCCCTCCTATTAATACAACGAGAAAAATAGCCTTTGGTATTGCCTTTTTAGGGTTAATGGTCTCCTCCGAAAATGTGGTAACAGAATCAAACCCTAAGAAAGACAAACACAAAATAGAGGAGCCTGCTAATACTAAAGAGAGTGATATATCTCCATTCACAAACGGAGAGCTCATAAATAATGTCCCTGAACCAATTCCGTTAAGCAAACCTTTAATTGAAAGGAATATGAATATAACTATTATTAAGAATTGACTTGCAATTAATAAAAAATTCATCTTCGTTGCTATTTTTACTCCGATTACATTTACAGTGGTGATTAAAATTAGGAAAGCAATTAACCAGATAGAAAAAGGAACACTTGGAAAATATGAATTTAAGTAAATTGCGATTAATAAACCATTAATCATTGGCAAAAATAAATAGTCTAATAGTATAGCCCAACCAATTAAGAATCCAATATGGGGATTAAGAGCCTTTTGAGTATATGTATATGCGGAACCAGCAACAGGGTAAGCTTTAACCATTTGACCATAACTATAGGCTGTAAACAACATACCAATTAGAGCTACTATATAAGCTGCTGGTACCATCCCTTTTGTTATTTCCGCAACAATCCCATAACCTGTAAATACTGTCGTTGGTGCCATATAAGCCAAACCAAATAGTACTAAAGGAAATACCGTTAACGAACGTTTGAGTTTTACATCCTGCATATATCACTCCACCTTTGAATATTATTTAATCTTGCAGATTGCATCCTTAAAATTTAGAGTGTTTACTCAGCAAGTTCCTATTATGAAACGACACAGATGCTTTTAGTACGTGTCTCTTATCTACATGGTTTTGATATATCCAAATTTCTGTGAAATCTCGAGTGCTGCATTCTTAACCTTTTCAATCAATGGAGGTAGCATCATCTTCTGATAATTCACATCAAGACTCTCAATACTAATACTTGCTATGACATGACCTTTGTAATTGAAAATAGGGGCAGCCATCTCGGCTATATAATTTTCCAGTTCTGAGTGACTAACCGTATATCCTGTTTGTTGAGATTCTTCCAGAATAAGGCGAAGTTTCTTTTTATCTATAATAGTTCCAGATGCAATCGAATTCATCTCGATTTTCTCTAAATATTTCTCCCTCTTATCATGTGGCAAAAAAGCAAGAATAACACGAGAGCAAGCTCCAGCATAAAGCGGTGCTCTCCGACCAATTGCCATATAAAGTCTTACACACTGATTTGTATCTAGTCTTTCGACGTAGAGGGCTTCTTCGCCATCTTGAACACTGAGATTAACAGATTCACCTACTTCATCATGAAGCTTTTGCATAATCGGTAAAGCTACCTGCCGGATATCTAAACGTTCTGCTACTAAATGGCCAAACTGAAGAAATAATAGACCCAGTGAATATTTTCCATTATCATCTTTATCAAGAAGTCCCATCTCTTCAAGTGATGTCACCATTCTATAAATAGATGTTCTCGGTATCCCTGAAAATTGTACAATTTCATTAAGACTAAGCTTTGAATATGTTAAGAAAAGATTAAGAATATCCATTGATTTGACGACTGTCTTGTTTATGCTTTGCACGATTTCCCCTCCTTTTCCAACTACATCAAGACATTATAGGTTCTCTGTTTTCAAGATTAAAAGTGGATCACGGTTATGTAATTGGAATGAGTCAAAAAACAATTATCAATTATATTTTGAGTTGAAGTTCGTCAAAATGTATAGATTTAGGGTTCTAGTGAATATTTTTACGTTTACACTAGAACCCTCTGTAACATATAATTCTAATTATCTACCTTAAATAATATCTCTACTTTAATAATTCTTATTTATAATCTGATTAGCTAAATACTTTGCTGTATTTTCCTTCGTAGAAGGCTAGTGGTGCCCCTTCGCAAGTGACGATATCAGTTACCTCTCCAATAAAGAGTGTATGATCGCCGACTATTTGTTTACTATGAACCTTACATACAATGTTTGTTAAAGCATTCTTTATTACTGGTAGTTCATTTATCCAGTCAAATTCGATTTGACGTTTTTCTTTAATTTGTCCCGCAAAATGCATCGATAAATCTTTTTGATCATCGGATAATATATTAACAGCAAATTTTCCAGACTCATTGATCTTATCTAGCATTTTAGCTTTTTCTCCTATAGATATTAAGACTAATCTTGGATTAAGGGACACTGACATAAATGCATTTGCCGTCATACCGTGGGCCTCATCTTCTAAAAGTGTTGTTATAACCGTTACTCCTGTAGCAAATTTCCCCATCGCATTTCTAAAAGTTCTATCATCCATCATTTTATAGCCTCCTAAAATTTAAACTTACTGAGACAGCATTATAAAAAGTACTTGACTCAATAATTTACCTGTTTTGCATTATGAACTCTGTACTCTGTATACATAGTACCTAACAAGGAATTGATTAGTTAATACCTGGTTACAACGGAACAAACTAAATATTCAAATGTTAAAAATGAATTTTTTAAACTTTTTAAATTTGTGTTATTCGGCAACTGTGTCTTTCTGGGATAATGAATTATCTTTATAAGTAGTTACTACTTGGACCCTACTTAAGAATGTAACAGAAATAAATGAAATTACAGAAAGAGTAGTGATAAAAATAGCAAGAGGAATCCAGGAATTATCATAAGTACTTAACAAAATAGTCGCAATCATTGGAGCAGTCCCTCCAAATAAGGCAGAACCAGCTTGATAGCCAAGTGTTATTCCCGTGTATCCCACATTTGTACTAAACATTTCGGTAAACATTGTACCAATTATACTTGCAATGGTAGACCAGAGAATTCCTAAACCCACAATTGAAACGAAGTATGCCCAAAATGTTGATTGTGTTGATAATAAATAATAGTAAGGAAAAGAAAATAGAGCAATTCCTGCTGCACCTATCATAAAAACACGTTTACGGCCGATTATGTCAGATAATTTCCCCATAATTGGGATACACACTGTTGTAACAATAGTTGCAATAGTAATTATTGTTAATGCTGTCGTCCTTGAGAAACCAATATTATCTGTAGCGTAAGAGATAAAAAACGTTGTGAAAATATAGAATGGACCAACTTCCACACATTTTGCCCCTATTGAAATTAAGACAGCTTTCCAATGATGTCTTAGTGTCTCAAAAAGAGGCACTTTTACAATATTGCCTTTTTGTTTTTCTTCACTGAATACTGATGTTTCCTCAATTCCGCGACGTATCCAGAGACCAGTAATCACCAAAATCGCACTCAGTATAAAAGGAATCCTCCATCCCCATGATAGAAATCGTTCTTCTGGAAGTAAACTTACTAATGAAACAGCAGTTGTTCCAAGTAACATACCTAGAGGGATCCCCATTGCAGGGAAACTGCCGTAGAATCCTCGTTTTTCTTTCGGTGCATTCTCGACCGCCAGGAGAACAGCTCCACCCCATTCTCCACCAACAGCAATTCCTTGAACCAGACGTAAAGTTACAAGTAAAATTGGCGCTAAAATTCCGATTGTGCTATAAGTTGGTAGTAATCCAATAGATACTGTTGAAATTCCCATCAAAAGAAGTGAAATTACAAGAGTATTTTTTCTGCCGAATTTATCTCCCATATGACTAAAGATGAGCCCACCAAGAGGTCTAATAAAAAAAGTAATTCCAAAAGAAGCATAAGCAAGTAATAAACTTATAAATGGATCATTACTAGGAAAAAACAATTTATTAAACACCAGCGAAGCTACAGTACCATAAAGAAAGAAATCGTAAAATTCGATTGTGCTACCAACTAAACTAGCGAATAATACTTTTTGGGAACTTACTGTTGATTTTTCTTTCCCCATTATTTGTATTCCTCCAACTATTTATATTTTCAAATTGCCTAATAGACATCTAATAATCTGTTTAACCAGGTAATACAAATTCTTTAGTTGAAAGAGAGATAGTATTCACATAAGCTAATTTGTTCAAAAACTTGACTGTAACTTTCTTTTGTTTCCCTTCTTTCAACCACTCTAGGTTATTACTGCTCAGCTCATACTTGTTTTCATAAGCACTAGAATGTTTAAAAAAACCTTGAATGGTTCTGCATCCGTTTGATATTTCCACTCTATACACACCATATTTTGGTAAAATATACTTACTTTGAATATGAAACTCAACATTATTCAGCTTCTTTTGTGTATATAAATCAGGTGAAAAATGAACACACCCATTGATTTCATAATGTTTTCCTAAGTAATACGGTACAAGGTGAACATCTCCATCTTTTATTAGTTTTCTTATTAACGTTGAACCTATTTTGTGGTCATTCATTACCCTTTTTGAGATTACTGTAATTTCAAAAGGACTGTTTATGCTGATATCTCGCAAATAATCTACGTTACCCTGAGCTTTGTAACCAAAGGTGAAGTCAAACCCTACTACTATGTGTTTAGCTTGAAGATCTATAACATATTGTTTAATAAAATCAGATGGTGGAAGGGAAGCAAATGATAAATTAAACTTTATAACAAAAAGTTTGTTCACTCCCATAGCTGCCATTTTTTCAATCTTTGAGGGTAAAGGAGTTAAATATCTCCAATCGTTATCTGATTTGATAACTTCATTTGGATGTGGATCGAAAGTCATAACAGCAAATTTTAGGTTTTTCTTTTTGGCGATATCCTTTGCTTGCTGTAATAAATATTGATGACCTAAATGGACACCGTCAAAAAAGCCTAAAGCCATTACATGAGGTTCTTGAATAACAAAACCTTTATCCAATGGATGTGTTAAATGTAGAATTTCCAATATGCCTCACCTTCCCTACAATATGATCGAGATACTTAAAAAGGATAACTCCCTTATTTTATGAATACTGTATTGTGTATACATTAAAACTTAGTAACAAATATTTTCTGGCTTAGTCAGGGCTGTTTGAAAGACTTCTCGTTTTTTGACATTACGAGAAGCCCTTTCTATTGATAAATTAATCTCAATCATTTTACCTGTTTACTGGTCTTTGGAGTAGTAACGAACCTCGAAAATTTTACATCCATCTGGTGACTTCCAAGGTCCATGCTCCATCCCAGGAGGACGACAAGCAACCATACCTGCTGTAAATTCCTCATTTAGACGTAAATCAATTAAGGATCCCTCTATAATATATAATTCCTCCCAGAAATCATGGATTTGGACTCCATTAGGAGTAGTATCAGTCCCTGGACCATTATGAAGAATTCTCGTAGCTACTCCTGTAGTAGGATCAGAAGCAATTACTCTTTCAGAAAGACTCTCAACCTTACTAAAAGGCTGCTTCTCAAAAGTCTGATAATCAACAAATTCATGTTCTTCTTTTTTCTGATCTGCATAATAGCGAACTTCAAAAATCTTGCAACCATTTGGTGATTTCCATGGTCCATGCTCCATCCCAGGAGGACGACAAGCAACCATACCTGCTGTAAATTCCTCATTTAGACGTAAATCAATTAAGGATCCTTCTATAATATATAATTCTTCCCAGAAATCATGAACCTGGACTCCATCTGGGGATGTATCAGTACCTGCCTCTAGTTCAAGAATACGAGTTGCTACATTAGTACCTGGTACCTGTGCAATAATTCGTTGGGATGCACCCTCAACAGTGTTTGAAGCAACAGTCTCAAAGGTTTTATAATCAACAAATTCAATTTCTGGTTTTCTAACAACTTTCATTTCTGATTTTCCCATATCATACTACCTCCGCATCTACTAAAATGTGAACCTGATAATTTAACTCAATTTTGTTATGTGTTAAAGGATCATACAATTCTGCTGAAAATGCTTCTCCATAAATAAATTCACCACCTTTAATCGGTAAGGTTCCGCAGAACACAATCATATCTTCACTATTATATCCACGCTCCTCTATGATTTTGAGCAATTCTTTAGGTTGTAAAAATTCTCCTAACTTCCCTGCTTGGTACTCTTTTTTAACCCCATCAACGATCATCCAACTTCTCATTTCAATTTCATCCCATCGATCTTTCACATCGTCTAAAGCCCAAAATTGCGTTGAAATAGGCTTGCTACATACTTGTTTAGATTTCTGAATAGACACTGTTTCAAGCTCACGATCCGTGTGATCACTTCCGAGTCCTAAATACCATTTCCCTTTAATTTTCATAATTACCACTTCTGCTTCTCCACTACTACTTTCTTGAATAACTGAAATAGTCCGATTTGTCGTAATAAGATTTGTTGAAAGATCATAGATCATTGGAACTTGTGGAGGAGCTGGAACTCCAATCTCCTTCAATTCATCAATATGTTTTTTTACAGATTCTTGATCTTTTCCTGTATAGCCAGCAATAAGTAATCTTTTAGGGTCTGCCACAATACTTCTTCCACAAACATTGATATTTATCAAATGAATTCCTCCTGTCTTTCTATGACTCGATGTTTTAAATTAGGAAATACATCACGAATATAAGTAATTTGAGATGGGTCAATTTCCGTTTTTATAATAGCTTCTTCCTCTCCTCCAGCAGCAACAACAACCCCCCAAGGATCAACTACTTGACTATGACCACCTAAAAGGATGTCATGAGTATTACCAACGCAATTACTCGAAATCAGGAAACATTGATTTTCTAGTGCTCGAACTGAATTAAATAATTTCCAATGTTCCAGTCTTCTATGTGGCCAAGCAGATGTCACAAGAAGTAATTCTGCTCCTAAATCTACTTCTGCACGGTACAATTCAGGAAATCGCAAATCGTAGCAAGTTGATAAGCCAACTTTTCCAAAATCCGTATCCGCCACAGTTGTTTCATTTCCCCTAGTTAATATTTGTCCCTCTTTTGAACCGTAGCGAAATAGATGCATTTTTCTATAGGTTCCTATGAGTGTCCCCTCAGGAGAGAATAGAACACTAGTGTTGTAGTATTTTCCATTATTTTTTTCTATAAAACTACCTGCAAATATATATGAATGAATTTCTTTCGCCTTTGAAGAGAATCTCTGTACAAAATTCCCATTTAGTTCTTCTGATTCATCAATATAACGATCAAATGAGAAGTACCCGGTTGCCCACGTTTCAGGTAAAACGATTAAATCTTGTCCCTTTAATCCATCAATCATTGCTTCCACACGATCTATGCGAGCACTTTTAGATTCACTATCTTTAATCTCTAATTGTATTGATGCAATCTTCATTTTTTCACCATCCTTATATTTATATTTCTTAAACTAGTTCCTCAACCTGGGAAGGAAGAGAATAACTTTCTAAAAATTTATCAACCATTTGAACAGGCTCATCATATCCGTAGTTTCTAAATGAATAGCCTTTAGTTACAAAAGGTGCACCATTATAGAATAATTCATACTGTTGATGTCTACCTCCGAATTCTGAACCAATAATATCCCATACTAACTTAAATAATTTAATTTTCTCCTCAGCCCCAACTCCCGTAGAACGTATATATTGATACATATCATCTTTCGTTTCAGGATTGATAAGTTCTTTGTATGAAGATGGTAATTGTAATACACCTCCACCGCATAGCTCCCTTAAAATTTTAATAGTGGAAGCATAAATAGTTTCCTGCTGACCGACTACACCATAAAGGAAACGTGGATCCGGCCATGCCACACCGTTTTTGTCGATGGTACAATTATATTCGGAAGCTAAAAGATTACCTTCTACAGAAGCTGCAATAGATGCAAGTTCACCTAACTTCTCTTGGACAGAAGGGATTTTATCTATTCCATTCATAGCAGTAACTTTTCGAGCTGTACCAATCAAAAATTTCAATTTATTGCTAAATCTTATTTGCGCTTGATTATTACCCCATACGTGAGCTGGTGTTTCATGGAACTGGGCTCTCAAGATGTCGATATTTTTATAAGCAAAAATATCTTTCCATGGAATAAATACATCATCAAAAACAACTAGTGAATCACTTTCATCAAAACGAGAGGATAATGGATAATCAAATGTGCTTGGTGACTTTTCAGCGTAACTAGGTCTCGCATAAAATTTTAATCCCTTTGCATGAATTGGTAGTACAAAAGACAGAGCATAATCTTCATCACCAGGTCGAAGTGGAGTAAGGCAACTCACAAATAAGTAATCTGATACTGCTGATGCTGTACCAAGCATTTGAGAACCGCGAACAACAATGCCGTCTTCTCTTTCTTCATATACTCCAACTGGAAGGAACTTATCTTCTAGCTCATGAGATGCTTTACTTCGATCAATTTGTGGTGGAATAATGACGTATGTTACATATAAATCCTCATCTCGCACATATTTATAGAAATTCAAAACGTTATTCCCAAAACCTTCTCCTCCACGATCAAACACTTGGGGTGAACTGGCAAATGCAGCTAAAAAGCTGGCAACATGATCAGGACTTCTTCCAACAAATCCACAAGTTGCCTCAGACCATTTAGAAATTGCGACTCTTCTCTCTTTTAGCTCTTCACGACTTTTTGGGATCATATAAATTTTATTTGCTAGCGTCCCCTCCTCAGTCTTGTATGTCATTTCCTGAGATTCATCTGACGCTAAATCGTATAAACTTGCAATAGTTTGTGTAATCCCTTTAAAAGCTGGGTGAGTCGTTACATCTTGAACTCGTTGACCATTAATGTAGATTGCTCTATCATCTTTCAATGCCTGTAAATATTCTTTACCTGTTCTAACCATATCCAATTCCCCCAATAAATTATTTTATTTGTCTTAAAAACGAGAAGTAATCTAACAAAAGACTAATAAATTTGTATTCTGTGTTGTGTGTTCTGTGTTATGTATACATTGGTGTTTTGTACTTTCACTGTACTAAATAGTAATTATTTTATCGAAATTATTGTCGTAAAATTTATTATATTCTGAAATTAATACCCCGATTTATCATTTGAAATATCAGTAAACGCTTTCATTTAGCAGTGAAATATAGGTCTGATTCCTCTTTCATCGCCTCAACAATCTTTGATTTATAATCTGCAGCAGTTTTATTATTTTACTGTCTATAGCAAAAACCTAGGAAAAACTAGAAAGAATTTCACTAAGGCTTTTGCTATAAAGATGACAAAAGATCAAGAGGATCAATCCCCCCTTCCAAGCATTTGTTAGAAAATCAGGAATTATCAACAATAATTAATGTTTCTTTTGTTTTTTCTAAATGGTTCAAGATCACCTGTGAAGCTTGTTTAGAGTCTTTTTTCTCTATGCTCTGGATAATCTGATTATGTTCCATCAAAACATTTTTCATTCTCCCTTGTCTACTGACTGCCTTTAAACCCATAAGCTGAGTAAGATTATGAAGATTTTTCAGTACTCGTTCTATTATAGTGAAATTCGCCAGTCTAGTCAGAGACATATGAAACTCATGATCTAGTTCGATAAATCTAATAGCATCATCATTTTCCAATGCTTCTTCTTGTTGCTTCAGAATTAATTTTAGTACTCCCAATTGTTCAGGTGATGTAATTACTTCTGTTAATTTTTTAACAGCTTCCACTTCAATTGCACTTCTTAGTAAAAAAATTTCTTCTTGTTCCTCTGGTGTAATCTTCTTTATAGCTAATCCCTTCCTTGGAATAGAAACAAGTAACCCTTCCTTCACCAAATCCTGGATAGCTGCCCTTACCGGCGTTCTTGAAGTATTTAACCTTTCTGCTAATTGAACTTCTGTAAAGATTTCATCACTGGTAATACCACCAAATAAAATCGCCTTCTTAATTTCCTTATAAACTTTATCTTGAGTTGTTTTTTCCTTTTCGATTGGTTTTAATTGAATGCTATCCATCATATTAATCCCTCCTTTTGGAAATCAGTTATAATATAATTATTCTGAATTTCGAAAGTATCCAAAATCTTTTGTGTTCTATGTATACATAATACACAGCACATAAAATATAAGTCAACTATATTTTTGTATTAAAATCTATTTTTATATCATGGCTACCCTTTACCTTTTTTATATCTCATTACAAAACATATCTTTAGGTTATATTTAAATTATTTTAAAAAAATCAATGATTACTAATCATCTATTAGGTTTTCATATAAAAAATAATACTATTTCTAACCGAATGATTATTTTGGTAGACAATAAAAAGTAATTTGACTTTTTCGATAACTATGTTTATATTTGGTTTAATACTAACTAACGTTAGTTAATACAATGTGAGAAGTGGGTGTTAGATGCAAAAATAAACTTAATTAAGTTAATTTGTAAGTGCTTACATGAAGTGTTTGTAGAATTTGTATTAAAATATTTTAATTTAAAACTAGGAGATGATATTTATGAAATATCCACTTTCACCGGATGTAAAGCCTGAATTTTGTGCGACAGGAACTTTTATGCGTTTACCTTCTCAAAAACATAATGCAAAGCTAGCAATTGTAGGTATGCCTTTTGATACAGCTGCTTCTTTTCGAGTAGGGGCTAGATTTGCTCCTCAAGCTATTCGTCAAGCATCCATGACTCTGTTTCCTTATCATCCTATTCATAGGGTATACCCTTTTGAACAAATGAATGCAATTGATATTGGGGACATTTCTGTTATTCCTCATAATATTCATCGAAGTTATGATTTAATGAAAGAATCCATATATGAATTGATGTCTGAAGGAGTCATACCTATTGGATTAGGGGGGGATCATTCCGTTACTTTAGCTAGTTTACGCGCTGCAGCAAAAGTCCATGGTCCTGTAGCTATGATTCATTTTGATTCTCATACAGATACTTGGGATACATATTATGAAGAAAAATATTGGCATGGATCTCCTTTTATTCGGGCACAGGAAGAAGGTTTACTGCAGCCTGATAAAGTATTTCAAATTGGAATCCGAGGTACTCTAAACCACCCTGGAGACATACAGGCAAGTCATGATTTAGGTTATAGTGTGATTACAACTAGTGAACTTCATAATCGTGGATTTGAGGCTATTCTGAAAGAGATTAGAAAAACTATAGGTAACACCCCTTGTTTCTTAACATTTGATATAGATTTCGTTGATCCTTCTTGTGCTCCAGGAACGGGTACACCTGAAGCAGGTGGTTTTAGCAGTTTTGAAACACTAAAAATGATTCGTTCTCTAACTGACTTTAACTTTATAGGGTATGACGTAGTTGAAGTATTACCTTCCTATGATCCTAGTCAAATTACTTCCCTTTTAGCAGCAACGCTTGTACATGAATTTGCTAGCCTTGCAGCATTAAGTACGAAAGAAGCTAATTAATATTAGGCTAACTTTTGAAAGGTCATTACGTATAAAGGAGGTAGCTCATTACAATGAAAGGATTACCAGAGCTTAAGCGTTCACTAAATATAAGGTATGTTATTTTATTTGGACTTTCTTTTATGGCACCTGTGACAGTCTTTAGCACATATGGTATTGCTATTAATCAGACCCATGGGATGATTCCAACAGCATACATTATTGCTTTAATTGTTATGTTATTTACTTCATATAGTTACGCTAAAATGGTCCAAGTGTATCCCAGTAGTGGTTCAGCCTATACCTTTGTTCAGAAAGGAATTAACTCACATCTTGGTTTTCTGGTAGGATGGGTAATTTTATTAGACTATCTGTTTAGTCCTATGATTAGTGCTTTACTTTTTGGAGTTATGGTGAATGCTTACTTCCCAGGTATTCCTATCGTTGTATGTATTATTTCTTTTATTATAGTCGTGACTGCTATTAATATTTTAGGGATTAAGGTTGCTGCGAATGTGAATACCTTTTTAGTATTATTTCAAGTTCTTTTTATTATTGTTTTCTGCCTTTTTTGTATAAACGGACTTATATCAGGAAAAGGCACTGGAGAATTGTTTACTAAGGACCCTTTTTTTAGTCCAGATGTGAATTTTAATAATCTAATATCAATTGTACCCTTGTTATGTTTTAGTTTTCTAGGGTTTGATGCTGTTACTACGTTAGCTGAAGAAACTAAGAAGCCAAAACAAACACTCCCTAGAGCCATTTATGCTACGACATTAATTGGAGGGTTATTATTTATAATATCTACCTATTTTGCCCAATCTATATTTCAAAATTCTAATACTTTTAAGAATCCCGATACAGCTATAGTAGAAATTATGATATATACCGGAGGTAATTTTCTTAATAGTTTGTTTATTTCTGTGGTAGTGATAGCTTCTACTGCCTCTGCTATAGCTTCAGGAGGTAGTGGTGCAAGGATATTATATGCAATGGGCAGAGATAGTGTTCTGCCTAAGAAGATTTTTGGATATATTTCTCCTAGATTCCAAACACCTATATATAATATCTTAATAATTTCTTGTATTGCTATGAGTGCTGTGTTTCTGGATATAGCAACAGCCACTTCTTTTATTAATTTTGGGGCCCTATTTGCTTTTACATTTGTTAACTTTTCTGTGATTGTTCATTATTTTGTAAAAAACAAGCAGGTATCGTTTAGAAGTATCGTTTTGAATTTGCTTATTCCTTTGACAGGAACTGGAATAACTATATTATTTATTACAAGGTTAAATATTCATTCTTTAGTATTGGGAATTACTTGGCTCGTAGTAGGATTCATTTACTTATTGTACTTAACAAAAATGTTTAAAAAACGCCCTCCTGAGCTAAATTTCGAGGAGCCGAAAGAGGAGTTTGATGTAAAGTTAGTGCAATAATAAGTCGCAGTTTTACGAATTTTAAAGAAAAGAGGTAACTTCTATGGGGATTAAAAAAGCAGATATTGTTATTTCAAGTGATGCTATTTTTACAGGGCTTACACATGAACCAACGTCTGGTGCAATTGCTATCCTAGGTAATAAAATTATGAGTGTAGGATCAAGAGCAGAAATTGAGCCTTTAATAGGAAGTCAGACAAAGGTATATAACTATGGAAATCAATTAATTATGCCTGGATTTCATGATTTTCATCTCCACATTATGTTTAGCGCATTAAGTATAGACAGTGTTAATTTATTTGAGGCCAAATCAGCTAAAGAAGTAGCTGATAAAGTCTTTGAATATTCAAAACAATGCTCTGGGGATGAATGGATTATAGGTATGCAATGGGATGCAGGGTATTGGCATGATGAACAAGAACCTCATTATAAGATACTTGATTCTGTTATTCCAGATCAACCTGTTGTTCTTTTTCATGCTGAAGGCCATTATATATGGGTAAACAGCAGGGCTATGGAGTTAGCAGGAATTACCGAAGATATATGTGATCCGGATTTTGGACGTTATGAAAGAGATAAAGATGGTTTACTTACTGGCATCTTATATGAACAAGCTCAACAAATAGTTTTAAAAGAGGCTTTAAGATTAACACCGTTCAAAAAGGAATCGATTTTAAAAAATTTCTTAGGGTTATTATCCCAATATGGTATAACTTCTGTAAACGATTTGTATGCTCCATTAGATGATTTTATTCAGGATTATGACCTTTATCAGAAATTTGACAAGCAAGGAGAATTAACAACTAGATTCCATGTTGCTCCTGAATTGGATGGCAATTTAGAGAAAGCCCAAACATTAAGGAACAAATACCAATCAGAAAAGCTTCAATTTTCAGGATTAAAACAATTTGTTGATGGAACAGTCACAGGTCATACAGCCTACTTCCTGAAACCATACTCCGACCAATTAGATATCTGCGGTCATCCAGCTTTAGATCCTGATGTCTTAATTGATCGAGTTGTAAAAGCAGATAAACTTGGATTTAGAATCCGATTTCATGCTATAGGAGATGGAGCAATTCGATTAGCTTTAGACGCCTTTGAAGAAGCTATACGTAAAAATGGAAAAAGGGATTCAAGGCATACTATAGAACATATTGAAGTAATTGATTCGGATGATATTAAACGTTTTGCGAAACTAGGTGTGATTGCCTCTATGCAACCTGATCATATGGCTGCTTCGTCAAGAGAAGTATATTCCTCAATTATAGGTCCTGAAAGGGAAAAAAATGTGTTTTTAACCAAGACGCTTTTAAATTCAGGTGCACATTTAGCTTTAGGAACAGATTTTCCGATTTCTATCTCATTGAATCCAATGCGACAAATATATACAGCGATTACAAGAGTTGATAGTAGTGAAAACCCAAAAAACACATGGCATCCTGAACAAAAACTCACTCTAGCCGAGGCTTTACAAGCATATACATTCGGCTCAGCTTATGGCAGTTTTAGGGAGCATGAGCTAGGCACAATAGAAGAAGGAAAACTTGCTGATATTGTGGTTTTAGACAGAAATCTTTTTGATATTCCTGTAAATGAAATCCTCAAAACCAAAGTAGAACTTACAATAAACGATGGGGAAATTGTGTATAAAAACAAAGAAACTTCTTTACCAAAGGTCTCTTCATAACATAGTTCCATTTCGCCTATATACCGGAAAAATAGAACTATATTTTTATAAAAAATATCTAAATATTTAGCTCAAAAAGGGAAATGAGTTTATAATTACATTAACTAACGTTAGATAGTTTGGAGGTTCATCATGACAAAAGATGAAATTAAAATCATTTCCTTAACTCTTTTCACTAATTATGGGTACGAGGGAACTACTCTATCTGAAATTGCCAAAAGGGTAGGTATACAAAAACCATCAATATACAACCATTTCAAGAATAAGGATGATATTTTCTTGTGTCTGTTTGAAGAGATTTTAGAAGAACATATATATCAGATTAAAAAACTGGTAGAAGAAATAAATACACTTTCTTCTGAGGAAAAATTAAAGTATATCCTTCTTGATACTTGTAACTATTATAAAAACCATGAAGAGAAAGCAACTTTTTTAAAGAGAGCAATGATCTTCCCTCCAGAGCATTTGAAGCATATACTGAATGAAAAATTCCTTAGATCTGAAAAATCTTTTTCCTCTATTTTACGTACTATCTTCATAGAAGGAATTGAAAAAAAAGAAATACGCGAAGGAAAAATCGAGAACTTAATTATGTCTTATTTCTGTTTAATTGACGGGGTATTTATGGAATTTTCTTATTATGGAAAAGAGAAAATGGAACCTAGAATTCAGAATATATGGGAAAATTTTTGGTTTGGTCTAAATAGATAAGTATCACAAACCTTTCTTATAACTTAATAAACATTTTATATTGTAAAGATTTATTTTCACTTGCTCTTTGTAAGCGAATTTTGTATTTTAATTTGATTTACTAATTAGAAATGAAAAACATTTTGGTTATGTCGGATTATTATAAATCTAATTGTAAACATAGGTAACTAGTTAATTATTATTACATATTACTTTACTGTTATAAAATTCATAGTTTTCGCATTCCCAAAAGGACAAATTAAAAAATACTCAGGTTTCAATAACCAGAAAAACTGTTGTGTTGAAAGAATGCTGTATAAAAAGTTAATGTAAAATTCATTAATAATCAATATGGAAATTAATTGGGTGGTTATCTGAATGACAACTAAAGATGTGACACAGGAGCTCCTATTAGAAGAAATAGAACGCATTAGAGAAATTATGATATATACAGTTTTAAGAGAAGGACTTGTAAGTGAAAGCACAGTAAAAGTAAGTCAAGTATTGGATATAATGTTAAATAAATTAGAAGAGACTTATTAAAATACACCCCCTTACTTTACGAGACTGACCCTATACAGTAAGACAAATAAAAAGGGGAGATTTGCTCCTATTAAGCAACCTCCCCTTTTCGACGAGTTTCTTCTATGTTTAGTTAACATACCAGCTTTACTGTGCGCTTTCCTTATTTTTTAACATTCCATTCCAGCGTTTTTCTTCTGCCTCTGGCAGATGTACGTTGAACTGATCTAGTGTTCGAAACACAATATGATTGACTATATCATCTAGAGATTGGGGATGGTTATAAAATGCAGGCATTGGAGGGAGTATAACGGCTCCCATGCGAGATAAAGCCAACATATTCTCAAGATGAATATCATTGAGTGGTGTTTCCCGTGTCATTAATACTAGCTTTTTACGTTCTTTTAAAATTACATCTGCGGCACGAGTAATTAGATTATCACCAAGACCTACACGAATTGAAGCTAATGTCTTCATTGTGCAAGGGGCAACAATCATACCGTCAACTTGAAAAGAACCACTGGAAATCTTGGCTCCTAAATCTTTATTTGAATACGAGTAATTTGCTAGCTGTGAAACTTCTTTCGCTGTATATGGTGTTTCCTCTTGAATGGTTGCAGCCGCCCATGAAGATAAAACCAGATGTGTTTCAATGTCTGTATCTTTAAGAAACTGTAAAAGACGAACACCAAACATAGCTCCAGTTGCTCCAGTTATTGCTACAATTATTTTCATCTTATTTATCCCTTCTAACACTTATTATAAAGACTTTCGAAATCCTATGAAGTGATAATTTTTTACTATAAAACGGAATCAAAACCCGTATTCTTTCCAGTTTTTAATAATATGATTACGTAATTCTTCAGGATAACTCCTAAATGATGCTTCAAGGGGTCTCTTATCTTCAGACCACTTGTTTAAAGGCAATAAACAGTTATAAACGATCTTTGTAGTAAGCCCACCTCTTTTTTCTTTTTCATCTAGGTATGCAACAAGAGGTAAGACATTTTGGTCAGCCATAGCATTTCTTTTATCTGGATGATGACGTGTGGCCATAGCCCACACGACTTGATTAATGTTACTTGGATCAATATCGTCATCTACAACAATTACTTTAGGGACGTAAGAACCACCTCTAGTAGTAAAAACAGTTTCGCCAATTTCATGAGCCAGCTTTTCATTATCATCTCTTTGTTGACGGCTATCTACCGTGACAACAAGCCAATGTACAGCTGACTCTAATGGAATAAAGCATTCCTTAATAGGTAATCCTTTTTTTCGCAGCGCATTTTGAATGCTTGCTGCAATAGCAACGCCCCAATTGGTGTGATTTTCTTCCGGTGGAATGCCGGCTACACATACTGGCATGATTGGATTATTTCGATGTGTCATGGCCGTCACGTGAAAGCGTGGTACTGGTTTTTCATGACCAACCCATGTATAGCCAGCATATTCACCCATTGGACCTTCTGGAATCATCTCTTCTAGGGAGGCGGTTCCTTCAATCACAATCTCACTTGAAGCAGGTACCTCTAAATCACTGGTCTCACATTTAACAACATCGATTGGTTCACCATACCAACCTCCAATTATTTCACCTTCATTCACATTATCAGGAAGAGGATACCCTGCTATCATAGCAATACCAGGATCTACACCTAGACATAAGGCAAACGGCATCTCCTTCCCTACTTTCTTCCACTCATTGTATATTTTACCTAGGTGCTGAGATGCGATAACAACACCAGCCATTGTACGAGGTCCATCGAGCATAACACGTGAAATTGACCAGTTCACCCAACATCCATCAGGTGTACGGACGATAAGAATACCGTAAGTATTAATGTAACGTTCTCCATCTCCAACGTGAAGATATGGTACAGGTAATTTGGTAAGGTCAATCTCATCATTAAACAATTTGTTTTCCTTGCACTCACCATCTGTAACTAAGCGAGGGGAAATGGGATTAACGTCGGGAAGATGAGACCATACTTCGACTAGCTCGGGAGCTGGGGTATTTGTTGGTAACCCGAGCGAAAGAGCTACTCGTATAAATGGATGTTCCTTATTTGGGCTCATTCCTACTGGCGCACCTAATACTTCAAATCCTGGTGTACTGTCTTTAATGTTTTTGAAAAGTGGTGCCGGAGAAGGTAGTTCATAAGCTCGTCGAATTATAGCGCTCATTTCTAAGTTCCAATCTATCTCCTGATTAATAGGAACTATTTCGTTATATTCTTTCAAAACTTCTACATATTCGCGAAAACTTTTTAATGGTTTCAAACCCATTGTCCTCCTTGAAAAATAATGATTATTTGCTAACTCTTTACCTTACCTATTCATTCTAATCCTGTGTATAAATATATGTAAAATATATATAATGGTAGGTGTGCATATAAAAAATATATGGCAGTAAAGGACGCTGAAATTATGGATTTAAAGAAATTAATTTATTTTGTAACAATTGTAGATGAAGGACAAATTACGCGCGCAGCTAACCGTTTACACATGGGGCAGCCCCCATTAAGTATGCAATTAAAAGGATTAGAAGATGAGCTGGGAGTAATACTCATTAATCGTAATAACAAACAATTTGAATTAACCCCTGCTGGACAAACATTTTATAAAAGAGCGAAAGAAGTTTTAAATTCAATTGATGGAATGGTTACAGAAGTAAAGGAGCAGCGAGATGGAAAAAGAGGGAAGCTTTCTATAGGGACAGTAATGTCATGCGTACCTTACCTTCCCCCAGTTTTAAAGATATTTAAGGATGAGTATCCTCTTATCTCATTTCAACTTTGGGAGGACGATTCACAGAGAATTGAAGAACTTCTACAAAATAAAGACATTGAACTAGGTATTGTTCGATTGCCATTACAATCTAAAGAATTGGCTGATATGAGGAACCTTTCAATCCATCATATACAATCAGAACCTCTTGTAGCTCTTCAACCCTCTAATGGCGCTTTTTTTAAGAAAAAAACGATATCTATAAAAGAATTAGAGAATCAGCCTCTTTTAATCCTACGCGGTCAAGGTAATTATAATGTTTTTCACAAATTTGTTGAGACATGTAACAGCTTTGGATTTAACCCAAAAATTGTTTGTGAAAGCCCTGATGTAACTACCTTGATGACTTTAGCAGATTCAGGATTAGGAATCGCAATTGTTCCTAAAATAGCTCTGCAGATAAAAATGTCTGAAAGCTTATCTTCTGCTGAAATAATCCCAAACATAAACTCTGAAACTGCCCTTATATGGATAGAACATCGATATTTATCCAAAGCCGCACAAAATTTTAAAGACATTCTAATCAATCATATAAAATAAAGGATGTTTCCCGAATAATAACTATTATTTCTTTATTAGTTTTATAACCGATACAAAAAGCCATTCATCTTTTGTGAATGGCTTTTCCCATATGGGTTAGTTAAGTATTAAGAAGCACCCTCGTTCAAATTTGAATGTCAATCGTTGTTCCATAGCCAACCTCACTATGAATGATGATTATTCCATCGTGGATTTTAATAATGTCATTGGCTATGGCCATGCCTAGTCCAGATCCTCTATGTGCTGCTCCAGTGTTGGTTCCGCGATAGTAACGATCAAAAATCCGGTCAAGTTCTTCCTTCTTTATTCCCTTTCCGTTATCTTTTATCATAATATTTGTATATTTGTCCTTTTCAACGCTCACGATGATTTTCACATCATGATCATTATGGACGATGGCATTATAAATTAAATTGTTGATTGCTCTGCGAAAAAGAATTTCATCTATTTCTACCATTATGATCTCTTGATTTACATGGAACTGGATATCGCGGTCAGCATATTTCGGATCATTCAATAGATCAATCACTATCTTGCGCAAAAAAGTAACAATATTTACTTCTTTTTTATTTAACGATAGTTCTTTATTCTTTAATCTGGTTGTTAAATTTAAATCTTCCATAATATTTAACATTTATCATTTTAATGTTTGTTTTTATAAAAAGGTGTATAGCAAGTTAAATATGGATAACTTTATTAGTTTATAAGTGCGAAACTATCACTTCACAATTTCCACTTATCTCAAAATTTCTTGTTTTAGCAGGGAGGATAAAATGGCTGCCTTTATTAAAGGAATATTTTCCTTCTTCTCCTCTAAGAGTTCCATTTTCCCTTTATTACACTACATAACATAAAAGGTTTATCCATTGTTAAAGATGCTACTCCATCTATTTTCCATTTATGTACAGCAAAAAATTCATTTTCTACAAAAGTAGTAACTATTAAATCTTTATATTTTGTGACAATAAATTTATTATCGACATCTATATGAGGAACTTTCGTAACATCTATTGCCTTTTTAAGATGTAGTTCACGCTTTTTTCCATTCTCATCTCTTCGATCATAATCATAAACGCGATATGTAGTATCCGAACTCTGTTGTGTTTCAAGTACAATTGTTCCTTCGCATAAAGCATGAATGGTGCCACTAGGTACATAGAAAAAATCACCCGGTTTTACTCTTACTCGACAAAGTAACTTATCCCAATCCTTGTTTTTAATCATTTTAATGAGCTCTTCTTTTGTTTTAGCATTGTGACCGTATATCATCTCTGCTTCTTCTTTACAATCGATGACATACCAACACTCTGTTTTACCTAGCTCTCCATTTTCATATAAATTCGCATAGATGTCATCGGGGTGCACCTGTACAGACAAATCTTGATTAGCATCTAAAATTTTTGTTAGGAGTGGAAAGGTATCCCCCCCATAGTAACCAAAAATTTCTGGGTGATTTCTCCAAACTTCGTTTAAGGTCTTTCCAGAGAACGGACCATTTTCAACAGTAGAAGGTCCATTTAGATGGGCTGAAATAGCCCAGCACTCACCTATTTTATTATGAGGGATTTTATATGCAAACTTCTCTTTCAATCCCTTTCCTCCCCAAATTCTCTCCTGAAAAAATGGTTTTAAAAATAATGGCTGCACCATTATAATACCCCCTACGTTCGTTTATGTTTGTTTTTCCGGTTGTGTCTCGTAAGCTTTTCTCCCTAGGAGCAATGCCCCTGTAATTCCTGCAAGGTCCCCTAACCCTGGAGAAACAATGTATTTTTCTATTTCATTAGATAATTGCGGAAACTCAATATATTTATTTAGCAGTCTCTTTACATCTCTATAAATAAGAGGAAATAACTGTTTTTGCTTCATCACTCCGCCTCCCAAAATAATTTTCTTAGGTGACAAAATAAGAATGTAGTGAACCAAAGCTTGCGCAAGATAATAAGATTCCATCTCCCATACTTCTGAATGATTTGCTAATTTGCTCCCTGGTTTCCCCCATCTTTCTTCAATAGCTGGCCCTGCAGCAAGTCCCTCTAGACAATCTCCATGATAAGGACATTTCCCTGAATAAGTATCATTTGAATGCCGTCGAACAGTAACATGTCCCATCTCAGGGTGTGAAAGCCCTTGAAGAAGTTTTCCTCCTAACACAGCTCCTGCGCCTATTCCTGTTCCTACCGTAATATATAAACAATTATCAAGATCTTTTGCAGCTCCAAATGTTACTTCTCCTAAAGCAGCAGCGTTCACATCTGTATTAAACCCTATTGGTATATTAAATGATTCTTTAAGTTTCTTTAAGATAGGATAACCTCTCCAACTGAGCTTGGGTGTTGAAGTGATATATCCATAGGTAACGCTTTCAACATTCACATCACAAGGACCAAACGATCCTACACCTATGGCCCTTAAATTAAACTCACTAAAAAATTCAATAACTTGCTCTATTGTCTCCTCAGGTGTAGTTGTAGGAAATTGAACTCTTTCAAGAATTTTTCCACTTTCATTACCCACGGCACATACAAATTTTGTACCCCCTGCTTCTATTCCCCCGTATAGCATAGCAATTCCCCTTTGTCCCGTAATTTCCAATAAAATAGTTAACTTTTGATATACCAATAATAATTAATATTATTTCCTTACGCGTAGATTAATAGATTATCTTTTCTTTAAAATCGAGTTTGTGAGTGCTTATTTTCTAATATTCACACTAGTAAACACAAACTTGTCATAGCGATGTCTTGAAAATGAATACTCAAATGGTACACCCGTATTCAAATAAGCTACTTGCTCGACTTCTAAAACTGGATCATCACTCTTACAGCCCAAATATTCTCGATCCAAATCCGTTGACTTATCTGCTCTCACCTTTCGATGAGCCCCTCCAATTTTAAGTCCCAGTTTGTCTGTAATATGACTATAAATAGAGGAATGAAGAACACTTTTATCTATACCAACAATAAGATTGGTAGGCATGTATGTTTCTTCTATAACAAAAGGTTCTTCTTCCACGTTTCTTAGCCGAATAACGTGGTACACTGGTGTATCATCATCCACCGACAGATGGGCAGCTACCTGAGGCGGTGGAAACAGTACATCAAACTTAATTAATTTTGTCTCGATCTTTTTATTTTTAAGAAGGCCCGTTAATCCTAAATTTTCTCTATCGGTGGCGTTTACTTTATTATCTTGGATAGCTGATTTAATAATAAAGGTTCCATGTCCTCGCTTACGATATAACAACCCTTCCATCACAAGGATGTCTAAGGCTCTTTTTACTGTCATTCGGCTACACGTAAATTCTTTGGTAAGAGATAGTTCATCAGGGATAGGCTGATCAATAGGATACACACCTTCTACTATTCTCCTTCTCATTTCATTTGAAATATGTTCGTATTTACTCAATAGGTTCTCCTCCAGTAATTGCTTAAAGCAAACAAGTATTATTTTATATACGTTGTAAATTCCCATAGCTAAGGTATGTTATTATATATAGATCCCTAGTTATACTCATTATTATAATATACACAAAATAAACGTCTATACTTTTGATACTAAATGTCTATACCTTAGATTTAAGTATAATCAAAACAATGGGAATTTATAATTGCTTGCATACCACTACTCGAGATTATGGCCCGTGAACACTAGTTAATTAAGTTTTTCTCATCATAATTTAAAGCTTTTATCCAAGTATGAGCTATTAGGAGATTTCCAGTTGAATTCATATGTACTCCATCGGTGGTAAGACGATACTCTGAATCCGACCTGAGGTATCTAATAAAGGCCTGATGAGTAGGTACATGTATAGCTTGAAAGTCTTTTGCTAATTGTTGTACGATTTCTACATAGGGAATTAATTTTTTATTCCCTTCCGAATTTCTGTCTTCTTCAATGATGGTTGGTTCCATTAAAATAAGCTTAGCTTTTGTACGATCTTTTACCCTCGCCAGTAAACCCCTATAAATTTCCTTGAATTGATCTGGGTAAACTTGCTCTTTCTCTCGATAATCGAGCTGTCTCCAAACATCATTAATGCCAATTAAAATAGAAATATAATCTGGATTTAGTTTAATAACATCCTCTTCCCACCGTAAGTTCAAATCGGTTATCTTATCTCCGCCTACCCCCTTATTTAGAATTGTAGGAAATTTGTTGGGGGAATTAATCAGAAAATAATCTCGAATCAATCGTACATACCCATCTCCTAGATGCTCATTTTCTTTATTTCTTCCTGACTCTGTAATACTATCCCCTATAAATAATAATAAGTGATTAGAATTCATTACTTTGGTAACTCCCTCACTAAAAGTAGTAATAAATTACGGTCAATTTATGGCTTCAATAGCTTATACATTTTGAAAGAAGATGGTCGTATGACCATCTTCTACTTAAAAACCGTTATTTTCGGATACTAGTTTAAACCATCTTCCACTCTTTTTAACTGTACGTTCTGCATTTTTCTCAAGGTTTACTGATACAAAACCATAACGATTTTTATAAGCATTTGTCCACGACCAGTTGTCCATAAACGTCCATAAGTGGTATCCTTTTACGTTGCATCCCTCTTGAATAGCTTTATGAACCCATTTTAAATGTTCCTCTATAAACTCAATGCGGTAATCATCTTGAATTATTCCTTCTTCATCACGGAAGCGTTCTTCTCCTTCTACACCCATACCGTTTTCAGAAATGAAACATTCAATATTTCCGTAATTTTCTTTTACGTTTATTAAGATGTCATATACACCTTTTTCATAGATTTCCCATCCTCTGTGTGGATTCATTTTACGTCCCGGCATAATGTAATTATCAAAATAACGATCAGGCATAAATGGTGCATCAGGGTTAGGAATATTTTCTTTAGCCTTCACTCGTCTTGGTTGATAATAGTTAACTCCAAGAAGATCCACTGTATTGAACTTAATTAAATCAAGATCTCCTTCTTCCATCACTGGCATATATCCTTCTTCTTTTAAAATAGCAACAAGCTCTGCTGGAAATTCTCCTTTTACAGACGGATCAAGAAATGAACGATTAAAGAAGGCATCTGCAATTTCAGAAGCCTTTACATCGGCGGGATGTTGGCTTCTTGGGTAAGAAGGTGTCAAGTTAAGAATGATACCTATTTTTCCATCTTGTTTTAATTCTCTGTAGGCTTGGATTGCCATTGCGCTGGATAGAATGGTATGATAACCAACTTGAACTGCTTTTCTAAAGTTAACCTCATTTGGATAATGGAAGTCATAAAGATATCCTCCCTCCACTGGTACAATCGGTTCGTTATGAGTAAACCATTTTTTTACACGGTCTCCAAATAACTGAAAACACGTTGTAGCGTATTCTACATATGCATCTACAACTTCACGGTTTTCCCATCCTCCAATATTTTGCATAGCCATAGGCATATCAAAATGATACAGGTTTACAAATGGTTCAACACCTGCTTCCACCATTTCATTAATGACATTATTATAGAATTCTACAGCCTTACTATTTACTTTACCTTTACCAGTTGGAAACAACCTGGACCAAGAAATAGATAAACGAAAAGAATTATGTCCAATTTCCTTCATTAATCTAATGTCTTCTTTATAACGATAGTAAAATTGAGAGGTATCAGCAGGACCTACTCCATTAAAGAAACGGCTTGGTTCTTGTTCATACCAAAAATCCCATATGTTTTTTCCTTTTCCATCTATGTCAGCAGCACCTTCTGTTTGTGTAGCAGATGCTGAAGACCCCCACCAGAAATTTTTTGGAAATTGATATTTAATATCTTTTCGTACTTCTTCAATTGTTTTCATATTTGTTACCCCTTTTATAATTATGAAATTTTTTGATTTGATTCATTTCCATCTTCGACTCGTTCTTTTTGAAGATTCACCCGATCTATAACTTTTAAGAAAGGAAACCATATCGCTAGAACAATGAAAAAGTTAACTAACTGTAGCAACCCACCTGCAAAGGAGTTGGTAGCCATTATCCCGTTAATAAAAATAGGAACAGTCCAAGGAACAGTTACTCCTGTTGGAGGTGGTACAATTCCTGTAGACATTGCAAAATAGGAAACTAACGTAACAATCATTGGTGATAAAATCCAAGGTACAATGATTAAAGGATTCATTACTATAGGTAGTCCAAAGATAATTGGTTCATTTACATTAAAGAGACCTGGAGCTAACCCTAGTTTTGCAACCTGTTTCATTTGCTTACTCTTCATGAAGAGTAAGATAGATACCACCACAGCAAGTGTCATACCTGTTCCACCCATACCAACCGTATAAATCTCCATAAATGGTTTACTAATCACATGGGGAACTTCTCCTGTTTTTGTATATGCATTTAAATTTTCGATAGCTAATGTATTCCAAATTGGGTCCATTACAGAGTTAATAATGATTTGACCGTGTAAACCAAAGAACCACAGCAACTGAATAGCAAAAACTGCAATTAATGTTGGCACAATTCCACTACCTAGATGTACTAATGGAGCTTGCACCAGATGATAAATTACGTCATGCATATTTGTTTTAAATACTTGGGTAATTAAAATATTAATTCCAAGGAAAATAGTTAGCGTAATCACAGCTGGAATAAGAGCAGAAAATGATTTAGCTACTGCTGTAGGCACCCCTGGGGGCATCTTGATTGTAAGATCCTTTTGGACAATAAATCGATATATTTCAGCTGATGTAAAGGAGACAAGCATACCAAGGAACATCCCCTTAGCTCCTAGTCTGTCAATTGGAATGACATTTTGTATTGCCTCTTTCCCTTCTACTTCTAGTAAAAATGGTGTGAGGATGAGAAAAGACGTTAGTGCAATAGCACCTCCAAATACAGCCTCTACACCATAACTTTTAGAAAGATAATAACCTATCCCAAATACTACAAAGATCGTCATAATTCCCATTGTCGCCTGTGGGGCTATATTAAAAGCTGAGCGAAAAGCATTTAAACTGCTTTCGCTCATAATTTTGTCAAGGAATGGAAGGTTCATTAGTACAACCGCAATTGAACCAAAAATCGTCAATGGGAACGCTAGCATAAATGCATCCCGTAACACAGATAGATATCGGTTATTGTTTAACCTTCCGGCTATTGGGACAAGGTACTTGCTCAATTTATCAAAGAAACCCTGATTCATAAAATATCCCCCTGTTATCTCTAGACTAGAGATTTTTAGCTTTAAAAATTTCTAGCATTTCTTTTACGAGCTCTTTCATTGTTAACGTTGACATTAAATGATCCTCAGCATGCATTAAAAGTAAAGAAAAAGGAGTTTTTTCTCCACCTGCCTCTTTTTGAATCATCTGAAAATGAACATCATGGGCGACTTGTAAATCAGCTTCTCCTTCTTGTAATAAAGTAGCAGACTGTGCTAAATTCCCTTCTCGATACTCACGTAACGATTGAATAATTTTACTTCTAGCTGTTCCACTATGTAAGATTATTTGGAAGCTAACTTGTTCCTCGGTTAAATTTTCCAATTGTATTTTTTCCATGTTCACTTCCCTCCTATTAAGCTTACTGCTTGTTCATAAGCTTTTTTTCCATCAGCCATTCCATATGCCATCATGTCAATTACATCCACTTGGATTCCATGCTTTTGTGCCTCTTTTTGAAATTCCCCTTTTAAAAAGCTCATTTGTGGCCCTATTAGCACAACATCGGCCTTTTCCATTTCTTGTTTGGCTTTATCTTGTCCCACTGCCCAAATTTCAGCTTCTTCCCCTAAAGATTTCACATGTTCTTGCATCTTTGTAACTAATAAACTAGTAGACATTCCTGAACTGCAAGCTAATAAAATTTTGTACATTTTAATCAAACTCCCCTTTTTTATTAAGCGCTTTCAAATAAACCTTATAATAGTTATTATAATCATTTTTTATTAAATGTCTAGACATTTAATAAAAAATGATTAACTTTAGTGTTGAATATTTAAATATAACTAGAATAGCTTTTATTTTTACTCCCTATATCATGATTAAAATAAAAAACTTGCTGATTCAAAGCAAGTAAAATAAGAAAATATATATAATATACTTTTAGATTTATACGCCAAAAATTTTACATGCTATTTTTAATATTACGATTTTTATACTAAGACTTTATTCCTTGTAGCATCAAATATTTCCCTATAAGTTCCAATATCAATATTATCCGGTCTATTATCTAAAGAATTACCATTGAGATGCCTAATACATTCACCTTCTAGAGCAACTTCTCCAAATTTTTTATAAGCTACAAAACGATGAACTAGTATTGGCCTCGACATTCCAAGATATGTTATACCGAATGTTTTATAGAAATATTTTTTAGTGTTACGTATGGAACCCACTACTATTCCCCCCTTTGGGTTAAGTACCTCACCATCTTTATTAACTGTATAGCCTCGTTGGCTTGCTAGTCTTATCATTTCATTACTCTTACTCAAATCATCATCTCCCTTATAACATTAATTACATTTTACTATTTCTTACAAAAGAAATATAAAGAGGCTTTTTATTTTTAACGGAGTAAACCAAAACTACTTCTCTAAAGGGGGTACATAGTGGAAGTTTATTAAAAATACGCCTTTGCCTTTATTTAGCAAGGGCGTATTCTAATTTAGAGGATAAGTTCCATTTCACAGCACTGTTTTAATTTACAAATAACATAGAAATAGCCATTAGCTAGCCACGGTTCATGTAGAGAAGAAAGGGGATTTATCTTCATTGTCGTGTGTATACTGAAATTCAGAACCAATCTAAATATAATAATCATCGTAGCGTTAAATATATTACTGGAACTATTATAGTAGTGTGCCATTATCTTCTTTAAGGTCATCTAGCATTCATAAAGAAATTGCTACGTTAAAACGATCATTTGAATTTCTGTAATTTCCGTCCCTTGCAAACATACCTTCTTCAAGATAAGAATCATTTCAGCCTCCATATAATGACTGTAAACCATAGCCTTTAACAGTATCTCTTTCATTCATAATTGAAGGCACTACAGGCTTGAAACAATGCATTCAGCGTTTCCTACAATCTGGTATTCTTCAAAATCATTAGGTACTAAAAAGTGATCTCCTTTTTTAAAGAAATATGTATTCCCTCCGGAAATTAGACTCCCTTTCCCATCTATTACGCTAACAAGAAGAAAAGGTTTTTGTTGTTTTAAACTAGTTGTACCGTTTAATAACCATTTTTGTACTGAAAAGTACGGACATTCAATAAAAGTGGTTACACTCAAATCGTGTATTTTTTCTTGTTGAACAGTTAGTTTATTTGATGTACATGGAATTCCCGTAACTTCAACACTCTTTTCCAAGTGAAGCTCACGTGTATTCCCTTCTGAATCTTTTCTATTATAATCATATAATCGATAAGTAGTATCAGAGTTTTGCTGCGTTTCTAATATTAAAATTCCTTTCCCAATTGCATGAACAGTTCCACTTGGAACATAGAAGAAATCTCCAGGCTTTACTTTTACACGATGTAATAACTTATCCCATTCTTCCTGTTCTACCATAGACATGAATTCTTCTTTTGTTTTTGCATGGTGTCCATAAATAATTTCTGCATTTTCTTCACAATCAATAACATACCAACATTCTGTTTTCCCAAATTCTCCATTCTCGTGGATATTGGCATATTCATCATTTGGATGTACTTGAACAGATAGATCTTGACTAGCATCTAAAATTTTTGTTAGAAGAGGAAAACAATCTCCATCCAAATCCCCAAATACAACTCGGTTTTTCTTCCACAATTCACCTAAAGTTAATCCTTTATATTTACCATTTTTTACAACACTTTGTCCATGTTTATGTGCTGCAAAAGCCCAACACTCTCCTGTTTGGTCCGATGAAATCTCATAACCAAAAGAAGTTAATTTTGTTCCCCCCCAAATTCTTTCCTTAAAAACGGGTTCAAAAAATAATAGTTCAGTCATAATTAATCTCCCTTTGTTTTATGCGATTTCATCTAGTAGTTTGTATGCTTCTTCTTTTGTTTGGACAGATAATAATTGTTCCCTATAACTGTCATCCATCAGTTTTCTAGAGAGCATTTGAAGAATTTTCAAATGTTCATTTCCTTCACTACTTTTCGGTACGGCAATCATAAATATTAATTTTGCTTCTGTTCCATCAAGACTTTTCCAATCTACCCCTGATTGTTTAATTCCAAATACTACACTTGGTTTCTTAACAGCATCCGATTTTCCGTGAGGAATCGCAATATTCATGCCAATGCCTGTCGTGCTTTCTTGTTCTCGATTCATAATAGCTTGTTTGAATTCAGACTCTGAATATAAAGCACCAGCAAAGTTTAGTTTTCCAATCATTTCATCAATAATATCGTCACGTGTTTCTCCCCTTAAATCAGTATCAATCAGTTCTAAACTTGTTATGTCTTTTAGTTTTTTTATTTCTACCTGTTCTACTTGTTTTTGAACTTGTGTTATTTCTTTTCCTGTCGAAACTTCTTTTATTGTTTCTACTTCTTGCATGTCTACTTTAGCAATATCTTTTTTTAACACATTTACTAAAATAGCAGTTACAAAAGAACCTGCAATAACAGCAATAAAGAACATAAGTACATTATCAACTGCTCCTAGTACTGCAACAATCGGACCACCATGTGCTACTCTGTCTCCTACATGACCTATCATCGCAATAACAGAACCTGTCATAGAACCGGCCATAATACTTGGAATTACGCGAAGTGGATCTTGTGCTGCAAATGGAATAGCTCCTTCTGTAATACCAAATAGACCCATTGTAAATGCTGCTTTACCCATTTCTCTCTCTGAAGCTTGAAATTTTCCCTTTCTTAAGAACGTAGCAAGTCCCATTCCGATTGGTGGAATACAGATTGCCGCAGCTATTGGACCCATAATTTCGTAATTTCCTTCACCAATCATTGCTGAACCAAACAAGAATGCAACCTTATTAACTGGACCACCCATATCAAAAGAAACCATGGCTCCTAAAATCAATGCCAAAAGAATGGAACTAGATCCTTGCATACCTGCTAACCAAGCAGTTAATGTTACAAAAACTTGTGCCACAGGTGCACCAATAATAAATACAAATGCTAAACCTACAATAAGGGAAGAAACTACTGGGATAACAATAATCGGCATAATAGGTTGGAGCGCTTTGGGAACTTTTAATTTCTTAATTCCTAACGCTACATATCCTGCTAAGAAACCAGCAATAATACCTCCTAAAAACCCCGCACCACTTGTACTTCCATAAAAACTTCCTGTTGCTGCAATATATCCACCAATCATACCAGGTACAAGTCCTGGTTTATCTGCAATACTATAAGCAATATACCCGGCTAGAATTGGAACCATAAAAGTAAATGAGGCACTGCCAATTTGTTCAATTATCTTCCAAAAAGAATCATCTGGAATAACCAAACCTTTTGGTGTCTTTTCACCTCCGAGGGTTAAGGCAATAGCAATCAACAATCCACCAACTACAATGAATGGAACCATATAAGATACACCATTCATTAAATGACGATAAATTGGATTTTGTTTTTTCTGCGGTTGATTGCTTTTTTCTTCTTTTGATAGTGACTGGTAAACAGGTACATTACCACTCGCTACTTTTTGAATTAATTCTTGTGGCTTACGGATACCATCTTGAACGCCTACAACTAGCAACTTTTTCCCTATAAATCTATCTTTATTTACAGCTCGATCTGCAGCTATAATAATGCCGTCTGCTTCATTAATATCCTTTTCAGTAAGCTCATTTTCCACTCCTATTCCACCTTGAGTTTCAACTTTCATTTGAATCCCTAATCTATCTGCTGCTTTTTGCAGATTCTCTGCTGCCATATAAGTATGGGCGATCCCATTTGGACATGATGTAATCGCTAACAGTTTCATTTCTAGTCCCCCTCAAATTCTTTTTCGTAAGCGCCTACAAATACTATATAGCAATATCACAAAGTCAAAAGTTTTGTTTTTTACCGTAACTTCCGGAAAAATCGAACTTTTACCTTGTCAAACAAAAAAGCAAGGCATAAATGCCCTGCTTTTTTTAATAATGTAAATGAGATAGGAACTTCATTACATTTGTTTCTTTAGTAAGTTTTTGAATAAAGAACGGTTTTTCGCTTATAAAAGATAACTCTTGAAATAGTTTCTTTGTCATTTTTTGATCCTCATTTTTTACAGCTAACATAAATACAAGGGTCACTTTTTCAGTTCCCCAATCAAGGGGCTCTTTTAGTGTAGCAATAGCAATTGCTGACTGTTTAATGAATTTAGAATTCGCATGAGGAATTGCAATACCTGCCCCAATGGTTGTTGCCGACATTTTTTCTCTCATAATTGCATGCACAGCATATTCTTTTTCGACATAACCTTTTTCAAACAAGGCGTTTGCTAACTTCTCGATTAACTTGTAACGGTGTTCTATATCCTCTTGTAAAAAAACTAGAAAAGGGGTTGTATAATTTAGCAGAGCAAACTCTATTTGTTCTTGACGGACTGGTTCATCAAGTTCTTTGATAAATTCCCCTAGTTTCTTTTCTTCTGTAGATTCTAATAGTGGTGATACGACAAGGCAAGGAATCTTTAATTCCGGAAGAGATATTGTAGAAATAACAAGTTCCACATCATGATGCTTCGTTAAATACTCCTCTAAATCAGCTTTCGCAATACAATCCATCACATAAATTTGATGAAATTTCTTTTCAATCTTTGTCCGTAATAATTGTGACATTCCAATTCCCATATGACATACTATGATTACGTTCTTTTGCTTTTGCCTATTACCATTTAAACGTTCGATAGATGCTTGAAAATGCAAGGTAAGATATGCAGCTTCTTCCTCTGGAATAGAAAGGGCAAACGACTGATTAATTTCTCCAAGTACATCAATCACTATATCAAACATGTAAGGGTACATCTTCTTAATGTCATTCAACATTGGATTTGATACAGAAAGATCATAATTTATTCGATTTAAAGCTGTATACAAATGGACTTTTAATCCCGTTTCCAAAACTTGATCCTTACCAAAATCTAGCATAGTTAGTTCAGATACACGATGAATTAAATGACATAGAACCTTAAAAAATTCAGTGTTTTCTTCATCACTTTCATCTAATTTCCATGATGCACCATTTTTTTGATAACGAACCTTCCCACCTAATATATGCAATGTTAAATAAACTACTTCCTCTTCCGGAAAACGGATGGCGAAAACTTGTTCCAACCCTTTAAGAAATTCACAAGCCCACTTATATTCTTTTTTCTCCTGTAAAAGAGTTATCTCCCTTTTAGAAATTGAAATAGATTGTTTTAGTTTCGTTCGTCGAATCATCAACAATGTATGCAATAATAAACCTTCAAGCGTTTCATCTGTAAAATATAACGAATAACGGTTTTGTAACGCTTTCAATTCATTTGCTACAGATTCTACTTCATGAGATAAAAACTGTCTTTTGACAAAATGATCTACAAAATCTGAGTTTTTAATTAAATCTGACATTCTAGCCAGTGCTTTTCTTTTATTTTTTTCAGTTCCTTCAATTATCAAACCTACTCGTTGTTTTGAGACTAGTCTTAAGCTAAAATGCTTCAGCCATTCCTCAATTTTATTTAAGTCCTTCTTTATTGTAGCCCTATTTAAGAAATATTGAGCAGCAAGCTCTTTTGCTGTAATTGGCTTTACATTCATTAGTAAGTTATAGGCGATTTGCAATACCCTTTCCTCAACGATTTGATACTTTGCATCATTATCCACTATATAAAACTTATTACATAAACGCACTTTTTCATGTTTTTCTATATCTAAATAAACTCCTAGTCCTGGTTTTCGAATTAGATGAGCATTTGAATGCTTATCAAGGTAATCTTCAATTATTTTCAAGTCATTGCGAATTGTTTTTTCAGAACAATTTAATCTATCCGCAAATTCCTGCACCAGTAAATATTCATCAGGTTGAGATAACAATAGATACAAAATTTCTTTTTGTCTTGTATTCATGAGTTTCACCTGTTTCTTATATTAAATCATTTGCTCCGATAGAGAAAAAGTCTAATTTTTTATAAAAATTTCATTCCTTACTGTTGTTGAAGAGACTTTAATCACTATCTAGACTCTAATGTGTTCTACAACCGTTGTGCTTCCCAATTGAAGCTAGTAAAACCGGTTTCATATTACTTTAGCGCCTTTAAATAGAGATTAAAAGCGCTTCCAATTGACATCTTCACTATATTAGTATAGACATACATAAATGTCTATACTTTTATGTGAATTGATGCAAACCTTTATGATTTATTAAATGAATTATGAAAGTTATGGTGCAAAAACTTTAAGTCACTTACTATTAATTTTTGAATCTTAGACATACTTCTACTATTATCTTAAAGAAAGACGTAATCAGTATAGAAAAGGGGCAGTATAAATAAACACAAAAGAAAAGCTCTCATTTTTGAGAGCTTTTCTTTTGTTCTTGGTTTCTATTTATCTTCGATTACTTTTTCTCTTTATACTTTATAATAGTTATTTAAAATTTCTCCTTAACATATCGTTTCGAATTGCAATAGGACCTGCATATTAATCTGTCATTTAGTTAACAATAAACTCTTTATTAAAGGGAAATATGCGTCTGCATTAAGGTGCTAATAGAATGATGAGAAGGTTTTTATGACCAAGCCTTTTTTAAGAGTTCCACACCTCTTGTAATTTCATTGTGAGAAAGATTGCTAAAGCCAAGCTTAATAATTGGTTTATCGGGTTTGTTTTTAATCACGTAAAGTGAGGCCGGATAAACTTTAACACCATAAAGGAAAGCTTGTCTGATTAACCACTCTTCTGAGTGATTGAGATGTACTTTCACTAATAAGTATAAACCAGACTGTTCACCAATAATGGAGATACTTTGATCAAACTCTTTTTTTAATACTGATACTAAGTGCTGCATTTTTCGTTTATAAACGAGACGCATGCGTTTGATATGACGACTCCATTCTCCCTCTTCTATAAATTTAGCCATTGTGAGTTGGCTAAGAATTGAAGTGGTACTTTCGAATTGAAGAAATTTATTTTTGTAATGATTTAAAATGGGTTGAGGCAATACCATATAACTTAAACGGATTCCGGGGAGAAAGGCCTTCGAAAAATTTCCTAGATAGATGACTCTTGCAGAATCAATAGAGGCAAGAGCAGGAAATGGCTTTTGTGTATAGCGAAATTCACTATCATAATCGTCTTCAATAATATATCCATGCATCTCATTAACCCAATGAATAAGCATTTGTCGTTGCTGAATAGACATGCTTACTCCAATTGGACTTTGATGGGAAGGGGTTACATATATTAATCGTGATTTCATTTGTTCTAGTTGTGAAAGATCAGCACCTGTTTCATAAACGGGCAAAGTTTCAAACATAAAACGATGAAATTGAAAAGCTTCTCTGGCACCGTCATAACCAGGGTCTTCAACTATAATACTCTGGAATTCATCTTTCATGATATGTCCAAGATATACTAGCATTTGTTGGGTACTACTAGCGATAATAATAGAATCTGCATCTGCTTTTACTCCTCTAGATTGGAGCAAGTACGCAGAAATTTGTTCGCGCAGGCATTCTTCCCCAAATGGTTCTCCGTATCTAAAGCTGTCCTGTAATGTTAATACTTGATTAGAAATTCTCCTCCAAATTTTCAGTGGAAAATGTGTTTGATCAACGGCATCTGCCCTAAAATTAACTACTGGAGGTTTCTTTGACTCTTTTTGCTTTTTATCATGGGAGATTAATAACTCTGGAAATATTAGGGGTTCTAACTCATTTGCAAAATACCCTTTTCGTCCCTCCCCACGAATATACCCTTCAGCAACCAGTTGTTCATATGCCATTAAAGTTGTATTTCGGCTTACTTGTAAGGAATCCGCAAGTTGACGAACGGAGGGCAATTGCTCATTTGCCAAAATGTCTCCTTGTTCAATAAATAATCTAAATTTCTCATAGATTTGTTTGTATTTTGGATAATTATCTTCAAACGTAAAAATAGTATTATTCATTTGCATCCCCTCTGTCATGTATATTTGTTTGATATTGTACCTTTTTTCATGTCAGTTTGTATAATATTATTTTTTTATCGAATATTTATTTTTAATGTTTATATTAAAAAACTTAAATATAAGTTGAAAGGATGATTATGGTGTACATTCCTAAGCAATATCGTATGAATCATGATGAGGCAGTTCAAATTATGAAGTCTAACTCGTTTGCTTTATTGATTACTGTTAATGAACATCGTCCCTTGGCTACTCATATCCCCTTGGAAATTCGGGAAGATGAAGGGAAAATCTATGCAACTGGGCACATTGCATACGGAAACATACAGAAAAAAACTTTAGACAATAATAACGATGTGTTACTCATTTTTCAAGGACCTCACGCTTACATTTCTTCTAGTTGGTATCAGGGTGAAGAAGTTCCTACATGGGACTATCTAGCTGTCCATGCTTATGGAACAGCACGTATAATCTCTGGAGATGAGCTGAAATCGTCTTTGGATACTATGCTTAAACACTATGAGTCTCACCGAGAAAATGGTCGGACCTGGGATACATTTGACCCAGAGCTGCTTAAGCGTGAAATGAAGGGAATAGTTGGCTTTGAAATTGAAATCACATCTATTCAAGGTGCAGCTAAAATGAGTCAGAACCGAAATGAGACCGATTATAAATCGATTGTTGCAGAGCTTGAAAAGTCATATAAACAAGAGGAAGTTCAGGTTGCACAGTGGATGCGTGAGCAACGTAAAGAGTTATTTAAATGATTGGTTTAGTATTTTTTGGGTTAGTTCATATCGTGGCCCCTGTTTAGTAAAGTACGCTCAAAGTTACAAAATTGGATGCCTTCGGATAACTGGTTATTTTTATATTGTTCTAGGGGCATTCTCCGTGCTCTTGCCTTACATACTATCTTTCTAAGAGGAACATAAGTTTGAAGAAAAAGTAGGTATTATTACAGGTGGGATATCGGGATTGGTCTAGCTCCAGCAGAATTATTAGCAAAAGAGGGCACGCATGTCATCGTATCGTAGCCTCTCGAAGTGCTAAAAAAGGAGAAGAAGCCCTTTCTATAATAAGAAAGTGGTCACCTAAATCGATTTTTAT
>NZ_JAWRXD010000224.1:0-372 GCF_046535215.1 Priestia sp. SIMBA_032 | reverse complement strand
AGGTTGCGCGCCAGAACCGCGGACCCGGTGACGCAGAGTATCCCGATCATCCCGGAGGATGCGACCAGCGCCGTGAGCGTCCCGGCGTCGAGGTCGAACTGCGCACCGAACACCGCCTTCACCACGGGGACGCCGAAGGCCCAGGCGCACAGGCACAGCACGGCGACCACGCCGGCGATGAGGGCCGACAGGCGCGTCACCAGCCGGAAGGCGCCCTGCGGCGCCCGGGCGAACTGGCTGACCAGGAAGCTGGAGAGCGCCATGAGCGGCACCAGGATGGGCGCGCGGGTGAGGGTGACCGCCAGCACCAGCGAACCGAGCTGCCTGTGTCCTGCCGGGCTCGAGAAGAACGACAGGATGAGCGGGAACCCG
>NZ_JAWRXD010000223.1:0-374 GCF_046535215.1 Priestia sp. SIMBA_032 | reverse complement strand
CCAATACCGCCTGAGTGATGCCGGTCATAGCAATATCCGGGTCAACGAATTGAGCCGTATCGTCCGCACCCGCAAATTTAGGAGGATTGTTATCAATGGTCAGTGTGTAAGGAGCTGATGGGGTCACAAAGCCCGTTTCATCCACGATGGTGAAGTACACCTGTACCACGGCATCGAGTTCCCGCATGTAATCCGCTGGCACATACAGGGAATAAGGAAAATCAGCCGGGTTCAGCGGGCCGGTGAAAGCAAATTCGTCGGCCAACACATCGATCCCTTGTATGCGCCACCAGAGTTTAAGCGTATCAACTCGCCCAGGTGAGGGGCCGGGGATCCATTGAGAAATGCGGCATTCCAAAGGAGCAAGTGACACC
>NZ_JAWRXD010000222.1:0-374 GCF_046535215.1 Priestia sp. SIMBA_032 | reverse complement strand
CCTTTAGCTTCTTCTAATCCTTCTTTACCATACATTCTCCAAAGAGTCAAATCATTATTTTTGTCGGCATCAACAAAGCTTCCTATAAAAGGTCTCTTAGCAAATATTTCAGAATGATCTTTCTTAACATTCCCATTAGACACTTCTAAAAATTTAAACAACTCTTCTCCTTCAGAAGTGTCATTAAGAAAAGTCCCCTCAGACAGACGAAATGGGCTTTCCTTTAATAATAGAAACTGAACTGTTGTAATACTTGTGTAGTGTGAAATACATTCTCCTTTAAATAAAAGTAACTCTTTTATCTGATTTATAATTTTGCTAATTTTTTTATATGACGAATTTTCTATCTTTCTATTAATTTCTTCTATTTTTGA
>NZ_JAWRXD010000221.1:0-374 GCF_046535215.1 Priestia sp. SIMBA_032 | reverse complement strand
CGAAGAAGTCGCTCGAGCTCGCCGCAGACCTCGCTCGCAACAGCGGCGCTGTAGAGCTCGTCGGGCTGCGCATCGGAGGAGCGTGGGGCCCGCTGGGCAACCCCACCTCGCGCTTCATCGGACTGCCGCGGCTCCTGCACGCCGCCATTGCCGGTAAGCCGCTGCATCTGGACGCCGACGTGTCCTGCGACCTCATCTACATAGAGGACGCTGCACAGGCGATCGTTTCGGTGCTCACTACACCGAAGTTGAACCACTCGATATACAACATCGGCAGCGGATCTGTCGTCTCGGATCAGGAAGTCGCAGATGCCATCCGCCAGTTGATTCCCAGGGCGTCGCTGTCGATCTCGCCCGACGCACCCCGCTACCAC
>NZ_JAWRXD010000220.1:0-375 GCF_046535215.1 Priestia sp. SIMBA_032 | reverse complement strand
CGCGGATGAGGTCCCGACGACGTGATTTCGTAGTCTGACTCACGTGAGCCAGTCTGCCGCTTCAACCGAAGATGAATGGCGTGACGACACCGGTTGCGGGAAGCGATCAACCCATCCCTAGCCTGTCATTGGATCGATTGCCGATCCTCAACGGCGCCCGCGCGTCAGTGCGTCGTCACCGGGTGCAGCGCGTTCGAGATCGTGCACCCGGCCTCGCCGCGCTGCAACGTGACGTTCTGGGGGTGCCACACCTGGACCCTACCGTCGGCCGATCGCGTCCCGACCTTGCAGTCCGTGGTGCCCGAGATGCCGACCGCCGCGGCTAGGACCGAGCCCTCCGCCCCGCTGTCGCGGGTGAGGTGCGCGCCGCTCACC
>NZ_JAWRXD010000219.1:0-377 GCF_046535215.1 Priestia sp. SIMBA_032 | reverse complement strand
AGGATCTCCCACAGGGAGTTGTGATCGAGGCTCAGGTGCACGCTGGAAAGTGTGAACAGTCCGGCGCCGACCAGCAGGAGCGTGCGCATTCGGATGCGATGGGCGATCCTGCGTACCAGGCGATTTGCGCCAAAGCTGCCGACGGACAGCGGCAGCAGTACGAATCCGGCCCAGAACAGCGGCATCGCGATTCCGTACGACGTGGAGGTCGGCGCCTGGGCGATGAGGCTGACGATCGACAAGCCGATGTACATGACTGCGCCGAGTCCGATGGCGGTGCCATTGGCGACGAGGACCTCGGCGTTGCGAAGGACGCGCAGGTTGACCAGGGGATGCGCGGTCTTGAGTTCGACGACCGACCACACCGCCAGTACAAC
>NZ_JAWRXD010000218.1:0-377 GCF_046535215.1 Priestia sp. SIMBA_032 | reverse complement strand
CCGTGTCGAGATAGCCTTTACCACTGGACGCAATGCCGACCCGTGGCGTCGGAGTGTCCCAAACCACGCGGTTGATTTGATTGGCTCGCGCATAGGCGAGTACTGCCGGGAGGCGATGCTGGTAGAGCCGTGCTTCCTGGTCCAGAGATCGATCGGGCCAGCGGATATTGAAACCACCGGCGGGCTGAGAGGGAAACTCCGGGATGACGGGTTGTACCCGGGTCGGATCGACGTTGACTGAAGCTGACGTCTCGACGATTTCACTGACAAGCTTCATCGAGGCCCAGACGCCAGTGCTGCGGGACAACGCAACAGCGTGCACACCGAAGTCGAGAATCTGTTGAACCGAGGTTGGGTAAAAGATGGGAATACCGCAG
>NZ_JAWRXD010000217.1:0-379 GCF_046535215.1 Priestia sp. SIMBA_032 | reverse complement strand
CATTCATTTCAAATGATACGCTTTTAAATTAAAAAAGAGCTCGCATTTGAGCTCTAACGGTCGAACAATATTGTTTTCATAATAGCAGCATATTCGCGAACATACATTTTTCTCTTAGAACGAATTGGTGTTTCAGCAGCTAGCGCCTCCATCTTCATACCTAAACGCTTTGCAATTATTTTCGTTCGATATAAATGATATGTATTACTTACCACTACCGCATGTTTCACATTATATAAATCCATACTAAATTTTAAGTTTTCATACGTATTTGTAGATTGATCTTCTATTAAAATACGACTCTCATCTATACCGTGTACCATTAAATAATTTCTCATGCTATGAGCTTCCGGTATATCTTCATCTTCTCCTTGACCAC